>JANPOS010000015.1:0-139986 GCA_031428115.1 Novosphingobium sp. | reverse complement strand
CCAAAAAGATCAAGTTCGAAGTCGACATCGAGCCGGGCGAATGCGTCCTTGAAATCGAGCGCGCTGCTCGCACTGCTATTGAACCGCCGATTGGCACCTGCCGACAGAGTGACTTCCGGAAGAGTGGCCTGACGCGCCGCGTGCAACAGCGCCCGCGATTGCGAAATGCGCGCCGACGCGATCCGGATTTCACTGTTGTTTTCAAGTGCCTGACTGGTCAGCTTGGCCAGTTCCGGAGCGCTGAGCAGGGCAGGCAAGCGTGCTGTCGCGGGCGTGGCACTTTCGCTCTGGCCGCTCCACGCGGCAGAGGTGATCGGGGCGGGGCCATCAATCCGCACAGTCGGCGCACAGCCACCGGCCGCCACCATGAGCAAAGTCAACACGAAAATGGGGCGCGCAAGATGCATCGCCTGTTTCTAGCCGCTGGTGGTTAAGATTGGTTGACCACCAGGCCTCATGCTTGATGCCATTCTGCATGGTTCACCGGTTCTTTACCTTGTTTTCAGCCTTAACGGCTAATTGCTTATTTCCACATGAGGCCAGTCACAGGGCAAATGACCGAACTGCTTTTTAGGAACGAAGTAATCGAGGCTAGCCGCAACCGGCTGACCGGGACGGTGGTGGCCGCAGTGCCGCCATCGTCGCGCCTCTATACACGCCTGGCTGCCGGCGCCGCGCTGCTTCTCGTGGCCCTGTTGCTGTTCGGCAGCTATACGATGACCGCCGATGTGCGCGGAATTGTAGCTTACGATGGCGGCATCGCCCGCGTTTATCCCCGCTCCGCCGCCGAAGTCAGCGCGATCCATGTGAAGAGCGGGCAGCAGGTCTCAGCGGGCCAGCCGCTTGTCACCCTCGCAATCGCGCAGGGGCAGGGCGGGATCACTCCCCAGCTTGGCGAAATCGGCAAGCAGGACGTGGAGCTTGGCCGACAGGTCGAGATCGTGTCCAACCAGTCAACTTCCGAACTCGCCGCCCTTACGCAGCAGCGCACCGGCATAACTGCGACCATTGGCTCGCTCGAACGGCAGCAGATCATTGCCTCTGATCAGATTCGCCTTGCCGAATCAGCCGCGCGCCGCGCCGAACGCCTTGCCAAGGAAGGTGCGGGCACACAGCGCCAAGTCGAGGACAGCCGTTCCGCCCTCCTATCGCGCCGCGCTGCCTATGAAGCACTTGGCGAGCAGCTCATCAGCCAGCGCAATGCTTTGCGGGCAAACGAGGCCGAGCGAGGCCGGCAGCAACTCGAATCCCAGCGGACGCTTTCAGTCCTACTCTCGCAGCGCGCGGTTCTGGCGCAGCAGCAACTCGAACTGACGCGCACCGACAAGCTGGTCCTGACGGCACCCGTCGCCGGAACCGTCGGCGACATCAGCGTGGAAATCGGCCAGCAGACAACCCCCGAACGCGCGGCGGCATCGATCATCCCGTCGAACAGCCAGCTAGAAGTCTGGCTTTACGCACCCTCGCGGGCCGTCGGCAATGCCCGGCCCGGCCAGGCAGTGCGCCTGCAGTTCGATGCGTTCCCCTATCAGAAGTTCGGCTCCAGTCGGGGTGTGGTGACCGAGATCGCCAAGGTTCCGACCGAACCGTCGAATGTCGATCCGGGGCTCAAGTTCGAAGAACCGGTGTTCCGCATCCGAACGCGGATCGTGGAATTTTCGCCGCGCGCCAAAGTCAGCATCGCCGCGATCAGACCTGGCATGACCCTTGGCGGCAAACTGGTTATGGAACGCCGCAGCTTCTGGCAGATCCTGCTTGGCCCGATCTTCGAGGCGGTCGGCTGATGGCGAACATCGAATGGCCATGGAACGTGCGCATCCGCGCCGTGCTCCAGTCGGAGGCGGCCGAATGCGGGCTTGCCTCGATGTGCATGATCGCGCGCTATCATGGCCACAGGGTCGACCTGGCAGGTCTTCGCCAGCGCTTTCCCACCTCGATCAAGGGCATGACCCTGCGCCAGCTGATCGGCGTCGCATCCGACCTTGACCTGTCGGCCCGCGCGGTGCGGCTGGAAGTGGAAGAGCTCGACCGTCTCCAGCTGCCAGCGATCCTGCACTGGGACCTTAACCATTTCGTGGTCCTCGAAAGGGTTGATCGCACTACCGCCACAATTCTCGATCCCGCCCGCGGCCGCCGGCGTCTGCCGCTCGCGAAATTCGCGCGCCATTTCACTGGTGTTGCGCTTGAACTGACGCCGACGGCCGATTTCAAGCCGATCAACGTTCAGACCCGGACGCGGCTGTCCGACTTGTGGAGCAACCTGGTCAACTTCCGTTCGGCGGTCGGACAGGTGCTGCTGCTTTCGCTGCTGGTGCAGGTCACCTCGCTGGTCATACCCTTTTTCATCCAGCTGGTGATCGACGAAGGCGTGAACCAGGGCGATTCCAGCATGCTCACCATGTTGCTGATCGGCTTCGGCTTCATCTATGGGCTGCAAGCCGTGACTCGCATGTTGCGCAGCTGGGTCACCCTGTGCCTGGGCGAATCGCTGACCTTCCAGCTTGGCGGCAATATTGTCCGGCACTTGTTGCGCCTGCCGATGGGCTATTTCGAGCGTCGCCATGTTGGCGATATCCTCTCGCGCATCGGCTCAATTCGCCCCATCCAGCAACTGCTGACCCATGGGCTGGTCGATGCCTTCATCGACAGCACCTTGCTGCTGGCGACACTGCTGGTCATGCTGACAATCAACGTTCCGCTGACTGCCATCGTTTTTTGCGCCACGCTTGCCTACCTCGCGCTTTCCCAGATATTCTATCCCGCCATGCGCGCGCGGACCGAAGAAGAAATCGTCGCGCGGGCGCAGGAGGAATCCTACCAGATGGAATCGCTGCGCGCGATGCGGGCGATCAAGCTGCATGGCTTCGAGACGATGCGCGAGAGCGGATGGCGCAACCGCTACGCCGATGTCATCTCGGCCACCTACAAGTCGCGCATGATAGGAGTGAAGCTGAGCTTCGCGGAAGACGCGATTTTCAGCCTGTCATTTCTCCTGACTGTTTATTTCGGGGCGCTGGCGGTGATTTCCCAGGAGTTGAGCGTGGGGCTGCTACTGGCCTTTCTGTCTTATCGCAGCAGCTTTGCATCAAGTGCGACCGCGCTGGTCGAACAGTGGCAGAAATGGCGACTGCTGAGCGTTCATCTCGAAAGGCTGTCGGACATCGTCGGCGAGAAGAAGGAAGTACTGACGCCCCCGCCGGCTCATCGCCCCAATCGCATGCCCCCGACTATTGTCGCCAACAACCTGTCGTTCGCTTATGACAGCGCCAGTGGCCTGGTTCTCGACCGGGTGAGCTTCGAAATTCCGGGCGGAAGCCTGGTGGCGATCGTCGGACCTTCCGGCGCGGGCAAAACCACCCTGATGCGGCTGCTGCTTGGTCTGCTAACGCCCCAGTCGGGCACGATCGAGATCGATGGTCTGTCGCTCGGCCCGGCAACCATGGCGGCCTGGCGACAGGGCACAGGTGCGGTGTTGCAGGACGATTACCTGCTGACGGGAACTTTGGCGGACAATATCAGCTTCTTCCATCCGCAACCCGACCAGAAGGCCATCGAGGCCGCAGCCCGCTTTGCGCGCGTGCATGATGACATCGCCAAGATGCCAATGTCATACCAGAGCCTGGTGAGCGACATGGGCGCGGCCCTCTCTTCCGGTCAGCGCCAGCGGATCCTGCTCGCCCGCGCGCTCTATCGCGATCCCGATGTGCTGCTGCTCGACGAAGGCACGGCCAATCTAGACGAGAAGACCGAAGGGCTTGTCGCGCTGGCCATCGCGGCGATGCCGGTTACCCGCATTGCCATTTCGCACCGCCCTGCGCTGGTCGACCTGGCAGACGTTGTCTTGCATGTCGAGGATGGCAAGGTGCGGCGGATCGACAAGCCCGGCCGCCCAGGCCCGCTCGCAGCGTTTCAGATCAAGCCGGGGGAAAGGCAGAATCCATGACCGCACTGGTTCCGCTGGAACTCAATCCCGAACTCGATGTTGCCGAAATTACCCGGCGGTTCCGGCAAGACGGGCTTGTGCGGGTCGGCCGCGTGCTGACACGCGGCGCACCGGAGCTTTTCCAGTACCTTGAAGGCAATGAAGACTGGATCCAGCTGGTCAATCACGAAACCGGTGCCCACGAAGTCCCATGGGACGAATGGCGCGTGCCAGGCGCGAGGTGCCGCGAAGAGCTGGAACCGGGCATGTTTGACCGAGCACGGGAGGGGTTTCAGTATTCCTACGCCGCACTGCGAATTCCGGGCTCAGGCGAACATGCCGATGACCCGGTACTGGCCGCGCTCGCCGACCTGATGCGCCGCGCGCCGATGCAGGCGTTCCTCGAAAGTGTCACCGGACTGGTTGCGCCCACTTTCACCGACGGCCAGGTCACCGCCTATGGCGATGGGGACTTCCTCACCGGCCATGACGATGACCTGCTGGATTCCGGCAGAAAAGTGGCGTTCGTCCTGGGGTTGACCCCGCAATGGCGGCTGGAATGGGGCGGGCTGCTGCTGTTTCATCAAATCGGCGGAATCGAATGCGCCGGCTTCATACCCCAGTTCAACACGCTCGATCTGTTCGTGATCCCGCGTTATCACAGCGTCACCATGGTGACCCGCGCCGCGCCCCGGCGGCGGTTCAGCGTGACTGGCTGGCTCTCGGTCCCAGGCTGAACTGCATCGGTTTCCCGCTCAGTCGGCGGAAGCCACCGAACTGCGAACGGTGATTTCGACTTCCACCAAACAATCCATGCGTTTGACCTTGAGCCGCTTGGCAATCTGCGGATCGAAAAAGTCGCGCAGGATCGGCGGCCGCTTGGCGGCAAAGTAGAACTCCGGATCATCCATGACCTCACTCGTTGCCGTAAGGCGCAATTCGTCCTTGCGCGTCACCAGTTCGACAACGCACCAGGCATGGGTGAAGCCAGCACTGCGCAAGGCATAGGCCCGGTGATAGCCGTTCTGCAGCAGCACCCGGCTGCCGCTGCGCACGCCGCTCAGGAAGTTCGAGCCGAAGCCGACGGAAATGCCGAACATCGCCGCAGCCGGCCCGGGTAGCTTGAGATGGGCAATCTCCGCGCCGCGCAGCAGCAAGGGATCGTGCTGGCGAAAATCACTTGATGGAGAGGAGAACTGATAGCGATTGCTGGCGAGCCGCAAGACGGAAACTGGCGGCATTTCGCGTTCGAGCGGGAGACAGAAGTTGAACAGCTCTGCCGGGGCAGGGCGCTTGCTAAGCGCGCGTACAGCGGACTGTACATGGCTCAGTTCAACCTGGATCTGGGACACGACGAGCTTGTCCAGTTCGACGAGTTCGATGGTGTAGGGCAGGTTGTCGAACGACTTGCGGAACCAGTCGTTCGCCTCCAAGCGCGATGCCAGCCGGGTCAGGCGGCGATCGAGCGGGCGGCATGCGATCGTGTCGGCAATGCCGGCTTCCGACTTCTCGAGATCGTAGTAGTAATCGTTCGCTGTCCGCCATTCGTCGGTGAGCGCTCGGGCATCGAGACTATCGCCGCTGACGACCTTGCTTTCGCAGAAATGGAGATAGTCCTGCAGCTGGGGCTGACCAAGCAGCCAGACCATATTGCGGTGTTCCGCTTGCACGGCCGGCCTCGGCCTGGATTTCCGGGTGGTCCTGGGAGATGCTGACAAAGTGGTTTCCTGGCCGTTGGATATTGCTGGCCGGACCTATACCGCATCGAGATTACAAAAAGGTAAGGGCGGGTTTTCCCCCGCCCCCCCCAAACTTTGCTCGCCGCAGCGGGCGGTGATTCAGCAATAGCCCTTCGAGCCGCGCTTGTTCTTCTTGCTCTTGCTTTTCTTGGACTTGCTCTTCTTGGACTTGCTGCCGCCGCCGCAACTCGGGGGCTTCGGCGACGAGCCGCAACCGCTGCGGCTCTTGCCGCCAGCGCCGTAAACCAGTTCGAGTTCGTTGAGGTTGAGATCGCGCATTTTGTTTCTCCAGTCCGCAATGTTGCTTGGGGCTTGATGGCCGAAAACAAGTCTGCGCGGAGCAAACAGGTTTGTCAGTATACGAACCTGGTTAATATCTTAACCGTCCATTTACGGCACATTTGGCTGCCGGATATTACCGTTGGGCTGGACGCATTTCTTGCTGGCTTGACGACCTTGAGGCATCGGCGCGCGGTCGGATTGGCGGGCGCCAAAGCCGGAGCGCGTGAAGCCATCGCAGCAGACAGCGACAATCCTGGCTAGATGCTGTTGGTGAACTTGCTGCAAAGAGCAGCCGTATTGCCGGTCCGCCGGTTCATCTTCTTGAGGCCCGACAAGTCGATATTGTCGCGCTGTGTGAAGCTTGCCATGGCCTTGATCGTCGTCGGCCCGAAGAAGCGCGAAGAGATGAGCGGCTGATAATCGTATGTTACTTCGACGAAAATGACCGCGCTGCCAGCATCTGCGCTGACTTGCTGGCCTGCTGGGCCCATGCCGCTAGGCATAGAGTCGTATTCGGCACCATAGTCGGAGGTAACTTTTTTCTTGCCCATGCAGCGCTGCCAGTGAATAAACTGCACCCCTGCCGTCTGCAATCCACCCGGGCAATTGTTCCCGCCGCAACTGATGGCAGGATCATAGACTTCAAGACTACTGACGATGGCCCGTCCGTGATTGAAGAAATTGAGCTTGTTACCGCCCTGGGTCTTGGAGCCATTGAGCAGATCGGCAACATCGGCCTCGAAAATCGGACGGTTGTTTATCGAGGACGTATCGCCGATGCGCGAGGCATTATCCGCAACGTGCATCGCAACCTGGCCGACTTTCATGTAGGTCATCGCCAGATTTGCGGTTTCGGTGCCATAGAGCCCGGCAGTCAGCAGCAACGGCAGCGAGATTGCGAACTCGACAGCAGCAAGGCCCGAGCGATCGCCTTTCAGCCGGCGAAATGTGCCTCTGGCTAGCTTCACGGACAATTCTTCCACTCCACATAGTTCTGGACACCAAACGGCTGGTTGCGAAGGACGGTAGCTGCATTCATCGTCATGGTATTGCTCTGGCCGAGCAGCCTGCCGATTGGCAGGATCCGCTTATAACTGACGTCCACCTGATACAGGATGACATCGCGAGCGGCACCATTGCCGATCTTTCCGCGATCGAGATCATAGCTGTTGTTGCCGTTTGCATCCTCGAAGGGCTCGTTGTCGTTGCAGGTGCCGTCCTTGTTGATATCGTCGAAGTCCTCGGGCAGCCCGAGGTCGGAAAAGTCGGCGAGGGCAGTGCGCTTAAACGTGATTAGCGCACCCGGAGCGATCTGCCTGATTGCCGCTGAGACGCGTGCGTCGATGACACTGGTCTTGGCTCCTTCGATCGTGGCGGAACGGGATGCTTTCTCGACGGTGCCTTCGAGCAGAGCCCGCGTGTATTGCGCGTGGCCTATGTCGAACATGCCATAGATCGTCATCAGCATGATCGGCGCGATCAGCGCAAATTCGACTGCCGCAGAACCGCGAATGTCGCACATAAAGGCGGGACGGCGGATCATTTGGCAATTCTCAGGTCGCCCATCGATGCTGCGATCTTCCCAAAAGCTGCGGTCAGCTGGGTCGCATTGTCGGCCTGGAACCAGCGGCCTGCGCCGGCGCAGTCCTTCATCAAGTCGCTCATAGTCGTGCCGAAGCCGATCACCCAGACAGTAATGTTGCGCTTCTTCACTTCATTGCAGGCAACCCCGAAGCGCTTCTCCACAACCGCATTGAGCGAAAGCACCGACGATGGGGTCCAGCGCCGCCGATCGAGTGGCTCGAAGCCGTAGGTCCCGTACGCAATGTCATTGGTGCTGGTCTGGCCATCGGTCAGGAAGATGAGATGTCGGTTGGTCGGCTTGCCGCCATCATCGGCATTCTCGGCCGCGAACAGCCCGGTGGGCGAGAGCAGACGCCCGCCCCAGATCATGCCTATATCGTGATAGGTGTTGCCACCGATCGTAAGTGAGTTGAGATAGGTCGAGACATCGCCCGCATTCATCTCCTCAAGCTTGCGTGCGGGGGTGGGGCAGGCGACCAGGCCGGAGAAGTTGGCCGGCTGAAACAGATAGGCATTGTTTGTAACCACCGGGTCGACGGAAAACTTGCCCTTGCCGTTGGAGTCAAGCGCCCGGCCATAGATGATATCCGGATAGGAAGGCCGCCATTGCGTCGCTGCGACCCCCATGCTGGGAACCCGGTCAATATTGAGATCGAGCGCCAAGTCCAGATTGACGTTATTATAGTCGGTGATCTCATAGGTATCGCGCTCCTCGATGCAGCCATTGCTCTCGGAACGCCAGTTCACGACATCGCGCGAAACCGGCGCATAGCGGAATAGCGAGGATTTGGTGTAGACCGGATAGGTGATCTGGTCATACTCGCGCGTCAGGGCAGTGTAGATACCGCCCCAGACTTCGCATGTCGTGCCGTTGACCTGCAGCCAGTAAACTTCGCCGTTTTCAGTCAGCCGACGGTGCTTGGTGGTCTTGGTCCCGGCCGGGGGGCCAATAAAAGGCTCGCTCGTGGTCGTCAGCACGTCGTCGCTCGAAGTATAGTGATTGGGGGGCGCGGGTTTCTGGCAGTTATAGTGGCCGCTATCCGACTCCCCGTTCGGCGGGTTATAATTTGCCGGATAGGTCTCCACGATCGACGCGGCATAACTGCCAGCAACCGTGAGCCATTTATCGGTGTAGGTGTAATCAACGACCGACGTGGCCGTCGACTGCTCTTCGCGCGATTGGTAGGTCCAATTATGGACCATCCACTCGTTCTTCAGCAACCCACCAACATTGACGTTGACCGCATAGGGCACAAAACCATAGCGGAGGCGGATGCCCACGCCCTTGCTGCCTTCAAGCTGGGCATGGAAGGTCTGAACCACTGATTTCAGCACGGTGATGCGGCTTTGCTTGTCGCCCGAGTTTGTCCTGCTCATCGATCCGGTGGTGTCGAGCACCATCATCACGTCTGTGTTGGTATAATTGAGCCGCGCCTGGCACAGAACCCTAACGTCCACCTTGCTTATCGCGAACAGTTTCATGATCGTCGTCGGCACGGCAACAGTTGCCACCCCGCTGATCGAGTAGTCGGGCTCCAGCGTCATGGTGAAGTTGCGATTGTTGGTTCCGAACATTCCGGACCTGAAATTGATATTGAAGAACCGATTGCCTGAATCGGCAACGGCAGCCGGGACCATTCCGTCCGTGACCACGGAAGGACCAAGCTTTTTGCGCGCTGCCAACACGCCGGCATCACAGGCTCTTTGCAGTCGGCTTTCGGTCAGGTAGCTGCGCCCCATGTCGATGCCGCCGCCCACCATCGCCAGCAAGGGCGCGATCGAGCCGGCGACGATCAGGCTGGTGTTGCCAGATCGGTCACGCAGCAGCGGGCGCAGGATTCCATCCGCCATCTGCTTTGCCAATCGGGGAAAAGAACTGGTCATCGGTAAACGCAAACTCCGCGAACTTGCCCGGGAATTATAGCGAAGCCGCGTAACGGCCTGATCAACGAGAATGGTTAATTCTTTCAGGTTGATCGCAGATGAAATTGCTGTGCGCGGTCAGTCGCGCTGACCGGAACCTCCCGGATCAAGGAAAGCAGGCGCTTGCGCTCAGCGGCACTGTGACCTTGCTGATTCCCGTCAACAGTGGGAAATTCACCGAGGCCGCAACTCTGTTGCCGCAGACCGGGGTGGTGGCGGTGAACGTTGCGGTGTTGCCGGTCAGATTGATAAACTGGCTCGACGCATAAGACTGGATGCTCGTCGCGTTGGTGCATGTCGTGGTGTTGATCGAGGCGCAGCGGGCGCCGGCTTGCGCGGCAAACCGCAGGCTCGAAGCGGTAAAGCCGAGCAACGAGAGATACATCCCGCCAATGATGAACATGATGAGGATTGGCGCCACCAGCGCAAATTCGACTGCGGATGAACCATGCTGGCTGGCGCGCAAATTCGATGCCAACTTCCGGAAATGAGTCATTGGATCCTCATCGTGGTCGTTGACGTGACTGTAGTTGGCAACAATGAGCCGATGGTTATGCCGCTGAAAATAGGCGTGTAGGTATATTGGGCCTGGATGACGATATAGTCGCCCGGCGTATCGGCGCCGCTGCCGTTGGGTGAGCAGGTCGAGGGCTTGGTCGCAGCGTTTCCATTGCTATCCGACACCGGACCGACATTGATCAACGATCCGTCGGTTGTGGAGGCGCAATAGTAGGCCTCTGTCGGAAAGCCGGACGACAAGGTTACACTGCTTCCGAGCGAAGTGGATTGCAGACCGGTGGTCATGGCGTTGGTGCGGCCAGAGCAATTGCGCGTAACCGGTGCCTTGACCGGGGTGTCGCAGACCTTCCACACATTCTGCGCCGCCATTTGCGTCGCGTTCTGGAGTTCCATCTTGGCGAAATAGAATCGCCCGATCTCGACGCCGTTGAGCATGACCGTGGAAAGGGTGCCTGCGACCAGCGCCAGCTCCATGGCGGCGAGGCCGCTTTCGTCGCGGAGCAGCCGGCATAGCGGCCTGAGGTGGGACAACAGTTTCATGGCTAACTCACCAGCTGCCCGCGCGGACCGTTGAAGCTGTTGCTGGGCAAAGTCAGCCCTGCCGTAGGGCATTGGCCGCGAGCCAGGATCATGGCATTACCATTGATCAGCAGGGTCTTGATGACCAGTGCGAAGCAGGCATCGCCGTTGGCTGCCTTGTTGACAATACCGCTGAACTGGACGGCGGCATTGGGCATATAGACCAGTCCGCTGATATTCCAGACCGGAGTTCTCGGGTTGCTGCCGGCATAATCGATATTGAGGCCAGGATCTGCGGCAAGGTTCGGGTCCTGATAGAGCGCAATGCCCTTCCACGTGCCCGTGGTTGGCGCCTTGACATCGATCACGCCTTCGGTGTCGGGAATATGTGAATAGGCGGAGCCCGAGGTTCCGGAGAAGACGATGGTAGCAGCGGCTCCGCTCGCGGTCCTGATCGTGTAGCCATTGGTCAAAAGGTCGCCATTATAGATGACGATCAGCACGCTGGACCCAGTAAGCATCACATTACCCGTCAACACCAGATCACCGCAAATCTTCCAGTCGCCGGTCGTGCTATAGCTACCCGAGACTGTGGTTGCAGAACCAGCATTAGCAACTGTTTTGCTATTGCTGGCAAGCGTCGCCTGCGGATAGGAAGAGCAGGTGTTGCTTGGGATCGACGCCGCCAGATAGCTGTAAGGGTCGGGAACGCGCGGAACATTGGATGTCGCAATATCCCCGCAGTTTGAATTGATGCCATAGGCGTCACCATAGGTGGCGTTGAGATCGCCGCCGTTGCAGGTCGCATTGTTGTTGGACATGACGTTGCAACCAGACAGGTTGGCGTTGGGTGCACCGTTTGAAACCAGCGGAGTGCCAAGCGTGTCCATCGCCAGGACGCAATATTCCCGACTGGTCGTGGCGCGTCGGGCAACAGCAACCGAGGTGAGCGCTACCGCTCTCTGGCTACCTGCTGTCGTCGAGCCGGCGAAGCCGACGAGGCGCGAAAACACCAGCGGCACATTCTTGGTGATGGTGACGCTGTAGCACGTTGACCCCCCCGCCGGGCAAGTGGCCGTATTGCTGGCGGCGACGGTCGTATGGTCCTGGCCGTCAGTGAAACCATATTGGCCAGTAACTGCCTTGGCCTCATGGGAATACCTGGTTCCGAAATTTGTTGCGGCGGCAACTGCGGCGGAATCCGCTGCGTTCTGCATCGAACGCTTGGTTTGATACCAGTTGCCAGCCTCAATCGCGAGACCTGCCATTCCGACCAGAACCGGCATGGCAATAGCCGAGAGCAGCATGACATTGCCACTCGAGCAGGCATACAGCCGCCGCCACATTTGCAGCTTTTGGCCGACGAGGCGCCGAAAGGTTCCGATACTGGTGTTCATACCGAATGTATCCTTGACGGTTTTTACTAAATATTGCGTGAATGATGGCACGAGAATCTAGGCGTCTGCACTGCGGCCTCGCCCGATCGACCATCACCCTGCTTGGCGGCAAAATAGCGCGCGCGCGGTTATTGCTTCTTCAATGGAAAGGATTAATCGCCCATAACCATAATGAATGTTTTGATGATCTTGCGCGGATTGCCCCGCCGCATTCGGCGCTGAATGCCGCAATCGGCAATGCTTGCGGCGCTGCCTGCGCTCCAGCGGCTGGCTCTGGCCTATGCTACGGCGAAATCGCGCCCGGCTTTGATCGCGCTGCTGGCGCTGGATGCGCGCCTCGCCGACATAGTGCGCCATGCGCACGAGCCTATGCTGGCGCAGCTGCGCCTCGCCTGGTGGCGCGAACAATTGGCTGGCGGCTCAGGCGGTGCGGCGACCGGTGATCCGCTGCTGTCGCTGCTGCGCGAATGGCCTGGACAAGGGGCTGCTCTGGCGGGTCTGACGGACGGCTGGGAAGCTATGACCGGACCGCCGCCGCTGCCTTCCTCAGCCTTCCTGGCGCTGGCCGAGGCGCGCGGGCAGGGCTTCGCCGCACTCGCCGATTCACCTGACGAAGCAGCCATTGCCTTGCGCATGGGCCGCGCGTGGGCGCTGGCCGATATCGCGGCGCATCTCAGCGATGCGCGCGAACGCGAGGCCGTGCTGGCGCTGGTCCGCAAGCAGGATTGGCGCTGGCAGGGGCTGCCGCGCAAGCTGCGCCCGCTGGCAATAATGCATGGCCTTGCGGCGCGCACGGACTGGCTGAAAAATGAGTCAGTGGCGCTGTCGCCGGGAGCATTGCTTGCGGCGATCCGGATCGGCATAACGGGGCGTTAGGTCAGAAGTTTTTAAGGGGGCTGGGTGTGAACCGGATCGTGCTGGGTGCCGTTATCGCGCTGCTGCTGGCCGGGACGGGGCTGTTCTGGTGGCAGGGCAGGGCCGAAACCGATCGCGGCGCACCGCCGCCAGAGGCCCCTGCTGCTCCCGCTGGCGACGAACCCCTGCCGTTTGGGGATGCTGCGGGCCTGCGCGGTGCGGCCTTGCCCGAGGCTGATCCCGTCACCCGCGAGCAGCGCCGTTTCGACCGGCTCGACCGCAACCGCGACGGGCGCATCACCGCCAACGAGCTGCTCGCCCCGCGAGCCGCCGCTTTTCGCAAACTCGATGGCGATGGCAACAACCTGCTGACTTTTCAGGAATGGGCGGTCCGCACTTCGAGCCGCTTTCGCAATGCCGATGGCAACCGCGACAATGCGCTCACCCGCGAGGAATTCGCCACGACCAAACCCAAGCGTTCGGCTCAGCCAGCCTGTCGCTGCTCGCCAATTCCGCGCGCCGCCGCGCCGGCGCGCAAAGGCGCAGCCCCGCCACCCGCAGAAGTTGAGGATTCAGGCGGCGACGAAGGGGATCCAGCTTTGTAGGTCGTGCTTGGCGCGCTCGGTATAGGCCGATTTGCGCTGCTTTTTCTTCACATCGTGCAGCGGCGGAAACAGCCCGAAGTTGATGTTCATCGGCTGATAGGTTTCCGCTTCCGCATCGCCGGTAATATGCGCCAGCAGCGCGCCCAGCGCCGTGGTTGCCGGCGGCGACTGCCACGCTTGCCCGCCCAGCTCCGCGGCTGCCATGAGGCCCGCCGCCAGGCCGATAGCAGCGCTTTCGACATAGCCCTCGCAACCGGTGATCTGCCCGGCAAAGCGCACATGCGGGGCGGTTTTTAGCCGCAATTGCCGGTCAAGCAGTGCGGGCGAATTGAGAAACGTGTTGCGATGGAGCCCGCCCAGCCGGGCGAAGTCAGCATTCTCCAGCCCGGGAATGGTGCGGATCAGGCGGACCTGTTCGGCGTGTTTGAGCTTGGTCTGGAAGCCAACGATGTTCCACAACGTGCCCAGCTTGTTATCCTGCCGCAGCTGCACCACCGCATGGGGCCAGCGCCCTTTGGGAAACTCTGGCGTCGCATCATGCGGATTGTCGAGCCCGACCGGCTTCATCGGCCCGAACCGCAGCGTCTCGAACCCGCGCTCTGCCATGACCTCGATCGGCATACAGCCGTTGAAATAGGGGGTGTTCTCCTCCCACTGCTTGAACACTGTCTTTTCGCCCGCGATCAGGCCGGCGTGGAAGGCGGCGTACTGCTCGCGGTCCATCGGGCAGTTGATGTAATCCTTGCTATCGCCCTTATCCCACCGTGAGGCCATCCAGCAGACCTCCATGTCGATAGAATCGCGGTGGACGATGGGGGCGATGGCATCGAAGAAGGCGAGGCTTTCCGCGCCGGTCGCCGCGCCGATGCTGTTGGCCAATGCGGCGGCCGTTAGCGGGCCGGTTGCGACAATGATGAGGCCTGCCTCGGGCAGATGGTCGATGCGTTCGCGCGCGATTTCGAGAGTGGGAAGAGCGGCAAGCGCGGCTTCCACTTCAGCGGAAAACACATCGCGGTCCACCGCCAGCGCAGATCCAGCAGGCACTTGCGCCTTGGCCGCCGCCGCCATCACCAGCGAATCCAACTGGCGCATTTCGTGATGCAGAAGGCCGACAGCATTATTATCGTCATCGTCGGAGCGAAAGGAGTTGGAGCAGACCAGTTCGGCCAGCGCATCGGTGTTATGTGCCGGGCTGCGCTCGCCGGTCCCGCGCATTTCTGAAAGCCTAACCGTGAGACCACGCTTGGCAAGCTGCCAAGCAGCCTCGCTTCCGGCCAACCCGCCGCCGATGATGTGCACGTCATATCCCATGGGAAACAGCCTTAGGCATTGCGCGCGGGAAATTCCAACGCAAGCATAGCCGGCGGGGGAGAACTATGCCCAATCACGCAACGGCAAACGATCGATTATGGCTCCTGGCCAGCCTGATGGCCGGACTGAGCTATTGTTTTGCCAAGGACAGTCTGACCCCTGAGCCGTGGCTGACTGCCTGGAAGGGTTCAGGCGTCGCATTGCTGGCAGCCTATGCTTATGCCCAGCGCGCGAGTGGCAATTCGCGTCAGATTGCGGCGGTCATGGCCTTTGGAGCCATGGGTGATGTGCTTATCGAACTGACCCTCGAAGCAGGCGCCGCCGCGTTTCTGGTCGGCCATCTGATCGCCATTCACCTCTATCTGCGCAACCTTCGCCCGCGAATCACCTACGCCCAAATGGCTGCGGCTGCGTTTCTGCTGATCACAATTTCGCTGGTTTCCTTTCTGTTGCCAGCAGAGCGGGCGATTGCACCGGGCGTGGCGCTCTATGCTGCCGGGCTCGCGGGCATGACCGCGTCCGCCTGTTGCAGCAGCTTTGTGCGCTATCGGGTGGGGATCGGCTCACTGCTGTTTGCGGTGTCTGACTTGCTGATTTTCGCGCGGATGGGGCCACTTGCCACCAGTCCGTTGACCGACTTTCTGATCTGGCCACTCTACTATGGCGGACAAGTCCTGATCTGCACCGGAGTCGTGGGCCATCTGCGGCGACGTGCCGGTTAGCCCGGCAGGATGATCGAGCCGTCGCGTTCCCAATCGAGCAGGCCATGGGCGCGAACCGCACGCAGCGGCAGTGGCGCATAGAGGTGCGGAAACAGCGCCCCGCCGCGCGATGGCTCCCAACGCACGGCATCGCCCATTGTGGCCAGGTCGATTTCGGCAATGACCAGCCCGGCCCGTCCGATAAAGTGCTTCTCAAGCGTGCCGGGCAACTGGTCAGCAGTGGAGAGGTGGATATAGCCATCGGCCAGATCGATCGGAGCGCCGGCGAAGTGTCCTGCGGCCTGCCAGTCGGCAAATTGCTCGGCTGTCAGCACCTTGTAAGCCAAGTTCGGCAGTGGACTCAGCTTCTGCGCCGCCACTTATGTCAAACCCTGTGCCAGCCGACGGCCAGTGAACGGCCATCACCGACTTCGACACCCACACCGCGCGCCATGAGCTTGCCACCCACAAGCCAGCGGACATCGTAGAAGTCGCCGGTCTTTTCGATTTCGAGATCATATTCGTCCGAGAACTGCCCGTTTTCGAGGAAATAGCGAACATGAAAATTGCCGGCGAAGCCTGCCCGGGGGCCGCCGGTCGCCAATCCTGGTCCGCTATGTGCCCTGCCATAGTTCCACCGGGCGAGCAGCGTCCCTGGGGTTTGGGTCAAAGTGTAAAGGACGACGCCCACATTCGCGATCTCGGCACGGGGTTCGGCAGCATGTGCCGGTGCCATGCCAAATGTCAGCAAAAGAGCTGGAAGAATTACGAATTTCAGCCAAGTCCTCCTCACGGTCTATCCTTCCTGAATGAGCCGCTCAAATCAATCGTCGCCACCGCTTTCGGACACAGACCCATCTGAACCCGGCACCACATCCGCCGCTGCAGGCATTTCGGTACCATCGTCGTCCGGATCGTCCCCGCCCTCGTCGGCCAGCCGCACCGCGCTAACGATCTGTTCCTTGTCGGCGACATTGAACAGCCGAACCCCCGCAGACCCGCGCCCGATCACCCGCAGGCTTGCGAGTGGCAGCCGGATCAGCTTGGCCTGATCGGTGACCAGCATCAGCTGATCGGCGACTTCGGCGGGGAAGCTGGCCACGACCCGGCCATTGCGGGCGATATTGTCGATATTGGTGATGCCTTGGCCGCCGCGTCCGGTGCGGCGGTATTCATAGGCCGAGCTGAGCTTGCCGTAGCCATTGGCGCAAACCGTGAGGATGAACTGCTCCTTGCCGCCAAGTTCGGCGAAGCGCTCGGCGCTCATTGCCGGTTCGCTCTCGCGCTCAGCCTTCCACGGCGCATGGCGCAGATAATCCTCGCGCTCGTCCTGATCCTTGACGCCGACGCGGTGGAGGATCGACAGCGAGATGACTTCGTCGCCGCCCTTCAGCGTCATGCCGCGCACCCCGGTGGAGGTGCGGCTGACGAATTCGCGCACATCATCGCCGGCAAAGCGGATTGCCTTGCCCTGGCGGGTGGCGAGCAACACGTCGTCGCCTGCATCGAGCAACGCGACGCCGACCAGATGGTCCGCCGAATCTTCCTCGAACCGCATGGCGAATTTGCCATTGGACGGGATGTTGGCGAAAGCATCCATCGAGTTGCGCCGGACATTGCCCTTGGCGGTCGCGAACACGACGTTGAGATCGCCCCAGGTGCTTTCATCTTCGGGCAGCGGCAGCACCGCCGCGATGGTCTCGTCCTTGTCGAGCGCCGGCAACAGATTGACGATTGGCCGTCCGCGCGTTGCCGGGCCACCTTCGGGCAGCTTCCAGACCTTGAGCCGGTAAACCTTGCCCGCAGTCGAGAAGAACAGCACCGGATTATGCGTCGATGTGACGAACATCGCCGAGACGACATCCTCGTCCTTGGTCGCCATGCCCGCGCGGCCTTTGCCGCCCCGGGCTTGTGCCCGGAACGTCGAGAGCGGCGTGCGCTTGATATAGCCGTCCATGGTCACGGTGACGACCATTTCGCTGCGTTCGATCAGATCCTCGTCGTCCAGACCATCCCATGCGGCCGTGATTTCCGAAACGCGCGGCGTGGCGAAAGCCTCGCGCACCGCGACCAGCTCATTGCGCATCACGCCATAGAGTTTTGCGCGGTCCGCCAGGATCGAGAGAAATTCGGCGATGGCATCGGCAAGGATTTGCAACTCGCCGCCGATTTCGTCGCGGCCCAGCGCGGTCAGCCGGTGGAGGCGCAGGTCGAGGATTGCCCGCACTTGCACTTCCGAAAGCTGATAGGTGCCGCCTTCCTGCTCCGCGCTTGGCTCGATTGCCTCGACCAGCGCAATATATTGAGCAATCTCGCCAATTGGCCATTGGCGGGCCAACAGAGCAGCCCGGGCCGAAGCCGGATTGGGCGAGCCGCGAATGATCCGCACCACTTCATCAAGGTTGGTCACCGCGATCACCAGCCCGAGCAACAGATGCGCCCGGTCGCGCGCCTTGTTCAGCTCGAACTTTGTGCGCCGGGTGATGACCTCTTCGCGGAAGGTGATGAAGGCGGCGATGATATCGCGCAGCGCCAGTGTTTCAGGCCTGCCGCCGCGAATCGCCAGCATGTTCGCCGGGAAGCTCGACTGGGCAGGGGAGTGCCGCCACAGCTGGTTGAGCACGACTTCGGGGGTCGCATCGCGCTTGAGGTCGATCACCACCCGCACGCCCAGCCGGCTCGATTCGTCGCGGATGTCGGAGACGCCTTCGATCCGCTTGTCCTTGGCGGCTTCGGCGATCTTCTCGACCAGGCCATTCTTGCCGGTCTGATAAGGCATCGAGGTGAGCACGATCGAACGACGCTCGCCGCGCCCCTCTTCAATGACATGGCGGCACCGCTGGAGGATCGAGCCGCGCCCGGTCAGGTAGGCGCTCCGCGCGCCGGCGTTGCCCAGAATGATCGGTGCGGTCGGGAAGTCCGGTCCCGGAATGATCTCGAACAGTTCTTCGGTGGTAATCGCCGGATTTTCGATGAATGCGAGACAGCCGTCGATCACTTCGCCAAGATTGTGCGGCGGGATATTGGTCGCCATGCCGACGGCAATGCCGCCTGCGCCATTGACCAGCAGATTGGGAAACCGCGCCGGCATGACGGTCGGCTCGCGCCGTGAGCCGTCGTAGTTATCGGTAAAATCGACAGTATCCTTGTCGAGGTCGTCAAGCAGGCTGTTGGCGACTTTGGCGAGCCGCGCCTCGGTATAGCGCATCGACGCCGGATCATCGGGATCCATCGAGCCGAAATTGCCCTGGCCATCGACCAGCGGCACCCGCATTGACCAATCCTGAGCCATGCGGACCAGAGCGAAGTAGATCGCGGTGTCACCGTGCGGGTGATAGTTGCCCATCACATCGCCGACAATCTTGGCGCATTTGCGGTAGGGCCGCCCGGCGACCATGCCGCCTTCCTGCGCCGCGAACAGAATGCGCCGGTGCACCGGCTTCAGGCCGTCGCGCACATCGGGCAGCGCGCGGGCCACGATCACGCTCATCGCGTAATCGAGGTAGCTTGCCTTCATTTCGTCGACGATGTCGATGCGCGTGTATTCCCCCATGGGCGAGGGAGATTCAGGGGTTTCGGGCCCAGGTATTTCGGTGTCGTCACTCACGCGTAATATGCTTGTCCAATTAACCGGAAAGGGTGAGGGCTAGGCCCTAGGCCAAGGCTTCGGCAAATGCCAGCCACGGGGGGTGCAATTGCCGCAATCCCTCGGGGCTTTTCCACATATGCTGAACCGGGGCGGTGAAGCGCATTCAATCGCGGTTCAGCGGTGCGATCATAGCTGAGCCAGGAGTTGCCAAGCCGGGGAATCCCGTCCTATGGCAGGAGAACAACCAGCGATGCGGCGCGCGGGAATGCGGTCGCAGTCTTGAGGAGGCATTCTGATGATCCACAGCAACGGGCTTCGCCGCAACCGCCGGTCTGGCCGCCTTGCTCTTGGGGCCGCACTGGCGTTTGGCGCGGCGCTCGCTGCGCCGTTCGCAGCGGCTCCCGCCGTGGCGGCAACCAAGCCGGCGCCAGCAATCAAGATTTCGCTCTCGAAGGCGTTCATGCCGCTCTATGCGAACATGGCCAAGGCGGTTGAAACCGCGAAGGCTCGGCCCGATGTGGTTGCCGCACGCACCAATGTAACCACCGCGCAGAACGCTCTGCAGCAGGCCCGCGGAGCTGCGCGCACCCAGGCGCAGGCCAATGTCGATGCGGCGCTCGCCGCGCTTGGTGGACTGCTTGCGGCGGAAAGGATGCAGCTTGATGCCCTGTTCGCCGCTGGCACCTCGCCCGACGACAGCTATGGCGCAGGCACCCAGGCGATCGCGCTGGGCGACCTGATCAAGGACACGCGGATGCAGCGCCGCGGGCTTGAAGCCATGCTGGGCAGCGGCAAGGTCGCGCCCGCTGACGCTCCGCGCCTGCAGTATTTCCTCGGACAGTTCGCTTTCGACATGAAGGACTTTGCCGCCGCGCGCACCGCATTGCAGGCTGCGATCAGCGCCGGGTTCGTCGAAAATGACGTCGATGGCCTGCTCGCCGAAGCCTATTTCGCCGACAATCAGGCGCCGCAGGGTCTGGCCGTGCTGAGACAAGCGATCGACCGCCGCAATGCCACGCCGAACAAGGCACCGGCGGGCTGGTATCGCCGGGGGCTGGGCGTGGCCTACAAGGCGCAACTGCTCGATCAGGCGACCGCCTATTCGATGGGGCTGGTGCAGGCCTATCCGACCAATGACAACTGGGCCGGCGCGATCACGGTGGTGCGCGAAATCGGCAAATTCGGGCCGCAGGAAACGCTCGATCTGATGCGACTGATGGGCCGGACCAACAGCTACGCCGAAGAGCGCGACTATATCGAATATATCCAGGCCGCCGACGCACGCCGCCTGCCGGGCGAAGTGCTCAAGGTGATTGAGGTCGGTACGGCAGCGGGCAAGCTGCGCGCCGCCGATCAGTTCGTCGCCGAAGCGCGGACGATTGCCACGGGACGCATCGCGGCAGACCGCGCCTCGCTGCCCGCGCTGGAACGCGATGCCCGCGCGCCTGCCGCCAGTGCAGTCACACTCAGCGGCGCGGCGGACGCCTTCCTCAGCTATGGCGAGCTTGCCAAGGCCGAGGAGTTCTACAACATCGCGCTGTCCAGGCCCGGCGCCGATGCACCCAGGCTGCTCACCCGGCTGGGAATTGCCCAGTTCGATCAGGGCAATTATGCCGGCGCGCAGGCCACTTTCGCCAAAGTTACCGGGCAGCGCCAGTCAATCGCCCAGCTCTGGGCACTCTATGCGGCAATGAAAGCGCGTCCGGCAGCTTGATTGCAAAAATTCAGCCAAGAACCGTCTACCCTGAGCTTGTCGAAGGGCTCCTCTTTTCTTCGGGCCGCAAGGAATGCGCCGCGAAACAGAACAGCCCTTCGACAAGCTCAGGGCGAGCGGGGTTGGGGGTAGTCACGATTTCATGCGCTGAGGACGCGCTTCAATCGACCGGCGCGAATGCTCCGCGCGCCTCGTCAAGCACATGCAGCACACCGTCGGCAATCGCGAAATAGGCCCCGCGCAGTTTCAGCGTGCCGCCCCGTTCCTTTGAACGCACGCAAGGGAAGGTGCGCAGGTTTGCCAGGCTCACCGTCACTGCGGCGAGTTCCATCGCGCGCTGCGCTTGCGGTCCGTGCGTGCCGTGGAGTGCGGCAACCGGTCCGCGCACGTCATCGAGCATCCCGATCCAGTCGGCAATGAACCCGCCTTCGCCTGGCGCGGCGCCGTGCATCCGCCGGCTCAGCGCCGCATCGCAGCCGCCGCATTGGCCATGGCCCATGACGACGATCTGGCGCACCTCGAGAAACTGCACCGCGAATTCCAGAGCGGCCGAAACCCCGTGCAGGCCCGGCGATGTCTCGAACGGCGGGACCAGCGCGGCGACATTGCGGACAACAAAAATCTCGCCCGGATCGACATCGAAAATCTGCGCCGGATCAACCCGGCTGTCCGAGCAGGCGATGACCATCAGCTTGGGCGACTGGCCCTCATGGGAGAGCTTGTCATATCGCGCCTTCTGTTGTGGATAGGCATCGGCACGAAACCGGCGATAGCCTTCCAGCAAAACCCCGAATTCAGGCATTAGAAGCGTTCTCCCCGGATGACTTCGACATCCCACATGGTCAACAGCAGGCCATGACTGGTAAGCAGCGGGGCCAGTTCTTCGGCCAGCATCCCGGCTCGCTCCTGCGAGGCGACGGTCAGCACCAGCGATTTGTCAGCGCCAGTGACGCGCTCTTCATGCCATGACCCATCGCGTCCCTTTCCGGACGTGACCGGCAATACCGTCCAGCCCGTGATCGCGCAGCGATCAATGGCGGCGGTGACGATTCGCAGAAGCGGTGTATCGGCGAGGATTTCGATGCGCTTGCGGATGACGGTCTCGATCATGATCTGCTCCTCAGCCTCCCGCCAGCAGGCGCGTTGCCCACACAATCAGGCCGATATTGACGATGAGATTGAAGGGAAAGGTCACCGACAACGACATGGTGAGATAAATGCCGGGATCGGCCTGGGGCAGGGCAAGGCGCATTGCCGCGGGGACGGCGATGTAGCTGGCGCTGGCGCATAGCACGCCAAACGCGGCCGTCGAGCCCGCATCCAGACCGATAGCAGTGCCTGCAACCACACCGAGCAGGCCATTGAACAGTGGAAACAGGATCGCCAGCGTCACCAGCCGGGCATTGATCGCGCGCGATTGCAACAATCTACGGGCAGCTATGAGCCCCATATCGAGCAGAAACAGGCACAATATGCCTTTGAACAGTCCATCGAACAACGGCTTCACTTCCTCGAACTTGTCGGGCCCGGCGATCCAGCCAATCGCAAAACTGCCGAGCAACAGCACAACCGAGGCGTTGAGGAAGACCTCGTGCCACAACCCTCCGCCCGCTCCCTCGCGCGCATCGGCCGCGCCGCGCCGGGCGAGATAAAGACCGGAAAGGATCGCCGGTGTCTCCATCACGGCCAATACTGCAACCATATAGCCCGCCGGGATCATGCCGATGCCGCTGAGAATCTCGCCCGCCGTGACGAAAGTCACGACACTGACCGAGCCATAATGCGCGGCGACTGCGCCAGCGTCGATCCGGTTCAGCCGGCCAAAGCTGCGCAGCAGTCCGTAAGCCGCAAAGGGAATGAAGAGACTGGCGACGATTCCTGCTGCCAGCGCCGCCGCGACATCGGCGTTTACCCCGGATTTGGCCATGGCGACCCCGCCCTTCAGGCCGATTGCCGCCATCAGATAGAGCGACATCCCCTTGGCCATCGCTTCGGGAATCGTAAGCTCGGATTTCGCTGCTGCCGCCAGCATCCCGAGAACAAAAAACAGGATCACCGGCGAAGTCAGGGTCTGCACTGCGACTGAATCCATGGTGCCCCCCAGGCTCTCGAACTTGCTGCACTGCAGTGCCCATTGGCAATTTGCGCGCGCGCAACTAGATGGACCGCATGAACGATCTCTCTAGCGCGCCGACAAGGCAGCGCAAGCCCGACTGGATCCGCGTCAAGGCGCCTACTTCAAAAGCCTTCGGCGAGACGCGCGACCTGATGCGCTCGCTGAATCTGAACACCGTGTGCGAAGAGGCGGCCTGCCCCAACATCGGCGAGTGCTGGACCAAGAAGCACGCCACGGTGATGATTCTGGGCGACACCTGCACGCGCGCCTGCGCCTTCTGCAACGTCAAGACCGGCATGCCCGGCAAGGTCGATGATGCCGAGCCCGAACATGTCGCCGAGGCGGCGGCCAAATTGGGACTCGAGCACATCGTCGTGACCTCGGTCGACCGCGACGATCTGCCTGATGGCGGAGCGGGGCAGTTCGTCAAGGTGATCGAAGCGTTGCGGCGAACCACGCCGGGCACCACCATCGAAATTCTCACCCCGGATTTTCGCGGGCGGATGGAAGCTGCGGTCGCGGCCATCGTCGCGGCCGGTCCCGACGTCTACAATCACAACCTCGAAACCGTCCCCCGGCTCTATCCGATGATCCGCCCCGGCGCGCGCTATTATGCCTCGCTCAAGCTGCTCGACACGGTCAAGCGCCACAATCCGGCGATCTTCACCAAATCGGGCATGATGCTGGGGCTTGGCGAAGAACGGCTCGAAGTTCATCAGGTGATGGACGACATGCGCTGCGCCGGGATCGATTTCCTGACCATGGGGCAATATCTGCGCCCGACGCCGAAACATGCTGAAGTGAAGGAATTCGTGACGCCTCAGGCCTTCGAAGCCTATGGCGCGATTGCCCGGGCGAAGGGCTTCCTGCAGGTCGCCTCCAGCCCGCTGACGCGTTCGAGCTATCACGCAGGTGAGGATTTTGCCGAGATGCGCGCAGCGCGCGAGGCAAAACTGGCGCGGGTTCGCAACTGATGCCTTCGATCCACGAGCAACGCACCATGCCCTACAGCGCCGAGCAGATGTTCGATCTGGTCGCCGATGTCGCGCGCTACAGCGAGTTCCTGCCCTGGGTCGCGGCCACCAGAGTGCGCTCGGATGATGGGCGCGAAATGATCGCCGACATGCTGGTCGGCTTCAAGAGCTTGCGCGAGAAGTTCACTTCGAAGGTCGATAAAGTCCGCCCCGAGGAAATCCGCGTGCACTATCTCGACGGGCCGATGCGCGATCTCGACAATGTCTGGCAATTTCGCGCGCTGGACGACGGCTCATGCGAGGTCGATTTTTCGGTCCGGTTCAGCTTCCGCAATCCGCTGTTCGAAAAGCTGGCCGGGCAATATGTCGACAAGGCTTTCCGCAAGATGGTCGCCGCTTTCGAGCTGCGCGCCGCAGCACTCTATGGCAGCAGCAGTTCGAGCGCCACCAGCGTCGCCTGAAGCCGCACCGCCTCGCGGCTGCCCCCATCGAACAGGCGTTCTTCAGCCAGGATCTCTTCATCGCCGCGCACGGCGCGGGCGAATACCACGGTGCCCACCGGCTTCTGCGCCGTGCCGCCATCCGGCCCGGCGATCCCGCTGATTGCCACCGCGACATCGGCATTGCTGCGGTTCAGCGCCCCGTGCGCCATCGCCCAGACCGTCGCGATTGAAACTGCGCCGAAAGTGTCGAGGATCTCCTCTGATACGCCCAGCAACTGGTGTTTGGCATCGTTCGAATAGGTCACGAAGCCGCGGTCAAGCACGGCGGACGAGCCCGCTACTTCAGTCAATGCGGCGCTGACCAGCCCGCCAGTGCAGCTCTCGGCGAGGGCAATGGTTCGCCCCGCAGCAGCATTTTCCGCAATTACGCGGGCGGCGAGGGCAACGATCTCTTCGGGGAGCAATGACATGGGGGGTTATGCTTGCCTCAGCCTGCGCTGCGCGGGCAGCTGCGCAGCTTGTTGTCATTGCGCGCCGCAGCGGCAAGAATGCGTCGCATGGGTGCATGCCTCATTGAGCGTCGCACCAGTCTAGCGCAGCCGTTCAGGCAGGGCAAATCGCCATTGCGCCGATTTTTGCCTGCCCGGTCTTTGCGCCAAGCCCGGCGGAGACCGCGATCAGCTCCGCAGTGCTTTCCGGCGGCAAGGGCGAGAGCAACCGCACCAGCCGGTCGACGCTCGCGCAGCGATCGGTCGGCAGACGCTGGCTGACCATGCCGGATATCAGCGCGTCGGTCATCGGCTGCAAGGCGCTGTCGGGCAGGGACTTTAGCATATTGGTGGCCTCGGCATTGGCCATGCCGCCGCCCAGCTTGATAAATGCCGCTTTGGCACCCGGCCATGCCGCAGGCTTCGATGCAGCATATCGCGCGGCCAGCCGGCCACCATTGCGGCGCAGCCAGGCATCGGCAGGCAGCGCGGCGGCGCAGCGTTCGCTGGCCCCGGTGATGATGCTGGGCAGGGCATAGCTCGACAATGCGGTGAATTCGGCAGGCGTGAGGCACGGCGGCGCAGATCCAGCTTGCACGGCGATTGGCGCAGCGGCCAGCGACAAGGCGGCAAGTGTGGCGGAAAGGCGCAAGATCGAGGTTTCCTTCATCCGGGAATCAAAGTGGCCACCGCCTGCGCGGCAATCCCTTCGCCGCGCCCGGTGAACCCAAGCCTTTCCGTGGTGGTTGCCTTGACGCTGACCATGGCGGCATCGATGCCGGCAATCTCGGCCAGACGCACACGCATGGCCTCGCGGTGCGGGCCGATCTTCGGCGCCTCGCAGATAATTGTGACATCGATATTACCAATCCGGTAGCCGGCTGCGGCAACCAGCCCGGCAGCATGTTCCAGAAACCGCGCGGAAGGCGCGCCGCGCCATTCTGGCTCGCTGGGCGGGAAATGCTGGCCGATATCGCCCGCGCCGATCGCACCAAGCAGTGCATCGACCAGCGCATGGATCGCCACGTCGGCATCGCTGTGCCCCGCCAGACCCTGCGTATGTTCGATGCGAACCCCGCACAGCCACAGCTCCTCGCCGTCTTCGAGCCGGTGCACGTCATAACCGGTGCCGACCCGGACAGCGGGCAGCTGCGCGGCAAAGTCGTGCGCGAATGTGAGTTTCTGCAAGGCTTCGTCTCCAGCGACGTGGGCGATAGTCAGGCCATGCGCCTGGGCAACCTGTGCGTCGTCGCCGGCGCTTGACGGGCCGGTCCAGGCGCGGTGTGCGGCGAGAATTTCGGCATAGCGGAAGGCCTGCGGGGTCTGCACCCGCCGCAATTTATCGCGATCTGCTGCGCCATGCATCATACCATCACGCTCTTCCGCCAGACTATCCACGACTGGCAGCACCGGGATGGCCGCAGGCTGAACGGTGAGCGCAGCAATCAGCCGCTCGGTCACCCCAACCGGCAGGATCGGTCGCGCGGCGTCGTGGATCAGCACCACATCGGGCGGATCGCCTGCCAGCGCCTCCAGCCCGAGCCGCACCGATTGCTGGCGCTTATCGCCGCCGGTGATCAACCGGACACCAGCGATGCCCGCCAGCGCCGCCCCCGCAATCGCTTCCGCGCCCAGCGGGATCGCAACAATGATCGGCGCAACGCCCGCTGCCGCCAACGCCTCGACCGAATGACGCACCACTGGCTTGCCGCGCCAGCGCGCGAATTGCTTGGGCACCGGCTGGCCCGCACGCAGGCCTTGCCCAGCAGCGACAACCACGGCGGCGATGGTCAGGAAGGGGAAGGGGGTGTTCATCTTGCTGTTGCGGGTAACGGCTTGCCGTGCTTGCGGCAATTGCCTATGTGCTGCCCAAATTTTAGGCACAACTATGAACCCGCTTTCTCCTCCACCCCGAATTGCGCCGATTGCCATCGGGCCGATCACCATCGATTGTCCGGTGATCCTCGCGCCGATGACGGGCGTCACCGACATGCCGTTCCGCACGCTGGTGCGCCGCTTCGGCTCGGGGCTGAATGTCACCGAGATGATCGCCAGCCCGGCGATGATCCGCGAAACGCGCCAGTCACTCCAGAAAGCGGCGTGGGACCAGGTCGAAGAGCCAGTCTCGCTCCAGCTGGCGGGCTGCGTGCCGGCCGAAATGGCCGAGGCGGCCAAGCTCAACGCTGATCGCGGCGCGGCGATCATCGACATCAACATGGGCTGCCCGGTCAAGAAAGTGGTCAACGGCGATGCCGGATCGGCGCTGATGCGCGACTTGCCGCTGGCAGCCCGGCTGATCGAGGCGACCGTCAGGGCGGTCGACGTGCCGGTGACTGTCAAGATGCGGATGGGCTGGTGCCACGACAGCCTCAATGCGCCCGAACTCGCGCGCATCGCCGAGGATCTGGGCGCGAAGATGATCACCGTCCACGGCCGCACCCGCAACCAGATGTACAAAGGCGAGGCCGACTGGGCCTTTGTGCGCAAGGTCAAAGAGGCGGTGTCGTTACCGGTGATCGTCAACGGCGACATCTGCACGATTGCCGACATGGCGCGCGCGCTGGAACAGTCGGGCGCGGACGGCGCGATGATCGGGCGCGGGGCTTACGGCAAGCCGTGGCTGCTGGGCCAGGCGATGCACTGGCTGCGCACCGGCGGCGAGCTTCCCGATCCGGCACTCGATGTACAGTTCCAGCTGATGCTTGAACACTACGAGGCGATGCTGGCGCATTATGGCCGCGAAACCGGGGTCAAGATGGCGCGCAAGCATCTTGGCTGGTACACCCGGGGCCTGCCGGGATCGGCGGAATTCCGCAACAAGGTCAACTTCATCGACGATGCGGACGCGGTGGTGCGTGCGCTGAGCGAATTCTATGCGCCGCTGCGCGCCGGGCAGGTGATACGGCGAGCAGCTGCATGAACGCGGTGCCCGAAGCCCAGCGGCAACTTGCCAGCCTGCCGCTGGCGATCGTCCTGCTGGCGCCAGGGCAGAAGATCGCCACGGCCAATCCGGCGGCCGAACAATTGCTCGGGCAAAGTGCGCGTCGGCTTGCCGGACGGCCGTTGCTCGATGTGCTTGGTTTCGACGAGCCGCGCATGGCCCAGCGGTTGGCCGACAGCGAGAGCCCGGTTTCCGCGCGCGAGATCGGCGTGACGGTGCGCGGGCAGAGCACCCGCCGGCTCGATGTGACAGTCGCCCCGGTGGTCGATGCGCCGGGCTGGCAGATGCTGACCCTGCACGATTCGAGCGCGGCGGAAGCGATGGGTGAGGATTCGGGCGGGGCAGACGATGCGCTGTTGCGTGCGCCCGAAGTGCTGGCGCACGAGATCAAGAACCCGCTTGCCGGAATCCGCGGCGCAGCGCAGTTGCT
This sequence comes from Novosphingobium sp., assembly GCA_031428115.1. Taxonomy (GTDB): domain Bacteria; phylum Pseudomonadota; class Alphaproteobacteria; order Sphingomonadales; family Sphingomonadaceae; genus Novosphingobium. The sequence continues at coordinate 111,934 of JANPOS010000015.1, read as the reverse complement.
GGGCCGCAAGCTGGATGAAAAAGACCGCGCGCTCACCCGGCTGATCGCGGACGAGGTGGACCGCATCGCCAAGCTTATCGACCAGATGCAGACGCTCAGCCGCCGCACCACTGCTGCACTGGAGCCATGCAACCTGCACGAGGCGGTGCGCCGGGCGAGCGCCATATTGGGCGCCGCGTCCGCCACATCCGCGCGCATCGAGGAGGAATTCGACCCCTCGCTGCCGCCAGTGATGGGCAATGTCGACGTGCTGGTGCAAGTGCTGATCAACCTCATAGCCAATGCGCGCGAGGCCTGCGAAGGCGCGGCCAAGCCCCGGGTGGTGGTGCGCACGCGCTTTGCCAGCGGGCTCCAGCTGCATTCGACAGTCGGCGGCCAGCCGGTGCGCCTGCCGATCGAGCTGCGCGTCAGCGACAACGGACCCGGTGTGGATCCGGCGATGCGCGAGCGGATTTTTGATCCATTCGTCACCACCAAGAAGACCGGGCAGGGGCTCGGCCTTGCGCTGGTGCGCAAGCTGGTCGGCGAAATGAACGGCCGGATCAGCAATGAGCGCGACGACGCTGGCGGCTGGACCCATTTCCGCCTGCACATGCCGCTCGCCCGCGAGGAAAGCCGCACAGGCGCAAAGGGAGCGCGGGCAGCATGACCATCCTGTTGGTCGAAGACGACGAATCAATCGCCATCGTCATCACCGCCGCGCTGGAGGCCGAGGGCTTTGACGTGGTGCGCTGCGACAGCATCGCCGCGCGCGACCGGGCGCTGCGCGATTCGCACTTCGCCGCGCTGGTCAGCGATGTCATCCTGCCCGATGGCGATGGGATTGCCACGCTGGATACGGTGCGCGGTTTCGACCCCGATCTGCCGGTCGTCATCGTCTCGGCGCAGAACACGCTCGATACGGCGGTGCGCGCGAGCGGAACCGGTGCTTTCGAGTATTTCCCCAAGCCCTTCGATATCGACGAGTTGGCCCGAACGGTGCGCCAGGCCGTGGGTCAACGCGCGCTGGGCCGGGCAGATGCCGAAGCTGAAGAATCCGTTCAGGCTTTGCCGCTGGTTGGCCGCAGCCCGCCGATGCAGGCGGTGTTTCGCATGATCACGCGCGTGCTGCGCAACGATCTGACTGTGCTGATCCTCGGCGAATCGGGCACCGGCAAAGAACTCGTCGCCGAAGCCATTCACCAGCTTGGCCACCGCGCCTCCGGGCCGTTCATCGCGGTCAACACCGCCGCGATCCCTGCCGAGCTGATCGAGAGCGAGCTGTTTGGCCACGAGAAGGGTGCCTTTACCGGCGCCGTCGCGCGCCACATCGGCAAGTTCGAGCAGGCCATGGGCGGCACGCTGTTTCTCGACGAGATCGGCGACATGCCGATGCAGGCGCAGACCCGGCTGCTGCGCGCCTTGCAATCGGGCTCGATCCGGCGGGTGGGAGGTCGCGAGGAAGTGCGCATCGACACCCGCATCGTCGCCGCCACCAACCGCGATCTCGAGCCGATGATCGCTGCGGGGCTGTTCCGCGAAGACCTCTATTACCGCATCAATGTCGTGCCGATCTCGCTGCCGCCCTTGCGCGAGCGGCCGGACGACATCGAGGCGCTGGCCCGCCATTTCCTGCAAATGGCGGCAGGTGAGGGGCTTCCCCGCCACCGCCTGAATGACGATGCCGCCGCAATGCTCGCTCGCCAGCCCTGGCGCGGCAATGTGCGCGAGTTGAAGAATTTCGTCATGCGCCTGGCGCTGCTGGCCCGTGAAGAGCTGATCGACGGCGCGACGGTCAGCGGCCTGCTCGAGCAGACCCGTCCAGGCGAGCACGGCAGCGCGGGCGAACCGCAGGAGCTGGCCGATGCGGTGACCCGCTGGCTCGGTAAGCATCGCCCAGCCACCGGCACGGTCTATGACAGCGCGCTGGCTGCCTTCGAGCGCCCGTTGTTCGCTGCGATCCTGCGCGAAACAGGCGGCAACCAGTTGCGCGCCGCACAGCTCCTCGGGATAAATCGCAACACCTTGCGCAAGCGGCTGAGCGATCTGGCGATCGATCCCGAGCTCTTCATCCAGCGCTGACCGGGCCGGGAAAATTTCCTTGCAGCGGAGCAACACTAGTGTTGTAATGCGGCAACGATGATTGCCGAAATCCCATCACGCAAGCGGCGCTGGCCGCGCTGGTGGCGGCGCGTGCAGATCGGCGCGCGCCGCGCGAATTTCTTCGCGCTGGTCGAAGCCACCGCGATCATCGCCTTTGCACTGATGACCGCGATTGCCTGGCGGACGCTCTCGGTCCAGGCCGAGAAGGGCGAACTGCTGCCATCGGAGCTGACCGCCACGCTCCTGATCGGCATGCTGGTCCCGGCAATGACCATCCTCGTCATGCTCGGCCGGCGGCTTGCTTTGCGGCGTGCTGCGGAAACCGTCGGCGGTTCGGGCCGGATGCACGTGCAACTGGTGTTCCTGTTCTCGATGATTTCGGCGATCCCCACCTTGCTCGTGGTGATCTTTGCCTCGGCGCTGTTTCAGTCGGGCGTCGAGTTCTGGTTTTCGGACAACTCGCGAGGCTTGCTGGAAAACGCCAACAAGCTGGCACGCGGCTATTACGAGCAGACCCAGTACGACGTCAGCCGTGAGACCGTGACCATGGCAGAGGACCTTCGCGGATTCCTCAGCGAGCAATCGATCGCCAGTCCGAAATTCGCCGAATTTTATTCCTATCAGGTGGTTTACCGCAAGCTCAACGAATCTGCGATTGTCCAGAAGGGGGAGGACGGCCAACTGCGCACTGCGGCGATTGTCGATCCAGAGAGCGATACCGACCGCCAGCGCATCTCGCCGCAAGTGCTACGCCGCATCGATGGAGGCGAATCAATTGTCGTGGTGGCCAATGCCAACAAGGTCGAGGCGGTCACGCCGATCGACCGGCGATCTGGCGTCTATCTCTACACCGCGCGCACATCCGATCTGCTGGCGCTGAGCCAGGGCCAGCGCGCGCAGAACATCGTCACTGCCTACGAAGTGCTCACCCAGCGCGCGCGGGTGCTGCAATTGCGGTTCAATGTCGCGCTGTTCGTGCTCAGCCTCGCGCTGGTCGGCTTTTTCGTCTGGCTGGCACTGCGCTTTGCCGACCGGCAAGTGAAGCCGCTCGCCAACCTGGTCGATGCCGCGCGGCGGGTGGGCAGTGGCAATTTCGCGATGCGGGTCGAAGGCCCCAGTGGCGCCGACGAGATCGGCCTGCTCAACCGCGCGTTCAACCGCATGACCGCGCAGCTCGACAAACAGACCCAGGCGCTGCTCGCTGCCAACCAGCAATTGCACGACCGGCGCGCGCTGATCGAAGCGGTGATCGAATCGGTTTCCGCCGGGATCGTCTCGACCAACGGGGAAGGGCAGATCCTGCTGATGAACAGCTCGGCCCAGCGCCTGCTGTTTGACCGCGCCGGGCCGGGACCGCTCGGCACGCGGCTTGCCGCTGTTGCGCCGCAGATCGCCGCGCTCGCCGAATCGGGGGTCGCCAGCGGCGTTGTCCAGTATGCCAAGGGCAACGAGCTGCTGACCCTGGCAGTCAAGGTCGGGATGAGCGGCGCGGGCTGCGTTATCACGTTCGAGGATATCACCCGCCAGTTGCTCGATCAGCGCCAGGCCGCCTGGTCCGATGTCGCGCGGCGCATCGCGCACGAGATCAAGAACCCGCTGACCCCGATCCAGCTCGCTACCGAGCGGCTGAGCCGGCGTTATGGCAAGCAGATCACCGACAATCCCGAACTGTTCGCCGAACTGACCGCCACAATCATCCGGCAGGTCGGCGACTTGCGCAAGATGGTCGATGAATTTTCGTCCTTCGCGCGGCTGCCAAAGCCCGCTTTCCGCAGCGAAGATGCGAGCGATCTCGCCCGCCAGGCGCTGTTCCTCCAGGAAATTGCCCGGCCCGATATTGCCTTCACTTTCACCGCAAAAGGCGAAATCCCGGCGATTGCCTGTGATCGCCACCAGTTTGGCCAGGCCATGACCAACGTGCTCAAGAACGCGATTGAGGCAATCGACGCGCGGCGTGCCAAGACCCCGGATGACGGCCTGGCCGGGAAGATAGCCGTGTCCATGCAGCGCGAGGGCGATACTATCCTGGTGGCGATCGAGGACAATGGCATCGGGCTGCCAAAAGGCGGCGAGCAGATCGTCGAGCCTTATGTGACCACGCGCGAGAAAGGCACCGGACTGGGGCTCGCCATCGTCAACAAGATTGTCGAGGAACACGGCGGCGAGATGACGTTTGCATCCGTCAAGGGCGCAGGGGGCAAGGGCGCCGGGGGGAAGGGTGGTGGCGCGCGGGTAACGATGCGCTTCGCCTGCGATCCGCTGGCGGGCAAACGCTCCGCCGAAGCCGCCGAATGATGCATATTGCCGCGAAGGACACCTGATGGCGCTCGACATTCTGATTGTTGATGACGAACGCGACATTCGCGACCTGGTCGCCGGCGTCCTCAGCGATGAGGGCTACGAATGCCGCACCGCAGGCGACAGCGCCTCGGCGCTCGCGGCGGTCGATGCGCGGCGGCCCTCGCTGGTGCTGCTCGATGTCTGGCTCCACGGCAGCCCGATGGACGGGCTCGAAGTGCTCGATGCGATCAAATTGCGCGAGCCAGACCTGCCGGTCATCGTTTTCTCCGGCCATGGCAACATTGACACCGCCGTTGCCGCCATTGGCCGCGGCGCGGTCGATTTCATCGAAAAGCCGTTCGAGGCGGAAAAGCTTATCCACCTGGTTGCCCGTGCAACCGAAACCGAACAGCTGCGCCGCGAAAATGCCCAGCTGCGCCAGGGTTTCGCCACCGCCGACGAATTCACCGGCAACAGCCCGCTCATCAACCAGGTGCGCGCCACGCTGAAGCGCGTCGCCAACACCGGCAGCCGCCTGCTGATTTCGGGGCCTGCGGGCTCCGGCAAGGAAGTCGCCGCGCGGCTGCTGCACACCTGGAGCAACCGCGCCGACAAGGCCTTCGTCAGCGTCAATTCCGCGCGCATCACCCCCGAACGCTTCGAGGCTGAACTGTTCGGCGAGGAAGCCGACGGCAGCCTGCTGCGCCCCGGCTTGCTGGAAACTGCCGACGGCGGCACGCTCTACCTCGACGAGGTCGCCGACATGCCGCTTTCGACCCAGGCGCGCATCCTCCGGGTACTCACCGATCAGGCCTTCGTGCGCGTCGGCGGCAACCGCCAGATCCGCGTCGATGTGCGGGTGGTCTCATCGACCTCGCGCAATCTCGAGGAAGAAATCATCGCCGGTCGGTTCCGCGAAGACCTGTTCTACCGACTCAATGTCGTGCCCATCATGGTGCCGCCGCTGGCTGACCGGCGCGATGACATTCCGGCGCTCGCCGGGCATTTCTTTGCGCGCTATGCCCGAGATCAGGGAATTCCTCCGCCAGAAGTCGGCCACGAGGCGATGGCTGCGCTGCAGGCCTATGAATGGCCGGGCAATGTCCGCCAGCTGCGCAATGTTGTCGAGCGCACCATCATCCTCGCCCCGCGCGACCGGCTGGCGACGATCCAGGCCGACATGCTGCCCGCCGAAATTCTCAACGAGCGTATCCAGAGCGATTCGCGGCTGTCAGCGCTGATGGCCGTGCCGCTGCGCGAGGCGCGCGAGAACTTCGAGCGCGAATATCTCAAGGTCCAGATTCGGCGTTTTTCGGGTAATATCTCAAAGACCGCCAGCTTCATCGGCATGGAGCGCTCGGCGCTGCACCGCAAACTCAAGCTGCTCGGCATGGGCGAACGGCGTGAGGACGAGGAAGCGGTGGAATAATCACCCAAGCGCGGTTTCACGTTTACCAGCAGCCGAATTCACGATAAACATGCGCTGTCTTCGGCCGGATTGTTCACAGCCCGGCCAGATTGCGGACCGCATAAGCGGCCGCCAAAAACAACGGAGTGCACCATGAGCGAGACCGAGACCAAGCCCACCACGCGCCCACGGCTGAAAGTCGCCGAACCGCCCGAGGCAGAATTGGCGGAAGCCGGCTCCACCAAGGGCCAGAGCCTTCAGGATCAGTTTCTCAACTATCTGCGCAAGCACAAGACCCCGGTGACCATGTTCCTGGTCAAGGGCGTCAAGCTGCAGGGCATTGTCACCTGGTTTGACAATTTCTCGATCCTGCTGCGGCGCGATGGCCAGTCGCAGCTGGTCTACAAGCATGCCGTATCGACCATCATGCCGTCGATGCCGATTGATGCGCGCCAGTTCAATTCCGGTGGGGAAGGGGGCAAGAAGCTGCGCCTGTTGCAGGACATTTTCCTCGCTTCGACCCGCAAGGCAGGCGTTCAGGTGACAATGTTCCTGGTCAACGGCGTCATGCTGCAGGGCCGGATCGCATCCTACGATCTGTTTTGTATGCTGCTTGAGCGTGAAGGCTATGTCCAACTGGCCTACAAGCACGCGGTTTCGACCGTGCAGCCGCTCACCCCGGTCGATCTCGCCGCCGATCTGGACGAGCCGGAAGACGCATTGACGCAGGCCCTAGAGGACACCGGCGACTGAGCAATTCAGACGAACTGGCAGGAGAAGTCACGCGCGGTGGACGGGCCCTGGTGGTCTGTCCGCAGCTGCGCGGGCGCATGAGCGGCGATCCGGCAGCGCGGGCCGAGGAAGCGCGCGGGCTTGCCCTGGCGATCGGTCTGGTCATTGCCGACACGCTGACCATCCCCGTGCGCACTCCGCGCGCCTCGACCCTGTTCGGCGAGGGCCAGCTGCGCAATATCGCAGCTGCCTGCGAGATGGGCGAGGCCGAACTCGTCGTCGTCGATGGCGCGCTGACCGCGATCCAGCAGCGCAACCTCGAAGAGAACCTCAAGCGCAAGGTGATCGACCGCACCGGGCTGATCCTCGAAATCTTCGGCGAACGCGCCGCGACTGCCGAAGGTCGCCTGCAAGTCGAATTGGCCCACCTCGATTATCAGGCCGGGCGCCTGGTGCGCAGCTGGACCCACCTCGAGCGTCAGCGGGGCGGCTTCGGCTTCCTCGGCGGTCCGGGCGAGACCCAGATCGAGGCCGACCGCCGCCTGATCCGCGATCGCATGGCACGGTTGCGGCGTGAACTTGACCAGGTCCGCCGCACCCGCGGGCTGCACCGCGATCGCCGCGAAAAGGCCCCCTGGCCTGTGGTCGCGCTGGTCGGCTATACCAATGCTGGGAAATCGACGCTGTTCAATAGGCTGACCGGTGCCGATGTGATGGCCGAAGACCTGCTGTTCGCCACGCTCGATCCCACGATGCGCGCCGTGCGCCTGCCGGGGATCGACAAGGCGATCCTCTCGGACACCGACGGTTTCATCTCCGATCTGCCGCCCCAATTGGTCGCGGCTTTCCGCGCGACGCTGGAAGAAGTCACCGCCGCCGATGTCATCATGCACGTGCGCGACATGGCCAATCCTGAAAGCGACGCACAGAAGCGTGAGGTCCTCGCGATCCTGGCTGAGCTTGGGTTGATTGCCGAGGAAGTGGGCGAGCCGCAGGTGCCGCTGGTTGAAGTGTGGAACAAATGCGATCTGCTTGAGGCAGACCAGATCGCCGACTTGCGGCAGATCAGAGCGACCAGGCCTGAAGAAAATATCGTTTTTGTGTCAGCAGTTACCGGCGAAGGCTGCGACGACTTGCGCGATCTTCTCGGCAGGCTGCTGACTGCCGATGCCCGGCTGCATCATTTCGTTTTGCCAGCCAGCGCCGGCAAGCAGATCGCCTGGCTGCATGGCCACGGCGATGTGATTGAGGAAAACGAAGCGGGAGAAGGGGAGGAGGGGCCCATGCGGCGCCTCCAGGTCATGCTGACCCCGCGCGAACTAGGTCGTTTCAGCAACCTCTGAGTGCTTGACTGCCTGCCACAGCATTTCCTGTTGTTCGAGGCTCAGCGTCGCGAACTCACCACCGGCCAGCGCCTCCATGGCGCGGTAGCGGCGCTCGAATTTGGCATTGGCGGCGCGCAAGGCCTCTTCCGGCGCAATGCCATGCGCGCGCACGAGATTGACTGCGGCAAACAGCAGGTCGCCAGCTTCCTCCAGTTTCTCGGCCGGGCCGGCTGCCTCGAGCTCGGCCATTTCCTCGCGCACTTTTTCGGCTGGCCCAGCGGTGTCCGGCCAATCGAATCCCTGCCGTGCGGCACGTTTTTGCAGCTTTTCCGCGCGCATCAGCGCGGGCAGCGCCTGGGCAATGCCATCGAGCGCGCTGAGTGCTCCTTTTGCGGTGCGTTCTGCTGCCTTGATCTGTTCCCAGCGATCAGTCTGGGCCTCATCGCTTGGCCCAGCATCACCGAAAATAAACGGATGCCGTGCTTCGAGCTTGTCGGCGATGGCGGCGGCGACATCGGCGAAGGCGAAATGTCCGGCTTCTTCGGCCATGCGCGCGTGGAACACGACCTGGAGCAGCAAGTCTCCGAGTTCTTCGCGCAGTCCCGGCATGTCGGCGCGTTCGATGGCATCGGCGACTTCGTAGGCTTCCTCGATGGTATAAGGCGCGATCGAGGCGAAGTCCTGCGCGCGGTCCCATTCGCAGCCCGTTACCGGGTCGCGCAGGCGCGCCATGATCTGGAGGAGGCGGTTCAGTTCAATGGTCATTTGTTCCTGCAACATAGAGAAGTCCCTATTTCCGCTAAGTAGAGATGTCACCCTATGATGCAGCAGGGGCTGCGTGGAGCCCCTCCAGCTTGCGCAGCGCAGACCCTGCTGGTGCGCTGGTCTGGCACTGATACACCCCGGACCCGCTGCTGTGCAGTGGGCTCCCTCACGCGGGCTCCAGCATGCGCTGCGCCGCCTCGATCGGGGTGAGCCGGCGTAGGGGAGGGCGTCCCCGCTTGCGCTTGGGTGCCGCCTCATCCGGTTGCGCCGGGGAGGGGAACATGTGGCCGGGCTGCGACCTGCGGCTCGGCTCGTTGTTGTTGCGTTTGCGCGCCGGCAACTGCTCCTGCATCAGCCTGGCCATCATCAACGCCGCATCGAGATGCTTGTTGTCGACGATCGCCGCCTGGTTGACCTGTCGGATCTTGTCGAACACCCGGTAGGGCAGGGCATGCTCGCCGTGGCGGATCTCGAGCCGGCCATCGGGATACTCGCAGACATCCACCCGCTTGCCCGCCAAGGGCCGGCTGATCTCGGTGGGATCGAGGATGAACAGCGCCTTGTTGTAATGCAGCGTCAGCGCCGAGGTGACCGTGCGCTGCTCGCGCCAGACCATCTCGGCCTTGAGGTCATCGTGCGGGGCAAGCGGGCGGTGCAGATCGCGGGAATCGAACGGCGCCTTGGCGAACCGCTGGTTGTGGCGCGCCATGTACCCCGGCAAGAACGCATTGGCTTCGGCAATGGTCGCAATGCCCTCGAGCCGCATTGCTTTCACCAGCCGGTCCTGCAGCGTGGCGTTCGCCCGCTCGACCCGGCCCTTGGCCTGCGGCGAATGCGCGCAGATGATCTCGATGTTCAGCGCCTCCAGCGCCCGGCCGAAGTGCGTCATGCCATCGCCCTTGGCCGAGGCGGTGTTGTTGCGGAATACCGAGTGCTTGTCGGAATAGAACGCCACCGGCTTGCCGTGCGCCTCGATATACTCGCGGGTCGCCTCCATGTAGGCGAAGGTGCTCTCGCTAAGGGCCATCTTGAGATGCATCAGCTCGCTGGTCGCATCGTCGATGTAGACCAGCAAGGTGCATTGCGGCCCGCGATCCTCCATCCACCAGTGCTTCGAGCCATCGACCTGGATCAGCTCGCCGCGGCAGTCGCGGCGATAACGCGGCTGATAGGAACGCGGACGACGGGCATCGCGGTCCTTCCACAAGCCCGCCGTGATCATCATCTGCCGAAGCGTCTCGCACGCGAGCGTGATGCCATGGCGCTCAATCAGATACTCGCGCGCCAGAGTCGGGCCGAAGTCGTGATAATGCTCACGGACGATTCCGATGATCTGCTCGCGCAGGGCATCGCTGTGCCGCCGGTTGCCCGGACGACCGCGCTTGCGCGAAACCAGACCCTCGGGGCCTTCAGCATCTAGCCGCATCAGCAGCCGACTGATCTGCCGTCGTGACATGCCAAGTATCGCCGCCGCATCCTGAACCCGCAGTTCGCGGCGCTTCACCCGAAGCAGCGTATCGTAGCGTGAAAGCTCGCCATGGCTCATTGCCACCACCGTCATAAGCGCATCCTCCGGACCAGAGGACGGCCATGCCACCGCAGCCCGCGAGCGCCCATCAAGATGGGACATCTCTAAATAGCGGGGTGGGACATTTCTATTTAGCGCTTACATCATTTCAGATTGATAATATATATTATGTAAAGTGAAGTCGAGGCTGGAATGGCATCCCCGCCGGGGCGAAGTGCGCTCAAAGCCCCATCCTCGAGAACACAAAAGCCACCACCGCGAATATCACTAACCAGGCCGCCGCCATCGCCGCCTTCTGCTCAAACGACAGTCCGTGCGATTGCAGCGCGCGCCAGTTGAGATAAAGCCAGCCAGCCGAGGCCACCAACGATATCAACAAGGTCGCCATCGCCATTACGCCGCAAGCTCCATGCCATCATAGCCGACCAGCACATGCGCCGGCACTTCGCTACTCAGCGCAGCATAATCCATGCTCTTGTCGAGATGAGTCAAGACCGTTTGCCGCGCGCGCACGGCGTCCGCCAATTCGAGCGCCAGCGCCAGATTGGCATGGGTCGGATGCGGCTCGCGGCGCAGGCAATCGGTGACGAGAATATCGCAGCCCGAAAACGTTTCGACCATTTCCCGGGTAATCGCACTGAAATCTGTCGCATAACAGATTGATTTATCGTCACATTCAAAGCGAAAACCAGTGCTGACCGTGTGTCCGTGCGGCATTTCACAGCTCGAAACGCCAAAGCCGGCGCAGACTTTCAGCCGCGTCAGGCTGTCGAGCGCGACAATCGTCGGATAGCCGAATTGCCCGGCGAAGACATAATCGAACCGCTGGCGCAGGCGCCGCCCGGTCTCGTCGGCGGCATAGCCCGGAATTGGCCCGCCGCGGCCATAGCGCAGGGCGCGCAGATCATCGATGCCGTGGCAGTGATCGGCATGGTCATGGGTCCAGAACACCGCATCGATCCGGTCTATCTCGCAGGCCAGCAACTGCATGCGCAGATCGGTCGAGGTATCGACCAGCAGCCGCGCACCTGCATCATTCTCGACCATGATCGAAACCCGGCTGCGGCGGTTTTTGGGCTCTTCCGGGTCGCACAGGCCCCAATCGTTGCCCACGCCCGGCACACCAGTCGATGTGCCGCAGCCCAGCACAATCAGCTTCATGCCTGCGCTTTCGTGAACAAGCGAAAGAAATTGCTTGTCGTCGCCTCAGTCAGCGCCTCGGGCGATATGCCCCGCAAGCCAGCCACAAATCGCGCGGTGTCCGCAGTAAACGCCGGCTCACACACCGCGCCCCGGTGCGGCACCGGCGCGAGGAACGGCGCATCGGTTTCCACCAGCAGCCGGTCTTCAGGTAATTCAGCAGCGATAGCCTGCAAGTCTCTGGCATTCTTGAAGGTTACGATGCCGGAAAGCGATATTGTCAGGCCGAGATCGATCATCTTAGCCGCGAAATCAGCCGAGGCGGTAAAACAGTGAATCAGCGCGGGGAAGGCCCCCTTCCCCATTTCCTCGCTGAGGATCGCCGCAGTGTCCTCCTCGGCATCGCGGGTGTGGACGATCAGCGGCAGACCCGTCGTGCGGGCTACGGCAATGTGGGTGCGAAACAGCGCCTGCTGCGTGGCGCGCTGCGAATGTTCGTAGTAATAGTCAAGACCGGTCTCGCCGATGGCGATGACCTTTGGGTGCGCGGAAGCCGCGATCAGCGCCGCTTCCCCGAGATCGGCATGGCAGTCTGCTTCGTGCGGATGGATGCCGACGCTGGCCCAGACGTCGCTCTCGCGCGCGGCCGTGGCGATCACCTGACCCCATTCGCGCTGGCGGGTGGAGATGTTGAGGAACCCCGAAACCCCGGCCTCGCGCGCGCGCGCCAGCACGCCCAGCTGGTCTTCGACCAAGCCCTTGTATTCAATGTGGCAGTGGGAATCGATCAGCACTTGGCTGCCCCGATACCCTTATCGCTCCCCTCCCCGGCGGGGAGGGGCTGGGGGTGGGGGAGCAAGGCCGCATGGCATTGCGTCCACGCTGACCTTGACGCTCGGCTTCGCCTCACTCCCCCACCCCAACCCCTTCCCGCCGGGGAGGGACTTTCTAGGTTGTCAGGGGAGTTCATTGGGCGGTTTCCTCGGCGGGGAGTTCGAGGCGTGGAAAAATCGGGGTGGGTGTTAGAATGGGAACTCCTGTCTCCACCCGGCGCTGATACCAGGATGAATCCCCAAGTCCGGAGAACTTTCGATCATCGCCGACCACTCCGAGAAGATCGAGGATGCTGTTGGAACCTGCTGGAATAACTGGCCAAATCATGATTGCTAAATCGCGCAACGCTTCGAACAACGTATAGAGAACAGCCTTCATTCGTTCAGGATCGGTCTTCTTCAGTGTCCAAGGCGCTTGCACATCTACGTATTGATTGCACCTTGTCACGCAAACCAACCATGCTTCGATTGCCTGAGAGATTTTCAGAGAGGCGAAATTGGGCTTTATGCCCATCAGCCAAGTGTGGACGTTTTCGCCGATTAGCGCGCCGTCGGAATCACTGTGCGAGACCAACTCGAGTTTCCCGTCAAGATTCTTGTGAATCATTGACAAAACCCGCTGTGCCAGATTGCCGAAGCTGTTCGCCAGTTCGGCATTGCAGCGCGTCACAATCGCCTCGGCACTATAACTCCCGTCCTGCCCGAAGCTCACCTCGCGCAGCAGGAAATAGCGCAAGGCATCGACCCCGAACCTGTCCGCCAGTTCGATCGGATCGACGACATTACCGAGGCTCTTCGACATCTTCTCGCCGCGCGCCAGCAGGAAGCCATGGCCAAATATCTGTTTGGGCAGTTCCAGCCCCGCCGACCACAGCATGGCGGGCCAATAGACCGCGTGGAAGCGGACGATGTCCTTGCCGATGAGGTGCAGATCGGCGGGCCAGAAGCGGCTGAATTCGGCCCCTTCCCGGTCGGGAAAACCGATACCGGTGAGGTAGGTCGTCAGTGCGTCGACCCAGACATACATGACATGCCCCGGTGAGCCCGGCACCGGCACACCCCAATCGAAGCTGGTGCGCGAGACCGAGAGGTCGTTAAGCCCGCCCTCGACAAAGCGGATCACCTCGTTGCGGCGGCTTTCGGGCTGGAGGAAGCCCGGATTGTCGCGGTACAGCGCCAGCAGGCGGTCCTGGTATTTCGACAGGCGGAAGAACCATGTTTCCTCAACCGTCCATTCAACCGGCGTGCCCTGCGGCGAGAGCTTCTCGCCCCCTTCCCCCGCGATCAGTTCCTTCTCGCCGTAGAACGCCTCGTCGCGGACCGAATACCAGCCTTCGTAGCGGTCGAGATAAAGATCGTCCGATGCCGCCATCGCCTGCCACAGCGCGACGCTGGCGGCCTTGTGGCGCTCCTCGGTGGTGCGGCAGAATGCATCATATTGCACATTCAGTCGCTCGCACATAATACGAAAATAATTCGACATTTCCGTTGCGAATTCGAGCGTATCCCGCCCCGCCGCGCGCGCGGTCTGCGCCATTTTCAGCCCGTGTTCGTCGGTGCCCGTGACGAGCCGCACATCCTTGCCCTGCATCCGGTGAAACCGCGCAATGGCATCGGCGGCAATCGCCTCATAAGCATGGCCGATGTGCGGTTTGCCATTGGGATAGGCGATGGCGGTGGTGATGTAATAGGGATCGGCCATGGGCGGCGCGCAGTCTTTCGATGAAAGCGGGGCTTAAGCCGCCTCTCTAGGCACACCGGCACTGGCCAGCAACCCGCCAATTTCGAGCGCCAGCAGCCCGGCATCGAAGTTGTAGGTCGGCGCCTGCGCAGACAGCCGGGCGAGCGCGGCGTGGGCGGTAACAAGGCGCGCCTGGCGCTCACGCGTCGCAGCGGCGGCATCGGCGACGAGCGTGGCGCGGGCGAGATCGAGCGCGGCGGCCATGCGCTCGCGGTCCGGCCGGGCGCCCAGTTCGTCGGCAAAAGCGCCGCGCAGGGCGAAATCTGCGTCGCCCTCGCGCGCGAGCCGCTGCATCAACGCCTGCAATTTATCCAGCCCATGCCCGACAAAATCGAGCGCAGCGCCCGGCGATCCGCGTGCCGCCAGAATCGCTACGACGCGCGCGGCTGCATCGGCAGCCGGCGCATCTCGGCAGAGAATGTCCTCAATCTGTCCCTCGCCAAGTGGCTGAAACGGCAAAGTCAGGCAGCGCGAGCGCACTGTGGCGAGCAAGCGCCCGGGCCGGTGGGTGACCAGCAGAAAGAAAGTGCCAGCTGGCGGTTCCTCAAGGCTTTTCAACAGGGCATTGACCGCGCCTTTTTCCATGTCGTCCGCCGGATCGATGATCACCGCGCGGCGGCTGCCCAGCGTCGGCCGGGTGGTCAGGCGCTGCTGCATCCGGCGAATCTGGTCGATGGTGATGTTGCGCTTGGCGGTCCACGGCTTGCCCTCGGCGCGCTTCTTTTCCTCATCGTCGTTCGACGGCAAGTGATCGAGGATGAGAATATCGGGATGATGCTCGCCCTGATGCACAGGCACGCCCGCCTCGGCGACCAGCTCGCGCGCTGCGGCCCGGGCAAATGCCCCCTTCCCCAGCCCCTTGATTCCCGCAAGAATCCAGCCGTGGTGCATCCGCGAAGACGCCAGCGCGCCGCGCCATTGGGCCCAGGCGGCGTCATGGCCGATCAGCGTCATGCGAGCAGGAGCGCCACGGCGGCCATGATGCGCTGGTGGATGGTCTCCGCAGCGCCGCTCCCGTCGATCCGGGCAAAACGCGCGGGCTCAGCCTCGGCGAAGCGCCGGAAAGCTGCGGCAACGCGCGCGTGATAGTCGGGATCGCGCCCGCCGATGCGATCCGCCGCGCCGCCGTCGCGCTCCTTCAGGCGCTCTGCAACCTCGGCCTCGGGCACTTCGATCAGCACGGTGAGATCAGGCAACAGGCCCCGGCTGCCGACCCGGTGGAGAGCGAGAATGTCGGCATCTTCAAGCCCGCCTGCCCCGCCCTGATAAGCGCGGCTTGAATCGACGAAGCGGTCGCAGATCACCCATTGGCCTGCCGCCAGCGCTGGCGCGATCAGCCGCTCGACATGATCGGCACGCGCTGCAGCAAACAACAGCGCCTCGGCGCGCGGGCCCCAGCCTTCGCCATCGGTGCCCAGCAGCAGCCCCCGGATAGCCTCGGCACCAGGTGTGCCGCCCGGCTCGCGGGTCAACACCACCGACTTGCCCGCTGCGCGCAGGGCCCCGGCCAGCAGCCGCGCCTGGGTGCTCTTGCCCGCCCCTTCCCCGCCTTCCAGCGCGATGAGCCGCCCTTGCGTCATGGCAACAGCCCGGCAAGGCCATTGCCCAGCCGGTCGAGCGGCCCCGCCAGCGCGATGCTTTCGGCAGCATAGAGCGGCACGCGGCTGGAAGTCTGGTCAGGCTGTGTGATTTCCAGTTCGGCAACCATCTGGCCTCTGACGATCGGTGCTACCAGCGGCCCTTGATAGATCAGGCGCAGCGCGGGGCCCGCGCCCATTTCCACCCCGCGCGGGTTCACCGCATGGATCGCATAAGGCGCGGAGAGCGCCACGCGCCGCGCCGCGCCGTTCTGCACCCGAGCCTGCGCCACTGTCGCCCCGGCAGCGAACAGCGGCTGCAAAGACCATGCGGCAAAGCCCCATTCGAGCAGGGCGCGAGACGCCGCGGCGCGCGTCTCGATACTTTTGCCGCCGGCAACGACCATCAGCAGCCGGCGACCATCGCGCTCCGCCGAACCGAGGAAATTGTAGCCTGCCTCTGCCGTATGGCCGGTCTTCATCCCGTCCGCCCCGGCAACGACATCGGTGACGGGATCGAAATTGCGCCCTTCCGCGCGCGCCAGGTCGAGGCGCATCTGGCCGAAATAGCGGCGATAGAGCGCAGGGTGGCGATAGATCAGTGCTTCGCCAAGCCGGACGAGATCGTGCGCGCTGACATAGGTCTTGCCGCCGTCAGGCCAGCCATTGGGCGTGGCAAAATAGCTGTCCGCAAGGCCAAGCCGCCGCGCCTCGGAGTTCATCAGCACGCACCAGGCGCGCACCGATCCGGCGTAGCCTTCGGCGAGGACTTCCGCCGCGTCATTCGCCGAGACAGTCAGCAGGCCTTGCAGCAACCGGTGGGCCGTAACCTCTTCGCCGTCCTTCAGCCCCATGCTCGAGCCGCTGGCATCGAAGCGCTGGGCCATGCCCGCAGCGACGCGAAACTTCTGTTCGGGACTTAGCTTGCCGCGTGCGATCAGTTCGAAAGCGACATATGCGGTCATCACTTTGGCCATCGACGCTGGCACGAAACGCAGGTCGGCATTGCGCGCCAGCAGCGCGCGGCCAGAACCCACGTCATGCAACAGTGCCACCGGCATCGCCTCCACCTCGCGCGGGGGCGCGGGCGAAAAAGGTGGCGATTCGGCAGGCACGGCTCCAGGCAAGGCAGCAGCCAGCAAGGCCAGCATCACCAATCCCGCTTGCCGCACTTTTGCCACCCCCTCCACACCAGAAACTGTGATCCGGCGCGGCGATGACTGGTTGTCAGTCGGCCCGCTGGATTCGTGCGTCCCTATACCCTGCGCCCCGCACCTTCGCCAGCGCCGCCTCGGCCGCCGCGCGGCTGCTGAACGGCCCGATGATGACCCGGGTCAGCGCGCCGCTCGCGCGCTGCTGGCCGCCGATTTTCGCGGCGGCGGCGGCGGCATTGGCGCGGTTGCCGAATGCTCCGACCTGGACAAGGTATGAGCCGGCTTGCGCAACTGCCGGGCTGCCGCTGAGGGAAAGACGCGGCGTTGGCGTGGCGGTGGGCCGTGGCGTGGGTGTCGGCCTTGGGCCGGGCGTGGCGCGAGGACTTGGCGTTGCACGCGGAGCGGGCGTCGCACTGGCCGTGGGCGTGGGCACCGGAACCGGCACCAGCGCCGGATCGAGCTTGCGCTTGAGCACCGTCAGCAGTGATGGCGGTGTGTCCATGCGGGCAGGCGCGCGCGCGCCGCCGCGCAGCATGGCGCGCTCGACCTCGGGCGGATTGACCCGGCGGATGCGGATCGGCGCCCTTGCCTGATCGGTGATGCCAAGATGCGCTGCGGCGCCTGGCGAGAGTTCGACCATGCGGTCGTTGGTCATCGGCCCGCGCCGTTCGACGCGAACCAGAATGGTCTTGCCGCTGTCGAGCGAGGTCACTTCAGCATAGCTTGGCAGCGGCAGGGTCTTGTGCGCGATAGTGACGCCATCGCCGCCTTCACTGCCGAGCGCAGCATAGCCGACAGTATCGAAATTGAGCTTGTCGACCGGGGTATATGTCGTGCCGTCGATCGTGAAGGGATCGCCGACCTTAACCGGATAGTCGGCAGCCGGGCCATTGCCGGCTGGCGGCAGCGGCCCGGAATTGGCCTGGTCGCCGCCTCCCCCGCCCGAGCATCCAGCCAGGAGAGCAAGCGCCGCAAGCGGCAGCATCTGGTTAACGGGCAATCTCATCTGCAAGCAACCCCACGGAAAGCGCGTAGTAATTCGAGCAGTTATACTGGAGGATAACCCTGTAATTTCCGGTTAAGAGGAAGGCAGCTGTGCCCGGCCCATCGGGTTCAAACAGCATGGCGAACGTGTTATCGTTAATCGCAGCCAGCGGTGTGACACCCAGCGCGCGCCATTCGCTGACCGTTTTCCACAGGCCATGACGCGCGTGGACCCGGCTGCACGAGGGCGCGGCGAGCCGGCTCGCCAACGCGGCGCGGTTGAGCCCGGATGGGACCGCAGCGCGCACCCCCCATGGCTCGCCGCTGCGCCATCCGGCATCGCGGAAATAGTTGGCGATCGAGGCGATGGTGTCGGCGCGGCTGTACCAGATGTCGCGGCTGCCATTGCCGTCGCCATCCACCGCTGTGCGCAGATAGACACTGGGCAGGAACTGCGGATTGCCAAAGGCACCGGCATAGGAACCAACCATCTGCTCGCGCGGAATGCCCTGATCGGCCATCTTCAGCAAGGCGATGAATTCAGCCGCAAACAGCTCACGCCGCCGCCCCTCATAGGCCAGCGTTGCCAGCGAACGCGCAAGATCGAAATTGCCGCGATAGCTGCCGTAATTGGTCTCGTGCCCCCAGATCGCCATCATCATCTGCCCGGGCACGCCATAGCGGCCCTCAATGGGCGGGAGCAGTCCCGCGCTCTGACGATACATGTCGCGCCCGGCGGCAATCCGCCCGGGATTGACGTGGGTGGCAAGATACGGCGCGACCGGCGGCGGCACCGGGGCAATCCCCGGCTGGCCGCGATCAAGCTCGACGACGCGGGAGTTGTAAGTCAGCCCCCAGGTCATCCGCTGGATCGTCGCCTCGCTCACCCCTTCGCTGCGCGCGCGCGCGCCGAGCAGCTGGAGATAGCCCTGAAAGCCCTCATCCCCCCCGGTTTGCGCCTGGACGGACGGCTGCGGGGTTATGGCAAGCAGCACAGCCGCCAGGACGAGAAAGATGCGTGAACGCTGAATCATAGGCCTCACCGTGTTGCACAGGAGCCGGGCTTTTGAAATGCCGCCGGGCAACCAAGCGGGGCTTTCTGCCCTGCCAATGCGCCAAAGCGACAATCGAGGCCGTGACAAAGCCACCGCACGACGCTAGCGGCGTTGGCATTCGCGAGGACAGGTGGCCGAGTGGTTTAAGGCAACGGTCTTGAAAACCGTCGTAGGTGAAAGCTTACCGTGGGTTCGAATCCCACCCTGTCCGCCACCGGCCCGTTTCTGGCCATCCCCCACCAGCCCAAAACCTTCGCTAAAGTAGCGGAAAATAGCTATTTCTGCGTTCCCGCGCGGCCCTTGCCGTTCCCTGCCAGCCGCGCTATGGTGTGGGATATTGTGTGGGAGCAAAGCTCATGGGCAAGTTGACTGCAACCGAAGTGAAGGCAAAGTCTGCGCCAGGACGGTATGGCGACGGCGACGGGCTATTTCTCTTGGTCGGGCGCACCGGCTCGAAAAGTTGGATGGTGCGGGTCCAGAAAGATGGCAAGCGCCGGGATTTCGGGCTGGGCAGTTGCAGCAAGGTTCCGCTCAAGTTGGCCCGCGACCGCGCTGCGATAGTCCGGTCGCAAATCGAGGTGGGGATCGATCCGGTTGCCGAACGGCGCAAGGCCGCAGGAATTCCCACATTTCGCACCGCCGCCGCGCTGGTCCATGCCGAGCACAAGGGGGGATGGAAGAACGCAAAGCATTGCGCGCAGTGGCTTTCAACGCTTGAAACCTATGCCTTCCCCGCCTTCGGTGACGTTGCCGTGTCGCAAGTCGAAGCGCCTGCGGTCCGCGATGCGCTGGCGGCAATATGGCTGACCAAGCCGGAAACCGCCCGCCGCCTGCGGCAGCGAATCGTGACGGTGATCGACTGGGCAGTCGCCAAGGGTTACCGCGACGTGCCGCTGGCGCTTGCGGTGATCGACAAGGCATTGCCCAAACAGCGCGAGCGGGTGAAGCACCATGCCGCCCTACCCTATGCCACTTTGCCCGCGTTCATGGCCGATCTGCGCTCCAGAGAGACAATGGGTCGGCTGGCGCTGGAGGCCGCAATCCTGACTGCGGCACGGTCTGGCGAGGTCCGGTTAGCCACATGGGCCGAGATTGACCTTGAAGGCGCAACCTGGACGATACCCGCCAGCCGCATGAAAGCAGGCCGCGAGCATGTCGTGCCGCTCTCACAAGCCGCCATGCACCTGTTCGAGCGCATGAAGGCGCACCGGCGCGGCGACAGCGACCATGTGTTCCCCGGCAGCGCGCGGGCAAAACCGCTTTCGGATATGACCTTGACGAAAGTGCTCCGCGACATGGCCGTTGATGCAGTCCCACATGGCTTCCGCAGCACGTTCCGCGATTGGGTTGCCGAGCAAACCAACTGGCCTTCGGACCTTGCCGAGGCGGCGCTGGCGCACGTTGTCGCCGACAAGACCGTTGCCGCATATCAGCGCGGATCGATGCTGGAAAAGCGGCGGGAACTGATGGCGGCATGGGCTGACTATTGCGATGGAGCGAGCGGCGGTAACGTCGTGCGGTTGACCCGGTGACGCGGCCAACAACGGCTTGGCTCAATGGACTTGCCGAAAAACTTAAGCATAGCGAACTGAAATATATTGGTCTCAGGGCACTGGCTCAGGGTCTGCTTGACCCGCGAGATGTTGCCAATGCCGAACTGCAAGACGCCGACTACCAAGCAAATGCAATGTTGCAGGCAGGATTACACCTGATGCTTGTTGTTGAAGCATTGCGTGAACTCGAACCTTTTGAGGGAAATGACGGCCTTTCCCCGCTGCACGACTTAGCCACGGCAATTATGGAACTCGACCGGGGCCAACACTCTCCGTTCTTGCAACCACGGTCCAGTGTCAGCAGCGGCGGCGATAGTGTGGCGAGAAATTACATCAAAGCGCACGCAGTCTTGGGTGTTCGGCTGCTCAGGGAAATTGGGATGGGCCAAGTCGCTGCCTGCAAGCTAGTGGCAAAGATATTTGGTGATGCCGGGATAAGGGGCCGCAAGCGAAGCGAGGAAGGCGCAATGCTAAGCCACACGACCGTCGATGATTGGACCTCGCACCTTGACGATGATGGGACAAAATTCTTGAATCTCATGCTGGATAGCATGGCGAACAAGCCTTGGCGGCCTAGTTCGAAGAAGCAAGCTACTGAATTTATAACACAAATGGCTGAAAGTCCGCTCATTCAGACCAAAATCCGGTAACCCCCCCACCC
The DNA here is from genome assembly GCA_031428115.1 of Novosphingobium sp. GTDB lineage: Bacteria > Pseudomonadota > Alphaproteobacteria > Sphingomonadales > Sphingomonadaceae > Novosphingobium. The sequence continues at coordinate 91,116 of JANPOS010000015.1, read as the reverse complement.
AACCGTGCGCGACATAAGCCATCCCTAGCCCTGCCCCGGCGTTCGCAGGGGTCGCAAGCCCGGCGAATTCGGGCGAGGACTAGGATTATGGATCTTCCCGAATTGATGACGGTCGCGGATTTCTGCGCCCGATACGCAATTGGCCGAACGAGTTTTTATCGCGAAGCGGCCAAGCCTGACAGTGCATTGAAGCTTCGTAAATTCGGCACCGCAACGCGCATTGCCCGCTCCGATGCCGAGGCATGGGCGGCAAGCCTTCCCGTGATCGAAGGGGGTGCAGCATGAAAGGGCGCGGCACAAACGAATGCCCCCCGGTCGCGCGAACGACCGAGGGGACATGCATCGCTGTGGGAGCAAATGCAGGTCAGCAATACGCGCGAGCGCGCGTAGTTGGCAAGCAAAGCGTGAATGCCCGTAAACGCCCCGTAAATACGCTAGAGGAACGCAAGGGGCAGCCGAGGCGCAAAACCGCCTACAGGGCTTCCACGGGCCAAATCTGGGCATTCACCGGCAAGCGCGGGCGGGTGCTTTCGATGCTGGCGACAATGGGCCAGGGCGTGACGCAATGGGACACGCTGCCTTGGCATACCCGGCTTGGGGCCAGCATTCACGCGATGCGCGAGGAAGGTCTGTCAATTGATACGGTGCGCGAGGGCGAATTCCGCCACGCCCGCTATTTCCTGCGCACGCCCGGTTGCCTGTTAATACAGGCGAATAACAGCGAGGAGCCGGTGATAATACACCGGGAAACACTGTGAGCGGGCCGTGGCTCTTTGAGCAGCCCCACCGGGGCCATTTGTGGCGGCTGGAAGTGCAGACCTTTCGCGGGCGCACGTTCGGCAACTGGCGCAAGTGGTATCGCAAGGGCGAGGACTGGAAGCCGACCAAGGAGGGCTTCACTTTCCCGCTTGACCGGCTGGCCGACCTGACCGGATGCCTGATGGCCTATCATGGCCTTGAACCGCCGGACGAGCTTGCCCGTTAAATACGGTATCAATACGGCGCGCGACCTGCCCTGACCTGCGCGGCGCGCGCCTTTTCTCCCCCCCAAACTTGAAACTTGCGCGCCATGCGGAAAACCGACCAGCCGCGCCCGCCGCTGCGCGATTTAATAACGGCGAATAACCGGGCGAGCCGCCGATCTGGCACGGCGCTTGCTCCTATAGATACAATGCTAGGTTGCGGTCTAATCCTGGCACAACGCGGCTGGGGCGGTGCCAGAAACAGTGCCGCGAGACGGAGTCGGCACCTGACCTTGAAGAAGTGCGAGGACATGATGGCGGCGGCGGACCATGCCGCCCGCATTGGCCTGCGTTTCAATCGGCATTGGACTGTGCACTATCAGCGCGCCGGGATTGCCGAGGCGGATGCTTCTCGGTTCATCTGGCGCTTGCTGAAGCTGACAAGGGAGTATGCGCAGCGGCATGGCGGGAACTTCGCGGCGGTGTGGAGCCGAGAGAACGGCGACAATAAGGGCGGGCACGTTCACATCCTGATGCACCTCCCCGCCGATCTGCCATTGACCGGGCGCACGGCAAAATGGGTCAGGCTGGCGGGCGGTGCTTGCGTTGCAGGGGTTAGCTTTGTCCGGTCGGTCGGGGGCCGATTGTTAGCGGCGGATAACGGCGGCGAGCACTATGCGGTGAATGTCGCCATTGTGCGCGAATACTTGTTGAAGGGCGCGGCTGGCGAGGTGCGGGCGGCGCTGGGTCTGGAGCGGTTTCCGGGCGAGCAAGGCGAGGTTATTGGCAAGCGTTGCGGATGGACGCAGAATATCGGACAAGCGGCAAGAGCGAGGTGGGCAAAATGAGCAAGGCACAAAGAATCGTGGCCAGGATATTCGCAGGGATAATGTTCCTGGCGGCGATGGGTTCTGGAGATAGTGACCCGATGGCCGCAGTGATTGCTCTGCTGGCGGCTATGGGGCTTGTCCTGTGGTCAATGCAGCCGAAGGCGGAGAAACCGGAATGAGCCGCACAGAGCGCACAGGCATTCTCGTCGGACTAGCCCTCGGCATTCCTCTGACAATTGTCAAAAATCCTAACGACTACCTTCCGACACACATCGCCTACGTCATGGGCGTAGTTCTGTTCTGCTGGATCGTCGCCCGATTTATCGGGAAGCAATCGAATAAGCCGTAAGCACTTCACGTGAGCAGCCGGCAAGGCGGTAGCGGTAAGACCGCCTTGGTGACGGAATTTTCCCGCGCCGTAAAATGGGCTGTCAACTCGGAACCGCAAACTTTGCGCATTACGCGCGCGCCTGTAGATACGGGACCGCAAAAGGGCCTAGTCTAGGGCATGGCATTTTCCGCCGACATCGCGCGCGCTGGATAGTTTTTTGAGACCAATACGCGCGCGCGGGTGTCTCTAAAATAGGCCGAAATAGACAAAGGCTAGATTGCAGCGGTTAATTCTTGGCAGGCTCCGCAACCGGTGCCACCGCTGCGGGGGGAGGCATTGCGGGAGCGGCTGACGTCGCGGTCGCAGCGACCGGAACTTCGATCACCTGCGGCTGCACGGCGACAGTCCTGAAAACGATATCCTCATCCAGAAAAGCCTTTACCGGTGAGCTCACCGGAATCTTGGCACTTGTCCCGGTCGTGAAAAATCCGGCGATGGGCACGAATGCGACGGCTCCGACGACGCCCGCCGTGCCCGTTACGCCCTTGTCGTCGAACGTCCCTGAAAGCCGGATAAGGCGGTCACCCAAACGCATGGAGATGACGCGCGCGTTGATATAGCCCGACTTGCCCCACATGCCCTTGTTGCGGACTTCCGTGACCTCCCCGACTACGGGTGTGCCAATGGGTATCACCACGACGCCATTGGCCTCGACGTTCGATGCAACTTCCATCTGGAAGCGTTGACCGACGCGGAGCTGCTTGTGCTTCGTGGTCAATTCCTCGCGGGTCAACAGTGGCACTTCGGTGCCCGCGCGCATGATATTCTGTTGCGGCAGTGGCTCCAGGACGGCGACCGACTGAAGCGGCGCTGCCGGGACCGGTGCAATCTGTGCAGCCGGGGTAGCCGGGGTAGCCGGAATAGCCGATTGGCTGGCTGGCTGCGCGGCGGCAGGCAAGGCAATGCTTGCGGCAAGAATGCCTAAGACGAGTTTTTTCATGGTGCCCCCTCCCGGAACACGACTCGTCCCGAGATCAAGACTATGGCCCTGATTGGGCAAAAGGATAGGACTTTCCCCCAGAGGCAACGGCGGCGGGCAAGACAAGACGCGCGAATTAGTTGCGCATTCCGCGCGCGGGTGTCTCTGTAATAGGCCGATTTGGACAAGGGTTGGGTGGCAGCGCTGGACAGCCAAACTAGTTCGTGTCAGCCTTCCTGCAAGAAAGGGGGGGCTCCGGAATGAGCGGAAGCGACGAATGGGGCGGGCTAGTTGCTTTCGCTGCAATGGCGTACGGGGGCTATTGGCTCTATAATCACTACGAAGTTCGCAAGATCGGCCAAGAGCCGGTTGCCATTGCATCCCTTTCGGCGGCTACTGCCCCTGCCCGTCCTACAGGCATGATCGAAATTGCCTCAGGCAAACAAGGGATTGTCTATCGCCTCAACGCAGAAAGCGTGCGAGGGGACCGGAAAAATCGCCAGGGCTGGATCATTGCGGACGCGAGTAAGGATAAGAGCTCAGACTGGCGCTACCATCATACTCTCTTTCTGGTCGATTGTGATACGACGGCAATTCGCGAACTAAGCACCATTTACTACAATGCTAAAGGTGACTCGCTTTGGCCCGCCGAAAATAGCGACCCTAAGGATGCCAAGCCGAAGTTCTATCCCGAGGGCACTCTCGGCTATGCCCCGATCGAAGGTTTATGCGCAGAAGGATACGACGCATCTGAAGCGAAATAGACGCTGACGCGGCCATGCCGTGGGAATATATGTGGGAGTAGAGACAAGTCAGTTTGAAAAACTAACATAAAATCAAAGTTATATGGTATTTATTCGGCGGACACCCTGTCCGCCACCGGGCCTGTCCGGGCTTGTCGAGCACCTCAGCCTTCAACCCTGGCAAATTGGAGCAGGTTGCTCGCACGCAGTATGCGCCGGGCGTGGAACAGGCGGGTCTTGACCGTATTGGCAGGGCATCCGGCAACTTCGGCGATTTCCTGAACTGACAATTCCTCAAAATAGCACAACCAGATCGCCTCTCGGTGATCAAAGCTGAGCAGCTGCAGCGCCAGGATCAGTGCGGCCTTGACCGATTGCTGTTCGGCAATTTCACTGGCGTTCTTTGCGGGATCAGGCAGGCTGTTGGCGGCGCTCTCCATCGCATCGAACGGGAGCAGCACATCGCGCTGGCGGCGAAGCCAGTCCACGGCTTTGTTGCGCACGATGCGGCGTAGCCAGCCGGCACCGCTGCCCGTCCCGGCAAAACGGCCGGCCTGTTGCCAAACGGCAAGCAGGGCCTCGTCGACAACGTCTTCCGCCGCCTCGCGATCCCCGCTCAGCAGCCCGGTTGCATAGCGGACCAAAATCGGCTGCCAACTGCGATAGAGCGATGAAAAGGCGCTGCGGTCGCCATTTGCGATGCTCCGCAAATATGCCTCGGTGTCGATCATGACAGGCCCCCTGTGGCTCGAGCTTGATTGATCTCTCCTGGTTGCACCCCGGCAATCGCGCTCATTTCGCACCAGACGACGCAGCCGGTCTGATCCTGGTAGACGCGAGCTGCCAGCCCGGCCCCGGCGGCCATCGCAGCAAGGCTCGGGGCCTCATGGCAGCATGGTTCCCAATCGAGATAGGCGCGCCGCCAACCGCAACCGGGGTGGTATGCGACCAGTGCGGCAAGCTCGATCCTGCCGCCTGGTGCAAGGTGCCGCCCCATGGCGGGCATCAGCGAGGCAAGCGCGTGCGACGCATTGGTGTCAGCCAGTTCGGTCGTGCAGATCACGCCGAAAAGATCGACCGCGTCCGCCGATCGCAAGAACTGTGCCGGGCTGGCCTCGATCAACCGGAACGAAGCGCCGAAATCATCGCGCAGCTGTGCCCCGCTGCAGCGATCATCATCGACCACGGTAATGTTGCTGAGATCACGGCCTGCGAGCATCCGGGCCGCCGACAATGGTCCACCGCCCAGAATGCAGATGCGGCGACCATGCTGCCATGCCCGTGCCACGCGGCGACCTGCATCAAGCTGCCGCTCGCGCAGGGCGCGGCTCAATTTGAGCTCACTGGTGGCCGAAAACAGCCGCCTGCCGGTCCTGCTGACATCGGCGCCGATGTCTCCGAGCGCAATCAGATGCAACATGGCGGAATCGTTGCCGGGGCTAGCTGGCGAATCCGCAAACAGCGGGTCTTCGCGCAGCATCGCCGCCAGTCCATGCTTGCGCAGTTCGTCGCAGGCTGCGCCGAATTGTTCGGGCTGCTGATCGACGGTATCAAGCATGCCGACCAGCATGTTGATGCCATCCTGCATATTGCCCGCCGCAAGTTCCTGAAGCACCGAATCGTAAAATCGTGAATGAGCCATGGTTTCCCGCCGAGTTGCGATGGCTGTGCATTAGGCGCAGCGCGCAAGCCGACCGTCAGAGCAGCATCAATCCAGCGCAAAAAATGACGTGATTTTAGCAAGAATCGCTGTATTCCAAGCTCAGGGGTGGCAATGCGACAGGATGGGAGCCAGGTTGGGCGACAAGGTGCCGAAGCGTTCAGACTGCAGTTGATTGGACCGTTCCGGTTGGCGGCGCAGGATGGCGGGCGCATCGAGGTTTCGAGCCGGAAGGGGCAGGCATTGATCGCCCTGCTCGCTGTATCGGGTAACGGCGAGCGGACGCGCAGCTGGCTTCAGACGATGCTGTGGGGATCGCGTTCGCCCGACCAGGCGCGGGCCAGCCTGCGCAGTGAGCTTTCGGCCTTGCGGGGCGCGATGAGCGACGGCGGGGCCGCTGCACTTTTTTCCGACAAGGCACGGGTCTGGCTTGATCTGGCACAGTTCGATGTTGATCTGCGCAACCTGAGCAATTTGCAGGACCTGCGGGGCGAATTCCTCGAAGGCCTCGATATTGCCGGGGAAGACGCATTCGAAGACTGGCTGCGCGAAGAACGCGCGCGCACTGCCGAGCTGCAACGCCGCGCGGCCCATGCAGACACGGGGCAGGCACCTGGTGAACCGCCCGAACAGACTGAGCCGCAAGCAGCCCAATTCGCCGATCTTCCAGCCCTTGCGGTACTGCCATTTGCCAACCTGACCGGCGATGCCGCCCGCGACTTCCTGGCAGAAGGCATCAGTGAAGACCTGATCGACCGGTTGTCGCGATTGCGCTGGCTGCCGATCATCTCGCGCAGTTCCAGCTTTGCATTCCGCGACGCCAACCCCGATCTGCGCCAGATCGGCACGACTTTGGGCGCGCGTTACGTTCTGGAGGGCAGGCTGCGCGGTCAGGGCGAGCAGATCACCCTCGCAGCCTCGCTTGCCGACAGTGAGAGTGGCACGGTCCTATGGTCGAGCAAACTTTCACTTGGCGATATCGATGCGCCCGAAGTGATCGAAACGCTGCTCGATGGCCTCACCTCGGCGCTGAGCAGCCGGATTGATCTGGCAGAACAGACCCGCGCGCTGCGCAAGCCGAAATCAGACCTCAAGGTGCTCGATCTGATCTGGCGCGGCCGCTGGCATCTCAACCGCATGACCCGCGAGGATTCGGTGCTGGCCCGTGAATGCTTCGCCGAAGCCCTCCAGCAGGAGCCGAACTCGCCCGAAGCGATCATCCAGAGCACCTGGGCCCGGGTCTGGGATCTGTGGGCACGGCGCGGCGCAGAGGATGATATCCGCGATATGCGCCAAATGGCGCAGCGCGCGATCATCGCCGATTGCGACGATGCCCGCGGCCACATGCTGGCGGGAATTGCAGAGATCTGGCTGCGGCAGCCGCTGCGCGCCGAGGCGTTGCTGGGCCGCGCGATCGTGCTCAACCCCAGTTTGGTCATGGCTTATGTCCAGCTCGGATCATCATTGCGGCTGCGCGACGAACCCGAGCGCGCGATCGAGGCGCTGCGCACCGCCATCCGCCTCAGCCCCAATGACCACGACATGTTCTTCATCGCCTGCGAACTCGCCGCGTCACTGCTTATGTGCGGGCAATACGAAGAGGCACTGGTTCAGGCCGAACATGCGATGAGCCGCCGGGCAGCCTACTGGTTCGCGCATGTCGTCAAGATCAACGCGCTGGTGCACCTGGACCGGCGCACAGAGGCCAGGCAGGCGCTGGACGAGCTGACCGCTGCAAAATGCGACTTCACGCAGGATTTCATCGACTGGCAGCCGTATGTCGATCCACGCAACAACCAGTTTCTGAAAGACGGATTGAACCTCGCGGCAAGCTAGTACGACTGTGCGCCTCAGGAGAAATGTGCTGATGCCGAAGGTGAAGTATTTCGATGGCGTGAAGGCAGCGAAAGCGGCTGCCGCAACCAGCAGCACGGTGCCGCTCGAACCCTTCGACTTTGCCTTGCTTGGCGCAACGACCCGGCTTGCGGCGCTGCGCTCATCGCTGTCGCTGCGCCTGTTGAACCCGCTCTATGCGCTGTCGCGCAGGTTCAAGCCGGTAATGCCACTGGCCGGTTTCACCCATGTCACCGGCGCGGCGCAAGTGCGTGAGGTTTTGCTGCGGAGTGCTGATTTCATCGTGCCGTTCGGCCCGGAAATGGAAGAGCTGGGCGACGGCACCACGTTCATGCTTGGGCTTGATGGCGCAGAGCACAGCCGCCTGCGCGGCATCCTCGCCAGAGCCATGGACCCAGGCGATGCCGATGCCTTCACGCGCATGTCGGCCGATTTCACGCGGGCGCTGCTCGCCAACAGCGCCGGGCAGATCGATGTTGTCGGTGATCTGTTCAAGCGGGTGCCGAGCGAAATCTGCTTGCGCTGGTTCGGCTTCAGTTGCGAGAATGTGGACGCCTTCGGTGACTGGACGCTGGCGGTTTCCGCGCTGCTTTTTGGCGATCCTTATGGCAATCCCGAGGTGCGCAAGGCAGGGCTGAATGGCGCGCGCAGACTGCTGATTGTCATCGATGAGGCGGTTCGCCGGGCGCGACGGCATATGCAGGCGGGATACCTCAAGGCAGGCGATGGTGAGACGCTGGTCGAACGGCTGGTGCTGTTGCAGACGGAAACCGGGCTAACTGATCGCGAGCTGCGCGCGATGCTGCTCGGCATGGTATCAGGCTTCGTCCCCACCAACACGCTCGCGGCGAGCCGTATGCTCGCGGTCTTGCTGGCGCGGCCCGAAGCCATGGCCATGGCGCGCAGTGCGGCTGAACGCTGCGATGCCGAAGCAATGCGCCGCATCGTGCTGGAGGCCGGCAGGCTCTCGCCGGCGCTATCGCCAGGCCAGTGGCGTTTTTGCCCCAAAGACACGACACTCGACGTGAGCGGGCGCGCAGTGCCGATCACGGCGGGCACGACTTTGCTTGCCTCGACCATGTCGGCGATGCGCGATGGGCGCGCTGTGGCGCAGCCGGGGAGGTTCTGGCCGGAGCGGGCCGGCGCCGATGGGCAGTGGCAGGAGCCGGACATGGTCTTTGGCTATGGTCCGCACGATTGCATCGGCAAACAGCTTGCCCTCTCGCAGATCACCGCGCTGTTCATGGCGCTGCTAAGCCAGAAAGATATTGCCTGCGCGCGCGGCAAGGCTGGGCGGATGCAATGGGTCGGCGCTTTCCCCCGCCATCTCGAGATGACTTTCGCCACCCCGGATTCGCGGCAATCAATGTTTCTGGTCATCGCCCCGGTGACATCGGGCGCGACCAAGGCTGCGATCGACGCGGCAATCGGCAACCTGGGCCACCCGGCGGAACCGAAAATCAGGCAGGCGCTGGACCGGACCGGGCTGGTCCGTTTCGCCTCGATGAGCACCATCGAGAGCGAGCACAGGCTCGACCTCGTGCTGGAACTCACCGTCGATGGTACGATGCCGGCTGCGCTCGATGCAATCGCCCGAGAGGCGGAGGCGTGGCTCCGCCCGGCGTTCAGCTTCTGCGGCCTGAGCCCGGCGACAGACCTGCGGGCCTTCCTGGCGGATCACATCGTCAAGTTGCACGGCAAGTTCTGGGGCGCGACCGGGCTCGATTACAATGGTACCGGCGAATTCCCGATTGCCGCGATCGAACGGCAGAACAAGTTTGCCCGCTTTGCCGAAAGAGTGCTCAGCGACTTCCTCGGCAATGAAGCCGGTCGCGGCAGCCATCCGATGCGCGCGCTCGATCATCTGCGCCGCATCCTGGCCCAGGACAGCACGCTGGCGCGCTGCGGCACGGCACAGCAGCGCGAACTGATGCGCGAGGCGGCCGAAGCGAAGTTCGATGCCTTCGCCATGAAGCCATCGCATGCACGCCTGAAGCTGACCGGTTTCCGACCGGTTTCGCGCTGGGGCGCATTCGGCCGGTTCCTGAAATCACGCGACGGCGCCTTGCTGTGGGGGCCTGTATTGCTGACGGCGATCCTGTTCGGCCTGTGGTTCCGCAGTCTGCTGGTGCCCTCCGCCAGCCTGATCTGGGATGTCACGGTGATCGGGCTGCAGACCCTGCTCGCCACCGCAGCCGTTGCCGCAGCCGTGCCGTTCGCCTTCTTCGCTGCGATCCGCCGTGCGGAAAAGCGCGACTGGATCGATAATTCTCAGGCCAGTCTCGAGCACGTTGCCGCTATTGGCGATGTCGACGACGAGCCGGGATATGCCCAGAACCATGTCATGGCCGTCGGCACGCTCAAGCGGGGGTGGCTGAGGGTCTTTGCCAATGCCTTCGCGCTCTGGGCGGTGCGGGTGGTGATAACCTATTTTTTCCGGCCCGGCTTTGTCATCAACATGGGCACGATCCATGCGGCCCGCTGGTGGCGGCTGCCAGGCAGCAACCGGATGGTGTTTTTCTCGAATTTCGACGGTAGCTGGGAAAGCTATCTGGAAGACTTCATCACCCGCGCCCACCCCGGACAATCGGCAACCTGGAGCAATTGGGAAGGCTTTCCGCCCACCCGCTTCCTGATCCACGATGGTGCCCGCGATGGTGATCGGTTCAAACGTTGGGAGCGCACTGTGCAGCGCGCGGCACCCTTCTGGTACACCCGCTTCCCGGCGATGACGACCGATCAGATCCGCAACAATGCCTTGATCCATTCGGGCGTTGCCCGCGCGCAATCGCAGGATGACGCCGAGGAATGGCTGCGCTGCTTCGGCTCGATGCCGCGGATCGAGAACCGCATCGAAAGCGATGAGGTGCAGGCACTGGTGTTCACCGGGCTCGGGCGGCTGAAGTTTTCAGCCAGCCTTGCCATTGAGTTGCCACCGCAAGGGGCTGCGCTGGGCGAATGGCTGAGCTGGATTCGCGGCGAGATACTGGCCAGCGACGGGCGCAGCGATGCGCTGGATATCGCCGGGCTGGTCGATCAGGGCGTGCTGGTGCAAAACCTCGGGGCAGACGGCACAACCACCGGCTATTCGCTGGCCCATTCGCTCACCGTCGCTTTTGGCGACCGGCCGATTGTTGGCGACAAACTGGATTCCGGCCAGGCGCCTGAAACGCTCGATACATCCGACCTCGCCCGCAGGCCGCAAGCAGCGCGGCGGCTTGATGCCATCCGGATGCGCCGCCGGGCGCTGTTCTTTGCCTGTTCTGCGGCGGGGATGGCGAAATTTCCCGCGCCGAACAGCGGCCATGCTGATCTGTCGGAAACTTTCCCGCCCACTTTCCGGCTTGGCATGGCCTCTCGAGGGCGCATTCTGGGTGATATTGGCAATGCCGATTCCGCTAACTGGCGCTGGGGAGACGATCCGAACAAGGCCAGCGCGGCAGAGGCGGCGCTGCTGGTTTATGCTGAAAGCCCGGAGGATCTGGCCTATCTTGTCCAGGTTCACAGTGCCCTGCTTGACAATCACGGCGGCCGGATCATCCAGCAGACCGACTGTGCTCCGGCGCGGATTGACCGAAGCGAAGACCAGCACGACTTCGAGCATTTCGGTTATCGTGACGGAATTTCCCAACCCGTAATCCGGGGCACAGCCCGCTATTCGCAAGCCGTGCCCGAACGCGATGTGGTTGAACCGGGCGAATTCATTATCGGCTATGTCAACGGCCAGGGCTACTTTCCGGGATCTTCGCTGCTGCCCGCCGAAGCCGATGTCGCCCGCAGCCTGCCGCAGCTTTCGGTTGCCGATCTCGGGCGCTATCCCGATTTTGACCGGGCGCGGAGCGGCGAGGCGATGCGCGATTTCGGGCGCAACGGCAGTTTCGTGGTGATCCGCGAACTGGCGCAGGACGTGGACAGCTTCGAAGCATTCGTTGAGAGCAAGGCGCAAGAACTGCGGGGCGATGCGCTCTCCGCCGATGGCCGGTTGGAGGGCTATCGCGATCTCTACAAGCTGATCGGGCAATACCCCGACAAGGACTGGGTCAAGGCCAAATTGATGGGGCGCTGGCCCAACGGCCGGCCGCTGGTCGGCAATCCGGTCAATATGCCCAGTCCTGGGCCGGATAATCCAGCTGCAGCCGCCTGCCGCGCTGCCGAGCGCGAAAATGACTTCACTTATGGCCGTGATGATCCGCAAGGGCTGGCCTGCCCATTCGGGGCGCATATCCGCCGCACCAATCCGCGCGACAGCAAGCACCCGGGGGACATCGCCGAGCAGGCGATCACCAATCGCCACCGCCTGCTGCGCCGGGGCCGGACCTATACCAGGATCGATGAAAAGGGCGCGCAAGAGAAGGGCTTGCTGTTCGTCAGCCTGTGTAGTGATCTGGCTCGCCAGTTTGAATTCGTCCAGCAGCTTTGGTCCAATTCGCCAGGTTTTCACGGTCTGACGCACGAACCCGATCCGATTTTCGGCAGCGATGTTCCAGACCCCACAACCAACTGCCCGATGGAGCGCAGCTTTACGATTCCGACCGCCGCCGGACCAATCCGGCTGACCGGCATGGAAAGCTTTGTCGAGGTCAAGGCGGGTGGCTATTTCTTCCTGCCCAGCCGATCGGCGCTTGCCTATCTCACGGAAATTTCATTGCGCGCCGGCGAAGTGGAGCAATGAACCATACCCCTTGCGGCAACGACTATGGGCGGACCCAGAACACGGCAGGATTATCAACATGACGAAACCCGATGATCCGGAGGCCCTGGCGCAACTGCTGCCGTTTTACGTCAATGGCACGCTGTCGCTCGCCGAACGGGCCCGGATCGAGGTCGCCCTTGCCGCCAGCGCCGATTTGCGCGCGCAATTGACCGATGCCGAGCAGCTGTCCATGCAAGTCAAACAGGGAGGCAAGGCAATCATGGCGGGCACAGACCATCTTGACGAACGGCTGGACAGGATCAGCGAACGGCTTGACGAGCCGCTGTCCGAGGCACCGCAAACAGATGGGCTGGTCGCGATTGCTCCGCCGCCCCGGCTCGGCGATCTGCTGAGCTATCTCCATCCGGCGCACTGGCACCCGGCGGTTTCACTGGCGCTGGCGCTGGCACTGCTGGCGCAGACGGCGTTCATTCTGTCGCAGCGGCGCGAGCAGTCCTATCAGACCGCCTCGGGGGACGACGAGCTGCCGTCCGCCAAGGCACCGAAGCTGGTTGTGCGACTTCAACCGCAGGCAAAATGGCAGGATGTCGAGGCGCTGCTAAGCGCGCAATCGCTGGTTGTGATAGCGGGACCGGATGAAGGCAGGCTCACCGTGCGCCCCGATGATCCTGAAGCCGATGCGGGTAAGGTTCTCGCAGCCCTGCGCGCCTCCCCAGCGGTTGCTTTCGCCGACCGGCTCAAATGAAGCGCCATGCCGCAGCGGGACTGGCGCTCGGACTGGTTGCCAGCATGGCCAGCGCCCAGCTGATCGACGGCCCCCGGCGCAATCCGCCGCGCCCCAGCTCCGACCCGATCGGCAATATCGGCATCGGCGTGAGCCTCGATTTCAGCAAGACGCCGCCGGTCGCCCCGCCGCTCGAGATGCGCGACGCTGATATTGCCGATCGGCTGGAAGATCAGGTGATCTTCGTTATCGCCGGAACCGCAGCCGATGCCGCGCGCATCGCCGGACAGGCGCGGTTGAGCGTGATCGAATTCGCCCCGCTGGAAGCGCTCGGCAAGGCGATGGTGGTCGCGGGCCTCGCGCCGGGGGACACGGTCGATGCCGCGATGGCGCGACTCGGCCCGGTCCGGGGGGCGCTGTGGGCGCAGCCGAATTTCCAGTTTCAGCCGCTAGGCAGCTCCGTGCCCAGGCGCTTCAAACTGATGGGCATAGCGCGCCCGGCGCAGATGCGGGTCAGCGGCACGATTGCGATGATCGACACGCCGATTGAACTGGGCAATCCGGCGCTGGCCATAGCAGACGTTACCCAGACCATTTTCGGCACATCGGCCAGTCCGGCCCCGCACGGCACGGCGATCGCCTCGCTGCTGGTTGGCGGCGGCGAAGTGAACGGGATTGCGCAAGGCGCGCGACTGGTCAGCCTGGCCGCTTTCGATCCCGGCCGCGCCGCCAGCGGCATTTCGCAGACACGCTATCTCGCCAAGGCCATGCAGGCGGCGTGGCACTTGCGGCCTGATGTGCTCAATCTCTCGTTTGGCGGGCGCGAGGACCGTCTGCTGGGCGAATTGCTCGCCAGCATCGACAGCCGCGGCACCTGCATCGCGGCGGCGGCGGGCAATGGCGGCCCGGCCAGCCAGGTACTGTTCCCCGCGCGGCATCCCGCAGTGCTGGCGGTGACCGCATCGGACGAGCGGCTGCGCGGCTATGCCCATGCCGCGCGCGGGCCGGAGATCGACGTCACCGGCGTCGGCGTCGGCCTGCTCGCCAATGTCCCCGGCGGCTACCGCCAGGTCTCGGGCACCAGCTTTGCCACCGCAATCATCTCGGGCGCGCTGCTGCGCCTGCCGCAATGCGCCGGCGGGCGCGATCCCGCCGGGATGCGGCGGCAAGTGGCCAGTCAGGCGCAGGATATGGGCGCGCCGGGGCCTGATCCGGTGTTCGGGGCGGGGCTTTTCCGGCTGGGCGGGGCGGGGCGGAAATAATTGCACCCGGTTTGAACCGGGCGGCTTTGCGGAACGACCTCCATGCATCTGCTCATGATGACGCAGATTATCGTTCAATCATGGAGAGCGTTATGACCATCAGTAACAAGGCCCGGTCGGGTCTCACCTCACTACTGTTCGCCGCCGCATTCATTCCTTCGATCGCCACGGCGCAGATCGCACCGCCGGTGGGCCAGGGCCAGTTGGGCACCGCCGCCAATTCATCTGGTCCGACGAAGCCCAATTCCGACATCAAGGTCTGTTGCCCGCCGATTGCCGAGCGGTCATTCGATCCGTTCTTCACTCATCACGAGCTTCCTGGCAAGAATGTAACCCAGACATACGGCATGACGTTCAACGCAAGCGCAGCACTTGACGCCCAGATGACGGCCTACGCGCCATTTGCGGCCCTGTTCGCGCCCACTAGCTGGACCGGGCACTCGGTTTTGCTCCATTCAGAGATGAGGGAGTTGACCCTGCCGATCACCGCCATACCGACCTCAGCCAATTTTCCCGGCGGGATACTTGTCAATCAGGGTGCGCTGCGTGGTTGGCGTGTCAATGGGACTATCTGGAACGGTCCGGACACCGGCAGCACCTACACCTGGGACAAGCGCTTCAACGATGGGAACGCGGTATCGCCAGCCTTCATGAAGCCGAACAAGCTGTACATGATCAAGATGACCTTCAGACTTGGCGTGAATAAGCCAGGAGTGCCCGATGCCTGGAACACACATCCCATCAGCTGCATGACAAAATATTTTGTTTATGGCGTGAACCAACCGCCGATGCTGGCGGCAGGTCAAGGCAGCAATAACCGGAGCGCTCCAACAATCGTACGCTACGAAGTAAACTAATCCGGACAATCATGATCGGGCGGCGCCGGCCCCGGCGTCGCCCGATTTTTTTGTGCCCGAGATGAACCTTATCGTCCCTCGCTGCGACTGTCCTCCAGTATTAACAGGAAGGACGAATCCCATGCTTCGCACAACGATGATGGCGCTTGCCGTCGCTGCACTCGCCACCACGGCATTCACCGCCACTGCCGCACATGCCCAGACCTGGACACAGACCGCGACCCCGCCGGGTGGGACCGTCTGGGGCATGGCCCAGATCGGCACGACGACTTTTGCCGGAACCACTTCGGGTTCGGTCTATCGCTCGACAAATGCAGGAGCCAGCTGGACATCGGTTGGCCCGGCAGGCGGCAAGGTGCGTTCGCTCCATGTCGCCTCGGGTGTCCTCTTTGCCGGGCTTGATACCAATATATCGCCGGGAATGGCGGCAATCTGGCGCTCTGCCAACTCGGGAACAACATGGACCCCGGTTATCCCGGTCAATGTCGTCATGGGGCCGGTCCACGCGATCGCCAGCGGCCCGGGCTATTTCCTTGCTGCCACGAACAATGGCGTGCTGCGCTCCACCGCAGGCACCGGCGGCTGGACCCCGTCGAACACGGGTCTGAACGCCAGTGGGGGTGTCCGCTCGCTCGCTGCATCAGGATCGACGGTCTATGCCGGAACTTATGGCCAGGGCGTGTTCATGTCGACCGACGGAGGCGTGAGCTGGGTCAATATCGGGCTGGCGGGCAAATATGTCCAGTCGCTGCTGATCAGCGGTAGCAATGTCTATGCCGGCGGAATCGCGGGCACCGGAGGTGTGTGGAAACGCACCGGTTCGGGATCCTTTGGACCTGTCAACACCGGCCTCCCGCTCAATTCCGGCAATTTGCCGGATGTCTACGCGTTCTACCAGCTCGGATCGACTATCTACGCCGGTCATGAACTTGTCGGCGCGATTTCGAAGACGGTGAATGGCGGGGCCACCTGGACGGCGGCAGGTGCCGGGATCAGCACCCCCAATTCCACCCGCTCGTTCACCTATGGCAATGGCACGATGTATGCCGGAACCGACGTCGGGGTGTGGAAATGGCCGGCCTGCCCTTGCGTGGCCGAGGTGCAGTAGATCGAAGCGGCGCAGCTTGCGGCAGCGCCGCTGCCCTGCACCGCCAATTATCCGATGAACGCAGTGGTCAACTTCTTTGCTCCGGGGCTGGCAGACTATAAACATCTGTCGCGGTGGAACGGTGACTTTCAACAAGACGGCCGGCAATGGATTTACTGTCACCCCATCGTTCCCGGCGGGATCCTTCACGCCGATACCGATGGCGGCCGGGTCAGCCTCTGGAACGACGGGGCCCTTCGCCAGCACCGGCACCACGCCAATCACCTACAAGTACTGGTCGATAGCCGCTGTGCCCCAAGGCTCGATCATCGTCTGGTAACCTTGGATCAGCGGCCATTGCCTTCCGCTGGCGGCAATGGCTTCTGGCCTTGGTCCAATCACCGCCCTGCCCATCAAATCAGCCCCAGATCGCCTCAGCTGCCGCCACGGCATTGCCGCCGCGCCCGCCAAGCTCGCCGGTCAGCGCCTTCAGGCGGTAGGTCCACAGGTGAAGCGGGTGTTCGAGGGTCATGCCCATCGCGCCAAGGAACTGGTGGAAGTCATAGCCGGCGCGCTTGGCCGCATCCTGCGCGTGAAGCACGGCCAGCGCCGCATCGCCCGGATCGCCGGTGCCCGCGGCGCGCAGGGCGAGCCAGTAGGTGCCGTTGGTCAGCACCTGCAATTCGGCGAGCCGATGGCGCAGCGCCTGAAAAGTCGCAATCGGCCGCCCGAACTGCTTGCGCTCCGACACATAGGTAGTGACCGATTGCAGCCCCGCCGCGAGCAGTCCGGCGGCCTCGGCCGCGAGCGCGACCCGCCAGGCGCGGCGGACTTCATCCGCGCTCACCGGGTGGCGACGCGCATCGGCGGGAATGCCCGTCAGGTAGGCCATCGGGTATGCAAACAGCACTTCATCGCCGGCATCGCGGACGTGTTCAGCTTGCGCGGTGAAGCTGCGCACGCCGCCCTCGCCGACCACGACGACGCTGGCGCCCTGCTTGAGGAAACGCACCGGACGGCGCAGCTGGCCTTCCTCGACCAGACACAGCGGGCGCGGCAAGTCGGGATCGACCAGCAGCCGCACCAGCGCGGACGCCGCCGCCTCGACCGCATAAGGCAGCCGCGCGAGGCGTTCCACCACCAACGCAGCAGTCACCGGGCCAAGCTCGGGCATGGCCGCGACATCGAGAAAGCCGCCCTCAGTCAGTTCGCGGTCGAGCTCCGCACTGGTCAGCGCGAAAGATATGTCGTGCATCGGCACTGTCGCATAGGGCCGGGTCAGGCTGTCGATGAAGTCGAGGATCTGGGTCTGGTCCTCTGAGAGCGAGAGTTGCATCAGCGCGCCTGCCTTTTCATCGGGGTTCTCGGGGCAGCTGGAGGACATCGGAAGCGATGATATTCAGCTGAATCTCTGCCGCGCCCGAAGCGATCCCGGCGACGATCCCGCGCTGATGATGCATTTGCAGATAGGCCGATCCGCCCGCGAGCGCCTCGGGGACAAATTCGGCAACGAATTCGCTGACCGCCCGCTCTGCCATCACCGTGGCAAATCGCGCGGAAGAGCTTTCCGGGCCGACCGTGCCGCCATCGACGCGCTTCTGGACGATGGCATAGATTGACGTGCGCGCCGCCTCGCAGAGCGCCGCACAGCGCGCGGCTTCGGCCTTGACGGTATCGACGGAAAAGTCGCCTGCGGCTTGCAGCATACCCACCGCCCGGTCCAGCGCTTTCCGCGCCAGATGATAGCGCGGGATGCCGAGCCGCTCGTTGGTCAGTGAAAACGAGATGATCTCCCAGGCCTGGCCTTCCTCGCCGAAACGCTGGCCAACCGGCACGATCACGTCATCGAAGAACACTTCGTGGATATCGCCCTCGCCGATCAGGCTGGGGATCTGGCGCACGGTGATGCCCGGCGTGTCCATCGGCACCAGCAGGATGGTGATGCCGCGTTTCTTGTCCTCGCTGGTGCGGGTCAGCAGGAAGCAAGTATCGGCAAGGCCAGCATAAGAGGTCCAGATTTTCTGTCCGTTAACCTTGTAGTGATCCCCTGCCAGCTCGGCGCGGGTGCGCAGGCTGGCAAGGTCGGAGCCCGAATTGGGCTCCGAAAAGCCCTGGCACCACAGCATGTCGCCGCTGGATATCTGCGGCAGGTATTTTGCCTTCTGCGCCTCGGTGCCATAGCGCACCATGGTCGGTCCGATCCAGTTGACGTTCATGTATTGCCCGCCGCGCGGCTCGCCCCATTCCCACATCACTTCGGCGAGAATTTGCTGTTCCCATGGGCCCAGCCCGTCCCCGCCGATATCCTTGGGCCAGTGCGGAAACAGCAGGCCTGCATCGGCCAGTTGGCGGCAGAACGTGCGCGCAAATTCGGTCAGCGCCGGCGAGGCTGGGCCATGTTTGGAAAATTCTTCCCAGTCAGCAGGCAGGTTCGCGGCGAGAAATTGCTCGATCCGGCTGCGGAAAGCCTGCTGTTCGTTGTTCCATTGAAAATTCATCGTGCAGCGTTAGACCAGCCTCACCCTTGCAAACAAGCGCACAATCGGTTGACAGCGACAGCGCGCAATTTATGATCCACTGTGTTTCGTATAGTTACCCATTCGAGAGGACCTGAAATGCCGGCTTCGGCTCTGGAAACCGACTACTTCACCGATCGTGCGGTGCTGCTCGATCCTTATGAGTTTCTTGAGGGGATTCGCGCGCATGGCCCGGTGGTGCAGTTGAAATCGCGCGACATGGTGGCTGTCACCGGCTTTGGCGAAGCGGTTGCGGTGCTCAACAACCGCGAGGATTTCTCGTCGGTAATCAATCCCGATCCCATCGCCCCCTTGCGCTTTGAGCCCGAAGGCGACGACATTTCAGCCCAGATCGAGGCGACCATGGGTACCGGTCCGATGGACCTGATGGTTTCCTATGACGGCAAGCTCCATGCCGATGCCCGCTCGCTGCTCAATCCGTTGTTCGTGCCATCGCGGCTGAAGGCGAATGAGCTGTTCATGCGGGGCCTGGCCGATGACATGGTGAGAGAAATGGTCGCCAAGGGCGGCTGCGAGGCGATTTCCGAAGTCGCGACGCCATTCGTCACACTGGTGATTGCCGA
This sequence comes from Novosphingobium sp., assembly GCA_031428115.1. Classification (GTDB taxonomy): domain Bacteria; phylum Pseudomonadota; class Alphaproteobacteria; order Sphingomonadales; family Sphingomonadaceae; genus Novosphingobium. The sequence goes on along the minus strand of JANPOS010000015.1, from coordinate 72,073 downwards.
CTTGCTTGGGGTGCCGGCTGAGGACCGCGAGGAATTCCGCAAGATCATCGATGCCGGCCCGCCGCCGGGCAACATGGATGCGGCCGACCAGCCCCAGTCGAGCCATCCGCTGATGATCATGGCCAGCTTTTTCATGCGCTACATGAGCGAACGCAAGGCCGCGCCGCGCGATGACCTGCTGACCGAACTCGCCAGCGCGAATTACCCCGATGGCACTGAAGTGCCACTGATGGAAGCGGTCAAGAACGCCATGTTCCTGTTCGCTGCCGGGCAGGACACTTCGGCCAAGCTGATCGGCAATGCGCTGCGTTTCCTGTGCGAAAACCCTGACACTCAGGCGGAGCTGCGGGCCGACCGGTCAAAGATCGAGCCGTTTCTCGAAGAGGTGCTGCGGCTCGAAGGCTCGACCAAGACGACCTTCCGCCTCGCCAAACGCAACACCCGGATCGGCGACGTGGACATTCCTGCCGGCAAGAAAATCGTCGTCTTCGTCTCGGCTGCAAACCGCGATCCGCGCCGTTGGGACGATCCGCAGGAGTTTCGCATCGGCCGGCCCAAAATCAAGGAACACCTCGCCTTCGGGCGCGGCGCGCATGTCTGCGCCGGGGCGCCGCTGGCCCGCAAGGAAGTGGCGGTGCTTTATGACCGGTTGCTAGAACACACCTCGGAGATTCGCCTGTCCGAAACCCACCACGGCCCCAAAAGCGCGCGGCGGATCGACTACGAGCCGAGCTATATCATCCGCGGGCTGGCAAACCTGCACGTGGAATTGATCGGGAAGTAAGCCCGCACTACTTCCGCTCGGCAAACACTGCCTCGGGAGCGACATAACGGGTGGTTGAAATCCCGCCATCGACTGCGATCGTCTGTCCGTTGATCATCCCGGCCTCGTCCGAGGCGAGGAAGGCGACGGTGTTCGCCACATCCTCGGTGGTGCATTGGCGGTTCGCTGGGGTCAGCTCGAAATTGGTGCGCTTGAAGAAATCGAGTTCCCAGTAGGCGTCGGTCATCTCGGTTCGCACTACGGTGGGTGCGATGTAATTGGTGCGGATGCCTTTCGCGCCATATTCCGCCGCCATCGTCTGCGTCAGGCCAATCTGCGCGGCCTTGACCGCGCTGTAGGCACCGCCGCCCGGTGTGCCATAGATGCCCCAGGTCGAGCCGATGAACAGGATCGAGCTGCCCGCCTGCATGTGCGCAAGCGCCTCGCGGCACAGGCGGAACGGCGCGCGCAGCGAGATTGCCAGCACCTCGTCAAGCATCTCGTCGGTGGTCTCGTGGACCGGGCCAAAATTGAACGAGCCGGCGTTGTTCACCAGCAAGTCGAGCCGGCCGAAAGTGGCCATCGCGTGGTCAATGATCGCCTTGGGCGCCTCTGCTGCGGTCGCGTCAATGGCGATGTAGGAAAACTCCATCGAGTCGCCCAGTGCGCTCTTCAGCGCCGCCAGCTTAGCCTCGCTGCGGCCCGTCCCGACGACCTTGTAACCCTTCTCGCCCAGCTTGCGGACGATCGCCTCGCCGATCCCCCCGGCTGCGCCGGTGACCACTGCTACTTTACCTGTCACGCCAGTTACTCCTGATTATGCGCGCTGATTGCCTGAGCGCTCGGCAATGTCGTTTGCCGCGATGTAGCCGAAAGTCATTGCCGGACCGATGGTGGCACCCGCGCCTGGATAGACATTGCCGAACGGCGTGCCTGCCTGGTTGCCCGCTGCATAGAGCCCGGCAATCGGATTGCCGGTGCCGTCGAGCACCCGGCTGCGTTCATCGCAGCGCAGGCCGCCCTTGGTGCCGAGGTCACCCGCATGGATCGGCACGGCATAGAATGGCGCCTTGTCGATGGGTCCGATGTTGGGATTGGGTGAGACGGTCGGATCGCCGAAGAACTGGTCGTAGATATTCATGCCCTTGCCGAACTCGGGATCCACGCCGGTCTTGGCATACTCATTGTTCTTGGCGATCGTCGCCAGCACGGCATCCACCGGAAGGTCGATCTTGCGGACCAGTTCCGCGATGGTGTCGGCCTTGAAGACATAGTGATCCCACCAGTCCTTCGGCACTTTGCGTTCAGGCGTGTGCGCCGTGGGCATCAGCCCGCCCGAGCTGAACTTGGCGCGGAACTTGGCATCGAAGATGTGCCAACACGGCAGGTTGGCGCCGGTTTTCTGGTGGTCGCGGATCATGCCCTGGCCAAACTGGTCATAGCCGCAGGCCTCGTCGACAAAGCGCACCCCATTGCGGTTGACGCAGACCGACCACGGCCGGCCGACATCAAAGGCGGCCTGATGCACCTCGTGATAATTGCTCGCGCCGGGCGCGGGCAGCACCATGGTCGGAATAAACCATGCCTCTTCGGTGTGTTCGGTTGATGCGCCGATCTTCTCGGCGGCAATCAGCGCCTCGCCCCGGTTGGCGCCCTCGGGCGTCGAGCTGTGCAACTGGGCAAGCCCGGGGAACGGAAAGAAGCGGTCGCGCAGTTCCTGGTTCCATTCGAAACCTCCGGCGGCAAGCACCACGCCGTGGCGCGCGTTGATCGTGGAAGTCTTGCCGAACTTGCTGACCGTGATGCCGGTGACCTTGCCGCTCTTGTCGACGACGAGTTCTTCCATCGCGGTCTCGAGCCGCAGCTCCACTCCGCGGTCGAATACCTGTTGATAGACCCGCCCCATCAGGGCCGCGCCCTGGACGAAGCGGCGGTCGCGCTTCGAAATCCCCCGGGTTGAACGGTCAGCCCAGTAGCGCGTGATGACTTTGGCGGCGACCCCGCGCCAGCCCTTTTGCTGCATCATCAGCGGGAACATTTCCGACAGGTCGAGCGAATAGCGACCAAACAATTTGAACCGGTTGAACTGCTCACGCATCAGATCGTACCGATTGTCGCCGAGCTCGCGCCCATCGAAGATCGGCGCGATCACCGAGCGGTCGCTGCGCGCGCCGGGCTTCTGCGGTTCGTAATCAGGCCAGGCCGCGCCGACCACTTCGACGCCGGTGCCCTTGAGGTATTGCAACATCGCCGGAGCGGTATCGACAAATGCCTCCAGCCGGACGCGGTTTACCGGCTTGGTGATGATCGAATCGAGATATTCGAGGGCTGCTTCGCGGGTATCGCCGGTATCGCCACCCAGCTGGTGATTGGGTATCCACATCACCCCGCCCGAAACCGCCGAAGTCCCGCCGAATTTATGCGCCTTCTCGATAATCAGCACTTTCATGCCGTGGTCCGCAGCGCGCAGTGCGGCCATTGCCCCGGCGGCGCCCGAGCCCACCACGACGACGTCGAACGTATCGATCTCAGCCACCCGCATTCTCCCAAAAACCGCCCACACTGGCGAGCTGTCATTCCCCGCAGTTTGCGTTGCCCGCGCGCTGCCTGCAAGTGCGGATTGCATCGTGCGCCCGGCCCACCTAAAGCGCGCGGCACTTGACAAGATGGAATGATGCGCATGTCCGAGAAGAGTTTTGTCGCTGCGGCCAAAGTAGATGATGTGCCCGCCGGGGCCAAGAAACTGGTCGAAGTGAACGGCCAGTCGATCCTGCTGTGCCACTCGAAGGACCAGGTTTTCGCCGTGCGCAACCTGTGCAGCCATGCTTACGAAGCGCTGGCCGACGGGCGCATGAAGAACGGCTGGATCGCCTGCCCGGTTCACGGCGCGCGTTTCGATCTTGCAACGGGCGCAGCGATGAACCCGCCTGCCACCATGCCGATCGAGACCTTCGAGGTCCGGATCGATGGCGATACGATCGAAGTTGCCGTCTAGACGAGCCTTTGTCTGCCGTGCATGGAAACACCATGAGCGACACACCTGAACTTGCAGCCCTGCGCAGCGAAGTGCGCGGCTGGCTGGCCGCCAATGCCCCCAAAGGCTGGCGCGAGGCATACCAGCAGATGAGCCATGCGGAATTTGCCGAGGCCCAGCGCGACTGGTTCGGCAAGCTGGTGAAAGGCGGCTATGCCGTGCCCCACTGGCCCGCCGAATGGCCCGGCGGCGGGCGCAGTCTCGCCGAGCAGAAAGTGCTCTACGAGGAACTCGCAAGCGCCGATTGCCCGCGCCTGCTGCTCTCGTTCGTTTCGACCTACCATGCCGCCGCCACGCTGATGGAATGCGGCACCGAAGCGCAGAAGGCGCGCTATCTGCCTGCCATCCTGGGGGGAGAGACCTGGTGCCAGGGCTTTTCCGAGCCGGGCGCGGGTTCCGACCTTGCCAGCCTCAAGTGCAAGGCCGAGCGTGTCTCGCGTCCAGGCGGCGATGTCTATGTGATCAATGGCCAGAAAGTCTGGTCGACCATGGCGCAATATACCGACAAATGCATGTTGCTGGTGCGCACCGCCTCTGATGGACCCAAACAGGCCGGGATCACGTTCCTGATCCTCGACATGAAGGCAAAGGGTGTCGACGTCCGGCCGATCAACCAGATCCAGGGTGACCAGGAATATTGCGAGATCTTCCTCGACGAGGTCGAAGTACCAGTAGCAGACCGCATCGGCGAGGAACACGCCGGCTGGGCGGTCACCTCGGCGACGCTCTCGGCCGAGCGCGGTCTGACGCTGATGGAGCTGTCGTACCGGATGCGCGGGGCGATGCGGCGCATTGCCGCGCTGATCCGCGAGACGGGCCGCGAGGACGACCGGGGGATCTTGCGCGATTTCGGCCAGCTGGTGGCGCGCTGCGATTCGACCTGCGCGATTGCCGACCGCTTCCTCGAAAACCGGATGCACGACATCGAACGCGTCGGCGATGCCTCGATCGTCAAGAACACCTACAGTCGCGTGCTGCGCGAATATTCGCTGTTGGGCCTGCGGCTCGGCGGAATGCAGGAACAGTATCGCCATCCCATCACTTTCGGCGATCTCAACACCGGCAACTGGATGGCCGATTTCATGAACTCATACGCCTGGACCATCGCGGCGGGCAGCGAGGAAGTGCAGCGCAACATCATCGCCGAGCGCATGCTCGAAATGCAGCGCGAGCCGAAGGGGTGGACCACGTGATCGAGCTGAACGAACTGCGCGATGCCGTGCAGAAGGCCTTTCCGGCGGACAAGCTGGCTGCCCCGCGCGATGCCGCATGGAGCCTGGTGGCCGAACAAGGCTGGCTGATGATTGGCCTGCCCGAAGATCAGGGCGGGCTTGGGCTTGGCCGCGATGCCGCCGTGGCGATCCATTTCGAGCTTGGCCGCGTGCTCGCGGCCGCGCCGCTGATCCCGGCGTTGCTCGCGCTGGAAGGCATCGCCGCGAGCACCAGCCTTGCTGACCGCGAAGGCTGGATCGAGCGCATCTGCGGCGGCGAATACGTGCCGCTCAACATGCTGCCGGGAACGGTGGAGGACGTGGGAGGCACCCTTTCCGGGCGGCTCTCCGGCTTTTTCGAGGCTGACATGGCCGACCATGTGCTCGCGGGGATTGCCGGGCAATATCTGCTGATCCCCACCGATGCGCCGGGCGTTTCGCTGATCAAGCGAGACCTGTGGGACGAGAGCCGCAGCCTGTTCGATATCGAACTGACCGGTTATCGTCCCGATCCTGCGCTGCTGGTTGCCGAAGGCGAGACCGTCAAGGCGCTGCACGACCGCATTTCCCCCCTCGCCCAACTGGCCATCGCGGCGGATTCGCTTGGCGGCGCCAATGCCGCGCTCGAAATGACGGTCGAATACCTCAAGACCCGGCGCCAGTTCGACCGGCCAATCGCCATGTTCCAGGCGCTGAAACACCGCTGCGCCGATCTCAAGACCCACATTGCAGCCGCCGAAGCGTTGCTGTGGCAACGCGCGGGACAGCTGGACGCGAGCATCGCCGATCTTGGTGTGGCAAAGGCGCTGGCGAATGAGTGCTATATGTCCACCACCGAGGAAGCCATCCAGCTTCACGGCGGCATCGGCCTCACCAACGAACACAATTGCCACCTGTTCATGAAGCGCGCGATGCTCAACGCCCAGCTTTCCGGCGGCGGCGATCACTGGCGCGAGGCAGCAGGGCGGCAGGCTCTGGCGCAATACGCCGCCGCTTAAAGCCTGATCCCCAGGCGCGCGGCGGCGAGTTCCTTGACCACTGCCGATTTGACTTTCTCGTTGCCGGTGATGGCATAGTCGACGTCGGTGAAGAACAGCACCCGGCGCGGCACCTTGAAGCTGGCGACCTCGGCTTTGACGAAAGCCTGGATGTCGCTTTCCACCAGCACCGCGCCATCAACCGGGACGATGCAACTCACCACCATCTCGCCCAGCAAATCATCCGGCACGCCCACGGTCTGGGTGCGCTTGACCCCGGGGAAACGGACGATCACGTCATCGACCTCAAGCGGCGAAACATTGGCCCCGCCGGTCTTGATCATGTCGGTGAGCCGGCCTTCCCAGAAGAAACGCCCTTCGGCATCGATCCGCCCGCCGTCGCCGGTGCAAAAGAAGCCTTGCGGGTCGAAGCACTGCTCGGGCGGCTTGCCGAGATAGCCCGACATCAGGGTCGGTCCCTTGATGCAGAATTCGCCCCGCGTCCCCAGCGGCACCGGCTCTCCGGTCAGCGGATCGACAATCTTGATCGTGTTGCCCGGCAGCGCCAGCCCCATCGAGCCGGAATAGAACTCGCCTTTGTCATCCGCCTCGAACGAAGTGCAGATCGTCATCGTCTCGGTCGTGCCGAACGACATCGGCACTTCCCAGTCGGTAGCGACGCTCGGATGCTCCCAGATCATCTCGCCGCGCGGAATGTATTTGAGGCTCGAAAGGTCTGCCCCCGCCCAGCCCTTTGCCTCGCGCAGCCGCGCCCACTGGTGCGGTCGGCCGTTGATGAAGGCAATCTTCTCATGCTCGATCAGCCGCAGCGCCTCGTCCGCATCGAACCAGCGCTGGAGCACCACCGCGCCGCCGGTCGACAGCGCCGCGCCGACCACCATCGAGACATTGCCCGACCAGAAGAAGCCATTGGAGGTCCAACTGCGCACCGGCTGCTTCATGCAAAACACGCGCGGCCAGCGCCACCACTGGATAGCGAACGCGCGTTGCGAGTGGGCGATGCCTTTGGGCAGGCTGGTGGTGCCTGAGGAGAAGAAGATGCCGCCCGGATCGCTTGGGCAGACCGCATCGGCACGGGCAAATACCTGCGCCTCGGAAATGCCCGCGCCAGAGGCTAGAAACGCCAGCCATTCATCCAGCGGTATAAGCTGGCGCAGATAGGGCAGGCTGTCCGATGCCAATGCCTCCTGCCCTGCGCCCACTATGCTCGGCTCGATCGCGCGCAGCATCTCCGCGAAGTCCTGCTTCAGCACTTGCGGTTCATAAAGCAGGACCGAAATTTGCGAGGCCCGCAGCAGATGTTCCAGCTCGCCGCGCGTCGAAAAAGTGCTCAGCGCCACCGGCACCCCGCCCGCCAGTGCCGTACCGAACAGCGCGGCGAGGAATTCGGGACGGTTGGTCATCAGGATGCCCACCCGCGTATCGCGCCCTGCCCCGCCGGCGATCAGCGCGCGGGCAAAGTCCACCGCGCCGGCAAGCAGCTCGTCATACGACCAGCTAACCCGATGCCCGTCCTGATGCAGCACGAGCGCCTCGCGTGGGCCATAACGCCCCGCAACCTCGCGCAAGTATCCGCCGATGGTCAGCGCCCCAATGCCCGGCTCGTCTTCAAGGTGAATGCCGCTGGCTATCGACGGGGCCGGGGTGCTCATGACGCGATGGTAACGCGGCCATTGCTCCGCGCAAACCGCTGGAGCGATGGCGGCAAGAGGCCTAGGCTACCCGCATGAGAATCGACCCCCTCGCCGTCTGGCTCAACACCATTGGTTATACGTCTGCCCAGCTTGTCGCCTTTGCCCGGCGGATCGAGCAATGGGGCTATGGCACTTTGTGGATCAACGACGGCATGGGCAGCGATCCGATGGTGCTGGCGGCCAAAATCCTCGCCTCGACCGAGCGGCTGCAAGTCGCGCTCGGCGTCGCCAACATCCATTCGCGCGATGCGACAACAATGCTCGGGGGCCAGATGGGGCTTTGCGAGCAATGGGACGGGCGCTTCCTGCTCGGCATGGGGGTCTCGCACCCGTTCATCGTCGAGGGCATGCGCGGGGGCACCTATGGCAAACCGCTTGCGTCCATGCGCGCACAGCTGGAGGCGATGCGGGGCATTGACTACGCTGGCCCCAGGCCCGCCGTAAAGCCGCTGACGGTCATCGCCGCGCTCGGCCCGAAAATGCTCGAACTGGCGAAGGAACTCGCCGACGGCGCGCATCCGTTCGCCACCACCCCTGAGCACACCGCGATGGCGCGCCAGATCCTCGGTCCGGGCAAGTTGTTGCTGGTCGAACAGAAAGTCATGCTTGAGACCGATCCCGCCGTGGCCCGCGCCGCCGGCCGGGGCCTCGCGACCGGGCTTGGCTCAATTCCAAACTACCGCCGCAACATGGAGCGGATGGGCTTTGGCGAAGCGGATTTCACCGGCGAGGGGTCGGACCGGCTCGCTGACGCCCTGCTCGCCTGGGGCGACATTGCCGCGATCCGCCAGCGCATCGCCCAACACATGGCCGCAGGCGCAGACCAGGTGGCCGTGCAGGTTGTGCCCAAGCGCGGCGGGCTGATGGACGCGCCCGACGAGCGCGTGCTGGAGCTGCTCAGCCAGCCTTGAGCGCCGCCATCCGTTCCGGCTGGAGCATCGAGAAAATGCCGTCGGCGGACGCCAGCACTTTGCCATCCGCCTCGAACAGCCCGCGCACGAAGACCAGGCTGCGGGTCTTGCGCACAATTTCGGGATTACAGGTGATCAACTGGCCGACACGCCCGGCGGCAACCAGCTGGATGCTGAGCTGACTGGTGACGAAATTTGGCCTGAAATCGTTAGCCAGTCCCACCGCACAGCCCAGCGCAATATCGGCAAAGGTCATCATCGCGCCGCCATGGACGATGCCGAGATTGTCATTGGCGAGGTGTTCCTGCGCTTGCAGGGCGACAGTGAGCACGCCCTCGCGGACAATCGACCAGGTCGGCCCCAGCGCGGCCGAAAAGCGCACGGCCAGCAGCCGGTGCCAACCGGCTGCTTCAAGCGCAGCAGTCTCCATACTCAAAGAGCCTGGTTGCCTATCCCGGCGGCATGTTTGGCAGCGATCCAGCCATAAACCATCGACGGGCCGACGCTCGCGCCCGCGCCGGGATATACCCGGCCCATCGCCGATGCAGTCGCAACGCCGCAGGCATAAAGGCCCTCGATCGGCCTGCCCGCAGCATCGAGCACGCGCGCGCTGCTGTCGGTGACAACCCCGCCATAGGTGCCGACGTCGCCGGGAATGACCTCGACCGCATAGAACGGACCCTTGTCGATCCGCCCGCGGCATTTGCTCTCCCCGGGGAAGAAGGGATCGCCCAGCCAGTCGCCATAAGCGCGCTGGCCGCGATTGAAATCCTCGTCCTTGCCCTGGTCGACGAAGCCGTTCCAGCGATCAACTGTCGCCTTGAGCGTTGCCGGATCGATCTTGATCAGCCCGGCCAGGCCCTCAACGCTGTCGGCCATCTTCAGATAGCCGCATTCGAGCCACTGTGCCTTGATCTTTGGCGTCACCTTGATTCCGCCGACGCCGTATTCGCGGATCAATTGCTCGTCGAAAATCGCAAAGCTTGGCACTCCGCCCTGATGCTTGATCATCGTCTCGCAATAGTGCTCGTAGGAGCAGGCCTCGTCGAAATAGCGTTTTCCGGCCTGATCCACCAGAATGCAGTGCGGCTTGGCGGTGGTGCCCTGCATACCCGGCTTGACATAGGCCTGATCCCAGCCCGGCGGGCAAGTTCCAGGAAAGCCGACGAATTCATCCATCTGCGCCAGTGTGCCGCCAATCCGTTCCATTTCGCGGTGCATGTCGCCCATGTCGGTCTCGATGCCGTTTGACCATTCGGTGCGGGTGCCCGGCTGATACTTGTCGCGCATCGGCTGGTTCTGCGAGAAGCCGCCACCGTTGTTGAGCACGCCGAGCCGCGCGCCGATCCGGCGCAGCTTGCCGCCTTGCTCGACTTCGACACCGACCGCCCGGCCATTCTCGACGATGACGTGCTTCACCGGGGTCTCGGTGCGGATATCCGTCCCCGCTGCCAGCGCCGCCTTGAGCATACGGCCTTGCAGTGCGGCACCTGCCGTCGTCCAGTGCTTGCCGGTCAGCTTGCCCGCTATGACCCGCGCGGCGACTTTGGCGAAGGACCACTTTATCTTCCATGAATGCTTCATGTAGGGGAACTTCATGCCATCATCGAGCTTTGCCGGGGCCTCGATGAAGCCCTTGCGCAGCTTCGGCTCCCATTCGCCCAGCTCACGCTTGTTGAACGGCACCGCTGTCACCGTCCGGCTGGTCTTGCAGCCGCCGGGGAGCTCGTCGTAATAATCGGGCCAATAATGCGATCCGCGCTCAAGCTGGATGCCTTCGCCGAGCAGGAAATTGACCATCTTCGGCCCCTCGACCACATAAGTCAGCCGCCGTTCGTGCGAGGTTCCCGGCGCATCGGCGGGATCGCCGACCACTGCGTCGAGATAGGTAATGCCCTTCTCGGTGCTGTCCTCGCCCGGATCCATGAACGGGTTGTTGGGGATCCACATCACCCCGCCAGATTTGCAGGTGGTGCCGCCGACCCACTGTCCCTTCTCGAGGATCACCACTGACTTGCCGGCCTTGCGCATCATCAGCGCAGAGCTCATCGAACCAGCGCCGCTGCCGATCACCACCCAGTCGAACGTTTCATCGAATTGCGGCATCGCCCGCCTCTCCTGCAAGAATGTTTGAACCGATCAAAGAGCAAGGCGGCGCGCAATGCAAGGCCTGCTCGGCGGTTGATCGCCCGGGCGCATCGCTTATGAGGGGGCGCAAGGAGAGCAATCGCAATGAAAGACCTGCCCCAATTCAAGGCGATCCTGCTGGAGCGCGAAGGTCGCCTGTTGCGCATCGTGCTGAACCGGCCCGATGCGCTCAATGCGATCAACCTTGATCTGCATGACGAATTGCCCGAAGCGCTGTGGTTTGCCCAAGGCGATGCGGATTCCGATCTGGTCGTGCTGACCGGCGCTGGCCGCGCTTTTTCGGCCGGCGGCGATCTCGATCACATCGCGCGCAACGCTGCCAATCCCGAACTGTTCGACCATGAAGCGCGCATGGCCAAGCGGATCATCAACACCCTGCTCGATATCGACAAGCCGGTGATCTGCCGGCTGAACGGCCATGCGGTGGGCCTTGGCGCGACGATTGCCTTGATGTGCGACATCATCATCGGCGCGGAAGGCGCGAAGATCGGCGATCCGCATGTCGGGCTGGGGCTGGTCGCGGGCGATGGCGGCGCGGCGATCTGGGCTCAGCGCATTGGCCTCGCCCGCGCCAAGGAGTTCCTGTTCACCGGCGATCTGCTGACTGCCCGGAAGGCAGCCGAGATCGGCCTGATCAACCACTGCGTGCCGCTCGAAGAGCTCGACAACACAGTCGATGCTTTCTGCGCCAAACTGCTAGGCGGCGCGATGGCGGCAATCCGCTATACCAAGATCCTGACGAACCTTGAACTCAAGCGGATCACCGCCGCCGTGCTGGACGCAGGGATTGCCTATGAGTCCGTCACTGTGCGCAGTGCCGACCACCGCGAAGGCCTTGCGGCGCTGCGTGAGAAGCGCAAGCCGGTGTTCGGAAAAGGCTGATCCGGCCTACTTGGCCTTCACGTATTCACCGCATTCCACGAACAGCGAAGTGTAGGTCGTCGCCATGTCCTGATAGATCGGCGGGGTCATTCCGCCTGACTGGGCCATTGCGCCGATCGCCGCCATCAGCGCACCGGGATCGTCGCTCTCGGCGTCATAGATCGCCAGATACTGGTTTTCGTCCGCGCCCATCATCTTGGCGACCAGCTGGAAACGCTGCGCGCCCTGAAAACCGGGGACCGAGATGATCTCGGGCAAATGGGTGTTCTGATACCAGTCGTGGAATTCGGCTTCCTTGCCCGGCAACGGGGTGGTGAGCGCGACGAGCTTGCATTTGGCCATTTGGGGCATCCTCTGATGGTGCGTTCTGATTCACGCGCTTGTTGCGCGCGCTCGCGATTTGCGCATAGTCGGTGCATCCACGTCAAGGGAGGATTGTCATGGCCACGATTGCCCAACCCCGCAGTTTCAGCCGGTTCAAGGTCGCCCCGCTGACGCCGCGCATCGGCGCGGAGATTCTCGACATCGATCTCGGTGGTCCGCTTAACGATGAAACCATCGCCGATATCCGCTCGGCACTGCTGACATACAAGGTGGTCTTCTTCCGCGATCAGCCGATCAGCGAGGACCAGCACATCGCCTTTGCCCGCCGCTTCGGCGAACTCGAAGTCCACCCGATCACTCCCAAGGATCAGCCCCACCCCGAGATATTCCATCTTAAAACCAACGAAGTGACGAGGCCGGGCAGCAAGGTTGGAGCGGACCTGTGGCATTCCGATGTCACCTGGCGCGCCGAACCATCGCTCGGATCAATCCTGCGCGCGCGGATCATGCCCGAAGTCGGCGGCGACACGATGTTCGCCGACATGGTTGCCGCTTACGAGGGCCTGTCACCTGCACTCAAGGAGTGGATATGCACCCTGACTGCCGTCCACGATGGCAGCATATTCGCCACCCTGCAGGGCAAGTCGAAGGAGAGCTTCTGGGAGCAGTTTCCGCTCCAGCGCCATCCAGTAGTGCGCACCCATCCCGAAACCGGCGAGCGCGCGCTCTATGTGAATTGCGCCTTCACCACGCACATTGATGGGCTGAGCGACAAGGAAAGCGCCTGGCTGCTGGACCACCTCTATGCACAGGCCTCACGCCCGGAATATCAGGTCCGCTTCCGCTGGCAGGCCAATTCCATCGCCTTTTGGGACAACCGCTCGTGCCAGCACTATGCTGTCGCGGACTATTGTCCGGCGATGCGGGCGATGGAGCGCGTGACCGTGATCGGTGACAAGCCGTATTTCGATCCCGCGCGTTAAGCACTATCCTCTCCATCCGCAGGGTGGGGAGGGGGACCACCCGTAGGGTGGTGGAGGGGTATTCAGGCCTCGCAATACCCCTCCACCGTCCTGCGGACGGTCCCCCTCCCCATCGGAGATGGGGAGGAAAAGCGCCCTACACCTCGTTGCTCTCCCGGCCCTTCTTGGAAAGCCGCCAGTCCTTCGGGTAGTTAAGGTCGTTGCCTTTCACCACCTGGCCGATTCCCTGCTCGAAGGTGCTGTCCTTGCCCAGGTTCACGTCGTTTGCCCCGTCGTCTTTCATCAATGGCAGCATGCCTTCGAGCCAGCCAGTCAGCAGGCTGCCCATATATTCGCCGCGATGCTGCTTGTAGGCCTCGATGAAGGTCTTCTGGGCAACGACCACATCGTTGGGTCGGGTGATCGAGCAGGCCTGGGCATATTTGGCGGTTTCGGCCTCAAGCTGATCGCGCGGGACGACTGAGTTGACGAAACGATTGGCGGTGTACATTTCCTGGGCGGTGAACGGCCGGCCGGTAAACAGCATTTCCGAAAAGGCGCGCAGGCCCACAGTTTCCAGCCACTGCCACATGCGCGGCCCCCAACCGGCATAGCGGAACGAGGGGTGGCCGAACAGCGCATCGTCGGAAGCGACGATGATGTCGGCATCGGCGCACAGATAGAAGTGCCAGCCGTAGCAATAGCCCTTGGCCTCGATGATGCTGATCTTCTTGAATTCCTGCAGCGAGCGGTTGCCCGAGCGCGCCTTGGCGTAATAGTCGGTCAGGCCGTGGAGATAGCGATAGCTGCCCACCGGAGGATACTTCACATCGGGGTCGTCAATCTCGAGATCGACTAGAAAGCCATCGCCAGGCTTGGGGCTGAGATAGAGATCGCCGTGTTCGTTGAGATCGCCGCCGCTGCCCAGATTGTCGCCCTCGCCCCGGATCACCAGCACTTTGACATCGTCATCGATGTTGGCCTTGAACACCAGTTCGCCGAAGCGCGCGCGCATCCCGATGGTCGCGGTGTTGTGCTTTTCGGGCCGCATGAAAGTGATCGTGGCGATCTTGGTGGCCTTGTCCTTGTGATACAGGACCTGGGCTTCGGCCTCTTTCCTGAGGTCGGCGTTGGTAACCATGGTGCTCTCCCTATCCAATTTCTGCGGGGACATTCAGCGGCACCCGCGGCAAGGTCAAGCCGCTATTCCATCAGCAGCACGATACGACCCGCTTCCTTGCCTCCATAGGCGGCATTCATCGCCTCGGCGTAATCTGCGAGGGCATAGCGCTTGGCAATCGCCGGCCTGACGACGCCCGCGCGCACCATTTCCTGCACTGCCTCGCGGTCGGCCGCCATCGTTTCAGGCCGCTCGATCCCCGCGCCGCGCACTTGCACGCCAACCAGGCTGGCGCATTTGAGCAGCGGCAGGTTGGTCTTCAGCGCGGCAATGCCGGCGGGGAAACCGATCACCAGATGCCGCCCGTCATAGCCGAGCGTGCGGAAGGCCAGATCGGTCGCATCGCCGCCGACGGGATCGAAGACAAGGTCGATCGGCTTGCCATGGTTCGCCGACTTGACCTGGTCACGCCAATCCTCAGCGCCGGTCTCCACGGCGGCATCGGCTCCGCCGGCCAGCGCCGCCGCGCGTTTTTCCGCGCTTGATGCCGAAGCGATGACCCGCAGGCCCAGATGCTTGCCGACCTGGATCGCGGCAAAGCCGGTGCCCCCCGCCGCGCCCAGCACCAGCAGCGTCTCGCCTGTTTGCGCCCTGCCCCGGTCGACCAGCGCGTGCCATGCGGTCAGATAGTTCACCGGGAAGATCGCCGCGGTCTCCAGGTCCATGCCATCGGCGACCTTGTTGACATTGGCCGCCGCGAAGTTGTTCACCTGGGCGAATATCCCGCCCATGCCGCTGCCATTGACCCGGTCGCCGACCGCGAGACCAGTAACCCCATCGCCCAGCGCCTCGACCACCCCGGCATATTCGCTGCCCGGAATGAACGGAAGTGGCGGATGGAACTGATATTTGCCCATCGCCGTCAGCACATCGACATAGCTGATCCCCGCCACCTTGATTGCCACGCGCAGTTCGCCGGTTCCGGGCGGGCCGGGGTCGAATTCGCGTAAGGCATAGCTTTCAGGCGGGCCGAACTGATCGGCGATAACGGCACGAGGCATCAGTGCTGTCCTCCATCGCAGCGCACCAGCGAGCCGGTGACATTCACCGATGCCGGGCTGGCGAGATAAAGCGCCGCCGTGACGATTTCCTCAGGGTTGCCTGCATGGCCGCGCGGGATAGCGATCGGTCCCTGACCTTTGTCCGGCCAGGCTTCGACGATATCGGTGCGGAATGCGCCGGGCGACAGCGTGTTGACGCGCACATGCGGCGCATATTCCCACGCGAGGCTTTTCGACATCGCGTTGAGCGCGGCCTTGGACGAGCCATAGGCAACAACTTCGGGCAGCGGCATCATCGAGCCTGAGGAGGTGACATTGATAATGCAGCCGCCGCCCTCGCCCCGCGCGCCTGCATCAAACATGCGCTTGGCCACCTGGCTGGCAAGGCGAACCGGACCTTTGAAATTGAGGTTCACCACCGAATCGAACAGCGCTTCGGACAGCTCATGGCTGGGCACGCGCGGGCTCATACCGGCGTTATTCACAAGTATATCCACACGCCCGAACGCGGCATAGGCCTCCTCGATCAGCCGGTCGCAATCGGGCCATTTGCCGACATGGGCCGAGACCGCGAGCGCCTTCCTGCCCAGCGCGCGGCACTCCGCAGCCACCGCCTCGCAATTGTCGAGCTTGCGGCTGGCGATGATCACGTCGGCGCCGCGTTCCGCAAGGGCCTTGACCATCTGGTAGCCCAGCCCGCGGCTGCCGCCGGTGACCAGCGCCACTTTGCCGGTGAAATCGAAGAGCGGGTCCATCATGCGTCTCTCGCGTTGGGATAGCGTGCCAGCGCCGCTGCAGTGCGGGTGGGGATGTGTTCGCTGGGGAACATGCCCTCGGCGGGCTTGGCCTTCTTCAGAAAGGCCCGCGCCAGCTGCGACTTGTGCGCGTCTGTCGGTCCGTCCGCAAAGGCCAGCGACCAATGGCCTGCATAGGAGTTGGCCAACGGCATATCGAGGCTGATACCGAGCGAACCGTGGATTTCCAGCGCCCGGCCGACAACGTCCTTGTAAAGCTGCGGCATCGCGATCTTGCACATGCCGATGTGGTTGCGGGCTGCGCCGTGCGGCATCCGGCCTGCCTCGACCTCGTCGATGATCCAGGCAGTCTTGAGCGTCAACAGACGAAACTGTTCCAGCTGGATGATCGAATCAGCGAGCTTGCTTTGCACCATCTGGTGATCGCCCAGCATCCGTCCGCGAGTCCGCCGCGACACCGCGCGTTCGAGCATCATCTCGAATGCCCGCTGACAACGGCCCACGGTGCGCATGGCGTGGTGGATGCGTCCGCCGCCCAGCCGCGCCTGCGCCACCTTGAAGCCGCCGCCGCGCTCCCCCAGCATGTGGTCGAGCGGGATGCGCACTTTCTCATAGCGGATATGCGCGTGGTGGCCGTTTTCCGGATCGACATCCCCGGCGATGGCGACATTGCGCAGGATGTTGATCCCCGGGGTTTCCGTGGGCACGATGAACATGCTCATCCGCTCGGTCAGCGGCTTGTCCGGGTCGGTTACGCAGATCACCAGCAGGAATGCGGCGAGCTTGGCGTTCGAAGAAAACCACTTTTCGCCCTCGATCACCCATTCGTTGCCGTCCTGGGTCGCAGCGCAAGTGAACTCGCCCGGGTCAGCCCCGCCCTGCGGCTCGGTCATCGAGAAGCACGAGACGATGTCGCCATCCATCAGCGGCTGGAGATACTTCGCTTTCTGTTGGTCAGTGCCGAACATGGCGAGGATTTCCGCGTTGCCGGTATCGGGCGCGGCCGTGCCGAAGATCGTCGGCGCCCAGTTCGAGCGGCCGAGTATTTCGTTCATCAGTGCGAGTTTGACCTGGCCATAACCCGGGCCGCCAAGATGCGGGCCGAGATGACAGGCCCACAGGCCCTGCGCCTTGACCTGTGCCTGCAGCGGCTTGAGGTGGCGGCGGGCGTCGACAATGCTGGTGTCGAAATTTGCGCCCATTTCGGGCCACAGCAGGTCCATCGTCTCGCATTCCTCGCGGACGAATTTTTCCATCCAGTCGAGCTTGGCCTGGAATTCGGGCTCTATGCTGAAATTGATCATGATATCCTCCGGATGAATTCTGCGTTCCGCTTGAAACCGGCCTCGACCATGCGCGCGAAGAACTCGCCGGTCTCTCTCGGCAATTTGCCGGTGGCCGCCTGGGCAACCTTGTATTCGAGGATGCAGCCCGACTTGAATCCGGCGAGCACCGAGAAGAAATCGAGCTCATCGACATTGCGGCCGGTGCCGGATGCATAATAGCGCATCAGTTCCTGCTTGGTCGGCGAATGCCTCGGATCGGTCAGCGTGTTCGACGATATCAGGTCGGGAAAGCGCTCGTCGCGCATCCCGCCGGTGAACCAGCCCATATCGACCATCGGATCGCCGACGGTCGACAGCTCCCAATCGATCAGCGCCGCCAGACGCGCAGGCGGCTCGTGCTTGAACATGACATTGGGCGTGCCGACATCGCCGTGCATGATGCCGATATGCGAAGTCTTCTTCGCCTGGCCGCGCAGCCACTCTTCAACCTGGTCATAGCCTTCGAATTTGCGCGGCTGATAGCCGGGATAGCGCTCCGGATAGGAAGCAAGCTGGCCTGCCCAGCGATCGACCTGGCGTTCGAGGAAATTGTCAGGCTTGCCGAAGCCTTCCAGCCCAACCGCCTTGTAATCGACATTGGCCAGCAGCGCGAGGCCGCCGACGATGGCAAAGGCTATGCCATACTCATAGGGCATCTGGTCGAAAGGCGCCTGGTTGTAGATCCTTTCGCCGCGCAAATTGGGTGCCCAGCCATCGACCCGTTCCATGACATAGAACGGCATACCGATGACCTCCGGGTCTTCACAGGCACCATAGCAGACGGGATGGGGCACCGCAGTTCCCCGAAGCGCGGTCAGCACTCGCGCCTCGCGCAGCACGCCCTTTTCCGCGCCCGGCGGCGGCACGGCAGGCGGACGGCGCAGCACCATCGGCAGCCCGCCGCGATCGAGCGTGAACACGATGTTGGAGGTGCCGCCGTGCAGCATCTCGCGCTTCAGCGGACCCTTGCCGAGTTCCGGCACATGGGCATCGAGCCAGTCGGTCAGCGGGCCAATCGGTGCCAGTTCATCCAGATTTGCTTCCATGCCGGTTCTCTCCTCAATTGGCCTTGCGCAGCTGGACTTCCAGCCCGCGCCGAATTTCGCCCAGTGCGCGCGACGCCGCGCGGATGGCCTCGTCGTCGAGGCCCGATGCCACTTCCGCCGCCTTGGCATCCGCGCGCGCGTCGATCTCGCGCTTGAGCGCCAGGCCTTTTGCGGTCGCCGTGAGCAACACCGCGCGCTTGTGGTCAGGATTGGGCATCGCCTCGATCAGCCCGGCGGCGATCAGCGCATTGGCCGCGCGCTGCACCAGCTGGCGCGGCTGGCCGAACGAGCGGCCAATCTGCGGCACGGTCGGCGCGCGGTCCGCCTCGACTACGGCATTGAGCACGCCCATTTCCGAATCCCCCAGCCCCGCCCCGCGCCGCGCTTCGGCAAACAGGCTTTTCAGCCGCCCGTTAAGCCGGATCAGCTCGTCCGAGAGGCCGACCAGAGGAGCGCGCGAATCAAATTTGCCATCCATGCATGGATTGTGTCAGTTTGACATGATCATGTCAAATAATGACGCGGCTAGATTACTGCCACCGGGTTACCGTAGATCTTGCGCAGCTCATGCTTGGCCAGCTTTCCCGACGGCAGCCGCGGCAGGTCAGCCACGAATTCATAGCTCCTGGGCTGCGTTACCTTTGAAATCCGCGAGGACACCCAGTCGCGCAGTTCCGCCTCAAGATCAGGCCCGGCATCAGCCCACACTTTCGGCTGGACCACGGCTTTCACCTGCTCGCCCATCTCGGCATCCGCCACCCCGATCACCGCAACATCGAGCACTTTGGGGTGGACGATCAGGCAATCCTCGATCGCCTGCGGATAGATGTTCACGCCGCCCGAAATGATCATGAAATCCTGGCGATCCGTGAGGAACAGATAGCCTTCATCGTCAAGCCTGCCGATATCGCCCACGGTCATCCAGTTCGGATGCCTGGGGTTGCTCGCGCGGCGGGTTTTGACCGGATCGTTGAGGTAATTCACCACTCGGCCCGGCAAAGCCTCGAAATAGATCAACCCACTGGTGCCAGCGGGCAACTCCGCGCCGTCATCATCGCAGATGTGGATCGGCCCCAGCGAGGTGCGCCCCACCGAGCCTGGCTTCTTCAGCCATTCCTCGGCGCTGATATGCGTCGCGCCGACGCCTTCGGTGCTGGCGTAGTATTCGTGGATCACCGGACCCCACCAATCCAGCATCCGCCGCTTGATCTCCACCGGGCACGGCGCGGCGGCGTGGAGCACGAATTTGAGGCTGGACATGTCATGGCTCAGCCGCGCGCTTTCAGGCAGCGCCAGCATCCGCACGAACATCGTCGGCACGAACTGGCAGTGGTTGACCTTCCAGTCCTGGATCGCCTGCAGCACGCCTTCGGCATCGAACTTGCGCTGGGTGATGAAGGTGCCGCCATTGCGGTGGGTGTTGACCATGCTCGATAGCGGCGCGCCGTGATAGAGCGGACCAACATTGAGCGTCACCAGCGGTCTGAGCTCGCCGTAGACCGGCATCGGGCCTTCGAGGGCATTGGACTCGTCGATCGGTCCGGGCGTGAACGGCTGGACAATGCCCTTGGGGCGGCCAGTCGTGCCGCTCGAATAGATCAGGTGGAAGCCCGATATTTCGTCCGGCACACGCGCAGCTGGCTGCTTGGCCAGCGCCGCTTCGAGCGACGCGGCGCCCGGCAGTTCCTCGTCATCGGCATAGAAAACCGCCTCGACCCCCGGAATGCGCGCCGCGCGTTCGGCGGCCAGCACATGCGGGGTCTCGCCCAGCGAGGCCGACAGGATCAGCAGCCGCGCACCCGCATCGCCCAGAATATAGCTCGCCTCGTCGGGTTTGAGGTGGGTCGAGAGCAATACGTCGAACACGCCGCAGCGCGTCGCGCCCCAGTGGACCATGGCGAATGCCGGCGTATTGCGCATCATCACCCCGATCCGGTCGCCGGGCTTCAGGCCCTGCGCCCGCAGGAACTGCGCCACCCGGTTTGAGCCTTCGTCAAGCTCGCGGTAGGTCAGCCGTTCGCCGGTATCGGCCACCAGCATGGCCAGACGATCAGGATCGCTCGCCGCGTGACACGAAGGATGCAACCCGGGCATGCGCTTGTTCCCCCTCCTGCCGACCGGTGCCTAATAGACGCCGCCCTGATCCTCGACAAAGTTCTTGGTTTCCGGGCTTTCCGCCTTGGTCTGCGTCTCTGCCTTGCGCACCTCCGGGCCGCGCCGAAGCTGGGCGACCAGCGCATCACGGCGCGCCTCGAACTCATCGAGCTGGGTTGATCGCTTGGGTTCGGTGTCGGCCTTGAAGGCTTCCCAGATCAGCGAGGACTTGGGATCATCGCCCGGCGTGCCGGCAAAGGCCCGCTTGCCGGTTATCCGGTCAATCTTGACCATGTGGACATCGGCCGGCGCGGTTGCCGGCAAGCGGCTCCAGCGCGGCTTGGTCGCCTGGATCAGCTGCTTGACAATCGGCGCGGCGAATGTGCCGCCCTGGGCATAGCCGCCCAGCGAGCGCGGCTGGTCATAGCCGATATAGACGCCCGCCATGAAGCGCTGCGAGCCGCCGATGAACCACACGTTGGTCGGGCCGGTAGTGGTCCCGGTCTTGCCGAAAATCGGCAGGCCGAGATCGCGCAAGCCCACCGCCGTGCCGCGTGTGATCACCCCTTCCAGCATGTGCACGGTCTGATAGGCAGAGCGTGCATCCATCACCTGCTTGCCGCGCGGGGCCAGTCGCGGCATCGGCTTGCCGTCCCACTGCGCCATGTTGCAGCCCATGCAGCGGCGGGTATCGGCACGCCAGAGAACCTTGCCGGTGCGGGTCTGGACATAGTCGATCAGCGAGGCGGGATATTGCACGCCGTGATTGGCGAGCGCCGAATAGGCGTTGACCATCTGCAGCACGGTGGTGTCGCCGGCGCCCAGCGCGAACGAAAGATAGGGATCGTATTTGCCAATGCCGACCCGGTCGATGGTCTTGGCGACGTTTTCCATGCCGGCATCGTTGGCAATGCGCACGGTCATCAGGTTGCGCGATTGCTCCAGGCCCCAGCGCATGGTGTGGTTGCCGCTGCCGCCCGCGCCGCCGAAATTGGAAAAACACTTCTTGCCATAGCGCGCGCCCTGATAAACACAGAACGTGCCGTCGAGGATCATGCTGGCCGGGGTCATGCCAAAATCGAGCCCTGTCGAATAGACGAAGGGTTTGATCGTTGAGCCAGGCTGGCGCATTGCCTGCGTCGCGCGGTTGAACGAGCCGAGCCCGGCATCGAAGCCGCCCTGCACTGCCAGCACGCGGCCATCGAGCGGGCTCTCAACCACCAGGCCGCCCGAAACCTCAGGGATTATGCGCACGCCGAACACCCCGCGCCCGGTCGGCGCTGCGGCAACCACGTCGCCCTTGCGCAAGGCATCGGGCATACCGGTCAGCGCGCCGGTCACGCCATCGGCGAAACCGATCTGGCCTGATGCGCCTTCGCGCCGCAGGACCACTCCGACGCGCCAGTCCTGATAGGAAATCGACTTGCCCAGCAAGGCCAACTGCGAGCGCCAGCCCTCGGGATCGAGATTGATCTTCGCGATCGGCCCGCTCCAGCCTTTGCCCGCATGATAGCGCAGCAGGCCGGCACGCAGCGCGTCCTGCGCCGCTTTCTGCATCTGCGGGTCGAGCGAGGTGCGCACCCACAACCCGCCCGAATAGACACTATTGGGCCCGGCATCGGCGCTTTCGCCGTATTTTTCGATCAGGCGGCGGCGCACTTCCTCGACAAAATAGCCAACCGAGGGATCGTAGGCCTCGGTCCGGTACGTGATGATGCCAAGTGGCTGTGCTTTTGCGGCCTCAGCCTCGGCAGCGGTGGCGAGTTCATTCTTGACCATCTGGTCGAGCACCCAGTTGCGTCGTTCAATCGCCTGGGCGGCGAATTTGGCGCGGCCATAGGTCTCCGGCGCCTTGGGCAGGATCGCGAGGAAGGCTGCCTCGTGGAGCTGCAACTCGCCAACGTCCTTGCTGAAATAGGCGCGGGCGGCCGCCTGCACCCCGAAACTCTGCCGGCCAAGCGGGATCTCGTTGAGATAGAGTTCGAGAATCTGCTGCTTGGTCAGCACATCCTCGATCCGACCAGCGAGGATCATTTCCTTCAGCTTGCGGGCGATCGAATATTCGTTGCCGATAAGGATGTTCTTGGCCACCTGCTGGGTGATCGTCGAGCCGCCCCGCGCCCGCTCGCCCGAGCCGATCTTGGTGACATAATCGACCACTGCGCCGGCAAGACCGGGGTAGTCCACTCCGCCGTGGCTCCAGAAGGTCTTGTCTTCCGCAGCAAGGAAAGCATTGACCATGGGCTTGGGGAAATCGACAAAGCGCAATTGCACCCGGCGCTCGCGCGCATAGCTGTAGACGATCTCGCCATCGATGCCGCGCACCATGCTGGGCAGCGGCGGCTGATAGGTCAGCAGCTTGTCCGCCGAGGGCAGATTGCGCAGCACCAGCACCCAGAGCAGCGCGAACGCCAGCAGCAGCCCGGCCAGCAAATAGCCCAGCCGGCGGAACCAGCGCTTCTCGCGCCAGTTCTCGCGCAATTCATGGATCAACCCACTCGCATTGCGGCGGATGCGAAAGCGCAGGTTTTGCGAAGCGTCGGTCTCAGCCATGGCGCGGGTTCTCTAGCATGCCCATTTCCCCCAGCGCCACCCTCTATAACCGCGATTGGCGGGCGAAAAACAATCGCATGGCGTTGGCAGCGATTTCGGCGAAATTGCGCCGTCCGTCGCTGGTGATCAGCCGCGCTACGTCCGCGTCGTTGTTGATATAGCCGACCTCGAACAGCGCCGAAGGCACATCGGGCGATTTCAGCACGACAAAGGCGGCCGATTGCAGCGCGGAATCGCGCATTGGCAGCCGCCCGCGCGCGGCGCGCAAGATCAGCCGCGCGAACTCTTCCGATTTCGCCTGGGTCTCACGCTGCGACAGGTCGACGAGTATCGCGTTCACCGCCTCGCTCTGTTGGCTCAGCGCCACTCCGCCGATCGCGTCCGAACGGTTTTCCCGGTCGGCCATGCGCTGGGCGGTCTCGCTCGATCCCTTTTCGGACAGGGTATAGACCGTGGCACCACTGGCAGCCTCGCCCTCGGTGCTGTCGGCGTGGATCGACAGGAACAGGTCGGCATTCAGCCGCCGCGCAATCCCGGAACGCTCCTCAAGCAGCAGAAAGCGGTCGTCATCGCGGGTCAGTGCGACCCGGATGCCGCCGCCGCGCAGCAATTCGTCGCGCAATGCGCGCGCGAGGCGCAGGGTCAGCTCTTCTTCCTTGATTGCGCCGCTGCCCGCGCCCGGATCGTGGCCACCGTGCCCGGCATCGATCACCACCAGCGGCCGGCTGGCATCCTGCGGACCTTCCACTTTGGGCAAGCCGACCTGGCCGGCCGCAGGCGGGATCGTCAGCCGCAGCACATAATTATGGCCGCGACCCGGCGAGCCGAACAGCCGATCAACCGCGACCAGCGCAGCGAAAACCGCCAGTGGTGCGAGAAAGACAAGCAAAAGTGGTATGAAGCGACGCATTGAACAAAGGTGGATAGGGTGCGATTGCCGCTGCGGCAACGGCGCGGACCGGATGTTCCACATTGACAGCGCGCAATAAACTTGCCCCTGCGGCCAAGCGGTGCTAACCCGCCGATGCCGGGGCAGGCTTGCTCCGATCCTGTTGTTCTGACGCTCCGGCACCTTGCCAAGGCATCGCAGAATCGACTGGATCGGCATGAGCGCCACAGGCAAAAAGCCGGCCTTTTTCCCGGAATCCAACAGGTTGATGCTTACATGAGAGATTCCCTGACGACTTGTCCGCCGCTGCCCTTCCGGGCTCCGGCAGGCCGGGTCGCAGGCGTTGCGCGCACACTTTCGCCGCACATTCTCCTGTCTGCAGACACGAAACCCCACCAGCTGGCCATTTCCGGCCCGCTTTCCCCGTTTGCTGCTGCGCGCCGTTCGAAGGCCCGTGCCTTTGCCTGGCCGCGCAGCTTCAACCCACAATTACGCGCCGCCCTGATTTCAGGACAACTGTCCGGACCGCCAGGGCGCGGGCGCGCATGGAGAATAACTAATGACAACGCGCATGCTGATCGATGCGCGCCACCCGGAAGAAACCCGGGTGGCGGTGCTCAAGGGCAACCGTATTGAGGAATTTGACTTTGAATCTGCCGAACACAAGCAGATCAAGGGCAATATCTATCTCGCCAAGGTAACCCGGGTCGAACCCTCGCTGCAGGCGGCATTCGTCGATTTCGGCGGCAATCGCCATGGCTTCCTCGCCTTCAGCGAAATCCACCCTGACTATTACCAGATCCCGAAAGACGACCGCGACCGGCTGCTCGCCGAAGAAGCGGAACATGCCGAGGAAGAAGCCGCGCTGCGCGCCGCCGAAGACGCCGATGACTTTGGCGAGAGCGCGCTCGACCGGATCGAGGACGATGATCTCGGCGAAGACATGGGCGGTGGCATCACCGAAGTCGACAACGACGATCGCGGCCATGTCTCGACCATCGAAGACGGCCATGTCCAGGATGGCTTCGAAAACGGCGATGAAGAAGAAGGCGGCGAGCACGACGACCGCGCCGATAACGACGCTGATGATGACGCGGACGGTGATACGGACGGCGATACGGACGGTGACGCAGGCGGTGACGGGGAAGACAGCCCCCGCCGCGGGCGCCGCCAGCAGAGCCGGGGCCGTTCCAAGGAAGCCGACGAACTGCGCGCCAAGCGCATGGCGCTGCGCCGCCGCTACAAGATCCAGGATGTCATCCACCGGCGCCAGGTGCTGCTGGTCCAGGTCGTCAAGGAGGAGCGCGGCAACAAAGGCGCCGCGCTGACCAGCTACCTCAGCCTCGCGGGCCGCTATTGCGTGCTTATGCCCAATTCGAGCCATGGTGGCGGTATCAGCCGCAAGATCAATTCGGTAAGCGACCGCAAGCGGCTCAAGAGCATCATCGCCGAGTTGAGCCTGCCGCGTTCGATGGGCTGCATCGTGCGCACCGCCGGACTCCAGCGCACCAAGACCGAAATCAAGCGCGATTTCGACTATCTGGCGCGGCTGTGGGATGGCATCCGCGAGAACACGCTGGGCAGCTCTGCCCCGGCGCTGATCCATTCGGACAGCGACCTGATCAAGCGCGCAATCCGCGACATCTACAACAAGGACATCGAAGACGTCGTCGTCGAGGGCGAAGCGGGCTACCGTGCTGCGCGCGACTTTATGAAGCTGTTGATGCCCAGCCATGTCAAGCGGGTGAAGGCCTATTCGGATCCGGTTCCGCTGTTCCAGCGCCACGGCGCCGAGGACCAGCTGACCGCGATGTACGATCCCTTCGTCCAGCTCAAATCAGGCGGCTATATCGTCATCAACCCGACCGAGGCGCTCGTCTCGATCGACATCAATTCCGGCCGCTCGACCAAGGAATACGGGATCGAGGCGACCGCGCTCAACACCAACCTCGAAGCCGCGCGCGAGATTGCCCGTCAATTGCGCCTGCGCGACATGGCCGGGCTGGTCGTCATCGACTTCATCGACATGGAATACTCGTCCAACATCCGCAAGGTTGAGAAGACGATGAAGGACGCGCTCAAGAATGACCGCGCGCGCATCCAGGTCGGCCGGATTTCCAGCTTCGGCCTGATGGAAATGAGCCGCCAGCGCCTGCGCACCGGCGTGCTCGAAGCGACGACGCGGACCTGCCCGCACTGCGACGGCACCGGCCTGGTGCGCACCGCCAGTTCATCGGCGCTTTCCGCGCTGCGGCTGATCGAAGACGAAGCCGCAAGCGGCAAAGGCAGCACGATCACGCTGTTCGCCAGCCAGGAAGCCTCGATCTACCTGCTCAACACCAAGCGCAGTGATCTCGCCGAGATCGAATCGCTCTATGGCGTGCGCATCGAAGTGTTGCCGGAAGGCGAAAACGAGGGCGCCAAGATGCGCGTGGCCTCGTCGGGTCCGCGCAATGATTTCGTCCCCCGCTTCGGGCCGATCGTGCTGGAAGACGATGGCGATGAGCCTGATTTCGCCGACGAGATCGAAGAAGACGAAGAAGAAGAACAAGCCGAAGAGCGCAGCGCGCGCGGCGACGACGAAGGCGGGCGCGGCAGACGCAACCGCCGGGGTCGCGGCCGCAGCCGCCGCGACGAGCGTCCCGCCGATGGTGACAGCGAAGCGGGAGGCGGCGATGCCGATGCCCGCGATGGTGATGCCCGCAGCGCCGATGCCGATGAAGATCGTGGCGAGGACGGCGAACGGACCCCGCACAGCGACGAAACCGGCGAAGACGGCGAAGGCCCGCGCAAGCGCCGTCGCCGTGGCCGCCGCCGGCGTGGCGGACGTGGCCGCGAGGATGGTGAAGCCGGGCAGGCCCTGGAGGATGGCGGAAATGGCAACGACGATGATGGCGACGATGATGGCGAGGATCATGGCGAGGCCGTAAGCGCCGAAGATCAGGCGCCGATCGAACCCGATGCGGAAGCGCCTGTCGAAGCTGCGCCGAAGAAGCGCGGCCGTCGCAAGGCGTCTCCCAAACCAGAAGCAGCGGCAGAGCCCGCTCCTGAAGCCAGCCCTGAAGCCGAAGCGGTGGCCGTTGAGGCTGAAGTCCCAGCCGATGCCGATGCCCCAGCCGAAGTCGCTGCCAAGCCGAAGCGCACGCGCCGCAAGGCCGCTGATGCTCCGGCGGAAACCGCTGCAGCTGAACCTGAAGCCCCTGCCCCGGCAGCGGAGGAGGCGCCGCCTGCCAAGCCCGCCCGAGCGCGCCGCAAGAAGGCAACGGACGATAGCGGCGAAACCGTTTCCGTTCCTGCTGAAGATGTCAGCGGTCGCAAGACCGAAGCGGTCGATGGCGAAGGCAATGGCGATAGCGATGGCGGCGATGACGGCTCCCCGCGCCGGGGTGGCTGGTGGCAGCGCACGTTTGGCAACTGATTAATCAGCCACCGCGCCTCATGTGGCGTTGACGACTGGGGCATGGCGCGGGCATTCTCGCGACATGCCCCAAAACTCACTTGTGCCCGATCCCCCTGCCCGGATGCCGCAAGTCGGGCCCGAGAGCATCGACGCCGATGTCCAGGCCTTCTTCGGGCAATGGACCGGCGGCATGTTCAAGGATGCCGACAAGAACCCGGTGCTGCGCACTTTTGCCCAGCACCCCGCGCTGGCGAACGCCTTCTCGCCGCTCAATGTCCATCTGCTCAGCGCCAACACGCTGCCGGTCAAGTTGCGGCAGATTGCAATCATGCGCACCGCCTGGATCACCAAGGCGGTCTACATGTGGTCGAGTCACCTGGCGACCAGCGTCAACTGCGGCCTCTCGCCCGACATGTACGCGCCGATCCAGCACGGCGCCGATGATCCCTATTTCACCCCGTTCGAGAGCCTGGTCATGAGGGCGACCGACGAAGTGGTCGTGGACCGCAAGCTCAGCGACGCCAATTGGCAAGGGCTGATAGCCGAGTGGGACAATCGCCAGATGCTCGATTTCCTGTTCACCGTCGGCTGCTATGCGATGGTCGCAGGCGTCATGCGCTCAACCGGCGCAGAGCGGCTTCCTGATTTGCTCGTGCTGGCAGAGAAATACGGCGCTCCGGAAGACTAAATCGCCTCCACATTCACCGGGATCCCCGAAAAACGCGGCATAAAGTTGATCGCCTGGAGATCCTGGCGCAGCGAAGTCAGCTGCCCGACATTGGCCCCGCCATCGGCGAGCAGGTCGCCGGTTGAGACCAGCGGGCCGAACATGTGCGTTATCGAGACCACCCCGCGCCGCAGCCGGTCCTCACCGCGCGCCAGGCTGCGGATCGCGCCTTGGGCCGAGGCGATCTCGACTTCGGCGCCCTCGTCAATGCCAGCCTCGGCCATGTCCTGGGGGTTCATATAGGCATAGTTGACCGGATAGCGCCGCCGCGCCTCACGGCTGCCGACGTAGGCGCTGTTGATCGCATGGAGGATGCGGCGGCAGGTCAGGCGATAGGCAAAGCCTGTTTCGGGGCGCGCATCGGCCAGCACCGCCAGTTCAGCGGCAACATCGGGAGGGCACAGCTCCAGCATGCCGCCGTCCGAAGGCGCGGGCAGCACATGTCGCTGCGCATCCGCACGCGCCACGCCGCCCTTGCTGGCCATGATCTCATCGAAGGCCACTGCGCTGTCTTTTGCCAGAAAACGAAACAAATCCTCGGGCTCAGGCTTTTCCGTCGCGCTCAGCGGCAGGCCCTCGGGGATCGCCTTGTAGTCAAGCCCGTAGTTCCAGGCCTTGAGCGTCAGCGGCACACCTATCCGCGCCGCGAGCCCCCAGAACACCTCCCAGTCATGGATCACGCCCACTGGCGGATCGACCACGGCTTCGGTATATTGCACGAAGGCCTCGGGAAACATTCCGTCGCCCGACATGCTGAGCTCAGGCCGCTCGAACGGCTGGCTGGTGGCAAATATGTAATGCGAGAGCTTGCCGGTCTCGTTGATCCGGCAATCGAGCGAAACCAGCAGATCAAGCTGTTCGAAAGCGGACTTGGCCAGCTGGGGATCGCCGAGCGCGCGCAGCGGATCGCCGCCAAAGCAGATCAGCGCACGGATGCGGTCGGGGTGGCGCGCCATGATCTCGCCGGGCAGCAGCGCGGTTGGAAATTCCCCGACCAACGCGCCGGTGTCCGCGCTGAGGCATTTGGGCTCGCGCGCAAAACTTCGCGTTGGCGAAACCGCCATCTCGAACGTGTCCTTGACGCGCAAGGTGCCCGGATTGCGGACCAGATCACCGGCACGGCGATAGCCTCCAGCCAGCACGTTCGCCGTCTCGATCAGGTGATCGGCAAGGTTGGAATTGGCCGCCATCGACGGCCCGGTGCCGCTGCCGACAACCGGTCTCTGCGCCGCGCCAAGCCATGCGGCAGCTTGCTCGATGTGCGCCACTGGAATGTCGGCTCGCGCTGCCGCCATTTCGGGCGTGAAGGGCGCGAGCGCGGCACGAAGCTCGTCGAGCTGCACGCACCATCGCGCGGCAAACGCCGTGTCATAAACGCCATCCCGCAGCATGACATGGGCCATCGCGGCAAAAATCTCAGCATCATGGCCCGGCAGCGGCTGGATCAGCAGATCGGCATAGCGCGCGGTCTCGGTTCGGCGCGGATCGACGACGATGACCTTGCAGCCGCGCGCTTTGGCGGCCTCGAAGGCGCGCGCCGGGGCAACGGTTTCGGCGACTGCAAACGGCACGCCCTGATGGCTGACCAGCGGATTTCCGCCAGCGAGCAAAATGACATCAGCATCGCGCATCTGGTGTTTGCCGCTCGCAAAAGTCCCCATCCGCGCCATGGTCACCCATTTTGCCGACTGGTCGATGGTCATCGAGGAGAAGAAGTTGGGCGTCCCGATCTCAGCCACGAGCGCGCGCTCAAGCAGACCGCCCAGCACGCTGCGATAGGCGCCGGTGCCGTGGTAGACCGCGATCGCGCGCGGTCCATGCTCGCGCAGGATTTCCGCCAGCTTCGCGCCGACTTCATCAAGCGCCGCTTCGGCCTCGATTGGCGCGTGGTCCCCGCCCGGCTCGCGCCTGAGGCTGTTGGTCAGGCGCGCCTCCAGGCCATTGTGCAATTCCACCGCCGCCAGCCCCTTGGGGCACATGTAGCCGCCATAGGGCGAGACACTGCCATCGGGCCGCGCGCGCGCCATGCGGCCCTGCTCGACGTCGATTTCCATCGAGCACTGCGCCCCGCAATTGCGGCAGAAGGTCTTGATAGTTTCAGACACTGCAGCGGGACGGTAGCGGAAAAATAGGAATGTCAACAAGAAGCCTTAAAGCCCTTGGTATTATCCACGGATTATTACTAGTCTCCACAGAGTTATGCCCGATTCGCAGCAGCGCACGGGCAAGGGGGAAGCCAGCAATGGGTATCGAGCAACGAATCCTCGGCAAGACCAAAGTCGCCGCGACCGCGCGCGCGCCGAGCTGGGATCTGGGCGGCGAGCATCCCTCGGTCGTCGTCCGCGACATCGCTTCGCGCCCGCGTTCGGCTGGTCATCTGATTGTTTTCGCCAATGAAAAAGGCGGAGTCGGCAAGTCGACGCTGGCATTTCACACCGCGGTGGCACTGGCCGACGCTGGCAGAAAAGTCGCCTGCATTGATCTCGACTATGCCCAGGCCACGCTCAGCCGCGCGCTGACCAACCGCGAGGCGACCTGCCGGCTGCTCAAGACCTGGCTGCCGATGCCGCGCCACACCGCGCTGGCGCAGCCCAGCGGCGCCTATCTCAGCCAGGAAATCGCCCGCATCGGCTCCGATTGCGATTTCATCCTGATCGACGCAGCCGGCAGCGATTCGCCGATCGCCCGCCGCGCGATCGCCATGGCCGATACGCTGGTGACCCCGGTTTCATGCTCGTTTGCCGATCTCGACGTGCTCGGCCAGTTCGATGCCCATTCGCAGAAGCTGACCCGGCTTGGCCATTTCACCCGGTTGGTTCATGCGCTGAACGAAGCGCGGCAGGACCTGCGCCTGCCCGCGCCGGACTGGATCGTCATGCCCAACCGCGCGCGGCATTCCGGCAGCCACAACGAATCGGCGGCCAGAGCCGCACTGCGCCGGCTGGCGAAGCGCGCAGGCTTCCGGCTGGGCGAAGGGCTTGGCGACCGGGTCGCCTACCGCGAGCTGTTCCTCTTCGGTCTCACCCATACCGATCTCAGGCGCATTCCCAAGCTGGCGCGGGTCAAGGCCTTCGCCCGGCGCGAGATTGATCAGTTGCTCGCCGACTTGCGCCTGCCGCTGGACTATTGCGATCAACCGAGCCTGTTCCCGCTCAATGACAATGCCTGCGCCGCCTAGCCTGGTGGTCTGGCGCTTCCCGCCTGATCAGGGTGCCTGCGCGAGCATTTCGCGCGCGAGCCCCAGCATCACCGTCAGGTCTTCCTGCGCCGAAGGCAGCGCCTTGCGGAAGGTGAAGCAGCCGTGGATCGTGCCGCGATACTCGCGGTAGGTGACCTGCACCCCCGCCTCGATCGCCTTGGCGGCAAAGGCGCGGCCCTCATCGCGCAACGGATCGAAACCCGCCGTGACGAGCAGCGTCGGCGGCAGCCTCGCCAGATCGGCAAGCAGCGGCGAAGCGCGCCAGTCGTTCTTGTCCGAGCCATAGGCTTCGTCGAAATAGGCGATATCCGGCGTGTTGAGGCCAAAACCAAGGCCAAATGCCTCAGCCGAAGGATAGGGCTTCGAGCGGTCGCTGACCGGGTAGATCGGCACTTGCAACACCACCGGCAAGGCGGCAGGCTTGTTACGCAAGGCCAGCGTGGTCACCAGGGTCAGCGTGCCGCCAGCGCTGTCGCCGCAGATCACCAGCCCGGTAAATTCGCGTCCGAACGCCGCACCGTTTTCCGCAATCCAGCGCGCGGCGGCTTCAGCATCGTCAGGCGCGGCAGGCCATCTGTCTTCTGGCGCGAGGCGATATTCGACGGAGATCACCGGCAGATCGAGTTGCCGGGCGAGCTCGGCGGCGAGCGGTGCGTGGGTGCCGATGGAGCCGGCGACGAAACCGCCGCCGTGATAGAACACCACCACCGGGCCGGGCCGACGCTGTTCACGCGGATCGAACAGCCGCAGCGCGATCTCGCCGCCCGGCCCCGGCATGGTAACGTCGCGCATCTCGCCGAGTTCGCCCAAGGGCTGCTCAAACATCAGTAGCATGTTCTCGATCATCTCGGGCGGCACCTGGCGCATCATCGCGATGGTCGCATCGTTCATCGGCGGGCGCGGCTGCGCGGCCATGGCATCGAGATAGGCACGGGCGTCGGGGCGCAGGTCATCATGACTCATCTGATTTGCTTTCGCGGATGGGGCGGAACCGCAGTTCCTGATGGGTATAGGCCTCAAGGCCGATATCGGGGAAAGTCGAGACATCCCAGGCATCGCGCCCGCCAATGTCATAATAGACCGCAGCTTCGTCCGAGCGGTTCTGCAAATGGTGAGGATTGGCCACCCCGGCCTTGAAGCCGATGCAATCGCCCGCACGCAGCACTTCCTCGCCCGCGTCGCTCACCGCCACCAGTTCGCCGGAGACGACCACCACCAGCTCGTCGTTATTGCGGTGCCAGTGGCGATTGGTTGACCAGGCGCCCGGCGGCAGCTCGACCATGTTGACCCCGAACTGGGTCAGCTTCCATTGCCCGGTGAGCGGCCAGGTCTTGCGGCCTGCGAGCTTGGCATCGTGTGGCGGCGGATAGGCGCTCGCGGCCTGTTTTGCCTTTTCGGGCGCAATATCGCCTTTCAGTGCCATCCTAGACCCCCGCCGCCGCGCCGCCGGAGACGCGCAGGATTTCGCCCGTGATGAAGCTGGCCTTGTCCGACGTCAGAAACAGCATGGCGTCGACAATATGCCCGGGCAGTCCGTCGTCGCCGATCATCTGCATCGATTTAACCCGCGCCATCGTTTCAGGCGGCAGCTCCGCCCGAATCGTCTCGGTGAGCATCAGCCCGGGCGAGATTGCGTTGACCCGGATACCGTCGGGGCCGAGCTCATTCGCGAAGGTGATCGTCAGCCCGGCCACCGCGAGTTTCGACGTGCCATAGGCCGAGCCGCCCATATGCGCGGCCATGGATGAGATGTTGACCATGTTCGCCCCGGCGCGGCCTTTCATGTGCGGGAGGGCGGCCAGCGTGCAGAGCACCGTGCCGTTCACATTGACCTCGAACAGCCTGCGAGTTTTGGCGAGGCCCATCTCGGTGATCGGGCGGCTGAATTCTTCGCTGTGCAGCCCGGCGTTGTTGATCAGGATGTCGATACCGCCCTGCAATGCTGCGGCCTGGGCCATGATATCAGCCATCCGCGCCTCATCGGTGACATCGCCCTCAAGCCCGGTTGCGAGCCCGCCCGATGCGCGAATCCCTGCTGCGGCCGCTTCGGCTGCCGGGCCATCGCGGTCGACCAGCACGACATGCGCGCCTTCGCCCGCCAGCGCCTTGCCGAACGCCTCCCCAAATCCGCGCCCGCCACCAGTGATCACCGCAGTTGTGCCTGCGCGCTGTTTGCCATTGGTCATCGCGCTCACTCGGCCGCTGCTGCCTGGCGCGCCTTGCCGAGCGGAATGGTGTTCGCGCCGGTCGCATCCTGGAAGACGATCACCACCGTGCAGCCTTGCGGCCCGATAACGATTGGCCCGTAACCCGTCCCCGCTTTGGCAAAGCGCACGTCGCCCGGCCCGAAGCGCGTCTTGCCCACAGTCTGCTCGCCTTCGACGACATATTCAAAATAGTTCGTGCCATGGGTATGCGGATCGACCACTTCGCCGGGCGAAAACTTGGTCAGGATCACCAGCGGCGAGCTGCCGTCGTCCTCGTCCATCAGGAACCGCGCATAGCTGACCCCAGGGCTGGACCCCAGCCCCCATGCGATGTCTTTTGCGAAAATATCACGGTGTCCTCGTCCCGCCATGGCAGCTCTCCTTGCTTTTGCGTAATGCTAGCTGCGATAAGGCCTGCAACAAAGCCGAAAACGGATGCAGTGCCATGACCCTTGTTCGCTATATCGCCGCGCTATGCCTGCTGATCGCGCCGCAAGTCGCGCTGGCGAAAGAGCGCGCGCCCAGCGTCCGCCTTGAGATCACCTCCCGCACGCCGGCGTTCGGCGGACGCAGCTTCGGTGAGCGCGGGGCATATGAGACGATCACCGGCATCGCCCACATGCGCATCGATCCGCGCAGCGCCCAGAACCGCGGCATCGTCGACCTGTCGCTCGCCCCGCGCGCCGGCGACGGTATGGTCGAATATGCCGTCGATTTCGTCATCCAGCGGCCAGTGGATGGCGCGAAGGCACGGCGGGTGATGGTCTATGAGGTGGTCAACCGCGGGATGCGGCTGATGCCGATGATGATGGGCGGCGGCATGAACCCCGCCGATGCAGGCGACGGCCTGCTGCAAAATCAGGGTTTCACGCTGGTCGCCAGCGGCTGGCAGGGCGATGTGACCGCCAGGAGCCTGCTCGGCGCGCGTTTTCCGCAGGTTACCGGTCGGCGCGGGGCCATCAGTGGCCCGGCGGCGGCGGAGATGATTTTCGACAGCGCCAGCGGCAACCGGATCCCGCTAGGCTATCCCGCCGCCAGCCTCGATCAGGGCAAAGCACGGCTCACCGTCAGCAGAGTGACCGGCGCACTGGCGCGGGTCATTCCCGCCAGCGCCTGGCGGTATGCGGACGCCTCAACCGTGCTGGTCGATCGCCCGGCCGATATGGATGCCGGCGCGATCTATCGCTTCGAATATATCGCGCGCGATCCCCGGGTGATGGGGCTGGGATTTGCCGCGACGCGGGACTTTATCGACTGGCTCCGCCACACGACCGAGCGGCAGGGCAACCCGCTGGCTGACATCGGCAATGGCCCTTGTGAACGCGATGTGACCGACACCTGCATCAACCCCGAAGGCGGGCATTTTTCCGCAGCAGTGGCGTTCGGCGGGTCGCAATCGGGACGCTATTTGCGCGACTTTCTGTGGCAGGGCTTCAACCGCGACCTTGCGGGCCGCAAGGTGTTCGACGGGATGATCCCCTTCATTCCCGGCGCGCGGCGCACTTTCACCAACTTTCGTTTCGCCGAACCGGGGCGGTTTTCCCGCCAGCACGAGGACCACGGCGTCCCAGGGTTCACCTTCCCCTTCGCTTATGCCACGCTGCGCGATCCGGTGACCGGCAAGCGCGACGGGATCATGCAGACCTGCAATGAAACCGGCACCTGCCCGAAGGTTTTCCACATCGATACCAGCGCAGAATTCTGGCAGGCCGGATCGTCGCTGGTCGGCACTGGCGGGACAAGCCGCGATGTCGATGTGCCATCCGAAGTGCGGCAATACATGATCGCCGGCGGCGCCCATGCGCCGGGCATGATGCTCCCCGCCTGCCGCTATCCCGCCAACAGCCTCGCCTATACCCCGTTAGTGCGTTCGCTGCTGATGACGATGATCGACTGGAGCCTGGTCAAGCGCAACCCGCCCGAGAGCCGCTGGCCAAGCCTGGCGAAGGGCGATCTGGTGGCGGTTGACGCAATGCGCGGACCGGCTGTTCCGGCAGTCGGCCTGACCTGGCCCAAAGTGGTCAATCGCCCTGAGGCACCGCGCGGCAAAGCCGGCTGGCCGGTGCTGGTGCCCGCAGTGGACACCGACGGCAACGATGCGCCCGGCATCCGTATGCCCGATATCGCCGCGCCCACTGGCACTTGGCTGGGGTGGAATTTGCGCAAGGCGGGTTACGGCGAAGGCGACCTGTGCATGTTGGCCGGCAGCCACCTGCCCTTCGCTACTGACGCCGCCTCGCGGGCGGGCGACACGCGGCCATCGCTGGCCGAACGCTATCCGGAACCCGGTGCGCGGGCGGCCAAATTGCGCGAAGCGGCCGAGGCGCTGCGGCGCGATGGGTTCTTGCTGGAGAGCGACGCCCAGCGACTGATCGCCGGGGCAGCGCGTTAATTGACGACGATGCGCACCCGCGCAAGGTTCTGCACCCGGCCATAAGCGGTTGCAGGATCGCCTTCGCGCTGCAGCGCGGCGCGCAGCACGGCGAAATAGGTGCCCGTCTCGGCGTAGGCATGGCTGGCCTCGAGCTTGAGCACCTGCCCCGGCGCGCCGACCTCAGCTGGATCGGCAAAATCGCCGGTTCCCTCAAAGTCCCATTCGGCGGCGACGATCCTGCCCGCGCCGGGTGGGGCGGTGATCTCGGCAGCGAATGCGACGCGCTCGCCCGCCAACACTGCCGCCCTCCCGGCCCCATTCGCGGTCAACGAGATAACCGGCTGGATGCCCATGCGATCCGCTGCTGCGGCGGCAAGCAAAACCTGCGAATTCTCCACCCGGTAGGCGGTTTCGAGCGGGCGCTTGCCCTGTTCCACCCACGCCGCCAGATCGCGCAGCGCCTGTTGCAGCGCGCCGCCATACGGCACCACATGAGTACGCGCGAGCGCGGTCATCGGGTTTTCGTGGTGGGCATTGTCGACGAAATAGAGCGCGAAACTGTCGGCAAAATCTGCGCCCATCGCCGCCTTGACCTGGCTGCGATACCAGTCCGCCTGCCACGGAAAGCTGTCGATATCCATCAGGCAGGCGAGGCTTAGCACTTTACCGTGGATCTTGCCGGTGATCACGTCGCCCGCTGCATTGGCGGTGCCGACCGGGCCGATCTGCACCGGGCGCTGGGGATAGAGTGGCGGGCCGTCTTGCGCGCGAAACTGGTCCCAGCCGTAATAGCCCGGCTCTGCGGGCAGCTGGTGGCGATGATAGGTCTGCAAGGCGAGCGGCCAGCTGTTGTCCACTCGCACCCGGTCGCCTGCCTGGATCGCCATGGCCGCAACGGGGTCGGCAGTCGCAATCAGCGTGATCGTCGTGCGGTCGGCATGCCAGATCGGCAGTGACGCACCCGCAGCTTCGCCGGTCAGCACCACGAGGTGCGCATCGGTAAGCTCGCCGCCTTCGACATGGCTGAGATCTAGCCGCCGCGGCAGGCCTTCGCCGGCCAGCGTAACATCGGCCTCGAACGCAAAGCGGTGGCGATGCACCGAGCTTTCCGGATCGCCGCCGAGGTAGCCCTGCTGGCTCCAGAAGTCTGTGACATAGCCCGGATCCATCACCGGCATCATGCCCGAGATATTGCCGAAGTAACCGCTGTCGAGCGTCTCGTAAGTATACCAGCCGCGCGGCGGAAAGCCCATCAGGCTGACTTCGCGAAAAGCTGCCGCTTCTTCCTCGTCGAGCCCCGCATAGGCATCGCCGCTGCCGCCGACTTCGAGCGCATCGGCAATGTCCGCCAGCTTGCCGCGCTGGCGCAGCACGCGCAGCGCATGCATCCGCGCGGTGAACATGCTGGGGATGGCATGGTTACAGCCAGGCACGAACGGAACGAAGCCGTCCCACACGCCGCTGGTATTCTGCGCCGCTCCCATCGTCTGGTAGGCCCCGCCGCTGCCGCCGAACAGATAGCCGTAAGCCCGGTGATCGCGGCCATAGACCTCACGCGCCATCACCCGGGCAAACTTCGCCGCGGCGGCATTGACCCGGTAAGCCGCGATCGCCGGATCGACTCCTGCCACGCGGAAGCTGCCGCCGTTGTTGGTCTGAATATAGACTGCGCCGCTATCCAGCGTAAAACCGAGATCGCCCATCGCCACTTCGAATGCGATGGGAAACGGGCCGATGTCGGAGGTCACCGCCATCGGATAGGTATTGTGGAAGAAGCGGCCCTGATATTGCTCTGCCGGCGGAAAATAGAATGAAAACCGCGCATTGGTGCCGGTGAAGCCGCCGTGGACATAGCGGTGGGGCACCGGCTCCGAACGCTCCTCGTCGATCTCGACAAATGGCTCGGCGAAGTCCTGATCGACTGAATCGCCGGTCACGAACAGCGGTTTGGGAAATTCCATTGGCGTAATTCTCCTAGCCCAAACCGATATATGTGAAGTGGTCAGGCAGCAGCCCGCCCCAGCCGCTCTGCCACCATTTGTGCGACCAGGCGCTTGGAAACCTTGTTGCTGTGGAGCAACGGCACTTCCTCACGAGTGATCTGGACATAGGCGCGCGGCACCTTGTAGCCCGACAGGCGCGCGCGCAGTTGAGCTTCGATATCAGCGAAATCGAGCGTAAAGCCCTCGCGCGGGACGACCGCCGCCGTGACCAGCTCGCCGCGCTCCTGATCTGGCAGGCCGACGACATAGGCCGATTCAACCCCCTCCAGCGCCTGCAATTCCATTTCGACCTCGGCGGGCGAAACATTGGAGCTGGCAGTCTTGATCATGTCGCCGCCGCGCGCGATGAAATGGGCGCGGGTGCCATCGATCAGGCACATGTCGCCGGTGCGGTAAAAGCCGTCTGGCGTGAAATGCTCGGCACGCTCGATCTTGTGCAGGCCGCTCGTCACCGGAAGGCCGCGGATTTGCAGCTCACCGATCTCACCATCGCTTACTTGCTGGTTGTTCTCGTCGGCGATGCGCACCTCATAGCCATCGGCCCAATGATCCATTGGCGCACAAACCGGATAGCCCTTGGCGCGAAACTCGTCACCATAGGAATAAGGGCCGAGGGTCTCGCTCATCCCCAGTCCCCACCAGGGCCTGGGCTGGTTCGACATCTGCGCAAGGTCTTCGTCGGTCAGCACGCTGCCCATCGCCATGCGGCTGTTGTTCAATGTGCGTTCGCTGCAAACGGTGGTTGCCCCCGCTTCCCAGTTGGGGAGCAGCGACATCATCAAGCCGCCCACCCAGAACATCGGCAGGAAGCAGACATATTCCTTGCCGGGCTGGATGCCGACCATGCCGGCCATGAAATGCGCGCGGAACATCGCCGGGCCGTGGCTGTGCTTGACGCCCTTGGGCAGCGCCATCGAGCCCGATGTATAGATCTCAATCAGCTGATCGGTGGGGTGAACTTCGGCTTCCGCCTCGCGCAGCAATTCCTCGCTTACTGTCGCCGCCGCATCTGTGAGGAAGTCCAGGCCATGGAAGCTCGCCGGTAGGCCCGCGCCATAAGTCGCGATCCAGCGCAGGAACGGGGTTTTCGCGATGCGCAAGTCCGGACCGGAGGCGCTGCGCAATTCGGGCAGGGCATCGCACAGCCGCCCGGCATAATCATTGCCGAGGAATTCACGCTGCACGATCAGGCCTGACACGTCGGACTGGCGCAGCACCCGCACCAGCTCGTTCGCCTTGATCAGGGTGCTGATCGGCACGGCGACCGCGCCGATCCGGCCAATCGCGGCGAACAGCAAGGCAAAAAATGGCCCGTTGCCAGCAATGAACCCGACCCGCGTGCCCTTGCCGGCCCCGCGCGCAAGCAGCCCCCTGGCCAATTCCGCCGAGCGCTCGTCCAGCTCGCGAAAGCTGGCGGCATCGTCGGGGATCGTATCGCCCTTGAGCGTGATCGCCGGAACGTCGCCATAGGCTGCGGCGGCGGCGCGGATCAGTTGCGGAAAGGTTTTAGCCTCGGCCGGTTTCAGTGTGGCTGCGGTATCAATGCTCACGAAAATCCATCCTCATTGCTTGCTGCTTCCGTCGCAATTGCGAACAGCTGTTCACGATAACCCCATGCCACAGTCACTTTGCCGCGACCAGACCGTAACTTTGCGGGCATAACCCGGATGGTGAATGTGCGCTCCGGCTGCGGCGGTCAATTCTGGCATCGGCCAAGGCTTTTCAGGCAATCGGCGTTAGGTTCATCCGCGCGAGCAGGCCTTCGCGCGGCAGGATGTATTCCAACAAGTGACCAAAACCAGGTACTTCGACGAAGCACGTTTTGACATAGCCTGGAGAATCGTTGGGCCGCCGCACGCGAAGACCACTGCGCGCAATTTCGGCTTCCAGCCTCGCCCAGGCAGCATCATCGGGCACCAGAAAGCCGAAATGATGAAACTGCAGAACGAAGTCCGCACCTTGCGGGGCAAAGTCACTGAACACGTCCATCCCCTCGCCATAGCCCATGGCGATCTCATACATCATCGCACCGACCCAGACCGTGCGGGTGCAGACCCGGCCGCCGCAGGGCAGATCAGCGTCGTTCTCGCGAAACCGGGTGATGCCGAAGTGCCGGCCGAACACATCCATCGCGCGGTCCAGATCGTTGGTCACATAGCCGAGCTGAAAATGCTCGTTGTGCAGCAGCCCCCTGGCCGGATCATAGGCCGGCACGGGCCGCCTCAGCCCTTCTTCCATCAGCGCAGCATCCTCGTGTTCTGGTCACCAG
The DNA here is from genome assembly GCA_031428115.1 of Novosphingobium sp. Lineage (GTDB taxonomy): Bacteria > Pseudomonadota > Alphaproteobacteria > Sphingomonadales > Sphingomonadaceae > Novosphingobium. The sequence continues at coordinate 32,124 of JANPOS010000015.1, read as the reverse complement.
CCTAACACCGGCAATCGCGCTTGCCGAGTCTTTCGCAATGGCTCAGTCTCAAGCCATGAAGCTGACCTTTGCCCTGCCCCACCTGATGGAAGTCCGGCCAAAGCTTCGATGATCCCTGCCACCCCAACCCCTCCCCAAAAGGTAGGGGCTTCAGGCGGTCCGTTCATGGGCTGGCAACAAGCAGCCTGGCTTACAGTTTGACGATCACCGTCTTGGTTTGAAGGTAGGCCTCGATCCCATCACGGCCCAGTTCGCGGCCGATGCCCGATTGCTTGTAGCCGCCGAACGGCAGCGCGGAATCGAGCATAGCGTGGCAATTGCCCCACACCGTCCCCGATTTGATCCGCGCGGCGAGCTTGTGCATCGTCGAGAGGTCATTGGTCCAGATCGATGCGCCGAGGCCAAAGCAGCTGTCGTTAGCCGCCTTGGCCACTTCGTCGATATCGTCGAAGCGCTGGGCGACCAGCACCGGGCCGAAGATCTCCTCTCGCACCACGCTCATGTCCTGGCTGACATCGACCAGCACCGTCGGATTGACATAGTGCCCGTCGGCCGTTGGCGCATCGCCGCCGATTGCGACTGACGCTCCCGCCTTTCGCCCCGCGTCGATATAGCCCATCACCCGGTCATACTGCTCGCGGCTGACCAGAGGGCCCATGCGCGCCAGCGGATCGAGCGACGGGCGTGGCACCCAGGTGGAGGCGACCGCTTCGGCCATGCCTTCGATCACGCCATCGAAAATCGAACGGTGCGCATAGAGCCGCGATCCGGCGATGCAGACCTGCCCGGAATTCATGAAAATCGCCCCCGCCGCGCTGCGGCCGACTTTGGCCGGATCGGCATCGGGCATCACCAGCACCGGGGATTTGCCGCCAAGTTCCAGCGTGACGTGCTTGAGGCAATCGGTGGCATTGCGATTGATCAGCTTGCCGACTTCGGTCGAGCCGGTGAAGGCGACCTTGTCGACATCGGGATGCTTGACGAGAAAATCCCCCGCCGTCTCACCCAGGCCCGTGACGACATTGAGCACGCCCGCCGGAATGCCCGCTTCGGCGACCAGCCCCGCGAGGAACAGCGCGGTCAGCGAAGTCTGCTCGGCTGGCTTGAGCACCATCGTGCAGCCCGCCGCCAAGGCCGGGGCGAGCTTCTGGCAGGCCATCAACAGCGGAAAATTCCACGGCACGATCAACGCGCAGACACCCACCGGCTCCTTCACCGTATAGTTGAACACCGCACCCGCCGGCATGGCATAAGGCTGCATCACCTCGCCGCCGACCTTGCCTGCCCAGCCGGCAAAATAGCGCAAGTGCCCCGCCGCCATCGGGATATCGCCGGCCTGCGCCATGCTGCGCGGCTTGCCGTTGTCGATCGCTTCAAGCTCCGCCATTTCTGCGGCATTGGCCTCGATCAGATCGGCCAGCCGCTGGATGATCCGCTCGCGCTTCATCGGCGGCAGCCCGCTCCAGCGCGCGTCATCGAATGCTTCGCGCGCCGTGGCCACGGCGCGGTTGATATCGGCCTCGCTGGCATCGACGATCCGCGCCACTTCCCTGCCCGAAGAAGGATCTTCGACCGCAATGGTCTTGCCGTGGCTTGAATCCACCCATTCGTTGCCGATGAACAGCTGCGGCTTGCGGGCAAGGAAAGCGCTGGCCGCAGCCGAATAGGCGTGCTGCTCAAGGCTGATGGCGGTCACTTCATTCATCGGATTGGTCCTCGCGTACGGGCGGATTGCTGCGGCCTGCGATAGACATCGGGAAATTCCGGTCAATCTGAAACGCGCGTGCGATGGCTATTGCTCTGCGCTTGCCTTTTGCCGCTTTGTGAACGAGTGATCGGCTTCACGTGGCACCGCTCAAGGTGCGCAGGGGATTCGAAAACCTTCGGAAGAGGATTACGCAAAATGACGGATATTCTGGGCTACAAGGGCAAGCGCGTCGTGGTCAGTGGCTGCTTTTCGGGCATGGGCGAAGCAACGGCGAAGATTCTGCTGTCGCTTGGCGCAGAAGTTCATGGGCTGGATTTCAAGCCTTGCGCCTTGCCGCTGGCTTCGTTCAACCAGATTGACTTGCGCGACCCTGCGACCATCGAAGCCGGCGTTGCGGCGATCGGCGGCAAGATCGATGCGCTGTTCAACTGCGCCGGCCTGCCCGGTGGCGGCGGCTTTCCGCCGCTGGACACCTTCAAGGTCAACTTCGCCGGCACCCGCCACCTGACTGATTGCGTGCTCAAGCACATGGGGCCCGGCGGCGCGATCATCTCGATTTCCTCGACCGGCGGCCTGGGCTGGAGCCGGCGCATCCCGGTGCACATGGGGCTGCTGCAGACCCAGGGCTTTGATGGCGCGGTCGCCTGGGCAGAGGCCAATATGGACCAGGTTTCGGAAGGCTATGCTTTCTCCAAGGAAGCAGTGATCGTGTGGACCCAGTTCATGGGCGCGCACCTGATCAAGCAGGGCATCCGCATCAACTGCTCGCTGCCTTCGCCCACCCAGACCCCGATGATGAAGATCTTCCACGAAACCTCGGGCAAGGACATCGTCGATGCCGCCGCCGAACCGCTCGGCCGCTACACCACGCCTGAAGAGCAGGCCGGTCCGCTGGTGCTGATGTGTTCGAGCGCCGCCGGTGTAGTCAACGGCGTCGTGCTGCCGGTTGATGGCGGCTTCATGGGCGGGCTGAGCACCGGACAGGTCGATATCTCGAAGATGATGGGCGGCGCAGCGCAGCAGGGCTGATATCGTCAAGTCCCCCTCCCGCTTGCGGGAGGGGCTAGGGGAGGGCCTGTGATCCAACCTCACCCAACAAGCCCTCCCCCGGCCCCTCCCGCAAGCGGGCGGGGAGAGCGCGGCCGCCTGCCCGGCCGCGGAGCGCTGCGCTTCTTCGCCGCGCTGTGCATCCTGCTGCTGCATACCCGCGCGGTGTTCGGCGGCGAGCGGGTGTTCGGCAAGGGCTACCTTGCGGTCGAATTTTTCCTGATGCTCTCGGGCTTCCTGATGGCCTATGCCCAGGAAGCCCGCATCGGCGAACCTGCCGGATTCATGGTCAAACGCTACACACGCCTCTGGCCAACGATGGCGCTGGGCGGCGTGATCGGCCTGCCGCGGCTCTACCTGAAAAGCGCCGGGATCGGCGAATTCCTCGCCACCGCCCTGGCGAACCTGGCGCTGCTGCCGGCCTGGTGGGCCAAATTCGTCTTCGTGCTCAATATCCCGGCCTGGACCATTTTCTATGAACTGGTCGCCAATGCGCTGCATGTCTTCGTGTTTCGCCACTGCAAGCTGTGGGCGATCGGCCTCGGGATCGCGCTTTTGGCACCGGTGATGATGTGGATCGGCAGCAGCTGGAGCTCGTTCGATGTCGGTGCGAAACCGAGTGACTTCATCGTTGGTCTGCCGCGCATTCTCTTCGCTTACCTGATTGGCGTTGCGCTGGGGCGGATGTGGCGGGGCGGCTCGCCGATCCCGGTGCCGCCGCTCATCGCCATTCCGGCGATGCCAGTGATCCTCGCGGCAAGCTGGTGGTTCAAGCTCGACCAGACCTGGTATTTCGACTTCGCGTTCACCGTGATCGCCTGTCCGCTAATGATTGCAGGCGGGATGCGGCTCGCACGCTTTCACCGGGCCGCCGGGCTGCTGGGGCAGCTCTCGTTCCCGCTGTTCGCGGTGCAGATGCCGATTCTGGAAGGCATGAGCATGATGGGTTTCAAAGGCTGGTCGTCAGGATTTGCGGCTTTGGCTGGCGGCGTGCTAGCGGCCATTCTTACCCAGCGCTTTGATCGTTGGCGCAAGGAGAGCAAGGCGTGAGTGATCCAGTCCTGTATGAAGCGGGTGCCGATGGCATTGTTACCATCACCCTCAACCGGCCCGAAACGCGCAACCCGCTGACCGATGCCGACATGCTCGAAGGCATCCTTGCGGCGATTGACCGGCTCGAGGCCGACGAGAGCGTGCGGGTTGCCATCCTGACGGGCGCGGGCAAGGCTTTTTCCTCGGGCGGCAAGATGCAGGCCATGCGCGAGGGCGGGGGGCTGAAGGAAGCACTGCCCGCGCGCACCCGCACCAATTACAAGCGCGGCATCCAGCGCCTGCCGCTGGCCTTCGCCGCGCTCGAAGTGCCGATCATCGCCGCGGTCAATGGCCCGGCCATCGGCGCGGGCTGTGATCTCACCTGCATGTGCGATCTGCGCATTGCCGGGGAATCCGCGCGCTTTGCCGAGAGCTTCGTCAAGATCGGGCTGGTCTCTGGCGATGGCGGTGCCTGGCTGCTGCCCCGCGTGGTCGGCTGGTCGAAGGCGGCGGAAATGGCGCTGACCGGCGACATGATCGATGCCGCCGAGGCGCTGGCCTGCGGGCTGGTCAGCAAGGTGGTTCCCGATGCCGAACTGCTCGAGGCCGCGCGGGCGCTCGCTCTTCGCATTGCCGCAAATCCGCCGTTTGCTGTGCGTATGACCAAGCGGCTGCTGTGGGAGGGCCGCAGCGCCGGCCTTGCCAGCGTGCTGGAAATGGCCGCGCCAATGCAGGCACTGGCCCATGCCACCGGCGACCACGACGAGGCGGTGGAAGCGTTCCTGGCCAAGCGCACTCCACAGTTCAAGGGCGACTGATGTCACATCAATGTGATTCGCAGGCTTGTTGTAACATCGAAATGTGATAACATGTCTGGATGAGCACATCGACCATCCACAAAGTCCGCGCCCTCGTCACTGACGGCGGCATGGCCAAAGCCGCCCTCGCCCGCGCCGCTGGGCTCCACGCCAACACCTTGCGCGATTGCACCGATGCGGGCTGGAACCCCACCGCCGATACCCTCGCCAAGCTCGACCGCTTCCTGTTTTCCAATGACGACCGCCCGGTGCTGGTCTCCATCGAGGAAATCATCGACGAGGCGCGCAATGGCCGCATGTATATCCTCGTCGACGACGAAGACCGCGAGAACGAGGGCGACCTCATCATCCCGGCGCAAATGGCGACGCCGGATGCGATCAATTTCATGGCCACGCATGGCCGCGGGCTGATCTGCCTGACACTGACCGGCGAACGCATCGAGCAGCTCGGGCTTGACCTGATGAGCCGCCATAACGGCACCCGGCATGAAACCGCGTTCACCGTCTCGATCGAGGCGCGCGAAGGCGTCACTACCGGCATTTCCGCCGGCGACCGTGCGCGCACTGTTTCAGTCGCCATCGATGGCAGCAAGAGCAAAGATGATATCGTCACCCCCGGCCATGTCTTCCCCTTGCGCGCCCGCGACGGCGGCGTGCTGGTCCGCGCCGGACATACCGAGGCGGCTTGCGACATCTCGCGGCTGGCCGGGCTCAACCCGTCTGGCGTGATCTGTGAGATCATGCGCGATGATGGCACCATGGCCCGGCTCGATGATCTGGTCGGCTTTGCCCGGATGCACGACCTCAAGATCGGCACGATCCGCGATCTTATCGCTTATCGCCGCCGCCATGACCGGATGGTCGAAAAGAAGGCGGAAATCAATTTTACCAGCCGTTGGGGTGCTGACTGGAAGGCCTGCACGTTCTTCAACAAGGCGACGGGCGACGAGACGATGGCGCTGGTCAAAGGCAAGATCGATCCGGATGGCGTGACCTTGGTGCGCATGCACACCCTGTCGATGTTCTACGATATTTTTGGCGAAGTGAGCGATCGCGCCGACCTCATGCGCCGTTCGATGGAAATCATCGGCGAACACGGCTCGGGCGTGATCGTGGTGATAAACCGGCCGATGAACAGTTCGATGTCGCGCACGATCGAAATCAAGAACAGCGTTCGCGCTGGCGGCGAAGTGCCGATCGAGGAACTTCGCGATTACGGAATCGGCGCGCAAATCCTTGCCGAGCTCGGCGTGCATGACATGATCCTGCTGAGCAACACCCACCACACGCTTGTCGCGCTGGAGGGCTATGGCCTGTCCATCGTCGGCGAACAGCGGATCGATTGAGGAACCCGACCATGGCCAAAATCCTCATCATCGAAGCCCGCTTCTATGACCACCTGAACGACATGCTGATCGCCGGCGCCAAGGCGGCGATCAAAGCGGCGGGCCACAAGGCCGACATCATCACCGTGCCCGGCGCGCTGGAAATCCCCGGCGCCATCGCGCTCGCCGACCAGAGCGGCGACTATGTCGGCTATGTCGCCATCGGCGTGGTCATTCGCGGCGAGACCTATCACTTCGAGATCGTCGCCGGCGAAAGCGCACGCGGGATCATGGCGCTGACCATGGACGGCCTCGCTATTGGCAACGGCATCCTGACGGTCGAGAACGAAGCCCAGGCGCTGGTCCGCGCTGACCCGGCCCAGAAAGACAAAGGCGGCGAAGCGGCGAAAGCGGCGCTGGCGCTGATCGCATTGTGCGAACGCTTCGGCGCCTGATTGCTCAGCTAGCTGCGCAACCGTCAGCTTGCATTCATTGGCCCGGGCCTAGCCTTTTCCCTCGCAATGGGGAGAGTTGAGCCATGAAACGCAGCACCTTCAGCATGTTGATTGCCGCCGGCAGCATTTTGACGGCACCGGCTGCATTCGCCGCATCGGACTACCATCTGCAGATCGAAGGTGTGGAAGGTGCCGCCGCAACAAATGTCGATGTGTTGTCATGGTCTTGGGGGGCAAGTAACGCGGTGGTTTCGCCGCGCGATGCCGCAAGCGGTCAGGCTAGCGGTCGGCGCGAGCAATCACCCAAAGTCACCGCCAGCCAGAATACCCAGTCGCTGCGCGGGCGGGCAACCTACAGCGACCTCAGCATGACGCGCCGTTCGGATATCTCTGCGCTTGGCGCGCTTGCCGAAGTCCAGGGCTTCTCGCTGACGCTGGACAAGGCATCGCCGGTGCTGGCCCGGCTCTGCGCGCAAGGAACCCATATCCCCAAGGCGACGCTCACCGCCCGCGGCGAGCAGTGGAGCCTCGACAATGCCGTGGTCAGCAGCTGTACAGCGGTGCCGCCACTGGTCCGCAGCGGCACTGGTGCCGCCCCCACCGACGGTCGCTGCGTCTCGGGGCAGTGCCCGGCGGAAATGGTCACGCTGACGCTGACCGGCCAGGCCAAGCACAACAAGACCGGCCACGTCACCCTGATGAAATAGCTGCAAGACCCTCACCCGCGCTTCGGGTGCGCGTTACCGCCTGCGGACATGCGCAGCAAACGGTCAGCGATTAACCGTTCGTTGAAACGGCGATGCTAGACCCGGCGGGCCGCAAGCGTTGTCGCGGCTGGCGAGGGTTAACGGCTTGGCGAAAGAAGCACTCGAATTCGAAGCCCGGCCGGCGCAGCCAGCGCCTGCACCTGCGCCCGCTGTCGATGGGCCTGCGCCGGTGCTGTCGGTCCGCGCGCTCGATTGGGCATGCTGCGCCGCGCCCAGCATCCTGCACAGCTGGAATGCGCTGGCGCGCTTTGCGACCGAACCCAATCCGTTTCACGAAAGCTGGTATATGCTGCCGGCGCTGCGCGGCCATGATCGGCAAGAGCAGGCGCAGATGCTGTTGTTTGAATGCTCGGGCGTGCTTGCCGCCCTGCTGCCGATCGCGCGGCCCCCGCGCTATTATGGCCGCCGCCTGCCGCATCTGGCAGGCTGGACCCACCCAAATTGCTTTCTCGGCGCGCCGCTGGTCGCCCCCGGTTTCGAACTCGCCTTCTGGCGGGCCTTACTTGGCTGGGCCGACGGCAATCCGGGCAATGGACTGTTCCTCCACCTCAGCGGCCTGCCACTCGAAGGCCCGCTCCACGCTGCGCTAATCGCAGTGCTGGCGGCGCAAGGCCGCCTGTCGGGCCTCGTGCAGCGCGAGGAGCGCGCCATGCTCGCAGCGGGCCGAAGCCCGGAAGACTATTTCGCCGCCGCGCTCTCGGGCAAGAAGCGCAAGGAACTGCGCCGCCAGTTGGCGCGCCTCTGCGAGGAGGGCACAGTGAATTTCGTTCGCCAGGCGGGCGAGGATGATCTCGGCGAATGGACCGAGCAGTTTCTTGCGCTCGAAAACGCGGGCTGGAAGGGCACAGCCGGATCGGCGCTGGCGCAGACCAAGGCGACCGAGACGCTGTTCCGCGAAGCGCTTGCCGGGGCCGCCGCGCAAGGCCGGCTTGAGCGGCTGTCGCTTACCCTCGACGACCGGCCCATCGCCATGCTGGCAAATTTCATCACGCCGCCTGCTGCTTTCAGCTACAAGACGGCTTACGACGAGGCCTATGCGCGCTTCTCGCCCGGCGTGCTGCTGCAATGCGAGAACCTGCTGCTGCTCGACCGGGACGACATCGCCTGGACTGACAGCTGCGCAGGGCAAGACCATCCAATGATCGACCACATCTGGCGCGAGCGCCGCGCGGTCGGCAGTGTGTCGATTGCCATCGGCGGCAAGCTGCGCCGCGCCGCATTCGCGCAATTGCTCAGGATCGAACTAGGCCGCAATCCCGCAGGGCTGGCTGCATGACGACTTTTCCCGCCGAGGCCGCTGCTGCCTTTGCCGCGAACTATCCCGAAGTGCCGCACAAACTGGCCCACCGGCTCGGCGCGCATCCGCTGCTCGATCTCGAGCCGCTGGCGCAGCTTGCCGAAGCGCTGCCGCTTGGCACCATCGAATACAATTCCGGCGACCAGCCCATCGGCGTCAGCGGCAAACCGGGCGGAACCGGGCTGTCAATCGGCGAGACGATCCGCCGCATTGGTGACAGCGCCAGTTGGGCGGTGCTCAAGAACATCGAACAGCACCCCGCCTATGCCGATCTGCTCGAAAGCCTGCTGGCCGAGCTGCGCCCGACTATCGAGGCGCAAACCGGCCGGATGCTAAAGACCCAGGGCTTCATTTTCATCTCCTCGCCGCGCGCGGTCACCCCCTATCATTTCGACCCGGAGCACAACATCCTGCTGCAATTGCGCGGCACCAAGACGATGACCCAGTTTCCTGCCGGCGACCCCGCCTATGCCGCCGATAGTATCCACGAGGCCTATCACACCGGCGGCGCGCGCGAACTGACCTGGCAGGACGCGATGCTGGCGGGTGGTGCCAAATTTGCGCTGGCGCCCGGCGAGGCGCTGTTCGTGCCGGTGATGGCGCCGCATTTCGTGCGCGTGGGGCAGCAAGCCTCGATCTCGCTGTCGATCACCTGGCGATCGGAGTGGAGCTTCGCCGAAGCCGACGCACGCGCGTTCAACGCCGCGCTGCGCCGCATCGGCCTGCGCCCGCGCCAGCCCGGCCGCTGGCCCGCGCGCAACCTCGCCAAGGCCTATGGCTGGAGGCTACTGCGCCGGCTGGGCGTGACCTAGTCCCCGTCGAGCAGGTTGCCGAGCCCGCCCAATAGCGAGCCCTCGCCCCGGTTCTGCCCGCCCCGGCTGCCTGCGGCGGCGAGCATCCGCCCGGCCAACCGCGCGAAGGGCAGTGACTGGATCCAGACTTTGCCCGGGCCGCGCAGCCGCGCGAAGAACATGCCCTCGCCGCCGAACAGCATCGACTTGACCCCGCCTGCGGTCATAATGTCGAAATCAACCGTGGGCGTGTAAGCCGCGAGGCAGCCGGTATCAACATGCAGTTCCTCACCGGCAGCCAGCTCGCGCTCCACAATCGTGCCGCCCATCTGGACGAAGACCCAGCCATCGCCTTCGAGTTTCTGCATGATGAAGCCTTCGCCGCCGAACAGCCCGGTGAGCATCTTGCGCTGGAATTGCACGCCGATGGAGACGCCCTTGGCGGCGGCCAGGAAGCTGTCCTTCTGGCAAATCAGCGTGCCGCCCAGATCGGACAGCTTGATCGGCAGGATGGCACCGGGGACCGGCGCGGAAAAAGCGACGCGGGCCCTGCCCTGGCCCTGCTGGGTGAACACCGTGGTGAACAGGCTCTCGCCGGTCACCAGCCGCTTGCCTGCGCCCAGCAGCTTGCCCATGAAGCCGCCCTCGGCACCGCGCCCGTCGCCGAACACCGTGGACATGGCGACGCTCGCGTCCTTCCAGACCATCGCGCCGGCCTCGGCCACTGCGCTTTCGCCCGGATCGAGCTCGATCTCGAGGAACTGGAGCTCCTGCCCCTTGATATCGAAGTCGATATCGTCGGCGATCCCGGCGCTGCGGGCATGGGACCAGGGGGTGTTCGACATGGGTTTTTACTCCTCGAATCAGGCCTTGATCTCGCCCTGCTCGCGCAGTTCTGTTACAATATCCCACACCGCAATAAACAGCGCGGCAATGATCGGCCCGATGATGAAGCCCGACAGACCGAACAGCTCGAGCCCGGCCACCGTGGCGATCAGCACGACGAAATCAGGCAGTTTGGTTTCATGGCCGACCAGGATCGGGCGCAGCAGGTTGTCGATCATGCCGATGACAAACAGCCCGCAGAACACCAGGATCGACCCTTCCATGACAGAACCGGTAAGCAGCAGATAGACCGAGACCGGCACCCAGATCATGCCGGTGCCCACCGCCGGAACCAGCGAGAAAAAGCCCATCAGCAGGCCCCAGAGCAGCGCCGGCTCAATACCAAGCGACCAGAAGATCATGCCCCCGACAAAGCCCTGCAGCACCGCGACCAGCACCGTGCCCTTCATCGTCGCACGCACCACGCGCAGGAACTTGTCGATCAGCCCGTCGCGCAAATCGGTGCGGAACGGCATGGAGCGGAGCAGCCGCTCGCCCAGCGCATCGCCGTCGCGCAGCAGGAAGAATGTGAGATAGAGCATCACCCCGAGCGCCGCGAGAAACGAGAGTGCCCCCTGCCCCACGGTCAGCGCCTGAGTCGCCACGCTGCGCAGTCCGGTGCCGAGGCCGGTGCCGATCAGGTCGCTCAGCCGGTCGCCGTCGAGGAAGTCGTATTTATCGGCCATCGCGGACAGGCTGGGGGGCAAAGCCTTGGTGAAATTTGCCAGAATTGCTGAAAAATCGATCTTGCCGCTTTGCACCTGAGCATAGAGCCAAGCTGCTTCCTGCACCAGGCTGACCCCGATCAGGATCGCCGGCAGGATCACCAGCGCCAGGATCAGCACCAGAGTCAGCCCCGCCGCCAGCCCCCTGCGCCCGCCAAGCTGCTTCGCCATCCAGCGATAGAGCGGGCCAAACACGATGGTGGCGACAAGCCCCCACAGGATCGCCCCGAAATAGGGCGTCATCAGCCAGCCAAATGCCAGGGTGATGACCACGACAAGCACGACAAAGGTCGCGTCTTCCAGCTTCCAGCCGTTCTTCTGCCCTGCACTCATCGTTCAATGTCCTGTTGCTGGCATGCCATCATCCGGCGGGATGATAGAAGTCATATACGCTTTGCGCCACTGCTGCGGAAACCCCTGGCGCGCACTGAAGGTCCCGCAGGCTCGCCGCCCGGACCCGGCTGGCAGTGCCGAAATGCAGCAGCAGCGCGCGTTTTCTTGCAGGACCGATGCCGGGCACCTCGTCAAGCGGGCTGGCGGTGATCGCGCGGCTGCGCTTTTCGCGGTGCGCACCGATGGCAAAGCGGTGCACTTCGTCGCGCAGCCGCTGCAAGTGGAACAGCAGCGGCGCGTTTTCGGCGAGCATCTTTTCGCGCCCATCGGCAAAATGGAACACTTCGCGCCCCTCGCGGCCATGCCCCGGGCCTTTGGCGATGGCAATCAGTGGCAAGTCCTCGATGCCCAGTTCGCCCAGCGCCTCTTTCACCGCGCTCATCTGGCCCTTGCCGCCGTCAATCAGCACCAGATCGGGCCACATGCCGCTGTCGCGCGCGGGGTCTTCATCCTGCACGCGGCCGAACCTGCGCGTCATCACTTCGCGCATCATGGCGAAGTCGTCGTTGGTCTGCGCAGTCTTGATGTTCCACTTGCGATACTGGCCCTTGATGAAGCCCTCCGGCCCCGCGACGACCATCGCGCCCAGCGCCTGCGCCCCCTGGATATGGCTGTTGTCGTAGATCTCGATTCGCTGGGGCACTTCGGGCAGCTCGAGAAATTCGGCGAGCTCACGCCCCATTCGCGCCTTGGTGCCGCTTTCGGCCATGCGCCGCTCGAGCGCTTCCATGGCGTTGCGCTGTGCCTGTTCGATCAGCCGCCGCCGGTCGCCGCGCTGTGGCACCGAGACTTCGACTTTGCCGCCCGCCTTCTCGCGCAGCGCCTCGGCGAGCAAATCGGCCTCGGGCAAGTCCAGCCCCACCAGAATCGTGCGCGCCGGCGGCACGTCTTCATAGAACTGTGCGAGGAAGCTGGTCATCACTTCGGCCTCGTCCAGCCCCTCGGTGTGGCTGGGAAAGAACGCGTGGTGCCCCCAGTTCTGCCCGCCGCGAATGAAGAAGGCCTGCACTGCGACATGCCCGCCCTTGCTCGCCAGCGCGAAGACATCGGCACTGCCAAGGCCTTCCGCATTGATCGCCTGGCTGCCCTGGATAAAGGTTGCGGCGCGGAGGCGATCGCGCAGCATCGCGGCGCGTTCGAAATCAAGCGAAGCAGCAGCCGCATCCATCTGCGCGGCAAGCTTGGCCTGCACCGCCGAGCTTTTGCCGCCCAGGAAATCGCGCGCCTCGCCGACCAGCTCGGCGTAGCCCGCCGCGTCGATCCGCCCGACACAGGGCGCCGAACAGCGCTTGATCTGATAGAGCAGGCACGGCCGGTCGCGGCGCGAGAAAAAACCGTCGCTGCAACTCCTGAGCAGGAACAGCTTCTGCAGCGCATTGATCGTCGGGTTGACCGAACCCGCGCTGGCGAAAGGCCCGTAATAGTCCCCTTTGGCGCGCCGCGCGCCGCGGTGCTTCATGATGCGCGGATAATCATGATCGGCGCGCAGCAGGATGAAGGGGAAGCTTTTGTCGTCGCGCAGCAGCACATTGTAGGGCGGGCGATAGCGTTTGATCAGCTGCGCCTCGAGCAGCAGCGCTTCGGCCTCGCTGTTGGTCGTGATGATGGTCATCGAACGCGTCTGGCTGACCATCCGCCGCAGCCGGTTGGACATCTTGTCGACCTGCACGTAGTTCGCCACGCGATTTTTCAGCGCCCGCGCCTTGCCGACATAAAGCACATCACCGCGCGCATCGAGCATTCGGTAGACGCCGGGGCGCGGCGGCAGCGTCGCCAGCACCTCGCGGATTGCGGCCACGCCCGCCTCGATATCCGGCTGGCCGCTGCCCTTCAGCGTATAGGACGCCCGATCTTCGTTGAAACGGTCAGACGACTGGGGAACAAGGGGCGTAGGGTTGCGGGGCATGTTCGCACAGATAGGAGATTGCGGCGGCCTTGGGGAGTGTCCGCCGCCCTTTGCCCCCATTTCGTCGCGTCCGAAACCGTTGCACCAAATGGCGACAGTCACAATATTGCGATTGACGCGGCAGCGCCCGAGTGCAGCGTCCATGGCTCACGAGTATCAGCGCCGGACATGCAACACGAAGTCGAACTCAAGCTGGACCTCGACAGCGCCAGCGCCGACGCCATCGAGGCATCGGGCCTGCACCGGCGCGCCTGCACCACAGAGCGGCTGCGCAGTCATTATTTCGATACGCCTGAATACACCTTGCGCGCGGCCGGCCTCTCGCTGCGGCTGCGCGAGCGCGATGGTGAGTGGATCCAGACGGCCAAGGCGGATGGCGGGTCCAGCACCGGCTTGTTCGACCGGGCCGAATGGGAGATTCCTGCGCCCGGCGCAGAGCTCATTGACGATCCCCGCACGCCGATTGCCAGCCTGCTGGGCCATCGCTCCGGCGAGCTGATCGAGCTGTTCACGGTCTCGGTGGAACGCAAGACATGGCGTATCACCGCTCCCAAGGGCGAGGTCGCCATGATGCTTGATCGCGGCGAAGTGCGCTCGGCGGAACGCAGCGAACAGTTCTGCGAGCTGGAGCTTGAACTGGTCCGCGGCGACCCTGCGGCCTTGTTCAACCTCGCCAAGGGGATTGGCACGGTGGCACCGGTCCGCATCGGCGTGCTCAGCAAGGCCGCGCGCGGCTACCGGTTGCGCGCTCAGCAGGTCGCCTCGTTCAAGAACAAGGCACCAAGGCTCGATCCGGACGAAAATCTGACGCGCGCGATTACGGCGATCACGCAAGCCTGCATCACCCACTACCGGCGCAATGAAGCCATTCTGCTCAGCGACCGTTCTGTCGAGGCTGTGCACCAGGCGAGGATTGCGCTGCGCCGGCTGCGCTCGGCGCTATCGTTGTTTCGTGCAGTTTTGCCGCTGAATCAGGTCCGGATGTATCAGGCCCGTTTGCGGGTGCTGGCTGCCACGCTTGGCGAGGCGCGCGATCTCGATGTGATGAGCGCCTCCGCCAAAGCCAGTCCCATGGCACAGCGGCTGGCGGCGGCGCGCGACGAGGCTTACGCCAGCCTCGCGGCCGCGCTTGCCGGCGCGGAAACGCGCCGCTTGATGCTGGATCTTGCCGCATGGCTGTTTTGCGGTGCCTGGCGGCATGATCTGGCCAGCGCCGCCAGCCGCGAGATGTCCCCCCAGAAATTTGCCGGTGCCGCCCTTGATCGCGCTTACCGCAAGGTCCGCAAGCACAGCAAGCATTTGGCACGGCTTGCACCCGAAGCGCGGCATGAATTGCGAAAAGACGCAAAGAAGCTGCGATATACTATTGAATTTATATCTTCTCTCTACCCTTCGCCAGATCAGACGCGCCAGCGCAAGCGGTTCGTCGCGGCATTCACTGCGCTGCTCGACAGCCTCGGCGCGCTCAACGACCGTGAAGTCGCCGAAGCCACTCTTGCGCGGCTTGGCCTTGATGGTTCCGAAGCTGCCGAGGCCTTGCTCGCGCGCTGGAATCATTCCCGCTTGCTTCAGGATGCAGAGGACGCCCGAGTGCGGCTGTTCGACCTCAAGCCCTTCTGGCGCTGACACTGAACTGGTGCGAGCCTCTCAAAACGACTTGCGCAAATCAATGCCGATCACCCGGCCCTTGGGATCGAGGTAATCGGGCAGATAGCTGAATGGCGTGGCTCCGCTGGCATCGGTGACTTTCTGGCGCGAATCGAAAATATTGTCGAACTGGAAGGCCAGCCGCATACCCTTGAACACCGGCGAAATGTCCGTCAGCGCCTTCTGATTGCCCAGATCGGAGAACACCCGCAGATTGAGCCGGAACACGCTGCCAAAGCGCAAATCTGACGTTCCTGGCGCGCCGCTCGCCGTGATCCGGGTTGGCGCGCTCCAGTTGCCGTTGATCCGAAGGCCAAAGCCCTTGCGGTAGGCTCCTCCCTCGATCTCGAGGCTATGGCGCGCGACCCCGCCGCCGGACAGCGCGTCGCCGCCGAGCAGGTCAAGCACTGCGCCACCCGGTGCAATCGTCACCTGATCCGAAAAGCGGACGGTGTGATAAGCCGAGAGATTCCAGCGCCCCTGCCCACCGCCACCGCCGCCCATCATGCCCATCATCCGGCCCATGCCGCCACCGCCCGGGCCTCCTCCGCCCATTCCACCCATTCCCGCTCCTCTCGGAGGACCGCCCTCGCCGCGCACTGGCGGTGGCTTGCCGATGCTGCCTGACAGGTTGATCCCCCAGCGCAGCCGCTCGCCTTGCGTCGCAGCGAAAGTCACCGGGCGGCGGTCGATCGACACCAGCCGGCCGCTGGCATCGCGCACTGCACGGCCCGGAAAAGCCGCTTCGATGGCCGGGGTCAGCAGCGGAAAATCGGCGGTCACGTCATTGGAGCGGTTACGAAAATACTCGGCGATCAGATTGGCGCCGCTGATCGGCAACTGCCAGTTCGCCGAGAACTTGAGATCGCGCTGCCTTTCGCGGGTGAGCCCCGGATTGCCGCCGACAATTGCCGTGACCAGCACACTCTCGCCGCGCGCGAAATCGAACACGGCGACATTGAACGACGGCTGCGCTGGATTGCCCAGCATCTGGAGCGACGGCGCGGCCTCATTGACGATGTAGCTGGCCTGGAGATTGAGCTTGCCGGTCGGCGCCCAATTGATCCCCGCGCTCCAGTCGTTCAAGATGCCAAAGTCTGACAGGCGATTGAGGCCGGCGCTGACGTTCAGCGAAATATCGCCAATCCCGCCCAGTGCTTGCTCGTTGCGGCTAGTGATTGGCAGAGCCAGATTGATGCCTGCGGACAGGTCTCCCCGCTTCAGCTGAACATTGGCCAGGGCAGAGCGGGTATCGCTGTTGTCCGAGCGCGTGAATGCGAAACCGCCTTTGATCGTCATCGACGCAGTTCCCGCTGGAAGACGGAAGGGCGAGCCCGCGAGCGTGAGCAACGAAGTAATCGACACATCCTTGCTCACCGCGACATCGCTGCCGGGCTTCGCCATCGCTGGCAACGCGCTACCGATGGCCAGGCCCCCGCTCGCAGCTGCGATGACCAATCCGGAAAGGTCGCGGCGACGGTCCACAACCGACTTGCTGTCAGCGAAACTGGCATCGACCGTGCCGGTGAATTGCCAGGTGCCCAGAACCTTGTTCAGCGTGGTGCCGCCGGCAAAGCGATCAGTCGAGCCAACCCGCGACAATGGCCCGGCCAGCGTGCGCAATGCGCTGGAGCCGCCCGGGCTGGTCAGAACCACGCTATCGAGGCCGGACAGCGAACGGCTGTCATTGCGCGCGTATGAGAGGTTAGCGCTGAGCGAGCCGCCCAGCCCTTTTTCGCCAAGCCCGCGCGACCAGCTGCCGTTGAACCCGAAATCGCGACTGTCGGCGATCAGCGAGCGATAGAGCGCGGGATCGGGATCGCCTGCCACGCGCGGCGCGGCGCCCGCCGGCTGGACAATCCCGCGCTCGGCCTCGGTCAGGAGGCTGGTATCCTCGACATAGGCATTGAGGTTTAGCCGGCTGGCACCGCTGATCCGCAAAAGCGACAACGTCGCCTCGCTGTCGGCAAAGCCGCCGCGCGTCGGCACATTGTATTCGCCATCAATGGTGCGGCTGGAGAAGTTGTCCTTGAGGATGAAATTGATCACCCGCTGGTTGGGCGGAAAACCATAGCGCAGCGCGACTTCCTCGGGCAGCACTTCCATGCGCCGGACCGCCTCGGGCGAGAAGCCCTGCATCTCGCGGAAATTGGAGATCCGCTGGCCGTTCATCAGGATCACCGGCCGGCCGCCGCCGCGCCCGCGCCCGCTGCCGGTCTGCGGCGCGACAGCAGCGAGCAGTTCAGTCAGCGAGGATGCGCCATAACTCGCGATATCGGCCTCGTTGAGCGTGACCAGCGGCGGCTGGGCGGCATCGACCGTGCCCAGCAGCCGCGAGCCGATCACCAGGATCTCGTCCGGCCGCGCACCGATCGCCTCTTCTTCGGCCGCAGCCGGGGCATCCGATGCCGATGGCGCAGCCGTGGTTTCGGCGTGGGCGACCTGGGAGATGGCCAGAAAGGGCAGCAGCGGGAGCAGGCGCAGGGGTGTTCTCCGAAATTGCGTCAGGTGGCGCGCTTGCAGGCCAGGTTTTGTCCTGACGTGGAAATGGCATGGCCCGGGCGGATTGCAATGCCGCGCGAGGTAACATTTTGTCTCATCACGGTTACCCCGCGATGAATACCCGATGCGGCCCCGAAGCTACCCCGGTGCGGCCCCGGTGCGGCCCCGGTGCGGCAAGGCTTCCCTTTTGCGCGCGTCGGCGCTATGCGCGCCACCAACAGGCCCTGGAAACAACGGAAATCAAGCGCGCATGGCGAAAGAAGAACTGCTCGAAATGCGCGGCCAGGTGGTCGAGCTGCTGCCCAACGCCATGTTCAGGGTGCGGCTGGAGAACGATCACGAGATCCTGGGCCACACTGCGGGCAAGATGCGCAAGAATCGCATCCGCGTTCTGGTTGGCGACGAAGTGCTGGTTGAGCTGACCCCGTATGACCTGACCAAGGGCCGCATAACCTATCGCTTCATGCCCGGTCGGGGCGGTCCCGGCCAGTTCGGCTAAGCAGGACTTGTGGCTGCCCCCAGCCTGATCCTCGCATCTGCCAGCCCGCGCAGGCTCGAATTGCTGGCGCGGCTTGGGATTTCGCCATCCCGGGTCTGCGCGGCTGATATCGATGAGGCCCCGCTGAAGGCAGAAGTTCCGCGAGTCTATGCCCTGCGCATGGCGCGCGAGAAGGCGCTGGCGATTGCCCCGGACGGTGCCCATGTGCTCGCCGGCGATACGGTCGTTGCGCTGGGCCGGCGCATCCTGCCCAAGGCGGAGGATGAAGCGGCCGCGCGCGCTTGTCTCAAGCTGCTCTCGGGACGCCGCCACCGGGTGCTCTCGGCCATCGCGCTGCTCGCGCCTGACGGCACCCTGCGCGAACGGCTTTCGGAAACCATCGTCCGCTTCAAGCCGCTTTCTCCGGCCGAAATCGACGCCTATGTCGCCAGCGGCGAGTGGCACGGCAAGGCGGGGGGCTATGGCATCCAGGGCACCGCCGAGGGCCTGATCGTCTGGATTTCGGGCAGCCATTCGGGCGTCGTCGGCTTGCCGCTGTTCGAGACCCGGTCGCTGCTCAAAGCCGGCGGGTTTGCGCTTGCATGAGCCTGGGCGCATGAACCGCCTGCTGTTGTGGGATGCAGGCCCCGGCGAACTGCGCGCGGGAATTGCCGAACAGGGCCAGCTCGTGGAACTGCACATCCTGCGCCCGCGCCGCGATTCTGCGCCGCTTGCAGCCGGAGAACTCTATACCGTGCGGGTGCTGCGCAGCCTCGGCCGGAACAAGGCGCAAGTGACGCTTGGCGGCGCCGCCGAAGCCATCCTCCAGCCCGCAAAGGGTCTCGCCGAAGGCACGCTGCTCGCGGCCGAGATGACCCGAGCGCCGATCCCCGAGCCGGGACGCTGGAAACTGCCGGTGGTCCGCCCCGCGCCGAAAATCGCGCCGCAAGGCGAGCCGGGCTGGCATTCCAGCGAAGAGCCCAGCGCGCGCTTCCTGCGCCGGCTTGCGCCCGGTCTGGACGCGATTCTCTGCCTCGACGCGCAGAGCGTGAACGAAGTCCGCGCCAACCTGGGACCGGACGGACCGCCTGTGCGTATTGATCTGGAGGCGATCGACGAAGCGGACTTCCCCGGGCTGATCGAAGCCGCTGTCCTGGGCGAATTTGCCATCGCACACGGCCAGATTTCTATTGAGCGCACCCGAGCGATGACCATGATTGATGTCGACGGCAGCGGTGACCCATTGGCGCTAAATATTGCGGCAGCGCGCGAAGGAGCCCGGCTGCTGCGCCTGCTGGGCATTGGCGGCCCGGTGGGCATCGATTTCGTCACGCTGGAGGACCGCAAGGCGCGGGCCGCGCTCGATGCCGCGCTGGGCGATGCCTGCGAGCCGCTGGGACCACACAAGCGCACCGCGATGAACGGCTTCGGCTTCGTCCAGATCATCCGCCCGCGCAGCGGGCTGTCGATCCCGGAACTGCTCTGCACCACCACCCCGGGACGTCTCTCGCTGGAAAGCCGCGCCGTCGCGCTGCTGCGCGAGGCCGGACGTTCGGCCGGGCTCGGCAAGCGGCAGCTCGTCGCCTTACCGGCACTGATACACCTCATCCGGCAATGGGGGCCGGAGTTAGCATCGCTCCAGAAGCGGCTGGGGACCGAAATCGAACTGGTCGCAGACCCGGCCGCAATCGGCTATGGGCATGTCCATGTCAGCCAGTCCTAGACGCGCCCTGTGCCCGATTTGCCGCAAGCCCCGCGTGCCCGAGCATGCGCCGTTCTGCTCGGCGCGCTGCCGCGACCGCGATCTCGTGCGCTGGCTGGACGATGGCTATGCCCTGCCCGGCCCGCCCGCCGCACCCGACCTGCCAGAAGACAGCTGATTCCACCTTGCCAAGCCGGTCTGCCTTCGCCATAGGCGCGGCTCATTCGCTCGCCGGTGGCCCCTGATGAACCTGGGTGCCTGTCCCGCAGCAGCGTTGCCCGGGTAGCTCAGTTGGTAGAGCACATGACTGAAAATCATGGTGTCGGCGGTTCGATTCCGTCCCCGGGCACCAGTATTATCAAGGGCTTAGACTGAGTTGAACATGGTTTCGCTGGTACGGATGTACCTGGCAGCCACAGGGTAGTGTCCTCTTCGGCTACCGTGACCACATAGGCTTCAGGATTCGCTGCTAACCTTGCGGCGTAGGGTGCGAATAGACGGCGCGTCTTTTCTGACCAGCGGGGGTCCTCACCAATCCAGGGCATCAGCGGTGTGGCGGAAGACGTGGGGTGAACAGGGGACGCCTGAGCGTTCAGCTGCTCGCTTGATTGCCCAACGAAGGTTGCTGATCCCCTGACCGCCATACTCGATCACCCGATCGCTCTGTGCTGCGGCGTGTGCCTGTTTGATCGCAGCGAGCGCTCGGTTGTTCAGAGGAACGGTGACCCGACCCTTGCTGGTCCTATCTCGGCCAGATGGGTCATAGTTGATGGGGTTGGCGCCAAGATCAACTTGGTCCCATTTGGCCTCGAGGATGGCCTGTGCCCTCGCACCGGTGGTGATGGCCAGGCTGATGCAGGAGCAGTTGCCGGCACGGAAGCGCAACAACCACGAGCCGAGCCGCAGGTCGCAGCCGGGCCACATGGTCCCCTCCCCGGAAGGCCACGACCTGCTCCACGTGAAGCGCAAGCGCGGACGCCCTCCGCTGGGCCGACTCACGCCGATTGATGCAGCACCGCTACCATATCAACGTCTTCTGGTATGACGATGACGCTTGCTGGATTGCTGACGTGCCAGACCTGAAGCCTCGCTCCGCACACGGTGATTCGCCACAAGAAGCGATTGCAGAGGCACAGACAGCCATTGAATTATGGCTTGAGACAGCAAGAGAACGCAACCTTCCCCTACCTGAACCGCGTTATCGGCCAGCAATCTCCGCCGCTGCGTAAGATCTTTTCGGACGCGGCCCCAGCCACATCAAAACTCCAGTGGCCCCGCCAGTTCCTTGACATGCCAAGGCAGCCCATGCTGGTTGAGCATCGCCATGAACGGATCGGGGTCCAGCTGCTCGATGTTGAACACGCCGCCTTCGCCATTTGGGCCAGCCCACGCCCCCGTCATCATCAGCGCTGCGCCGATCATCGCCGGAACGCCGGTGGTGTAGCTGATCGCCTGGTTGCCGGTCTCGGCATAGGCGTCTTCGTGATCGCAGATGTTGTAGATGTAGAAAGTCCGCTCACCCGAGCCATCCAGCGCCTCGCCGGTGGCAATGTCGCCGATGTTGGTTTTGCCCCGGGTGGTCGCCCCCAGCGTTTCGGGCTTGGGCAGCACCGAGGCGAGGAACTGCAACGGCACGATTTCGCGGCCCTGATACAGCACCGGCTCGATACCGATCATGCCGACGTTTTTCAACACGGTGAGGTGATTGATGTAGGCATCGCCGAAAGTCATCCAGAAGCGTCCGCGTTCCAGCTCGGGGATGAACTTCGCGAGGCTTTCCAGCTCCTCGTGATACATCAGGTACATGGTCTTGGGGCCAACACCCTCAAAGTCGAAGTTCTCGCGGATGGTCAGCGCCGGGGTTTCCACCCATTCGCCCCCAGAACCGGCAGTCCTTTGCCAGTGCCGCGCCGGCGCGGTCACTTCGCGGATGTTGATTTCCGGGTTGAAATTGGTCGCGAAGGCCTGGCCGTGATCGCCGCCGTTGCAATCGAGAATGTCGAGCCGGCGGATGGTCTTCAGCTTGTGCTTCTTCAGCCACATGGCAAAAACGCTGGTTACCCCGGGATCGAAGCCCGAGCCCAGCAGTGCCATCAGCCCCTTCTCGCGGAACCGCTCGTGCAAATCCCACTGCCACTTGTATTCGAACTTCGCCTCGTGGCGCGGCTCGTAGTTGGCGGTGTCGAGGTAATGCGTGCCGGTGGCAAGGCACGCCTCCATGATCGCCAGATCCTGATAAGGCAGTGCCAGATTGACCACCAGTTTGGGGCCGATCTTGCGGATCAGGTCCGACAGCGCAGGCACATCCTCGGCGTCGATCGAATATGTCGCGACCGCCACGCCGCAGCGCGCCTTGACCGATTCGGCGATGGCATCGCACTTGGCCAAAGTCCGGCTGGCGAGATGAATCTCGCCGAAAATGCCGGGGTTGAACGCCATCTTGTGCACCGCGACCGAGCTTACCCCGCCCGCACCGATCACCAGAACCTTGCCCAACGTGCTTCTCCTTCGGCCATCACTGGCCCGCGCATATAGATCGCTTGCGTGACTTCACAACATATCGCCGCATTTCCGCCGAACGCGTCGGTCCTGCGGACTGCAACTGAAGTGTCTCCAAACCGTCACCGCACTGCAAGCTGCGGCAGCTATGCGCAGTAGCAACTACGGAGAACATAACGAGATGACGATGCAAAAGGCGATGCCCGGCTCGCGATCAAAGCTGATCGAGCACGCGGTTGTCCGCAGCGACGCTGATCGCTCCTCGCGGCTGCTCGACAAGGCCTTTGCCTTTGCCTTCCGGCGGCTGGTCTACGCGCAAATCTGGGAAGATCCCGCAGTCGATATGGCCGCGCTCAATATCCAGCCAGACAGCCGCCTGGTGACCATTGCCAGCGGCGGCTGCAATGCGCTGTCCTATCTCACCGCCGGCCCGGCATCGGTGACCGCAGTCGATCTCAACACCGCGCATGTCGCGCTCAACAAGCTGAAGATTGCCGCATTCCGCCATTTGCCGGACTACGAGCACCTCTGCCGCTTCTTTGCCGACGCGGACCATGCCTCGAACGTCGAGGTCTATCACCGCCTGCTCGCGCCCCACCTCGACGAGCCGACCCGGCGCTATTGGGAAAGCCGCGACCTGATGGGTCGCCGCCGGATCAAGGGCTTCAGCGAGGGCATTTACAAGCGCGGCCTGCTGGGCAATTTCATCGGCGTCGCGCACCTGCTGGCCCGGCTCTACCGGATCGATCTGGGTGAAATCCTGAAAGCCGGTTCGCTTGAGGAACAGCGGCAGATTTTCGAAGCAAAACTCGCGCCGATTTTCGAACGGCGCTTTGTGCGCTGGCTGACCGACCAGCCCGCCTCGCTGTTCGGGCTCGGCATTCCGCCGGCGCAATATGACGCGCTGGCCGGCAACGAGCAGATGGCCAATGTCCTGAGGAAGCGCCTGGAAAAGCTGGCCTGCGATTTCAGTGTGAATGACAATTACTTCGCCTGGCAGGCCTTCTCGCGCGGCTATGGCCGGGAACCAGGCCGCCCGCTGCCGCCTTACCTGCAGGAAGCCAATTTCGAGATCGTCCGGGATTCGATCGGCCGGATCGAAATGCTCCACGCTAACTACACCGACCATCTCGCCGCGCAGCCGCAGGCCTCGCACGACCGCTATCTGCTGCTCGACGCGCAGGACTGGATGGACGACGCGCAGTTGACCCGGCTGTGGGGGCAGATCCTGCGCACCGCCCGCCCGGGCGCGCGAGTGGTGTTCCGCACTGCCGCCGAGCCCTCGCTGCTGCCGGGCCGGGTGCCGCCCGAAATCCTCAACCGCTGGAACTATGCCGAAGAGGAATCGCGCGCGCATACTGCCGCAGATCGCTCGTCGATCTATGGCGGCGTGCATCTTTACAAGCTGCGCGGATGACACCGGCCGTGCCGCCGGGCGATCATGGCGCGCTGATGGACTCGGTCTATCGCGGTCAGCGCCATATCTATGATGCGACGCGCAAATTCTTCCTGTTCGGACGCGACCGGCTGATCGCACAGCTCGATTGCCGCGAAGGCATGTCGGTGCTCGAACTGGGCTGCGGCACCGGCCGGAACCTTGCGCAAATCGGGCGGAACTGGCCCGGCACCCGGCTGTACGGGCTCGATATTTCGGGCGAGATGCTCAAAAGCGCCAGCGCCCGGCTTGGCCAGTGCGCCGCACTGGCACGCGGCGATGCCGCCAGATTCAATTCGCTGGAACTCTTCGAACGGACCCACTTCGACCGGGTGGTGCTTTCCTTTGCGCTGTCGATGATCCCGCAATGGCGCCAGGTGATTGCCCAGGCGCTCGATGTGCTGGCGCCGGGCGGCTCGCTCCACATTGTCGATTTCAGTGACAGCAAAGGCCTGCCCATGCCGCTGCGAAAAGCTCTTCTGGCCTGGCTGGATCACTTCCATGTGACGCCCCGGCTCGAACTGGGTGTCGAGGCGCGCGGCCAGGCCGTGCGGCGCGGCTGGCATTGCCAGACCAACAATGGCCCAGCCTGCTATTACCGCCTGGTCAAGGTGACCCAGCCGACGCAGGCATTGCCGCAGCGATGACATTTGCCGAAGTGATTGCCGTCACAAACTAAGTTGCGATTGACAATTTAATTGCAGGAAAGCAGTCTCCCCGTCGTTTCATGGGAGGAACCAATGCTCAACCAAATGCTCGCTCCAGCCGCCGCGCTGATCGTCTGGACGCTGATCGTGCTGATCTGGATGACCGTCACGCGCTTTTCCGCCATGGGCAAGGCCGGGGTCGATCTGCGCAAGGGGCCACCGGGCGGACGCGGGGTGCAGCTTGAAGGCGTGCTGCCCGACCGGACCAACTGGAAGGCGCACAATTACACCCACCTGATGGAACAGCCGACAATCTTCTATCCGGCGGTGGTGATCCTCGCGCTGGCAGGCGCCGGCGCGCTCGATGTCCAGCTGGCCTGGGCCTATGTCGCGATCCGCGTGGTTCATTCGCTGTGGCAGGGCACAGTCAACCGGGTGCCGGTGCGCGCGATGATGTTCATGGTTTCAAGCGTCATTCTTGGCATTCTTGGCGTCCGCGCGCTGATGGCAACACTTGCCGCCGCACCGGGCGTCGTCGCATGATCGGCATGGGCACATTGCAGCCGGTGGTCGTGCTGGCGGGCTGGACCATGGTCATGTGGCTGTGGATGTATGCCACCCGCCTGCCGGCGATGAGCGCCGCGAAAGTCGATCCGGATGCGCTGGTGCGCGGGCCGAAGACGTCGCTCGACACTGTGCTGCCGCCGCAAGTCCAGTGGAAGGCGCACAATTACAACCACCTGCACGAAGCGCCGACGGTGTTTTACGCAGTCGCGCTGCTGCTCGCGCTGATCGGCGCGGGCGATGGCACCAATGCGCTGATTGCCTGGGCCTATGTCGGCCTCAGGGTGGTCCATTCGCTGATCCAGGCAACGATCAACAAAGTGGCGCTGCGCTTCTTTGTCTTTGCGCTTTCCAGCCTGTGCCTGATTGCCTTGACGGTCAGGGCTGCGCTGGCCGTCTTCTAGCGCACAAACAGGCTCGCCAACTCGACATGGGTTGACCAGCGGAACTGGCCGATCGGGCGCAATTCCTCCAGCCGATAGCCACCCGCAACCAGCGTGGCGGCATCGCGCGACCAGCTTGACGGGTTGCAGCTGATATAGACGATGCGCGGGATCTGGCTCATTGCCAGCAGCGCCACCTGTTCGCGCGCGCCGGCGCGTGGCGGATCGAGCAGCGCCGCCTCGAAGCGGTTCAGTTCATCAAGGTCCATCGGATTGCGAAACAGATCGCGGTGGAGCGCATGGACCGGTAGCTGCGCCCTGCCCGCCGCCGCCTTGCACGCCGTGTGGGCATCGCGTGCGGCCTCGACGCTGAGCACTTTGGCCGGCCCCGCGAGCGCCAGCGCAAAAGTGCCGAGGCCGGAAAACAGATCGGCCACGGTTGCCGCCCCGCCCAGCCATTCACGCGCAGCAGCGACCAGCGCCGCCTCGCCATCAGCCGTCGCCTGCAGGAACGCGCCCGATGGATAGCCGACGCTGATTGCGCCCAACGCGACCGTCACCGGCTCAGGCTCCCACAAGGCTTCGGCGCCATAGCCCTGATCGAGCGTCAGCCGGGCGAGGCCCTGGGTGCGCGCAAAGTCCAGCATGGCCTCGGTTGCGGCAAGGCCTTCGACCGTCAGTCCCTTTATCGCCAGATCAACACCCTGCTCGACTTGGGCCAATTCGATATCAGCGGCGATCTTGCCCCCCTGGCGCGCAAGCAGTTTGCGGATCGGCTGGATCTGCTCGACCAGCGAGGGCAGCAGCACCGGGCATTCGGCGAGATCCACCAGCTTGTGCGAACGCGCCTCGCGGTAGCCCAGCAGGATGCGCCCGCCCTTGCTCTCGGCGCGCAGTGCAGCGCGGCGGCGGCTGCCGGGCGGCGAGAGATACGGCGCGGCGATCCGCGCAGGCGTCAGCCCCTGCCCGGTCGCCGCATTGGCCACGCGCTCGGCGACAAAGGTGCCAAGCGATGCGTCGTCGAGCTGCTGCAGCTGGCAGCCGCCGCATGTGCCGAAGTGGCGGCAGGCCGGCGCAATGTGGTGCGGGCCATGGTGCAGCGTGCCATCTGCCAGCAGCAGGTCGCCCGGCGCGGACCCGGCGACAAAACGCCCGGAGGCAGAGACGCCATCGCCCTTGGCGGCAATGCGCAGGATTTCATCGGTTTCGGTCATAGGCAGGCCGCGTAGGCGCAAGCGACCATTGCGGCAAGCTGGCTGGCGGTGAAAACAGGCTGGCACAGCCGCGCTGCCTCGCCATGCAGCCAGACGCCCTCGCAAGCGGCGGCGAACGCTTCGGCCCCGGTGGCGATCCGGCTGGCGATGGTCCCCGCCAGCACATCGCCCGTCCCCGCCACCGAAAGCCAGCTCGATGCGCGCGGCGCGCAGGCGATGCGGCCATCGGGGGCGGCGATCACCGTGTCCGGCCCCTTGGCGACGATCACCATGCCGCTGGCCTGCGCCAATGCGGCGGCGCGGGCCACTTTTGAGCCAATACCAGTGCAGCCGAATGTCGCCTCAAGCGCCTTCAGTTCGCCCTCGTGCGGCGTGGCGACTGTTGTCTGAGCTGGCGACGATTGCAGCAAATGCAAGGCGTCGGCATCCAGCACCACAGGCTTGCCCGCAGCCAGCGCCGCGTCCAGCCTTGCCCGGGCTGCTGCGTTGCGGCCCAGCCCCGGGCCGATCAGGAATGCGGCAAAGCGGTGGTCGGAAAGGGCTTCGGCCAACGGCGTGCAGTCCACAACCAAATCTGGCTGCACGGGAAGTCCGCGGGCTTCAGCAAACAGCTTCACATAGCCCGCCCCTGCGCCTTGTGCCGCCCGCGCCGCGAGCACAGCCGCGCCCGGCATCGCGCCGCCGACCACCGCCAGCATTCCGCGCCGGTATTTGTGGGCATCCGGGGCAGGAGCGCAGAGCGCGGGCCGGCCAATTGCCCTGCCGGCACCGGGCACGGCCGCCACGCCGATCCCGGCCAGCCGCAACCCGCCCATCACGGCGCATGACGGCATCAGGAAATGCGCAAATTTCCATGCGCCAAGCGCAATGGTCAGCGCGAAACGCGGCAAGACCCCGCCCAGCAGCTCGCCGGTATCGGACTGCACGCCGCTCGGTACGTCGATGGCGATCGCCAGCCGGTGGTTCGCAGCAAGCCGGGCGAGCAGACCAGCCTGATCGGCCGACAAGGCGCGCGTCAGGCCGCTGCCAAACAGGCAATCGACCAGCACATCGCCATGGGGATTGCCGTCCGGTGCCAGCACCTCGCCCTGATAGAGCGCCCGTGCATTGCGCGCCGCGTCGGTCTTCGGCGCGAGGGCGGCGATGACGCTGACCTGCCCCCCGCGCGCCCGGATCGCCTCGGCAATCACATAGCCATCGCCGCCGTTGTTGCCTGGCCCGCACAGCACCGTCACCCGGCCATGCGCGGCCATTCGCCAGACATAGTCCGCCGCCCCGCACCCGGCGCGCTGCATCAGCGTATCGACACTGGTCCCGGCGGCAATCAGGCTCTCTTCGGCGGCACGCATTTGCGCGACGGTGAGGATCTGGTCAGCGGCGCGTGGCATCGACCGGCGGCGCAGGTGGCGCGAGACGGTAGCGATCATCGCCGACCGTGACTTCAGTTGCATCCGGACGTACGATAACCTTGGCTGGCTCTGCCCCGTCGGCGCTACGCACCAGATCGCCTTCCACTTCGAAGCGCCGGAATCCGCCGTCAGGTTGGTGTATTACAAGAATCGTACCGCCCGGCACCACCGTGCGCTCCACCTTGCACACCGGGGCGAAGTCCGCCGCTCCATCGAGCGCGCAAGGCATGGTTTCGCTGGCGGCAGCTGCCTGATCGGCAGAATCGGACTCCGACGAACAGGCCGTGAGCGCCAGAGCGACAATCGCGGCGCTAGATATCCGCAAAAACATGCGTTTCCGCCTTCGCGCCGGGATGGGTCAGCGCGCCTTTGTAGGCCGGGCCGACATTCTGCGCATAGCGCCACAGCGCGCCCGAATTATAGTCCGTGCCGCGCGGCTTCCACGCCTCGCGTCGCGCGGCCATTTCGGCCTCGGGAACCTCGTGCTCGATGGTCCCGGCCACCGCATCGATGGCGATCATGTCGCCGTCTTGCAGCAAGCCAATGGGGCCGCAATCTGCCGCTTCCGGGCCGACATGGCCGATGCAGAAGCCCCGGGTTGCGCCGGAAAAGCGCCCGTCAGTGATCAGCGCGACCTTTTCGCCCATGCCCTGGCCATAGAGCGCGGCGGTCGTGGCCAGCATTTCGCGCATACCGGGCCCGCCTTTGGGGCCTTCGTTGCGGATGACGATGACGCTGCCCTCCCTGATCTGCCGCGCCTCGACCGCGGCAAAGCAGTCTTCCTCGCATTCGTAGACTTGCGCCGGACCGCGAAACGCGAGCCGCTCCATGCCCGCGACTTTCACGATAGCCCCATCAGGCGCAAGGCTGCCGCGCAGGCCGACAACGCCGCCAGTGGGGGTGATCGGCGTTTTCACGTCGTAGATCACCTTCTGGTCGGGATTCCAGGTAATTTCATCCAGATTTTCGCCCAGCGTCTTGCCGGTGACGGTTATCGGATTGCCATCGATAAAGCCGCCATCCAGCAGCGTCTTCATCGTCATGTAGACCCCGCCGGCGTCGTACATGTCCTTGGCGACGTATTTGCCGCCGGGCTTGAGGTCGGCGATATAGGGCGTCGACTTGAAGATTTCGGCGACATCGAACAGGTCGAAGTCGATGCCGCATTCGCTGGCCATGGCCGGCAAATGCAGCGCAGCATTGGTAGAGCCTCCAGTGGCCGCGACGACGCGGGCGGCATTCTCAAACGCGGTGCGGGTGCAGATGTCGCGCGGGCGCAAGTTGAGCTCCAGCAGCTTCATCACCTGGCGGCCCGCCGCCACCGCGACCTCCTCACGCGATTTGTAAGGCGCAGGTGCCATATTACTGTTCGGCAGGGAAAGTCCGATTGCCTCGGCGACGCAGGCCATGGTGTTGGCGGTAAACTGCCCGCCGCAGGCACCATGCCCCGGACAGGCGGCCTTTTCGATCGCGGTCAGTTCCGAAAGCGGGCAAGCCCCGGCCGAATAGCGCCCGACCACCTCGAACACATCCTGCACTGTGAGATCACGGCCCTGATAGCGCCCCGGCAGGATCGAGCCGCCATAAACGAAGATCGACGGCACATTGAGCCGCAGCATCGCCATCATCATGCCCGGCAGGCTCTTGTCACAGCCGGCAAAGCCGACAATCGCATCATAGCAATGCCCGCGCATCGACAGCTCGATGGAATCGGCTATCACCTCCCGGCTGACCAGCGAGCTTTTCATCCCCTGGTGGCCCATGGCGATGCCATCGGTGACGGTGATCGTGTTGAACCGCCGCGGCGTGCCTCCAGCCGCAATCACGCCGGTGCGGGCGATATCGGCCTGAAAATCGAGGGTGGTGTTGCACGGGGCGGAGTCGTTGCCCGCCGAAACCACCGCGACGAACGGCTGCGCGATTTCCTCTTCGGTCATGCCCATGGCGTAGTAATACGACCGCTGCGGCGCCCGCTCGGGGCCGACCGAAACATGGCGGGAGGGGAGCTTGGACTTGTCGAATGTGTGCGGCACGGGGGGAGACTCCTTTGGTATCCGTGCTTTCGCGAGGTTGGGGGGGCGGGTCAAGGCCTTCGACGAGCTCAGGCTGAGCGGATGTAGTGACAATTCCCAACCCCGATCATCCTGAGCTTGTCGAAGGATCACCGCACCACCACAACCTCGACCCCCACATCGCCCGCAATCTCCGCCCAGGCCTTGTCCGCCGTCAGCGCGGGCAGGCGCAGGTGTTTGGCCGTCGCCAGGCAGGCGCAATCGGCGAGGCTGAGGTTGGCGCGTTTGGCGTGGGGCAGGGTGGCAATGTAATGCACCAGATGCATGTAATCGAAACCAACTATCAGTGGCTGCAAACGCTTCATCTGGCGCTGAATCTGCTCATCCGTCGCACCATTCAGTCGCATTCGCTTGACCACTTCGGCGGCATTGACGGCTGAAATCGCGCTGCCCTCGTCCATGGCGTCGAGGAATGCCTCGCCACCTGGTTCCCCTTGGAGATGCGCGATTATGACCGACGTATCAATGACTGCGATCACTCAATGCTCCTCCCATTCGCGCTGGGCCTCTGCCTTGCGATCTGCGAGGAACTGATCGACACTGTCATTCTTGAAATAGGGTGCCAATTCTTCGCGCATATCGATCATTTGCTGGCGCAGCGAGGTAATCACGATCTTGCCGCCTTCCCGGACCGCGATGAGAATGCCGCCCTCTTCCAGGCCCAATTCGCGGCGCAGCGAGGCAGGAATATGGACTTTGCCCGACGGGCTGACTCGCATGCGGACAGTCGGTTGTTCTGGGGTGAAGCGCGCGTTCATCGCTTGGTTCCTTTTTTGGCCGTGAGAACCATATAGCATCTGGTTACCAATCAGGAAATGGCTGCCAAATTGCAAATCCGCCCCAACCGCTCCGCCCAGACCGCTTGCCCGGCGCTATCTGCAATCCCGTCCTGCCGCACTTCCACCCCCAGATAGGGCCGTCCCTCGGCCTCGGCATGGCGGTTCATCGTCGCGTTGAGCAGCACGCCGGAATAAGGCTGCTGGTCGCCCACCACGAGGCCATCTGCCGCCAGCATGGGAATCGCGAGGCGCGCGGCGCGGTCGTCAGTATTGTAGAGCACGCCGACCTGCCACGGGCGCTGTTCGTCCGGATGGCTCGCAAGGTGCGGCGTGAAGCTGTGCAGCGAGAGGATCAGCGCGGGCGGGCTCTCATCCAGCAATTCGGCGAGCGCGGCGTGATAGGGACGGTAGAAGCGGTCGAGCCGGGCTTCGTGGTCCGCATGGCTCAGGCTGTTGCCGGGGATCGCATGGCCGTCGCTGGCGATAGGCACCACGCCGGGCGCATGTTCCTCACGGTTGAAATCGCAGACCAGGCGGCTGACATTGCCGAGAAATGCCGCGACGCCGGGGCGCTGGGCCATGCGCTCCGCCACGCCCATGACGCCGATGTCGAGCGCGATGTGCTGGCTCAGCAGCGCGGGGTTTATGCCGAGCTGGATGTCACCCGGCACCCGGTTTGAGGCATGGTCCGCAACAATCAGGATGCCGCCAAAGCGCGGGGTTCCCAGCAGACGATAAGGCGGATCGTTCACCGCAACCGGCCCGCCATCGTCCACCAGTGCGGATGGCTGCGCTGGATCCGCGCCAGCGCATTGAGCATCGCGTCCTCACGCGCATAGAGCCCGAAACAGGTCGCGCCAGAGCCTGACATCCGCGCGAGCAAGGTGTCGCCCTTGCGCAGCTCATCCAGCACTTGGGCAATCGCCGGGCACTGGGCAATCGCCGGCGCTTCCAGATCGTTGCGCCCGGCAAAGGCAATGTCGCTGGCAGTGCCTTCGGGCAAAGGCCCGCGATCCTGCCCGTCCCAGCCTTCGAAGACCGGGCCGGTGGAGAGCGGAATGCGCGGATTGACCAGCAGGGTGTGGGTGCCAAACAGGTCGTTGGTCACTGCGCCAAGTTCGGTCCCGGTGCCGCGGCCGATGGTGGCCAGGCTTTCGACACAGGCAGGGACATCGGCGCCGAGTTTGGCGGCAATCTCGTGCCAGTTATCCGGCAGGCCGTGCCGCTTGCCAACCATCCGGAACACCGCCGCCGCATCGGCCGAACCACCGCCGAGGCCAGCGGCAACCGGCAGGCGCTTGTCGAGCGCGACCGACCATCCCGGTGCGTGCGGCAAATGCGCCAAAGCCTGCACGACGATATTCTCGCCCGCGCCCGACAAATCCCAGGCAAATTCGCCGCTGACTGCCAGCCGGTCGGCCTTCGCGTCGGCGAAAGTCAGCCGGTCTCCTTCGTCAAGGAAGACAAACAGCGTCTCCAGTTCATGGTAGCCATCCTCGCGCCGCCGCCGCACGTGCAGCGCGAGGTTGAGCTTGGCAAAGGCGGTTTCGATCATATTCGCGGGCTTGTCATTGCGAGCGGCAGAGCCGTGAAGCAATCCAGGGTTGATGCGACACGCGCTGGATTGCTTCGCTGCGCTCGCAA
>JANPOS010000014.1:0-11721 GCA_031428115.1 Novosphingobium sp. | reverse complement strand
GCTCGATTACGAGGAAATGAACGAGTATAACGCCAGGCTGGCACCGGGCCAGAAGCCGGCGGTCGGCAAGCCGGTGCTGCTCGGCATCACCAAGGCTTCGCTGCAGACGCGCAGCTTCATCTCGGCGGCCTCGTTCCAGGAAACCACCCGCGTGCTCACGCAGGCGGCGGTCGAAGGCAAGAAGGATTCGCTGATCGGCCTGAAGGAAAACGTCATCGTCGGCCGGCTGATCCCGGCGGGCACTGGTGCCGGCATGAACCGGCTGCGCGTGGCTGCCTCAAGCCGCGATGCGGCGCTGCGCGCGCAGTATCGCAAGCTCCAGGAATCGCTCATCGCCCCGGCAACGGCCGCCGAAGAGCATGCCGCCGAACTGGCGCAAGGGCCGGAAGCCGCGATTGGCGATGATCCGCTGGCAGCAGTCGAGGGCGAAACCCACGGCACTGACGCGGATGCGGGCGATTACCTGCTGAAGAGCGACGAGACCGAATAAGCCTCGATCGCGCAAAGCCTGAAAATTGAAAGGCCCCGCCGGATCGCTCCGGCGGGGCCTTTCATTGCCGAAATCAGAGCTACGTGCGCAAAATATGATTCGTCATTGCGAGCGAAGCGAAGCAATCCAGGGCGGTGCCGCGCGACCCTGGATTGCTTCGCTTCGCTCGCAATGACGACGTGATCCAGATATCTAGCACTACGCTCTCGCTGAAATTCAGCCCGCGCGCAGCCGCCGCCATTTCGCGCCTTCGGGGCCGTCTTCAATCACGATCCCACGCGTGGCGAGCTCGTCGCGGATGCGGTCGGATTCCGCGAAGTCCTTCGCCTTGCGCGCCGCTTGACGGGCATCGACCAGAGTCTGGATTTCAGCGGCCTCGGGATCGGCCACTGCGGCTTTCGGGGCGATGCCGAGGATTGCGGCCAGTGCGGTCAGTTGGCGCGCGAGTTCGCCCGAGCGGTTCCGGTTGACCTCGCTGGCGAGCTCGAACAGCACCGCGACCGCTGCCGGCGCGTTGAAATCCTCGTCCATTGCCTCGCGGAAACGCTGTGCGTGAGCCTCGTCCCAATCGAGCGCCGCGCCGTCGCCGGGCACGGAGCGCATGGCATTTTGCAGCCGCTCCAGCGCACTGGCAGCATCAACCAGCCCCGCCTCGCTGAAATTGACCGGGCTGCGATAATGCGTGCGGACGAAATAGAAGCGCACGACTTCTGCGCCGTCGCGCGCCACCGCATCTTCGAGCGTGGTGAAATTGCCCAGCGATTTCGACATCTTGTCGCCGGCCGTATCGAGCTGGCCGACATGCATCCACCAGTTGGCCAAGGGCGCATGATTGGCCGCCTCGCTCTGGGCGATCTCGTTCTCGTGGTGCGGGAAGCGCAAGTCCGGGCCGCCACCGTGGAGATCGATGGTCGGGCCCAACAGCGCGCGCGCCATGGCCGAGCATTCGAGATGCCAGCCGGGGCGACCTGCCCCCCAGGGTGAGGGCCAGACCGCGTCATCGGGCTCGCCCGGCTTGCCGACTTTCCACAGCACGAAGTCCATCGGATCGCGCTTGCGGGTGTCAACCTCGATGCGTTCTCCCGCGCGCATATCATCGAGCGAGCGGTGCGAGAGTTTGCCGTAGCCTTCGAACTTGCGGACGGCATAGTAGAGATCGCCCGAATGATAGGCGACCTGTTCGCTTTCCAGCTCGCCCGCCAGTTTGATCATCTCATCGACATAGGCGGTTGCGCGCGGCTCATGATCGGGCGCGCGCAAATTGAGCGCGGCGTAATCGGCATTGGTCTTGTCGATCATCCGCTGGGTGAAGTGGCCAAGCGGCTCGCCGAGTTCGCCCGCGCGGGCAATGATCTTGTCGTCGATATCGGTAATGTTGCGGACATAGGTAACGCGATAGCCACAAGCTTCGAGCCAACGCACCACCACGTCAAACCCCATGTCCTTGCGCGCATGACCCAAGTGCGGAACCCCCTGCACGGTCTGCCCGCAGACATACATCGATACATGGCCGGGTGTAATCGGCGTGAAGGGGCGGGTCTCGCGAGTCAGGGAGTCATAGATTCTCAGCATCTGCGGCTGTCTAAAGCTCCCGTGGATCGACGCAAGTGCGCACCGGTGCCAATGGCCCGGACATTTCCGCCATTGCCTGCGCGACGCCCGAAAGGCCGATGCGGTCGCCAAGCCAGGAGGCAATGTCGATGCTGCCATCGTCAATTGCCCGCAGCGCGGTTTCCATGTCCTGCGGCTCTTCGCCGCCAGCGAACTGAACGTTGAGCCGTTTGTTCTGCGCGACGAAAGTGAACAGATGCTCCTGCTCCATGCAATAGCCGCCCATGACGATCCGACCATCGAACGGCGCGCTCTCGATGATCTGCTGCAACATGCCGGGCAGGCCGACACATTCGTAGATCACATTGACCTGGCGATTGCCGAAATCGGGCAGCGGCGCATAGGGCGAGACTTCGCGCGGATCGACGGCGATATGCGCGCCCATCTTGATTGCCATGGCACGGCGCGTTGGATGGAAATCGGCGGCGACGATTGGCGCGATGCCCATCAGCTTCAGTCCAGCGATCACGCCAAGGCCAATCGCCCCGCAGCCCAGCACCAGCGCCGCATCATCCTTGCCCGGCCGTCCGCGCCGGGCATGTTCGAGGCCGACTGCCAGCGGCTCGATCAGCGCAGCGTGGTCATCGGGCATGCCATCGGGAATCTCATAAAGCATGGTCTCGTCGAGCAGCATCAGTTCGCCAAAACCGCCGGGGCAATCGTGGCTGTAGCCGATCACCTGATGCGCGCCGTCCTGCCGCATTATCGGCACTGAGGTGACCCTGCGGCCCGGCTTGATTTTCTGCGTGCTGCCCGCGCCATATTCGAGAATCTCGCCGACATATTCGTGACCCGGAACGAACGGCCGGGTGAAATCGAGCTGGGCATAGGGGCCACCGAGCCGCTTCGACAGGTCGATAATATTCTGGCCGCCCTTGAGGAAATGGACGTCAGAAGCACACAGTCCGCAGGAGTGCGTGCGCACCAGTGCCTGGCCCTTGCCGGGCACGGGATCGGGCATGGTCCCGACATGGACCTGGCCGTTCTCGACATAGGCTGCTTTCATGTCCCGCTCCCGTTATCCCGCTGGCCAGTCCAGCCATTTCCTGACTGATTTGCCCAGCACCCATTCGCGCTCGCTCTGGGTCAAATCGGGGTCGCCGACAACCCCGTAGAGCAGGTCCGCCCATGTCTCGCCGCGCTGATTGACCGAAAAATCGCTCGCCCACATCACCCGTTCGGCGCCGAAAGCGGTGATGGCCTTGCGCAGGATCGGCCACAGCTGCTCGCCGGGCCACACCGGTTTGTCGAACATGCCGGAAGAATGCCCCCATTTGAGCGCGACATTGGGAAATTCGGCCAGCGCCAGCACTTCGTCAAACAGCGCCATTTGCGCCGCCGCGTCCAGCGGCAGCAGCTTGGCGAACGATGTCCGCATCGAATTGCTGAACACCCCACAGTGATCGACGATCAGCTTGAGCTCGGGAAATTCGCGCGCGGCGCGGGCGAAGGCCGCCGGCCTGTCGGGCGCGAAAGCAAACAGTGGCAGGTCATTCTCGGCGGCGGCGGCGAGCACATGGTCATAGCCGCCGCTGGCGAACTCCTGCATCAGTTCGCCCGACATGCCCGGATCAATGCGCAGCGCCCGCGCGCCCGGCGCATCGCGCACCTGGCGGATCACGCTGGCATATTCCGGATCTGCAACGCTCACCCGCAGCAGGTATGAAAAGCGGTCCGGATGGAGCTGCGCGGCGAGCTCCGCCGTCGGCGCCACCGGGCGCTGAACGCCGCCTTGCAGCAGATGGTGCGGCTCGTTGTTCGCGCCGCGGTAGAACCAGTATTCGTCGATCAGTGCTGCCTTGATGCCGAGCGCGTTCATTTGCGCCAGTGCTTCCGCGATCCCGCCGGGGCCGATGTGGATTTGCGAGTCGACGATATCAGCGGGACGGATCATGCGCTCAGCCCTTGCGGAATCCAGTTCGGCGGGCGCTTCTCCATGAAGGCGGTCATCCCCTCGCGCGCCTCGCTGGTCTCGCTCATGAGGCTGACGAACATCGTCTCATAGTCGATCCGGGCATATTGCTGGTTGAGCATGCGTTTGACGTGGGCGCGGCATTCGGGTGCGGTCTGGAGGATCTCGACGGCAGCCTTGCGCGCCTCGGCCATTAGCTCGTCATGCGCCACCATCCGCGAGACCAGCCCGATGCGCAGAGCCTCGGCGGCATCGATCTTCTTCGCCGAGAGCAGCAGGTCGCGCGCCTGCGCCATGCCGACATGGATCGGCAGCACCGCCGCATAAGTCGCATCGATGATCCCGCGCAGCAGCTCGGGCACCCGGAAAGTCGCGCGCTCGGAAACCACCGCGATATCGGCCAGCATCGCAATCAGCAGCCCGCCGGCCTGGCAGATGCCGTTGACCGCCGCGATCACCGGTGCCCGGCTCTCGCGGATGGTGACGAAGGGCAGGATTTCATAGGCGAGGCCAGCAGGAACCGGCGCGTCGCCTTCCTCATAGCGCCCGCCCAGATCGCCGCCGGGGGCGAAGACATCGCCGGTGCCGGTGATGATCAATGCACGCAGTTCGTTGTGCGCGTTGACGTGGTGCACGACTTTCTTGATGCCGAAATACATCGCCGGGGTCAGTGCACCCCGCGCCTTCGGGCGGTCGATAAAGCACCACAGCAGCGGCCCGTCGCGCTCAAGCCGCAGGTTCCGGGTGCCCGGATCGAAATCATGGGGTTGCATCGTCTCTCCTGACCGAATCGGCATCCCTTGCCTTGGCTCGAGCCTGCTTGCAGGATGCCCCCCATGGCAAGCAATGATCCATTCCCCCTCCCCACGGAACTGTCCGGGCTGACCACCGAATGGCTGGAGGCGGCGCTGCGCACGCGTCATCCCGAGGCGGGCTTGCTCGGCGCGCAAGTGATCGATGTGAACCACGGTACTTGCACCAAAGTGCGCATCGCGCTGGAGCTGGACGCGGCAGGCAAGGCGGCGGGGATTCCCGAGCGCGTTATCCTCAAAGGCGGGTTCGAGCCGCACTCACGCCAGATGCACTATATGCACGCGCAGGAAGTCCACGCCTATGCCGACGTGTTGCCGCGCACGTCGCTGCGCTTTCCGCGCTGCTGGTTTGCGGGGTACAGCGAGCAGGCGCAGCAGGGCATCGTCATTATGGACGACCTCGTCGCGCGCGGGGCCAGCTTCTGCCATCCCCAGCGCCCGCAAAGCCCGGCGCAGGTGGCGCGGCGGCTGACCATGCTGGCGCGGCACCATGCGATGACGTGGCAGTCGTCAGCTGAGTTCCCCTGGGCGACGAACGTGTTCGATTCGACCTATTTCGCCACGGTGCTCGTGCCGGATATCTGGCAGGGCTATGTGAACAGCGCGCGCGGGGCGGCGGCTGCGGTGTGCTTCCATGACCTTGAGTGGATGCGCAGCGCGCTCCATCGCATGGGCCGCTTCGCGCGGACCCTGCCCAGCCCGCTGATCCACGGCGATACCCACCTCGGCAATCTCTACATCGACACCGACGGCGAGCCGGGATTCTTCGATTCGCTGCCGCACCTCGCCCCGGCGATGTATGAGATATGCTACCATGTGACCGGCGCGCTCGATGTGCCGGTGCGCCGGGCCAATGAACGGGCGCTGGTCGGGCATTACCGGGACGAGCTGATCCGCTGCGGCGTCGCGGCGCCTTCATTGGATGATTTCATGCACCAGTTCGGCGTGTTTCTGGCCAACGGCTATGCAATCTTCCTGGTCAATGGGTCAGAATTCCAGCCCGAAGCGATCAACACGGCATACACCGCGCGGTTTTCCTCGGCGATGCTCGATCACGATACGATCGGGCTGATCGCGGCGTTGTGATCAAGCCGATTCTGCCAATGCAGGTCCGGCCAGCTTGCGCACTACGGCCCTGAGTTCGGACGGAGTATCGCCGCTGGCGACCTCGACATAGCCTATGCCAGCGCGGCGCAAGGCTTCCTTTTTTACCGCGTCGCGCGCGGCGGCAGATCCCTGATAATGCCCACCGCCCTGGAATTCGACGGCGTGTAGGGGGCGGCAGTCCGCATCGACAATCAACAGATCAACGCGTTTGGAATTCACAGCGAGGTAGGCAGCCTTGTCCTCACTGGCGAGGATTTCGCCCAAAGAGACTTGGCCCATGGCACGCCAGCCAGGCGTATCATCGGCAAGGATGCGGTCGAGGTGGGCTAGCACGCGGCGTTCGGGTTTGTTGAGTAAGGGGCGAGCATTGAAACTGGCCGCCATGACTGTGCGCAATTGGTCGGCTGCATCCGGCAATGGCGAAGCGGATGGGGAAATGGCCACACTGGAGGAATTGCCAGGTCGATCCTTGCCGGCGCGGCCCTTGACGGAATTGCGGCCCTGCCAATAGGCGCGGCGCTCGGTCTGTTTCTGACCTTCAACGAATCGCTCCACGCCAATTCCAATCGCTGCGCCAGTTGCGAGCACGACCAGCAGGAGCAGCGGTTTGTCGGCAAGAGCGATGAGATCGGCAATCATGGCAATGCATGACTTACATCAAGCCGGTTAACGGTGTGCAAATCCTCGACGTTAGCTTCGGCTCAGTCCTGTCCCGGCCTGCTCCCCTGCGGCACCATCAGGCTGTTCTCAGCGGCCCATTCTGTCTTCACCCGCCGTGCCGTAATCAGCCATTCGCCGTCCACCCGGCGGAAGGTATCGCGATAGATACCAGCATG
The DNA here is from genome assembly GCA_031428115.1 of Novosphingobium sp. Lineage (GTDB taxonomy): Bacteria > Pseudomonadota > Alphaproteobacteria > Sphingomonadales > Sphingomonadaceae > Novosphingobium. Next base: position 4,953 of record JANPOS010000014.1, on the reverse strand, counting down.
ATCGGGGCCGGCGTTGGTGTGCACAAACCAGTAGGTCCGCGCCTTTGCGCTGTCTGGCCCGGTCAGTTCGATCTGGCAGGTGGTGAGGTTGTGCCGGGCGAATTTCAGCGGCACGGCGGCGGACTGGCCCATGCCCTTGTCCGGCTCGCGCATCGCGGTCTGCCACGCGAGAATCTCGGCGCGGTTTTTCAGATCGAGGCCGTGGCCGCCGCCGGTCATTTCGGTTTGCAGGCTGCCGTCCTCGGTGAAGCAGCCGGCATAGTCCTCAGCCCGCAGGCTATCCCCCGCCTGCGTGCAGCGGGCCATCAGCGCGCGGATTGCCTCGCGGGCGAACAGGTCGTCGAGGTTCATAGCTTGGGCAGCGTCACGCCCTTCTGGCCCATGTATTTGCCCGCGCGGTCGGCATAGCTGACTTCGCACGGCTCGTTGCCCTGGAGAAACAGGAACTGGCAGGCGCCCTCGTTGGCATAGATCTTGGCGGGCAGCGGGGTGGTGTTGGAAAATTCCAGCGTGACATGGCCTTCCCAGCCCGGCTCCAAGGGCGTGACATTCACGATGATGCCGCAGCGCGCATAAGTGCTCTTGCCGAGGCAAATCACCAGCACATCGCGCGGCACGCGGAAATATTCGACTGTGCGCGCCAAAGCGAATGAGTTGGGCGGGATGATGCAGACATCGGTCTTGCGGTCGACGAAGCTGTCGGGATCGAAATTCTTCGGGTCCACCACCGAGGAATTGACGTTGGTGAAAATCTTGAACTCGTCGGCCACCCTTGCATCATAGCCATAGGACGAGAGGCCATAGGAGATGCAGCCCTCGCGCCGCTGGCTCTCGACGAACGGCTCGATCATGCCGCTGGAGCGCGCCTGCTCCCGTATCCATTTGTCGCTGAGAATCGCCATGCGCGATTGATTGCCGATGGCGCGCAATGCGGCAAGGGTCAGACCCTGTTGTATTCCCGGTACCAGCGCACAAAGTTGGGGACACCGACGTCAATCGAAGTCGTCGGCGCAAAGCCGAGGTCGCGGCTGATCGCGGTGATGTCGGCAAAGCTCTGGCGCGCGTCGCCCGGCTGCATCGGCAGATATTCGATTTCCGCCTTCTTCCCGCATTCAGCTTCGAGAATTTCGACGACTTTCATCAGATGCTCTGACTTGTTATTGCCGATGTTGTAGAGCCGGTGCGGCTTGAAACTGCCGCCGGCTTTCTCCAGCCCGTCGTCAGGCGGCGGGTTATCGAGGCACGAGACGACGCCGGTGACAATATCGTCGACATAAGTGAAATCGCGCCACATGTCGCCGTGGTTGAACACCGGGATCGGCTCGCCGGCCATGATCTTTTTGGTGAAGATCCACATCATCATGTCTGGCCGGCCCCAGGGGCCATAGACGGTGAAAAAGCGCAGTCCGGTCAGTGGCAGGCGATAGAGGTGGGCGTAAGTCTCGCTCATCAGCTCGTCGGCCTTCTTGGTCGCGGCATAAAGCGAGAGCGGATGATCGACCCGGTCCTCGACCGCAAACGGCAGCTTGCTGTTGCCGCCGTAGACCGAGGAACTTGAGGCATAGACCATATGCGCCAGCCCCCGGTGGCGGGCGACTTCAAGCATGTTGAGGTGCCCGACGAGATTGGCCTGGACATAGGCGTGGGGGTTTTCGATCGAATAGCGCACGCCGGCCTGCGCGCCGAGATGGACGATGCGGTCGAACTGGTCGCCTTCGAGCGCCCTGGTCAGCGCGGGATAGTCGGCAAAGTCCTGGCGCAGGAAAGCGAAGCGGTTGCCGCCTGCCGCGCGCAACCGTTCGATCCGCGCCTCTTTCACGCGCACATCGTAGTAGTCGTTGACGAGGTCGACGCCGATCACGCTGTCGCCGCGCGCCAGCAGGCGCATGGCAACCGAGTAGCCGATGAAACCGGCCGCGCCGGTGACGAGAACTCTCATGACCTACTCAATCTCCGCTCTCCTGAGCTTGTCGAAGGACCGTTCTTTGCTGTGCCGCTCGAAGGAAAACAGTGCTTCGACAAGCTCAGCACGAGCGGTTTTGGCACTTAAAGCGTCCAGTCCACCGCAGCGCCCAGTTGCCCCTTGAGGTCTGCCAGCGTGCCGCCATCATTAAGCAGCGCGCGCAAGGCATCCCCGCCCAGTGTCAGATATTCCGTATGCGCCACGGCGAGCACCACCATGTCGTAGCGACCTTGCAGTGCATCCCCGGCCAATGCGATGCTGTATTCGTGTGCCGCTTCGCCCGCATCGGCATGCGGATCGTGCACCGTCACCGTGTGCCCTAGTTCCGCCAGCGTCGTCACCAGATCAGCGACCTTGCTGTTGCGCAGGTCGGGGATGTTTTCCTTGAACGTCAGCCCCAGCATCAGCACCGAGCCGGGCTTGCCGCCCCGCCGTTCGTGCAGCTTGCGCCCCACCCAGCCGGCCATGGTATCGTTGATCCCGCGCCCGGCCAGGATCACCCGGGGATCGATCCCCAGCTCTTCGGCGCGGGTGGCGAGGTAATAGGGATCGACGCCGATGCAGTGGCCGCCGACGAGGCCGGGCGCGAACGGCAGGAAGTTCCACTTGGTCCGCGCTGCGGCCAGCACGTCCCACACTGAAAGGTCCATTGCCGAAAAGATCTGCGCGATCTCGTTCATGAAGGCGATGTTGATATCGCGCTGGGCGTTCTCGATCACCTTGGCGGCTTCTGCGGCCTTGATCGAGGCCGCGCGGTACACGCCGCCGCTGGTGATCGCGCTGTAGAGATCGGCGACGCGGTCAAGCACTTCGGGCGTCTGCCCAGAGACCACCTTGGCGATCTTGTCGATGGTGTGTTCGCGGTCGCCGGGATTGATCCGCTCCGGGCTGTAGCCGAGGAAGAAGTCCTTGCCGCAGACCAGCCCCGAGCAGGCCTCGAGGATCGGCGCGCAGATGTCCTCGGTCACGCCGGGATAGACCGTGCTTTCATAAACCACCACCGGCACCCGGCCTTCGGCCAGCGCAGCGGGCAGCAGCGCGCCGATGGTGCGGCTGGCGGCTTCGATCAGCCGCAAGTCGGGGCGGTTGGCGGTGTCGATCGGGGTCGGCACGGTGACGATGTAGAAATCGGCGGGCGGGCAAGCGGCTGGATCGCCTGTCAGCGCAAGGCTGCTGGCGGCCAGCCGGGCAGGCTCGATCTCGCCGGTGCGGTCATGCCCGGTCTCGAGCTCGGCAATCCGGCGTGCATCGATGTCTACGCCGATGGTCTCGAACTTGCCGGCCAGCGCAACTGCGAGGGGCAGGCCGACATAGCCCAGCCCCAGCACCGCAACGCGCAGGGGCAAGCTGGCATCGAACGCTGCGGGCGCGGATCTGTCGGCATCTTCGGGTGGAAACATCGTGGTCAATGCATGGCCTTCCGGGCGCGGGATTTCCAGCGCTTTAAGGCCAAGGCTGTTGTTTTGTGGTTAATGCGCGGGCGCAGCAGCGCCGCCGCCGCACATGCGCTACTTGGTAGCGTATTCGCCCGGCTTGGCGCCGAAATTGTCGCGAGCATATGCCTTGGCGTTGGCGGCTGTCTTGAACAGCTCGTCGTGCAGTGCAACGTCGACCAGGGGATAGCCTTGCGAATTGAACCGGGTGGTGCGCAGCGTCAGCCGGTAATTGCCTTCGGTGTCCTGGTTGATCAGGAACGGTCGAATGGTGCCATCGGCCATGTTCGGCCTCCTGTGGTCGTGAGAAGTGTGGGAAAGATCGAGGGGAAATGCAGGGGTGCAGGCCGCCGCAAGGCCGCCCGCACCCCCATATTCAATCAGGCAGCTGCGAGATTGACCGCTGAGGTCTTGCCGCGCTGGTCCTTCTCGAGGTCGTAGGACACGCGCTGGTCCTTATCGAGCGTGCGCATGCCGGCACGTTCCACGGCCGAGATGTGCACGAAGGCATCGTCGCCGCCGCCATCGGGCGCAATGAAGCCGAAGCCCTTGTCGGGATTGAAGAATTTAACGGTTCCGATAGTCATAATGGGTATCCTTTGTCCCATGAATGACGGGCATGCGCCAACAGCGGCACATCCCGGCTTTGAGAGGCTAGAAAGGGACAGGTGGGAGCCAAAGGCAACCCAGAGTATCCGTCGCATGCGACGTAAGCCTGCCCGATATAGGGGCTTTGCGGGAAATTGCAATCGAAAGGGGCATTTGCGGACCATTGCCCTCCCGAATGCCTTATCCCATGGTTAACTCCCACCTGCTAAGCGCAAGCCCTTCATGCCCAAACCCGCCGCCATCCTCGTCGTCTTCGGCACCCGCCCGGAAGCCATCAAGCTGTTCCCCGTCGTCGCCGCGCTGAAGGCCGATCCGCGATTTGACTGTAAGGTCTGCGTCTCGGCGCAGCATCGCGGGCTGCTCGATCAGGTGCTCGATATTGCGAGCATCAAGCCCGATTTCGATCTCGACGTGATGCAGCCCGATCAGAGCCTCGATGCGCTGACCGCGCGGCTGCTGACGGGGCTGGGGCAGGTGATGGATCAGGTCCAGCCCGCCCGGGTGATGGTGCAGGGCGATACGGCGACCGCGATGTGCGGCGCGCTCGCGGCTTATTACCGCAAGGTTCCGGTCGATCATGTCGAGGCCGGCCTCCGCTCGGGCAATATCTATCATCCCTGGCCCGAGGAGATTAACCGCAAGATCATCGGCACTATGGCGAGCCTGCATTTCGCGCCCACCGAGGTTTCCGCCGCCGCGCTGCGCGCCGAGAATGTCGATCCGGCGCGCGTGCATGTCACCGGCAACACGGTGATCGATGCGCTGCACTGGGTGACCCGCAAGATTGCGTCCGCGCCCTGGCTGACATCGGGGATTGCCGAGGTGGAGCAGCGCTTCAAGGGCAAACGGATCATCGGCGTCACCAGCCACCGGCGCGAGAATTTCGGCGGCGGGCTGGAAGCCATAGCCGAGGCGATCCGGCAGATCGCCGCGCGGCCTGACGTGGGC
>JANPOS010000013.1:0-14699 GCA_031428115.1 Novosphingobium sp. | reverse complement strand
GGCGCAAATCCGAGCCAGTATGGTCCCCTCGCAACCCAATCGCTCCAGCCATCGCAAACCTCCTTCAGCTTGCGAACCTGAATCAGAAAATCACCCACGTGGGAATCCCCTCCGTGAGTCAGCCTCAATGGGACTTGGTATAAGCCCCGTCAGATCAGCGCTCCAGAATTCTTTGCGTCGAGGATGCGATCCCAGTCCCAGCCCATGGCCAGAAGCACTTCTTCTCCATGAGCGCAGAATTCGGGCGCGGCCGTCAAGGCCGGCGGTGACCGATCGAACTGAACCGGGTTAGCCACTAGCGGCAACCGCGTGCCATCGGCATACTCGATCCACTGATAGAAACCATTGGCCTTGGCCTGCTCATCGTCGAGAAGCTCAGAGATGTGACGAACCACATCCCATTGGCCACCTTGCGTGTTCAGCCGTTCGGTCCATTCTGCGAGTGTCCTTGTCGCGAATATCGTGTCAAGCTCGGCAATGGCTTCGCGTATATTGGTGTTTCGCGCATGCTGCGTGGCGAACCGCGGATCGGCGTTGAGGTCGCTGTGCTCCAGGGCAACGAACAGGCCTTCCCAGAAGCGGTCGCGTTGGAGCATACAGAGTGAGAGCCAACGCCCGTCACTCGTCCGATAAGTGTTCACCAGGGGATTGAGCGCATTGGCCCGCGTCATGCGCGGCGCGGCGACCGCGCCTGACAGCGAGACAAGCGATAAGGCCATCTGCATCGACCACATCGCGGTGCCTAGAAGCGAACCGTCGACGATCGAGCCTTCGCCCGTGCGAGCGGCCCGCGTAAGTGCCGCAGCCACGCCCCCCGCGAGCGCCATGCCGCTCAAACTATCGCCGAAGGCACCCGAAGGAAGGGGAGCGGGTTCATGACCATCGGGCGTGACCACCGCCGCGAGCCCGCCGCGCGACCAGAATGTGATTGCATCGAACCCGCCCTTGTCGTTCTCTGCGCCCTTGGCGCCCTGCCCAGAGCCGACCCCATAGACGATTCGGGGATTGATCCCGCGGATCGTCTCCTCGTCCATCCGCAGCTTGTGGCGCGACGCGGGCAGGAAGCTGGTGAGGAACACATCTGCGTCTGCCACCATCTCATGGACGATTGCTTGTGCCTGCTCAAGCGCGAGATCGAGAGACATGGTGCGCTTGCCTCGATTGAACATTTCCCACGCTGGAACGACTTGGCCCTCGGGTCGAACCCCGCCGGAGGCAAGGCCACGCATCGGATCGCCCGTCGGCGGTTCGATCTTGATGACGTCGGCGCCCCAGTCCGCTAGAACGGCGGCCGCGGATGGCACGTAAGCCCAGCCGGCAACCTCAACAACCTTGACACCTTCCAGCGGCCGACTCATCTGTTGTGTTCCTGTAAATGCCAATGTCGTCGCAATGCCAACTTCGCCGGCATGATCAGCTCACCTCACGCGCGCCGGGCTCGAATTGCGCTCCAATCCGCAGATAGCCATAGGCGCTGGGGAAGTTCGGCGTCATGACCACCTCTTCTTCCACCAGCCGGTAGTCCGGCAGACGGCGCAGGACTTCCTCGATCGCGATGCGCAGTTCCATACGTGCAAGGGTCGAACCTACGCAGCGATGGACGCCGACGGTGAACGTGACATGACGGTTGGGTTGGCGATCGGGACAGAACTTATTCGGCTCGTCGAATTCCTCTGGGTCCCGGTTAGCCGACGCCAGACATAGATACATGATCTCACCTGGTTCCAGCATCTTGTCGCCCAGTTCGCGTCGCTTCTTGACCACGCGGAAAAAGGTCATCAGCGGAGGCCACATGCGAAGCACCTCTTCGACGAAGGCGGGTACGGCGTTTGAGTCCCCTCCAAGCTGAGCACGCAGCTCGGGATTCCGCCCGAGATAGATGAGCGCGCTACCCAGCGCGGAGGTGGTCGTCTCGGTACCGCCGCTCAGCAGGATCGAGAGCATTGCACCGAGTTCGTAGGCGTTCAGTTCCCGGCCTTCGTGCGTGTTCTTCACGAGTTCGCTGATAATATCGCTTCGTGGTTCGCGCCGGCGTTCCTCGGCGACACGGAGCATGCCCATCATACCTGGAACCTGCATCTTGGCGAACGCGCTGTCTTCGTAGCTTTCACTTTTCGCCATGAGGGCGCTCGGTCCTTCGCGGTGAAGGAAATCGTCGATCGGGTCAGCATAGTACCGCCACTGGTCGATCGGCAGGCCAAGCAATTCGCAAGTGAGGATGCCCGGTAACGGCTTGTTGAGCTGGCTGTGAAAATCGCAAGCGCCAGTCTCGATGAAGTCGTCGATCAACTGGTTGACCAGGTGGCGCGTGTATTGTTCCCGCACCGCCAACCGCTGCGGCGAGAGTAGCGGCGTCATCATCCGGCGATAAGGCAGAAATTCCGGAGGATCCATGAGCATGGGAATCCGCTGTGCCATCCTCGCCATAACGCGAGGGTCGACGTCGTCGAGAGCAATCGCCCCGGTCGGAATGGAATTGTCCTCGCTATGGCCCATGAGGCCAATGCTGGAGAAATGCTCATCATCGCTGAAAACGTCCCAGACATCTTCATAGCGCGTCAAAAGCCAGCCTGATGCGTCGGGCCCGCCGATGCGGGGCTGGTTCTCGACCCGCTTGACGGGGGATGAGCGCCGCAGAATATCGTAGACCTCGAAGGGGCGGTTCGGATGCTCCGCCATTTCCGGCCGCCCGATACTGTAGTTTTCCGCCAAATCCTGCAAAATTTCACTCATAGACATTTCCCGATTAGCCGAAGGACCCGTAGCCCCGCGGGCTATTCGGGTAACGCAAAATTGACATTCCCGTCCCCGGCAAGGCGCACAGACCGCCCTACCCATTCTTCACGTTCGAAGTTGGCGAGATAGGCCGGGTCGAAGGCGGTCGCGTAACAGCGGGTCGCCCCATCGATGTCGCAGATCAGCAATGCGTGGGTTGCTGTGCCATCCCGTGCGTACAGGACGGTATAGGTGGCAATCCGTGCGGCACCGGAATAATGGTCGATGATGCGGCGGGCTGGCGGCTCTTGCTGGAACTGCGTACCGCCCTGGTAATCCGTCGGCGCAGACCGCATGATCATCCCGAAATGCTTGCTAAGGTGCATGCCGACGCCGGTGACCATGCCTGTCTCTCCTGGCGATTGCGAAAGGCGCTCGGCCATGCGCGCGACCGATCCCAGAGCATAGCCAGAACCTGCACCGCCGGCGTAGGGCAATCCGCCGGTAACCGTAAAGGGCGAAAGGCGATGGCCGGGTTCAAGACCGAGCGCGTCGAGCGCGAAGGAAACGGCCGAAGGAAAGCAGGAATAAAGGTCGAGATGATGGACCTCGTCGATCCCGATTTTCGCTCTTTCAAGCGCGGCATTCAGCGCTTTGGCCATGGCAGGACTGCTCGCCAGGTCGGCGTGTTCGGCGACATAGTCAGGATCGTTGGCGCTGGCCCAACCCATGATCTGCACCAGCGGTTGATGGTCCAGCCCCATGGCGGCAGCTGCCCCGACCGAGGCGACTACGACCGCAGAAGTCAGGTCGACATCCATGATCGACATCAACCGCTTGGTATATGGATACGCGACCATTCGGTTGTCGGGTCCGACTTCGACCAGTTCCGCAGGCGATCGCTTTTCCGGAAACCATGCATAGGGATTTCTGGCGGCAACCTCGGTCATCGGGGCGAAGAGTTCGCCAAGATACTTGCGATGCGCTCCGACCTCTGTGCCGCGCGCCGCGCGCCGCGCGATATCGCGCATGGCGAAGCTTGAATAGGCGTTCGTCAGGCCGTGCGCGACCTCGCTGGGCTGGAATGGCGCTTCAAAGGGCATTGGTTGTGGATCGAGATCAGGGAAGGACCAGTCCGGTTGCTCGGCCCTGCGCGCCATGTCCCGCAGCGAAGCGAGCGCCTCCCCCGCCACCACCACGCAGACGTCTGCCTTGCCGGCAGCGATTCGCTCCGCCGCCTGAGCTATGAGCACGAGGGGAGTCGTGCCGCCGATGCCGGAATAGAACAGGCGGCCGGGCTCTGCGCCGACAGCCTCTGCCAGGCGCCTTGCAGGATCGTCATATTGCCAACTCTGGCAGTATACGACATCTAGGCTGTCAATCCTCGCAGGAACGACGCCTGTCCGTCTCAGGGCCTCGGACCAGGCCGCCAGAGGCTCACCCGGAAACCGCGTCAACTGCGACCAGCCGGCAATGCATACCTCAGTCATGGCCAGCTCCCGCCCATCCGGGCTGTCTCTCGCCGCATCCTGCGCGTCACATCTCGCCTCAAAACGTGAGGACGGAGCGGATCGCGCTTCCGTTCACCATTTCAGCGAAAGCGTCGTTGACCTGATCGAGCGCAAACCGACGCGACACCATCGCACCGAGATCAAGACGTCCGCTTTCGACTAGCGAGATAAACCGCGGAAAGTCACGCAGGACTTGCGCGTTTCCATAATAACTCGCCTTGATCGTCTGCCCAGAATATACGAATTGCGAAACCGCGAGGGTCAATGAGGCCGAAGGCGGCGGCAGGCCGACGCAGACAAGTGTCCCTCCCCGACGCAACATTTGTTGCGCCTGCGCTAAAGACGCTTCCGCGCCGGCAGCTTCGAACACGAAATCGACGCCGCGGCCTGCCGTCAACTCCCTAACTTGAGCGACAGCATCCTCTGCCGGGTCGATTTCATGGGTAGCACCAAGCTTAAGCGCCGCTTCACGCTTACCCGCCACCGGATCGATCACGAAGATTTCCGCAGCGCCGGCAATTCGCGCGCCTTGGACGACCGCACACCCGACACCGCCGCAGCCGATGACCGCGACAGTCGCTCCGGGGACGATTGCAGCGGTGTTCAAAGCCGCGCCAAGGCCTGTTGTTGCGCCGCAGCCGACAAGCGCGAGTTGCTCGTCAGGCAGGTCGGTGCGGACCGGCACGAGCGCGGCCTCGTTGCACACCATCACCTCGGCGAAAGTCCCCAGCCCGGCCATCGCGCGCGCCTTTGAACCGTCCAACCGCAAGGCCCGATCGGTCTGGAGGTCGATCATCGCTGAATTGCACAGATGTGTCTCCGCGTGGGTACAATGCCAGCAATGTCCGCACACAGCGCCGAAAGATGCGACTACGCGGTCGCCTAGCCGTACTCGCGTGACGCTCGAGCCGGTCCATTCGACAGTTCCGGCTCCCTCATGCCCCAAGATAGCGGGCATCGCGTAAGGAACATTGCCCTGGAGCACAGACAGGTCGCTGTGGCAAACGCCGCTCGCCCCGAGCCGGACAACAACATCGGAGGAGCCGGGCTCCAGCATCTCGACATTCTCAACCAATAGCGGCGCGCCGGGCTTAGTAAAAATAGCTGCTCTCATAAATCCTGCTACCATTGTTCAATTAGCACTTTCCGCTTGCGGGCCGCTAAACCATTTCACTTACATCAACTTCCTTGGGTATGGGAGGAACCGACATCTCCTTACTGGAAAAGAGGTCCGGTCACCGAAGACGTCAAAATCGACAACACGATCAGCCTCTAAGGAAGCTCTGATTAAGTCGGTATCACCGGAATCACGCCGTTGTTTTGACTCACGATTTTTGGCGGCATGGCGACTTAATCAGAGCTTCCCTAAATGGGTAGGGATTTGAGCGATACCCACCGCCATATCGTTCACCGTTCAATTTCCATCAGGCCAAGTTGCCAAGTGTAGCTTCGCTACATTTAGTCTCCGTCCACGATCGCGTGGGCTGCTATTCGTTCCGAAAACAGTCTTTTGTGAGTGTGGGCGTCGCCCAATAGGTAGAAGCGCATCGCCACAAATGTCTTGACCCTTCGCGCCAAGGCGTCGGAGCGCGCAAGAGCGTCGAGCCGCTAGCGGCAGTGACTACGGCGGCGCGGGTTTCAGCCAAGCATTCAGTCGTTGCTGCATTTCGTCAGGTAGGTCCTGTCATGTCTGGACGGCGCCCTGCGATCAAGGGTGAATATTGATGTGTACGACGGTTTCGGGTGCGGTCATGTCTTCGGCCTTTTGGTGTGGGGATTATCCACTGGCCCTGATCAAAGCATCGCGCTTTTCTGCGCAGACAGTACCTCGGACTTGGCAGATTATGTCCGGTTGTGTCGCATCACCTCATGGTCACCCGAGATTTCTGAGCGTCGCCGTTACCTGGGCCGTGGGCCTTCAGGCGGCGGCATTGCGATAGGATGTGCCGGTGGTCATGACCGCATAGACGATGCGGACAAGTTTGTTGGCGATGGCCACAGCGACCAGTTTGAACGGTTTGGTCGCCATCAGGTTGTTTGACCAGCACCGGAGCGGGTCGGTGTGACGTGTGCGATGGTAAAGTATGGAATGGCCTCCAACGACAAGCAGCTTTCTCAGATAGGCATTGCCCATCTTGGAGACCCGGCCGAGCCGTGTCTTGCCACCCGAAGAGTTCTGCCGGGGGACGAGGCCCAGGAAGGCAGCGAACTGCCGTGGTCCCGAGGCCGGATGGATCACCCACGCTGGCGACAAGTGCCGAGGCCGTGACCGGACCGATCCCCGGGATCGACATCAGCGCATTTGCAACCGGATCGGCCTTAGCTAGTTTGGCGATCGCGGTATCGGCTACCTACAAAGAGCGCCGCTCAGCCGCCCTGGCTGAGTGGCAGAACCTTGCTGCATGAGTGAAATTCGTCCGCAGGCAGGACTCTGTCCAACGGAGAGCGGTTCGCATTAGACTGACAGCTCCGGCAGGGCCAATTCAAGGAGGTCAGTGCTTTTGCAAATCCTCAATGTTGAACACAGCTATGGAAGTGCAGCCACGAACCGGGCGACTTCGGCATTCAATTCTCGGTCTTCCGGTGCGGCGCCCCCGAAACCGCCGTGTGGCATGCCCTCGAAAATATGGAGTTCGGCAGGGAGTGCATGCGCACGCAGCGCGCGGTGCAAACGCACCGCGTTGGAGAGAAACAGGTCGCGCGTGCCAGCTTGAATGAACGTTGGCGGGAAACCTTTGGAAAAGTCGCCGAACAGCGGCGAAAGATAGGGATGGGCAAGGTCCGCGCCTGCGGCATAGAGGAGGTTGGCGGGCATCAACCGCTGTTTGAGCATCGCGTCGAGGCCCAGGTTGGTGTCGAAGCTGTCGCCCGACTCCGTCAAGTCGATCTCCGGGGTGATAAGGACAACCCCTCCCGGCATCGGCAAGCCCTCGTCCCGTGCTCGCAGAACCGTTGCCCCAGCCAGGCAGCCGCCCGCCGAGACCCCCATGACGACGATATCCTCGGGCTGCATAATCTTGATCAGTGCGCGATAGGCGGCGACGCAGTCGTCCAGGCCGGCCGGGTACGGGAATGCGGGCGGCATGCGGTAGTCAACGCTGTACATCGGCAGCCCGATCGCGTCTGCAACCCCTTTGCCCATCCAGGCGCCCGACAATCCGGCGCCAATGGTCAGCCCGCCGCCGTGCATATAAAGGCAACGTTTTGCCCCAAATTTCGGTTCGGCAATGTCAATGAGATGAGCGGGGGCACCGCCGAGTTCGATGGGCGACGGGTCGCTCGCCCCCTCGGGCCGAAACATCTGGAGCAGCATGGCATTGGTAGCATCGGCGGAGGCTTGCCAGCCAGCCGCATCGTCCAGCGCCGGATAGCCATTTCCGCCTAGCGGCTGGCTATAAAGGAGGCTCAGTGTGGCCTGTGCTTCCTTGCTGATCGTGCGCGGCGGGGGAAATGTTCGACTAGTCATCTTTTGTTACCTCCAGGGTGGGAATTTCGATGATCGAGCGTGCCGAACGTCCAGTTCGTAGAGAGGCGATATCGTGGCGAAATTGCCTCCAGTGAAGCCGGCGTGCTGTCGGTGATGTCCGGGATGTATCCCCGATCTGTAAGCTCAGATCACTTCACTTCCCAGATCAGCGGAAGTTTGCAGATCGTCAGATTGAGTCCCGGGCGGTAGGTAGGTGGATTGGCCGGATCGTGGCGCACGTTCGGCATGCATTCGAACCATTCTTCGAAGAACACCCTGAGTTCTAGCCGCGCCAAATGCGATCCGACGCAGCGGTGCGGGCCTGAATTGAAAGTAATATGTGTCTTGTTCTCGCGGTCGACGTCAAATTCAAGCGCGCCGGGGAATGCCGCCTCGTCAAGATTCGCTGCTGGCAGCATCAGCAACACCCGCTCGCCCTTGGTCAGCCGAACTCCGCCAAAGTCGGCATCCTGAGCCACGACCCGCGGAGGCATCGCAACTGCATAGCGCCGCAGCACTTCTTCGATGAATTCAGGAATCAGCGCCCGATCAGCGCGAATGCGATCCTGCAACTGCGGATGGCGCGCGAGGTGATACATGCCGAATGTGAAGGTATTGACCAGCGTATCCAGCCCGGCGGTGAACAGCAGCAGGCAATAGGATTGCATGTCGACCATGTCCGGCTGGCGGCCGCGGATATCGCTGTCGAGCAAATGGCTGATAAGGTCATCCTCGCGCTTGTTCTGGCGAGCGACAATAAGATCGTGCATGGCCTTGTCGATGTTCAGAAAGGCATCGGTGCGCTTCGCGTCGTCGCTGGATGAGATATTGTGCATCCAGCTGCGGAACTCCGCCAACCGGTCCAGTGGCATACCCATCATCTTCATGAACACGGTGACCGGCAGGGGCTCCGCCACAGCTTCAAGGAATTCAGCCTCGCCCCGCCCCCTCAGATCGTCGATCAGTTGCACGGCCAGTGCACGAATACCGGCCTCCATCGCCAGGATCCTGACCGGGGCAAAGGCCTTCATCAGCGGCATCCGATACATGCCGTGTTCCGGCGGATCGAGCGATTGCGGAGCAAAGCGGGGCTCGCCGCCGCCTTCCATAGGCGGGATCATCACCATCGCGCCATCCTGCGCCGCGCGGTTGTTGCTTGAAAAGATCTCCGGAGTGCGAACCGCCTCGAACAGCAACTCGTAATCATTGATCAACCAGTGGCCACCGTTGTGCGGGGTCCAGAAAATGCCGCGGCCGAATTCCTCGCCAAGCCGATAAAGGCCGAGGTGGAGGTCGCCTTCCTCTTCGAACAGCCGGTCGCCGAAGACGTCGTAGTCAACAATTTGGTCGGGGGCGAGCGGCACGCCAGGGGCTGGATAAAGGACAGCTTGCATTGACATGGCTGTCCCTTTCAAGATCAGATGATTTGCGCGAATCCGCAATAGGCGGCATGGTTGTTCGGCTACTCGCCGAACGACACCAAGTCTTGACGTCTCGTGACATCGCTATCGTGAACCAGTGGTTGAATAGCAGCTACCTTATCTCGTCCAGCTCAAGGGCGGGGGCAACCCAGGGGAGCGATTTCCGCTTCGGAGTGCGTCAGATTCAATCGCATTGCCAGCGGAAATTAATTATAAGTATAGTTATAATATGCATTGTTAGTAATAAAGATTTAGATATCAATTGCATCAAATTCGATATTTGACGATGTCTCAATTCTGGTTCAAAATTTGCCTGAGGGGGGTTGAAGGCCACGTGTGTAAATCGCGTCGGATGACTAGTGGGGGGCAATCAGAATCAGAGCCATGAACTGTTACCAGTTGGCCATGGATCATGTTGAGTCTCCCTAAAAAATTGAAGAATAATATCGCAAAATCAAAGAGATTGGCGAAGTCAAAATATTTACTCCTGGGAGGTGAATTCGATGATTAAGATCAAATCGCACCGTAAAAATGTCGGCCTGTGGCTTCTATCGGGGACTGTGTCCATGATGTCGCTCTGCTATGGCAGTATGGCGGCAGCCCAAGGGGTTCCGGCCGAAGAGAAAGCGCAAGCTGGCAACTCTGGCGGCGTCGAAGATATTATCGTCACGGCCCAGCGCCGTGAACAGCGGCTTCAGGATGTCCCCATCGCGGTTACCGCCATCGGCGGCGATGCACTGGTTACCAACCGTGTGCACAATGTGACTGACCTGACTGGTTTGGCACCCGGACTGGTTGCCCGCGCTAATGCCGGTGGCAACGGCTCGCCCAATTTTTCCATGCGGGGTGTCTCATCCTCCGCGTCAGCGGCCAGCCAGGATCGCCAGATAGGCATGTATGTCGACGGCGTGTATATCGGCGCGGGCCGCGGCGCGATTTTCGATATTCCCGATACGGAACGCGTCGAAGTGCTGCGCGGCCCGCAGGGCACGCTGTTCGGTCGCAATGCGACGGCCGGCGCGATCAGCTTTGTGTCGCGCAATCCCACGGGCCAGTTAGGATTCCGGCAGGAAGTTACGGTAGGCAATTTTGGCCAGCTTCGCACCCGCACGAGCTTCGATACGCCGCAGATTGGGGCATTCAGCGCCTATTTCACTTATGTCCATGACGAGCGTCACGGCGATGTGCGCAACCTGGGTGCCGGAACTAAATTCGATCGCACCAACCCGTTCACCAACGATGGTCTTGCAACCTCGCCGAAATGGCTAGGTAGCAAGAATCAGGAAAACTTCTTCGCTGCAATCCGGTTTCAGCCGTCCGACAGCTTCACGATGACCTACAAATTCGATTATTCCACCGGCCATGCCACGTCCGAAGCGCGCACAGTTCCTGTTCTCAATACGAATTCGCTAGTCGGTTCATTGCTGGCCCAGATTCTGGCCGCACAGCCCGCAGGCGGCGGAGCCTATGGGCCAGTGTTCCTCAATCCCGGCAATCAGCGACCGGATGCCTATAACAATGGCTGGAACCAGGATAGCTACCAGCTAAACCAAGGGCATAATCTGACCACTGAATTGCAGGTATCCGACAGCCTCACGCTCAAGAACATCACCGCATACCGCAAGTCGCGCGTTTTTGCGCCGACCACGATTGCCGGCCTTGACGGCCTTGAGTTCACAGCAGGGGCTGCGGACGCCTATGCCAGATTTGCGGCAATCAGTCAGTTTGGCGCCGCTTTCTTCTCGTTCCCTGCCGCAACCCAGGCGGCAATCATCGGCGGAACAAGGGCGTTTTTTCAGCCGCAAGTGGGCAGTTTCTTTGGGGTCTACGAGGGCCAGACATACGGTGTGAATTCCCAGTTTAGCACCGAATTACAAGCGATCTACAGCTCCAAAGCGGTCGATTTGGTCGTCGGCGCGCTGTATTACTGGTCCAAGGCCCTTGAAAGCGGCTTGCCGGGCTTTGCACCCAATCCCGCATTCACGCCGCTGCCCCAACTGCTTCCGCTTGGCAACGTCCAGGATTCGCGCTCGACAACAAATTCCTACGCCGCCTATGCGCAGGCCGATATCCACCTGACACCGCAGCTCGATCTTCAACTCGGCGGACGGGTTACCCACGACAAGAAGGTCACTTCGCTTGAGCAGGGCGGCACTTTTTCAGGCTCTCGCACCAGCGGGACGATTACCGGGACCACAACTATTCCCGGCGCCTTTTCGGTTACCAAGCCGACTTTTTCGGCGAGTCTCAATTACAAGCCGGTTGATAACACTCTGATCTACGGCAAGGTCTCGACGGGCTTCCTTTCGGGCGGTGCGGTCGGGACTCTCCTGTTTGCGCCGGAAACTGTGCTGGCCTTCGAAGCCGGCTTGAAGACAGAGATCCTTGATCGGCGTTTGCGCATAAATGTTGCGCTGTGGCAGGCTACATACAAGCACAACCAGTTCGCGCAGAGCGGCGCCACGGTCGGCCATCCCGAGCTGGGTGTGGTCGTTATCGACGGCGCCACGCGCAAGACCAAGGGTGTCGAAATAGAAATGCAGGCGCGGTTGACTGATGGCCTGACGATAGGCGGCCAGGTTGGCTATTCCAATATCAAGCTGGAAGATGTCAATCCTGTCTTTCTCGTGGGGCAGACCCGATATCGCACCATCGGTAGCCCGGATTGGGTTGGCAACGTCAATGCCCAATATGTGACGCCGCGCCTGTTTGACGAGGCGACGATGCTGTTCCGCATCGACGCCAATTACCAGGGCAAATCTTGGACAATCACGGATCCGGACATTGCAACAAATATTCCGGCATTCGCTCCCTATCAATCCAGCCCTGCTCGCTGGATCGTCAACACACGGGTGGCCTTGCGCGATATCCCACTGGGGCGGATCAAAGGGGAAATCGGATTTTGGACACGTAATCTTACTAACAACCGGGATTCGCTGTTCCCCTTTCAGTTTTCGAACTTTCTTTATACGAATAGCTACCAGTCGGCGCGTACTCTGGGAGTCGACGTTGTCGTGAAGTACTGATTATTTTTCCGGATAAGCCTAAACTGGGGCCGCAATACCTTCAGCGAGTATTGCGGCCCATTCTCTTGTATTTTTGCTGTTATTCCGATTCACACATCCAACTGTTGCGGAAGATGTGACTACCTCACCCCGCCTGACTCATCAGATGACCGGATAAGATCCATCGATCAGGTGTGGATTATCCCTGACGTGAGCCGATGTGAATTGAATGAAATCTTTCCCAAGATCGCCGATTTGATCGCGGTGCCACGCCATCATCACTTGCC
Source organism: Novosphingobium sp. (assembly GCA_031428115.1). Lineage (GTDB taxonomy): Bacteria > Pseudomonadota > Alphaproteobacteria > Sphingomonadales > Sphingomonadaceae > Novosphingobium. The sequence continues at coordinate 2,294 of JANPOS010000013.1, read as the reverse complement.
ACTGCGCTAGCGGCTTGTGGTCAATCAGCGGGAGAAAGCTGACATTGTGCGCCCGCGTCAACAGGGCCGTCGCCATCACGATCGAGCAGCCAAGCCCCGCACCTACGAGGCTGAGTACAGTGCTGACCTGGGTAGCCTCTTGCGTCACCTGCGGCATCAATCCGATGTCCTGGAACATCGAGGCAAGATTGGTTGACATGGCGGCATATTGCCTTGGAGGGCTGATGAATGGCAGTCTGGCGAGGTCGGCAGGACTGATCGCCTTGGCCTTTGCCACTGGCCAATCGGCAGGAACCGCAGCAACAAATGGCGCTCGCTCGACAATCAAAGAATCGCATTCGCTGGTCAGTGTCACCCCGACCGAACTGACGAAGCCAATATCGAAATCTCCCGCCAGGATGCCAGCCAGTTGCTCAGCCGACGAATTTTCCAACAGGCGTACATGTACATTCGGCGCAGCCACGCGATAGCGCACAAGCAGTTCCGGCAAAATACGAAACAGGGCCTGGCCGATGAAGCTCACGCGCACTTCGGACACCTTTGAACCTGCGCGCCTGGCCATCTTTCCGGCCAGTTCGGCTTGCATCAATGTGCGGCGCGCTTCCTGCAGGAAAACCCGCCCTGCAGGGGTCAGATCCACGCTGCGCCGAGTACGATCGAACAGATCGACCCCCAAATCGGTTTCAAGCCGACGGATCGTCTGGCTAAGCGGCGGCTGTGCAATATTCAGTCGGCGCGCCGCTCTGCCAAAATGCAGCTCCTCAGCGACCGCCACAAAATAGCGCATTTGCCTGAGATCCATCGGCTCTTCCTCAATTCCGGTCGGAAATTTGACCCATCACCCTGACAATAGCAACTGTCGGCCAGTTGGCCCGACTATCCGATCTTCTCGAAGTCCGGGCTTTTCGGCAGCAACAGGAAGAGCAGGCTGCCAATGACTATCGTCCCGGATATGACGTACATGAAGGGGGAGAAACTGTCGGTCAGCTTAAGCGATAGGCTGATCCCACCGGCTCCTCCCGCCGCCGCAAGGAAGGTGCAGCAATACAGCAAACTCAAGGTCGAATTGTAGACCTTGAGTTTGAAATAGCGGGCCACGAGATAAGCCATGATGTCACTTTCCGCACCGACATAGATGCCGACCAGAATCATTGCGAGGGTGACCACTGGCAAGGTATTGAAACTGGTCGCCAGCATGAACAGGCCGATGGCCGGCAGGAACATCGATGCCGCAGCGACATAGGGTGTCGGGAAACGGTCAAGCGCGACCCCGCAGGCGATCCGGCCAACAATCGTGCTGGCGGCATAAATCGACACGACATTGGCCGCATTTTGCATGGTCAGTCCGTTTTCAACCAGCATCATGTTCATTTGGGATGCGTGAAGCGGGGTTCCCAGCAGACACAGAAAAAAGGCTAGAGCAATGATCCAGAACAACCGGCTCCTGACGATGATGCCAAAATCACCGCGCGCGGGGGCGAGCGTGCGAACCGGCTGGGGGACGCTGAGGTCCACCGTTTGGGTTTTCGGAACTAGCAGGTTCGCCAGCAAGCCCCCGACAAGAGTGAAGACTCCGAACGCGATGTAGGCAAGTCGCCAGCCGTATGTTTCGATAATCCAGTTCAGTCCCGGCATGGTCACCATTGCCAGGAACGCCGGGGCGCAGTTGACCACTGTCAGCGCCAGCCCCTGGGCCTTGTCGAAACTTTCCGCTATCAGCCGGGTATAGACCAGCGCACTGGTCATGCTGCCGACAGCGAGCACCGCAGCGGACAGGAAGAGGAAGTAGCCGAAGCTGCCTTGCATCAGGCTGTAGCCGACGAAGCAAAGTGGCAGCAGGACCGAGCCAAGCAGCGCCACTGGCTTGACGCCCAGCCGGTCAGTGAGTCGGCCGACAATTGGCAGGATAAACAGTGTGCTGAGCATCGCCAGTCCAACCAGCGCGAATTGCGCGCGAGACCAGCCGAACTGCTTGACGATATGCGGGGCGAACACGCTGTTGGTATAGGCAATCAACGGCAGGCCGGTTCCGCTGCCGATACTCGCAGCGACCAGCGGGCGGATGTTGCGCCGGAATTCGCCCAGATAGCTCATGCCTCTTCGCGATTCTTCATCAGTGTTTTCCTAGATCGAGTTTTGCAAGTTCGGGCAACCTTGTCCCAGGCTTTGCCTGCTTATCCGAAGCTTGCCAATGTTGAAGACGGTTGATGGGATTTCTGGTGCGCAAGAATATTTGCATATCAATGAGGAGCGATGATCTTTCTCGCGCTGTCGCATCATTGGCCATATTGGCG
>JANPOS010000012.1:0-14684 GCA_031428115.1 Novosphingobium sp. | reverse complement strand
AAGGGCTCGGCCGTCGCGGCGGACCGCTTGCGCTTCGACTTTTCGCAGCCAGTCGCGCTGACGGCGGAAGACATCGCGGCCGTCGAGGCCGAAGTGAACGCCGAGATCCGCGCCAACGAAGCGGTGGTCACCCGGCTGATGTCGCCCGACGAGGCGATCGAGGCCGGCGCGATGGCGCTGTTCGGCGAGAAATATGGCGATGAAGTCCGCGTGCTCAGCATGGGCCAGGTAAAAGACAAACCCTATTCGGTCGAACTGTGCGGCGGCACCCATGTCCGCGCGCTGGGCGACATCGGCTTGTTCCGGATTGTCAGCGAGGGCGCAATCAGTTCTGGCGTGCGCCGGATCGAAGCACTGACCGGAGAAGGCGCGCGCCAGTGGTTCGTCAGCCGCGAGGAGGCGCTGAAAGGCACGGCGAGCCTGCTGCGTACCACACCCGACGAAGTGGAGGCGCGCGTCGCCGCGCTGCTTGACGAGCGCAAGAAGCTGGAGCGCGAGCTTGCTGAGGCGAAGAAGGCGCTGGCGCTGGGTGGCGCTACGATCATGGCAGCTACTGGCCAGGCCGCCGGTAGTTCAACAGCCAACGCGGTTGGTGTTGCGGTCATCAATGGCATCGAGTTCATAGGCCGTGAGTTGAACGAATACGATCCAAAAGGACTCCGCTCACTAATTGACAATGAGAAAGCCAGCCTTGAATCGGGAGTTGTTGCGATTGTGACAGTCGTGGAAGGCCGCGCGACGATAGCCGTCGGCGTCACCGACGATCTCACCGTTAAATTCAGCGCGGTCAAACTGGTCAAGCTCGGCGTCGAGGCGCTGGGCGGCAAGGGCGGCGGCGGGCGGCCTGACATGGCGCAAGGCGGCGGTCCCGATGGCGGCAAGGCAACCGAAGCCATCGCCGCAATCAGGGCGGCGCTGGCGGGCTGAACTCGATAGGGTTTAGCCGGTCGGCAATTCCACAGCAGCTTCGGGGCCTGCGGCAGGCAGTTCGGCGGGCGCTGGTGCCGCCATTTCGGCTGCCGGGGCATCGCCTGCGCTTGCGGCGACCGGAGTGTCAACCGGGCTCGTCTCGGCAAGCGAACTTACCGCGATGTCCTCGGCGGGGGCATCCGCTGCGCTGGCAGCTGTCAGTTCCGGATGGATGTCGCTCAGGCTCGATGCTTCCGAGGTGCCGTCATAAGGCGTCAGCGCCGCATAGTTTGGGGTGAAGGCCGAATCGAAGCCGCGATCTGTCTGCTCGCGCGCCGGGCGGAACCGGGCGGCGGCGCGCGGCTCGCTCATGCGGCCAAGCCGGGCAGCGCGGGCGGGAACGCTGGGGATCACCGGCGCGGCTTCCACCTTGAGCGGCGGCAGCGGCGCGATCTCGGGCAGGCCATCGCTGAGAGCGAGCGCGGACGGCGGCGGCCCGGCAACGATGCCCAGGGTGGGAGCGGCATCTTCCAGGGCAGGCACGGTCATCATCGCGGCGGCATCGACGATCTCGACCGGAGCATCCGCGCTTCCGGCGGCAGGCCCCGCGTAAGGCCGGCTCAGCCGGTCATGCGCGAGATAGATGCCCACGCAATTGGCCACGGCCATGACGATCACGGCATATTTCACCGCATGGGTCTGAAATCCAGCGCGCCAGTCACTCATAAAGAATCTCCCTGTCTTCGTCCCAGCATATCATGCCGCCATGGCGCCAACAATCCCGATTAGGGGAAATTGCGGAACGCGACCGGTTGACGCGGCAATGGACCTGAAATTGATGGGCAATCGCGCGCCGGTGACCGGCGCTAGCTCAGGCGCCGGGCGCTGGCAGTTCCAGAGCAGTTTCACGCCACCACGTCCTCCCGCAGGCCCCAATCTGTTAGCCCCAGCATCGGCCCGCCCGCAACCGTGATCCGTTCAAGATAGCGGTCGCAGGTCTGGTCGGGCACGCCGTAGTGCTGGACCAGACGATTGTCCCAGATGGCGATAGCGCCCGCCTCCCAGGTCCAGCGCATCTGGTATTCGGGGCGCAGGAACAGTGCGGCGAGGCGCTGGATCAGCGCGTCGCCTGCCGCCGCGTCCATGCCTTCGATCGCGAGCGACCAGGTGGTGTTGCAATAGAGCGCCCTGGTGCCGGTCGCCGGGTGGACTGTCACCAGCGGCTGGAACACTGGCGGGTATTTGGCGTTGAGTTCGTCCCACTTTTCCGCTGACCCGAAGTGGCCGTAGTCCTTGGGCATGCGTTCGGCGAGGCTGGAGCGGAAGCGCAGGCTCGCGATCAGGGCCTTGTCGTCGTCGGAGAGCCCGGCATAGGCGGCCACCGCGCTGGCGAAGCAGGTGTCGCCGCCAAACAGGCAGGGCTCTATCGCCCGGAGTACCGAGACGGCAGGCGGCGCGGCCATGTAGCAGCCGTCGCTGTGCCAGGTTGACGCTGTGCCCTCGCGAGATCCAGCTTTCGCGCGCACCGGGGTGATGTGCGGGCGGGCGGGGTCGGGGCCGTCGAGGATGGGATTGCCGAAGACTTCGGCGAGCGCGAGGTGCTCAGCGAAGCCGATATCGGCCTGTCCCGTCAGGAATATCACACCGTGTGCAAAGAGCGCGGTACGCAGGTCTTCGGCGATGGCCGGGGTGATCGGCCGGGCAAGATCGATAGTGGAAACCCGTGCGCCGATGGCCGGCTGGATGCGGCTGACTTTGAGGCCACCAGGGAGCTCATAGTCGCGCGGGGCCTGCATTCACCTCGCCTCATTGAAATCGAACGACACTGCGCCCACTTCGCCAGGCAGCGGCACATCGCCCACCGCGCCCGGCAAAACTGCGGTGCCACTGTCGATGCCAATGCCGAAAAGCTCGGTGGCACCGAAGGCCTGTAAGGTCGCGGCGGGGACAGAGCCCTTGGCGAACATGCGCCCGCCCGCGCTGATCGAAACCACCGCATCGCCGGGGCCTTTGGGCCGGGCGAAGCGCAGTTCCAGATCAGTCGCGCCCACTGGCAGCGCCTTGACCGCGCCAATCGAGACGTTCTCGCCCTCCAGCGTGTTGAGCGTGAACACCGGCTTGTTGTCCCTGATGTAGAGCGCGATGCCGCCGAGCTTGCCGCCGACGGCGAAGACCGCGCCGGTGGCGCTGCCGGCGGGCAGGTCGATCTTCGCGCGCATGGTGAAGCCCAACTGGGCCACCGGCGGTCCAATCATGCCGGCAATGTTGCTCACGCGCCCCGGATAATGCCATACGCCGCCGCGCCGGGCGAATTCGGCGCGCGCCTTGCGGGCGCTCTCGGCCATGCCTTCGCCGATGTTGCCGATCGGCGTGACGTTGTAGAGGTAGGCCTGACTCACAAACATGCGCTCCATTGCGGCGACGCGTTCAGGCTCGCGGGCGGCGAGATCGTGGTTCTGGCCGGGATCGACGGCGAGGTTATAGAGCTCCCAGGGTGCGGTGATCGGGCGCATGGTGGTCATTTCCCAAGGGGTCAGCCGGTGGCTGGTGACCAGCGACCAGCCGTCTGCCCACAGGCCCTTGTTGCCATACATCTCGACATATTGCGGGCCCTTGCGGCTGGGCGCGTCGGGCTGGGTGAAAGAATAGAAGAAGCTGGTGCCGTCCATCGGGCTCTGCCGCACCCCACGCACCGTGCCGGTGAGCGGCACCCCGGTGGCCTCAAGGATCGTCGGCGTCACGTCACTGACGTGAACGAATTGCCGTCGCAGTTCGCCCCGCGCGGCGATGCGGCCAGGCCAGGCGACGATCAGCGGCACCCGGGTGCCGCCTTCGTGGACGGTGTGCTTGAAATAGCGGAACGGCGTGTTGCCTGCCACCGCCCAGCCCATGGCATAGTGCGGATAGCTTTCCGGGCCGCCCCAGCGATCATAAAAGCGCAGGTTTTCCGCGAGCGTGGCTTGCCGGCCCCGGCCAAGCATGGCCTCGGTGAACATGCCGTTCTCGCCGCCTTCGGCGCTGGCGCCGTTGTCCGAGGTGATCACGATGATCGTGTTGTCGAGCTCGCCGGAGGCCTTCAGCGCATCGAGAATGCGGCCGAACTGGGCATCGGCATAGGACAGCGCGCCGGCGAAGACTTCCATCTGCCGGGTGTAGAGCCGCTTCTGATCGCCGGTGAGGCTGTCCCAGGCGGGCACAGCGTCCGGGCGTTTCGCCAGCTCGGCACCGGCCGCGACGACGCCTGCCTTCTTCTCGCGCCACAGCAAGTCCTGGCGCATCCGGTCCCAGCCCATGTCGAACTTGCCGCGATAGCGGGCGATCCAGTCTGCCGGGGCGTGGTGGGGGGCATGGGCGGTGCTGGTGGCCCAATAGAGCAGCAGTGGCCGCGGTTCGGACGCGGAATAGCGGCTCTGGATCGCGGCGATGGCCTCGTCGGCGAGGTCCTTGTTGAGGTGATAGCCGGGTGCGGGCGGGCGCTGCACCGGGGTCTGATCGCGCACCAGCAGCGGGTGCCAGTTGTCGGTATCGGCGGCGAGAAAGCCATAGAAGCGCTCAAAGCCTTGCCCCACCGGCCACTGGTTGAACGGCCCGGCGGGGGTTGCCTCCTCATTCGGCAAATGGTCCCATTTGCCGAGCGCCACCGTGGCATAGCCGGCGGCCTTGAGGTTGTCGGCAAGGCTGCCGGCGGAGGCAGGGATGCGGGCGTCATAGCCCGGATAGGGCCGCGCGGTCGCAGCGTGGTTGCCCATGCCGATGGCGTGGGGCATCCGGCCCGAAAGGAACGAGGCGCGCGAAGCCGAGCAGACCGGCGCGGTGTGATAGTTCGAATAGCGTAGACCCATCGCCGCCACCCGGTCGATGTTGGGGGTGTCGATCAGCCCGCCGTAGCTGGAGAGCTGGGCAAAGCCGACATCGTCGAGCATCCAGATCAGCACATTGGGGCGCGTTTCGCGCTGCGGGGCAGGGGCGGCAGGGGGCGGCTCCGGGGCGGTCTGGGCGGCAAGCGGCGATGCGCCGAGCAGCGAAGCAGCGAGCAGCACGGATTTGCGCAAGGCCATAATGGTTTTCCCCTATTCGGGCCTTGTCATTTCAACGCGCAGCCGTGTCAATTGCGAGGCCTTGATCCGCCAGCCTTCGGGGCGCTTTTCATAGGTCTCGCGGTAGTGCCCCCAGCCGTGCAGAAAAGTGCTGCCGTCGTGGAGGGGGAAATCCTTGGTGCGGTAGAGCCGGTCCTCCATCGCCCAGATGACCCTGGCGCTGGTGTCCGAGGTAAACTCGATGATCGGCATGTGGCCATGATGCACCGAGACCTGATCGCCGGTCGCATCGCTGACATAGGCGATGACTGCGTCCAAGCCAACGAAGGGCTCATCGCGGAATTCGGGAACATGCAGTTCGCCGTCGGGCGCCCAGACCTCGCGGCTCCACAAGTCCCAGTCCTTGTGGTCTAGCCCCCAGAAATACTTGGCCTTCACCTGCTTGATTGCCTCGATGGCGAGCAGACGTTCAACGTCTTTCGCAATATCGTTCATCGGATCACTCCAGCGCGGCAATCGCCGCCTTCAGTTCAGGCATGGTCTGTTCGAGCAGCTTCAGGCTCTTCCAGCCCTCCGCCGGATCGAGCCCGCCGAGCAGCGGCTGAAAGCCGATCGACTGGCGGTCCTCGACGCTCGGCACGCGGGCCAGCAGCATTTCCGGAGTCCAGGCGGCGAACAGCCCGGCGTGGCGCAGCACGGCGGGATCAGTGAGGCCCTTGAACGGTGAATTGGAACCATCGCCTTCCAGCGCGGCCCATTTGGCATATTCGGTGATGACGTGGACGGCATGACGCTCGATTGCCGCCCAGCCCTGGTCGGGGTCTTCGCACAAGTGGATCGCCAACGGCATGCCGGGCTTGGGGCGGAAATACTGGCGTGGCGGGCGGCCCAGCCTCTCGCATTCGGCGAGGTAGATATCGACCACTTCGTCCTTCATTGGTCCGAAGCCGACATCGAACTTCGCCGCGCGCCGCGCCGAGGCAGCCACCGCGCCGCCGACCAGGATCAGGTTTTCGGGCGTGGTGACCGGCAGCGGGCGGATGAACACCGGGCGGCCGTCGATCTCGAAGCGTTCGCCCTTCAGCGCGCGCAGGATGATCTCGAGGCCCTTGTCCATCAGCTTCGCGCGGTCTTTCAGCGACTTTTCGAACATGGCGAATTCGAACGGGACATAGCCCGCGCCCAGGATCACCCGCACCCGGCCTTTGGTAAGCAGATCGGCAATCGCCAGCTTTTCAGCGACCATCACCGGATCGTGGAGCGGCAGGATCACCGCGCCGAGGCTGAACTGGATGGCCTTGGTCACCGATGCCATCGCCGCGCACAGCGAGAACGGCTGCGGCAGATAGCCGTCCTCCGAGCCGTGATGCTCCATCAGGTTGATGCTGGTGACGCCGATCTTGTCGGCAAAAGCGGCCATTTCGATTGCCGCGGGATAGAGCTCGGCAGCCGGTGTGCCCCAGTCGGGCGCGCGCATGTCGAAGGAGAGGGTGGTGTGGATCTGGCGCATTACAGGCCTTTCAGGACTGAATAGGAAGGATCAGAGCGGTCGCGGGCGGCATTGTCCGCCTGACCCAGCGAGGTGACTTCGCGCAGGCTGCTGAAATCGACGAGGCAATCGCGCCGGTCGATCGCCCATTCCTCGCCTCGTTTCGACCACAGATCGACATAGCGCGCGCAGAATTCGCGCTCGATCAACCGCTCGCCGTCCATCTGACGCAGCTTGGCGGTGACATAGGCCTCGCTGCCCGCGTGGGTCGCATCGTGCAGGTCGATCACGACATTGGTCACCTGATGCGAATGGTGGAGGAAGTTCAGGTGCTCGACGCAGATGAAATCGATCCAACCGCGCCCGGTGCCCTTGAATGTCGGAAAGTCGACGACCGAATCTTCATGGAACACCGTATGCCCCAGCGGCACATCGAGCCGGTCAACCGAGCGGCAGTATTTATAGAGCTTGTCGGTGATCGCCAGACGATCAGCGACTTGGGCGGCGACTTCTTGCGGGCTCATGCCGGATCGCCCCATTTGCGGTGGATGAGGAAGCCGTAGCTCGGATCGTCGCTCCCTCGCGTCGAGCGGATTTCCTGCCCCATCGGCGCGGCATCACGCAGTTCCTCATGGTCATAGACCACCATGCGCCGCACGATTGCCCAGCGGCCCTCGCGCTTTTCCCAAGCGTCGAGATAGCGCGCCCAGACGCCGATCTGCATCTGCTTGCCGCCTCCCACGTCGCGTCGCATCGTGCCATAGACATAGCTTTCGCTACCCGCCCTCTCGCCCGAAACCTCGATCAGCACATTGGTCACCTGGTGCGAATGGCTGACGAGGCCGAGATGGTGCTGGCAGATCAGATCGACCACCGCGCGCCCCGGCCCCTGATAATAGCTCGCGCCATAGTCGGCGTGGCTGTCCTCGTGGAACACGGCGTGGCCGAGCGGGATATCCAGCCGGTCAACCGCGCGGCAATAGCTGCGGATCTGCTCCTGGATCGCCATCTTGTCGGCGAGGCTGGCGGGATCGGGAATGCCGTTCATGGGTTTGCTCCTGCCTAGGCGCGTTTGGTGAGATCGCCGGTCATCTGCTCGATCATGACGATCCGCTTGCGGCGGTCATCGGGCGAATTGGGCGCGATGCCTGCAATGTCATTGGGCTGGCCCCAGTTGAAGATCGGCCCTTCCGGCAACTGGGCGAGCGCGGTGTCGGCAATATCGCCGGGATCGGCCCAGTTGTCGGGCAGCGGCTGCCCGCTTTTGGCCAGCGTGGCGCGATAGCTCGGCGTGTCGGTCTGGCCCAGCACCATGGTCAACACATCGACGCCATGATGGCGCAGCTCGGCCCACAGTCCTTCGGAAAAATTCAGCACGAAGCCCTTAGAGCCGCAATAGGTCGCGAGGCCGAACAAGCCGCTGTAGCAAGCGCCCGAATTGATCAGGATGATGCCGCCGCGCCCGCGCGCGCGCATTGCCCGGCCGAAATGGTGCGAAAGGCGCAGCTTGGTGGTGATGTTCATCGTCGCGAGGCCTTCCCAGGCGGCCACATCGGCATCAAGGAACTGTGAATTGATCGAATCGGCGCCGGCATTGGAGACCACGAGGCCCACCTCCCGGTCTCCCGCCGCCGCAATCGCCTTGTCGGCGCCGCCGGGGAGCGAAAGGTCGGCCGAAACCGTGATGCATTCGGCACCCAGAGCCCGCAGTTCGTCGGCCGCCGCATCGAGCTTGGCCTGATTGCGTGCAACGAGAATCAGATTGAGCCCTTCGCGGGCGAGCCGCCGGGCGAAGGCGAGGCCGACTCCGTCCGAAGCCCCGGCCACAAGCGCCCACGGGCCGTATTTCTCGGCGAATGTCATCGTTCTCTCCCGCGCTTTTGTTGTCCGACGGTTCGTCAAATCGTTTGCATAGCGCCGACTGGCAAGGTGTCCGGCTCGGCGAGTTTTGGCAAGAGTTGTGTCACCCGCGCGCGGAACTTCGCGACGCCTTCATCCTTCACCGGGCCGTAGCCCGCGATTAGCTCGGGCGCGGCGGCGATTTCGATGGCTATGGGCATGGTCTCGGCGCTCACCCTGCTGGCCACCTCTCGGATAAGCGCGCGGTATTCCTGCGGCAACGCGCGCTCCATGCGGCGCTCGGCGGCAAGGCCGAAGAGATCCAGCGGGGTGCCGCGCAGCACTTTGCCTTTGGCCATCAGGCGGAACAGCGGCAGCGCCAGCCAGCCGGGCAGCGCGACCTTTCTGGGCCGGGCGGTCTTGGCATCCTTGCGAAACAGCGAGAGATAGGGCGCGCCGAGGTTGATTTTCAGCCGGGGCTTGCCGCTGAACTGGTCGCGCAGCCCGGCCATGAAAGCCGGATCGCTATAGAGCCGGGCAACCTCGTATTCGTCCTTGTAGGCCATAAGTTTGCCCAGATTGCGTGCGACTTCGGTCAGCAAGGCCTCGCATTGGCCCAGCCCGCGCGCAGCCAGCCCGTTGGCAATCTCATCGAGGAAGCTGCGATAGTCCGCCGCATAGGCCTCGTCCTGGAAGGCGGCGAGCGCGCGCGCGCGGCTGTCCGTCACTTCGGCCAGCGTGCGCGGGAATGGCGTTTCGGCAGCGGGCGCATCCGCCAGCGCAAACAGGTCATCCGCGCTGGTTGCCGCCAGCCGGCCCAGCGTCAGGGCATTGAGATTGGCTTTGACTGCCACCCCGTTCAGCCGGAGGGCTTCTTCGATGGCGTCCAGTCCCACCGGCAGCAGGCCCCGCTGCGCAGCAAAGCCCAGCATCATCATGTTGGTGAAGATCGTATCGCCGAGCAGGCGGCTGGCCAGTGCTCCGGCGCGCAGGGTCGCGGTGTGTTCCGGCGCGATGCGCTTGGCCACGGCGCTGAGGAACCGGCTGGCACTGAGGTCCATGTGGCGGTTGGTCTGAAACTCGCCGGTCGGCACAACATCGGCATTGGCCAGCATTGCCGTGTCTGCGCGGGCCAGCGCCAGCACTTGCGGATCGGAGCCGACGATCAGGTCGCAGGCGATGATGACGTCGGCCTGGCCTGCGCCAAGCCGCGCCGAGGGGATCGCGGCGGTGTCATGGCCAATCCGCAAGTGGCTGGTCACCGCGCCGCCTTTTTGCGCCATGCCGGTCTGGTCGAGCACTTTGGCGGCCTTGCCCTCCAGATGCGCCGCCATCGCCAGCACCGCGCCGACCGTCAGCACCCCGGTGCCGCCAATGCCAGTGACCAGCAGGGCCTGCGGGGCCTGCGACACATCGCGCACCGCCGGCATGGGCAATTTCGCCGCCATTGCCGCCAGCGCGGCATCGTCGAAGGTCCGCTTGGCCAGCGTGCCGCCTTCCACCGTGACAAAGCTGGGGCAGAAACCCTTGATGCAGCTGTAATCCTTGTTGCAGGTTGATTGGTCGATGGCGCGCTTGCGGCCGAATTCGGTCTCGATTGGCGTCACCGACAGGCAGTTCGATTGCACCGAGCAATCGCCGCAGCCTTCGCAGACCGCCGGGTTGATGTAGAGCCGCTTGTCCGGGTTTGGATAGTCGCCGCGCTTGCGTCTGCGGCGCTTCTCGTTGGCGCAGGTCTGCTCATAGACGATGGCCGTGGTGCCCTTGAGCTCGCGCAATTCGCGCTGGACCGTGTCGAGCAGGTCGCGGTGGAGGATGCGGATGCCCGGCGGCAGGTCGCGTGGGCTGAAGCGCGATGGATCTTCGCTCACCAACACCACCTCAGCCACGCCTTCAGCGACCAGCTCGTGCACGATCTGCTCGGGCGTCATCGCGCCCTCGGCAGGTTGGCCGCCGGTCATCGCCACGGCATCGTTGTAGAGGATCTTGAACGTGACGTTGCTGTTCGCCGCCACTGAGGCGCGGATCGTCAGCAGGCCCGAATGGGCATAAGTGCCGTCGCCAAGGTTCTGGAACATGTGCGGGGTTTCGACGAAGCTCTGTGCGGCAAGCCACGGCATGCCTTCCTGCCCCATGCTGACCGTCTGCATCGTGCGCCGCTCGGGCATGAAGTGGGCGAGGCCGTGGCAGCCGGTGGCGCCCATCGCCGAGGAGCCTTCGGGCACTAGTGTCGAGGTGCTGTGCGGACAGCCCGAGCAGAAATAGGCACCGCGGATGGCAGTGCGCTCCAGCGTGCGGGCGCTGTCTTCGAGCTGGTGGAGCGCCGCATCGCGGGCCTTTGCCTTATCCGTCAACATGCCCTGCGCGGTGAGCCGCTGGACAAGCGCGCGCCGCACGCTGCCCGGATCAAGCACGCCGATCTCGGAAAGCAGTCCGTTCTTGCCGGTGAGCGCCGGCATATTGGCGCTGCCATAGAATATCCGCGCCAGCTGTTCCTCGATGAATGCGCGCTTTTCCTCGACCACCATGACTTCGGCGCTGCCCCGGCAGGCTTCGCGGATGAAGCCGGCATCAATCGGCCAGACGAGGCCCAGCTTGACCACCCTCAAGCCGAGCTTGCGGCACTGCGCCCCATCCAGCCCCAGATCGGCGAGCGCCTGGCACAGATCGAGCCAGGCCTTGCCTGCGCTCACCACCGTGAGTTTCGGCTGTGGCGCATCGTGGCTCACCCGGTCAATCCGGTTGGCGCTGGCGAACATCGCCACCAGCGGCAAACGATGTTCGATCACCGCCTCTTCTTGTTGCAAGGCCGAGGCATTCAGCCGCAGGTGGGGCGTGGGCCGGGTGCCCAGATCAGGCACGGCAATCGGGAACCTGTGACCCGGAAGCGTCACGGTGGCCGTCAGGTCGAGCGTGTCAGTCACCGCCTTGATCGCCACATAGAGCCCGCTGAACCGCGACAGCGCCCAGCCAAGCTGGCCGAAGCTGAGGATCTCATCGGTGGTAGCCGGATACAGCACCGGCACCATCGCGGTGACCATGACATGCTCGCTCTGGTGCGCGGTGAGCGATGACTTGGCGGCATGATCGTCGCCGCACAGCAGCAGCGCGCCGCCGTTCTTGTGCGTGCCCTCAAAATTCGCCGCCTTGATCGCTTCCCCGGCGCGCTCGACGCCGACCCCCTTGGCATACCACAGCGCGAAGACGCCATCGACGCGGGGTTTGCCATACCAGCCAAGTTGCTGGGTGCCGCGCAGGCTCGTTGCCGCCAGCTCCTCGTTGAGCCCCGGCTCGAAGCGGATGTCATGCTGGGTAAGCAGCTTTTCGCTGGCCCACAGCTGCGCATCGAGCGTGGTGATCGGCGATCCGCGATAGCCAGTGACATAGCCAGCGGTGGTGAGGCCAGCGGCCTTGTCGCGGCGGCTCTGATCGAGCAGCAGGCGGACGACGCCTTGCAGCGCGGAGAGCATCACCTGGCCACCGTCCTGCGTGTATTTATCGCTCAGGCTTACGACCGACTTGGTCACGCAATTCCCCTCCCGCTTGCGGGAGGGGTCAGGGGAGGGCCTGTTCCCGAGTGCCGCGCGATGGCCGCAACATGCCCTCCCCCAGCCCCTCCCGCAAGCGGGAGGGGAGTGCAACTGGCTTGCAAATCCTCCTAAATCGGCGATCATCGCCGCAACGATGATGGAATTGAGCCATGACCCAGTTCAGCGACTACGCCGATAAATACACCGGCATCAATTTCACCCGCAGCCCCGCAGGCGTGCTCGAAATGGCGATCCACACGCGCGGCGGCCCGGCGCAGTGGGGCACTTCGCTCACCAGTCTGCACACCGAACTGGGCGAGGCCTTGCTTGATGTGGCGCGCGATGCTGAAAACAAGGTGGTGATCTTCACCGGCACTGGCGACGCCTTCATCGCCGAGTTCGACCGGACCGAGAACTTTCCCGAGGCCAGCCTCGCCGAGATGTGGCCGCGCATCTATGACGAGGGCAATGCGCTGCTCAGCAACCTGCTGGCGATCCCGGTGCCGGTGATCGGCGCGGTCAATGGCCCGGCGCTGATCCATGCCGAGCTGGCGGTTGTCTCGGATATTGTGCTCGCGGCGGACACCACCGAATTTGCCGATCTGGCGCATTTCCCCAATGGCACGGTGCCCGGCGACGGGGTGCATACCATCTGGCCGATGCTGCTGGGCCCCAATCGCGGGCGCTATTTCCTGCTGACCGGCGAGCGCATCGGGGCGGAGGAGGCCAAGCGGCTGGGAGTGGTCGGCGAAGTTCTGACGCCCGCCGAGCTGATGCCGCGCGCGCGCGAATTGGCTGAGGGTATGGCGAAGTTCAGCCCGGCGGCGCTGCGCTATACCCGCGCGCTGCTGGTGCGCGAACTGCGCCGCCGCATGTTCGACGAACTCTCGAGCGGGCTGGCGCATGAGGCGCTGGCGACCCTGGTGCGTTAGGCTTGGCAATCTGCGTCCTTAATCCCCCGCATTGACCAGCCGTTCTAGCGTTGGATAGGCAGGGGAAAACGGTCGATGCAGCACTATGATTTCGTGGTGCTGGGGAGCGGCCCGGCCGGGCGGCGCGCGGCGGTGCAGGCGGCCAAGCTCGGCAAGAGTGTGCTGGTGATCGACGACCGCGCGCGCGTCGGCGGGGTCTCGGCGCATACCGGCACTATCCCTTCCAAGACGCTGCGTGAGACCGTGCTCAATCTTTCCGGCTGGCGGGAGCGCGGCTTCTATGGCCAGTCCTACCGGGTCAAGCACGACATCTGCGCCGATGATCTCGCGGCGCGGCTGGGCAAGACGCTCGATCACGAGATCGGCGTGCAGGAGCACCAGTTCGCGCGCAACGGCGTGCGCGTTGCCACGGGCGCAGGCCGCTTCGTCTCGCCCAATCGCATTGCCATTTGCGGCAAGCCGGGCGAGCAGGGCAGCGCCGCGCTGGTCGAGGCCGACAAGGTGCTGATCGCGGTTGGCACCGCGCCGCACCGCCCGGCAAACATCCCGTTCAACCAGACCAACATTCTCGACAGCGACGATTTCATTACTGCGCCGCGCCTGCCGCGCAGCCTGGCGGTGGTTGGCGCGGGGGTCATCGGGCTGGAATATGCGACGATCTTCAGCGCGCTCGACGTGCCGGTGACCCTGATCGAGCCGCGTGACAATTTCCTCGAATTCATGGACCGCGAGATCGTCGATCACCTGGTCCACCTGATGCGCGACCGCAGCATGAGCCTGCGGATCGGCGGCGAAGTGCGTGAAGTGCGGTTGTCCGCGGGCGGCTCGCCGGTGTGTATGCTCGCCGACGGACGCCAGGTCGCCGCCGACATGGTGCTCTACACCGCATGCCGCGTCGGCGCGACCGCCGGGCTGGGGCTTGATGCCTGCGGGCTCGAAGCCGACGCGCGCGGACGGCTCAGCGTTGATGCCGCTACGTTTCAGACCCGCGTGCCGCACATTTATGCCGCCGGCGACGTGATCGGCTTTCCCAGCCTGGCCGCGACCTCGATGGAGCAGGGCCGGGCGGCCGCCTGCCATGCCTTCGGCGCAGCCATGCCAGCTGGCGATCAGGCCTATCCGATCGGCATCTATGCGGTGCCGGAGCTGTCCTCGGTGGGGCTCACCGAGGAGCAGGTGCGCGCGAAGGGCATTGCCTATGAATGCGGCACTGCGCGCTTTCGCGAGACGTCGCGCGGGCACATCATGGGGCTGGGCGCAGGGATGCTCAAGCTGATCGTCGAAATCGCCACCCGCCGCGTGCTTGGAGTGCATATCATCGGCGAGGGCGCGACCGAACTGGTTCACCTTGGCCAGGCGGTGATCAACCTTGGTGGCACGATCGACTATTTCATCGACAACAGCTTCAACTATCCGACGCTCGCCGAAGCTTACAAAGTCGCCGCGCTCGATGCGTGGAACCGGCTGGGGCGTTATGAGACCGCGCTGGTGGCGCTCGATGACGGCAGGGCCAACGCGGCGTAAATCAAGCCGCCAGATAACCCGCAAGTTTCGGCACTTCGGCCAGCGCCCGCAGCGCATCGTTAAGGTGGGTGCAGCCCTGGGACCCGCGCAATTGTTCGAGCACAGCTTCGCGGATTTCGCCGAGCGTGCGGCCCACCAGTCGCTGGGTGTTGGCCACTGCGCCGGGGCATTCGCCGAACGGCAGGATGCGCGGTTCTGGCACCAGGGTCAGCAACCTGCCAGTGGCCAGATCGGCGGTGGCGGAAATGTTGTATTCGTGGATCGCCCCGCGCCCGCCCGACTTGCGCCTGACGCTGTCCTGAAACGCGGCCTCGATGCGGATCAGCCCGGCCTTGTCGTCGCGCTGGACTTCGATGCGGCGCGCGCGCCGGAAGCTCGGGCCATCGACATCATAAAGGAGGTGCCAGCCTTGCGGATCGGCCGG
>JANPOS010000011.1:0-58209 GCA_031428115.1 Novosphingobium sp. | reverse complement strand
TGCCAATGGCGCAGCGGCCACCGCATTCGGTGCCGGCGCGATTGCCAATGGCGACTCAGCCTCCGCCTTCGGTGAAAACGCCGTAGCCAACGGGTCAGATGCGACCGCGCTCGGCCAGGAAGCCAATGCCCAGGGCGCACGTGCCACGGCAACCGGCTTCCGCGCCAACGCCAATGGCGCAGACGCTACCGCGACCGGCAACAACGCGCTCGCCAATGGCGCGGCTGCGACAGCAACCGGCGCTCAGGCGTTCGCCAATGGTGCAACCGCTACGGCGACCGGCAATCTGGCTCTCGCGACTGGCACACTGGCGACTGCTGGTGGCTACAAGTCAAATGCCAACGGCGACTTTGCCACCGCGACAGGTGGTTATGCTTCCGCTAACGGAACTTTCGCCACTGCAACCGGTACTTTCGCCAATGCAAATGGCAACTGGGCGACCGCAACGGGCAACACTTCCACCGCCAATGGCGCGGCAGCCACGGCAACCGGTAATTTTGCCAATGCCAATGGCGGTTATGCGACCGCGACGGGCTATAAGGCCAATGCCAACGGCGCCGGCGCGACAGCGACAGGTGATCAGGCGTTTGCCAATGGTGACAATGCCACTGCGACGGGCCGCTTTTCAAACGCTGACGGTCTTCGAGCATCGGCTTTTGGCGTTCAGGCAAATGCCACTGGCGCGGCGGCCACGGCGGTCGGCTCCTCTTCCAATGCCATCGGCGCTTCGGCTTCGGCTTTCGGTGATCTTTCCTTAGCCAACGGCGGCGAGGCTACGGCCGTCGGTGTGGCGGCAAATGCGCAAGGATTTTCCGCTACCGCAATTGGCGCGAACGCGAATGCGCAGGGCAAGAACGCGACCGCAACGGGCAATCTGGCCGCAGCGACCGGCGTTGCTGCTACGGCTGGCGGCTACAGGGCATTTGCCAACGGCGCTTCGGCGACCGCACAAGGTGAGCGTGCTTTTGCCAATGGTGCGAATGCCACGGCAGTCGGCTCTCTGGCAAATGCCAACGGCATCAGCGCCACAGCGGTTGGTGATCGCGCCGTCGCCAACGGCGACAGCGCCACGGCGCTGGGCGATCTCGCCGTAGCCAACGGACTTGCCGCGACCGCGCTGGGCCAGGAAGCCAATGCCAACGGCGCGCAGGCCACCGCAACCGGCTATCGCTCGAACGCCAATGGCGCGTCTGCCACCTCCACGGGTGATCGCGCCTTCGCCAACGGCACTTTCGCCACGGCAGGCGGCTACAAGGCTTTGGCCAATGGCCTGAATGCCACCGCAACGGGGCGTCTGGCCACGGCCAATGGCGCGAATGCAACCGCAACCGGCACCCAGTCGATTGCCAATGGCGTGAATGCGACGGCAACTGGCACCACCGCCTTCGCCAACGGTGCTTCGGCTACCTCATCGGGTGACCGCTCGATAGCCAACGGCGCCAGCGCCACGGCAACCGGCGACCGCGCAGTTGCCAATGGTCAGGTGGCCACCGCTGGTGGCTACAGGGCCTTCGCCAACGGCGCTGCAGCAACTGCGACTGGCGCGCTCTCGCTTGCCAATGGCATTGGAGCCACCGCAACCGGGCTTCGAGCGAACGCAAACGGTAATTCGGCGACTGCGACTGGCATTGATTCAGCGGCAAATGGCGAGTGGGCGACGGCGACGGGTGCCAATTCTCAGGCAAACGGCGCTTCGGCTACCGCCACTGGTGACACGGCTGTCGCCAACGGCACCAATGCCACGGCAACTGGTCGCCTTGCCAATGCGCAGGGCGCAAACGCGACGGCCGGCGGTTTCGGCTCGCTGGCCAACGGCGCGAGCGCCACGGCAACGGGCGACCGTGCCAATGCCAATGGCGCACGCGCCACGGCAACCGGTATCCAGGCCAATGCCAACGGCGGGAGTGCCACGGCGACGGGTGACCAGGCGCTGGCCAATGGCACACGCGCCACGGCAACCGGTGTCCAGGCCAATGCCAATGGCGTGAGTGCCACGGCGACGGGTGACAATTCGCTGGCCAACGGCCTTAACGCCACCGCAACCGGTCGCTTGGCCAATGCCAACGGCACAGCGGCAACGGCAACCGGCCAGCTGGCCAGTGCCAATGGTTTCAATGCCACGGCAACGGGCTCTCAGGCCAATGCCGCAGGTGCCAACGCCACGGCGACCGGCTTCAGCGCCTTGGCCAACGGCGCATCGGCGACTGCAACGGGTGATCGTGCAGTCGCCAATGGCGCACTCGCCACGGCAGTCGGTGTCCAGGCCAACGCCAACGGCATCAGCGCCACGGCAGTCGGCGACCGGGCTTTCGCCAACGGCGACAGCGCATCGGCTTTCGGCGATCTCGCCGTCGCCAATGGCCTCGCCGCCACCGCGCTCGGCCAGGAAGCCAATGCCAACGGCGCGCAAGCGACAGCCACCGGCTATCGCTCGAACGCCAACGGCGCTCAGGCGACCGCCACCGGCCAGCTCTCGTTCGCCAACGGCGCGAGCGCGACGGCAACGGGTGACCGTGCCCTTGCCAATGGCGTGTTCGCCACGGCAGGCGGCTACAAGGCCTTCGCCAATGGCAATCAGGCGACCGCGACGGGCGATCAGGCCTTTGCGAATGGTGCCAATTCGACGGCAACCGGCTATCTGTCGGTGGCGAATGGCAATAATGCCACGGCAGGCGGCTATCTCGCCAATGCCAATGGCGGCAATGCAACCGCGACCGGCGTCAGGGCGAATGCCAATGGCGCGAGCGCGACTGCATCGGGCGACCGGGCATTTGCCAATGGCGATCAGGCGACAGCGACCGGTGTTCAGGCACTGGCCAATGGTGCCTCGGCGACCGCATCGGGCGACCGCTCGATTGCCAATGGTTCCCAGGCTACGGCAGGCGGCTATCGGGCGAATGCCAATGGCAACTTTGCGACCGCAACGGGTAGCAGGGCGAGCGCCAATGGCAGCAGCGCGACTGCCGGTGGTTACCGGGCCAGCGCCAATGGCGATTTCGCCACGGCGACGGGCAATCTGGCGAATGCCAATGGTCTCCAGGCAACCGCGACCGGCAACCGGGCGCTGGCAAATGGTGATAATGCGACCGCATCGGGCAACCGGTCGGTAGCCAATGGCACTTCGGCCACCGCGACGGGTGATCGGGCGAATGCCAATGGCGCGAACGCGACTGCGCTTGGCAGGCAGGCCCAGGCCAACGGCACCAATGCGACGGCGACCGGCGTATTTGCCAACGCCCAGGGCACGCGCGCCACGGCAGGCGGCTATGCCGCTCAAGCCAATGGCGTGAGTGCGACTGCACAAGGCGATCGCGCCAATGCGCAGGGTGCCAATGCCACGGCAGTCGGCGTGCTGGCCAACGCCAACGGCGCGAGCGCCACGGCAGTCGGTGATCGCGCCTTCGCCAACGGCGACAGCGCCACGGCAGTCGGCGATCTCGCCGTCGCCAATGGCCTTGCCGCCACTGCGCTCGGCCAGGAAGCCAATGCCAATGGGGCGCAAGCGACGGCCACCGGTTATCGCTCCAACGCCAACGGCGCTTCCGCCACGGCAACGGGTGATCGTTCCTTTGCCAACGGCACATTCGCCACGGCAGGCGGCTACAAGGCCTTCGCTAACGGTGCCAGCGCCACGGCGACGGGCGACCGGGCCCTTGCTGAAGGCGATCGTGCGACAGCCGGCGGTTACAAGGCTTTCGCCAATGGCTTCCAA
This sequence comes from Novosphingobium sp., assembly GCA_031428115.1. Taxonomy (GTDB): domain Bacteria; phylum Pseudomonadota; class Alphaproteobacteria; order Sphingomonadales; family Sphingomonadaceae; genus Novosphingobium. The sequence goes on along the minus strand of JANPOS010000011.1, from coordinate 54,497 downwards.
GCCACGGCAACTGGTCAACAGGCGTTCGCCAATGGCATTGATGCAACCGCGACCGGCTCGTTTGCGAGGGCAAATGGTAATAAGGCGACTGCAACAGGCGTCGCTTCGTTCGCCAACGGTCTCGCCGCGACTGCAACCGGTGAGTCGGCTTTTGCCAATGGCCTCAGCGCCACGGCAACTGGTCGCTTGAGCGTTGCGAATGGCGATCAGGCGACCGCAACAGGTCAGCGGGCGCTAGCCAACGGCAGCGATGCAACCGCAACCGGCAGCCTCGCCGTTGCACAGGGCAACTTTGCCACGGCTGGGGGCTATAAGTCATTCGCGAACGGCACCAACGCCACCTCGTCGGGTCAGCTTTCGGTCGCCAATGGCGTGAACGCCACGGCAACCGGCACGACTGCCTTCGCCAACGGCGCATCGGCAACGGCAACGGGCGATCGCTCGGTGGCCAACGGCACGCGCGCCACGGCAACCGGTGTCCAGGCTTTCGCCAACGGCCCCAACGCCACGGCGACGGGTGCGGGCGCGACGGCTGCTGGCGCGAACGCCACAGCTGAAGGCAATGCGGCGCAGGCAACCGGCGCAGATGCCACCGCAGGCGGCAGCTTCTCGATTGCCAACGGCGCGAATGCCACGGCGCAAGGCACCAAGGCCAATGCGCAAGGCACGGCGGCTTCGGCCTTCGGCAATGCCTCGCAGGCCATTGGTGCCAGCGCCACGGCAGCGGGCGACCGCGCGAGTGCAGCCGGCGCCAATGCCACGGCTGTCGGCGTGCTCGCCAGTGCCAATGGCGCCAGCGCGACGGCAACGGGTGATCGTTCCAGGGCAGTCGGCGCCAATGCCACTGCTGTCGGCGTGCTTGCCAATGCCACTGGCGCCAGCGCCACTGCCGTGGGCGATCGCGCCCTGGCCAATGGCGACAGCGCCTCGGCCTTCGGTGATCTTGCGATCGCCAACGGCCTTGCCGCAACTGCGCTTGGTCAGGAAGCCAACGCCCAGGGCGATCGCGCCACGGCAACCGGCTACCGCGCCAATGCCACCGGGCTTTCCGCCACGGCGGCAGGCGATCAGTCGCTGGCCACAGGCGCGAGTGCTACGGCAACCGGTGCCCGGGCGAATGCGGCCGGTGCCAATGCCGCTTCGTTCGGCTCGAGCGCTCTGGCCAATGGCAACAATGCCACGGCAACCGGTGCAGAAGCGCAGGCGCTGGGCAACAACGCAACAGCCAGCGGCTGGCGCGCGGTGGCCAACGGCTCGAACGCCACGGCAAGCGGTGATCGTGCGGTGGCTAACGGCGCCCGCGCCACGGCAACCGGTGTGCAGGCTTTGGCCAACGGTGCCAGCGCCGGCGCATTCGGCAGCTCGGCCAATGCGCAAGGTGCCACGGCCTCGGCCTTCGGTCCGAATGCACTCGCGCTTGGGGCCAGTGCAACCGCACTCGGCTTCCAGTCAAGCGCGACCGGCATCGGTGCCACGGCTTCGGGCTTCTCCGCAGTGGCCAGTGGCGACAACGCCACGGCCTCGGGTTCGGGCGCTTTCGCCAATGGCCTTTCGGCCTCGGCGACCGGCTTCACGGCGCTGGCCAGCGGGGCTTCGGCCTCGGCCTTCGGTGAACGCAGCCAGGCGCTGGGGGCAAATGCCACCACGCTGGGCACGCTCGCGGTTGCCAACGGCGCTTCGGCAACGGCTGGCGGCGCAGGGGCAACGGCGCTGGGTGCTCAGGCAATCGCCTTCGGCAACAACGCGCGGGCCAATGGTGCCACCGCCTCTGCCTTCGGTTCGACTGCCAATGCGGCTGCGGATCAGAGCACGGCGGTCGGCTTCAACGCCACGGCGGTTGCGGTCGGAACCACGGCGCTGGGCTACAACGCGCGGGCCAACAACCCGAACGATGTCGCCCTGGGCTCCGGTTCGGTTACGGCTGCGCCCAACCCGACTTCGGGCGTCCAGATCAACAACTGGAACTTCGGCAACTTCGCAGGTGCAACGCCGACCAGCGTGGTCTCGGTGGGTGCGCCGGGGGCTGAACGCCAGATCACCAATGTCGCGGCAGGCCGGATCACTCCGACCAGCACCGATGCGGTGAACGGCAGCCAGGTCTGGAACATCACCGACACCCTGAGCCGCGAGCTCAGCGCGGGTATCGCTGGTGCCTTGTCGATGGCGGCAATCCCGAACCCGACACAGCCGGGTGCCTGGATGATGGGCGGCGGCTTTGGCTACTGGCATGGTCAGACCGGCTACTCGCTGGGCCTCGGCAAGATCTCCGAAGACGGCAAGTGGACATTCCGCGCTGCGGGCACGCTCAATTCGCGCGGCGAAGCGGGCGGTTCGGCCGGATTTGGCATCCAGTTCTAAGCCGAACCTTCGCCTTGCCGCCTTGCAGCGGTTTGATGAAAATGCAATCCCCGGGCCTGAACTCTCAGGTCCGGGGATTGACACAGGGCCAGGATGCAGTTTCAAATCGCACTTCAGCCATGCATTTCCCGATTTTTCCGGCCAATTGCCACGGAGCTTTCCCGATGAAGTATCTTGCAGCGCTCGCTCTTGCCGCCCTTTCGGCACCCGCTATCACCCCCGCTTTCGCCCAGGCCGTGGCGGGGCCCGAAACTTTCACGGCTTTCGCCTCCCAGGTTGCCATCAATGTCGATCAGGGTCGCGCGGGCCTGGTGTGGGATCGCGCGTCAGACGCGCTGAAAAGCAACACGCCCAAGGATCGCTTCGTCTCGCAAATCGTTCGCAAGCAGCAGCAGAACGGCGCGACGGTTTCTCGCGTCTGGCAGAGCGTGGTCCGCTCCTCGGTGACCGGCGGCCGCGGCCAGCTCGTCACAGTGACTTTCGTGGTCAATACCAACAGGAACACCAGCTATAACGAAGTCGTCCAGTTCACCGCCGAACGGGACAACCTGTGGCGCACATCCGCCTACATCAATTGACGCGATAGGAGTCCACAACATGCTGCCGGATGAAGCGTTGCGTTCGATGAGCGTAATGATCGCAACCCCTTGTTACATCTCGGCGGTTACGATGAATTATGTCACGAGCATCTTCAAATTTGCCAATCGATCGCACCAGTTCGGCCTGCAGACCACGCTGCACATGCATTCGGAGAGCCTGGTCACGCGTGGGCGCAACGAGATGGTGCGCTTCTTCCTCGAGCATGAAGAGTTCACGCACTTGCTCTGGGTCGATTCCGATATCGAATTCGAGCCGCACATGGCCTACCGGCTGCTGCTTTCCGACCTTGATGTGGTCGCCGGGATCTATCCGATCAAGAACCTCAACTGGCCGGCTGAAGGTGTTCCCGAAGCAATGAGCCTCGATGAATACGTCGTGCGCCATGCGACTTTCCCGTTCAACCCGATCGGGCTGTGGGAAGAGCCGGTGACACCAAAGCTGACACCGGACAATTTTGTCGAGGTGGCCGAAGCGCCGACCGGTTTCATGTGCATCAAGCGCGAGGTCATCTATAAGATGATAGCTCATTATCCCGAGCTCAACTACATGCCCGAGGGCGCCGAAAAACGTGCAATGTCGCACCTTTACTGGCTGTTCTTCGATTGCATGGTCGATCCGGAGACCAAGCGTTATCTCTCCGAAGACTATGCCTTCTGCAAGCGCTGGCGGGATATGGGCGGCAAGGTCTATGCCGATTTCCAGTCGGATCTCGGCCACCTTGGCCAATATATGTATCGTGGCAATCTGGAGCGGTCGATGCGGCGGCGCGACGGCCTGCCGTATTGATGCCCAGGTTGACCAGAGGCCACTGATGCGGAAAGTCTGCTTCATTTCTGGCTTGCCGCGCTCGGGCTCGACATTGCTCGGCGCGATCCTGGATCAGAACCCGGATTTCCAGGCCGGGATGAGCAGTCCGGTGTTCAGTCTGCTTAATGTGCTGATGCCGAAACTGAGCAATGCCAACGAGTTTGGTGTGTTTTTTGATGACGCGGCGCGCATCAGGGTGCTGCGCGGGCTGTTCGAGAGCTATTACCGGGACCGGCCCGAAGCGGTCATTTTCGATACCAACCGCAGCTGGACGCAGAAGTTGCCGGTGTTGCTCGAGCTGTTTCCCGACACCCGGATCGTCTGCTGCGTGCGGCCAATCAACCAGATCCTACAAAGTTTCGAGCAGCAGCATCTCAAGTATCCGCTGCAACTTTCGCAGATCATCGGCTACGATCCCGATACCACGGTCTATGTGCGAACAGACCGGCTGATGATGGGCGGCGGGCTGATTGGCCTTGCGCTAAACAGCCTCAAGGAAGCGTTTTACGGCGAGCACAGTGACCGGCTGATGCTGGTTTCCTACCATAACCTGGTCAACAACACCGCCGCCACGCTCGAGCGGATCTATGCTTTCGCCGGCGAGCCGTCATTCCCCCACGATCTCGGCAATGTCGCTTTCGATGCCTCGGAATTCGACAGCCTGCTTGGCGCGCCGGGGCTGCATTCGGTCCGCAAGGAAGTGCGCGCGGTGCCCAACAGCGTCACCCTGCCGCCCGACATCACGGCGCATTATGCCGGCAAACCGTTCTGGGAAACCGATACAGAATTCAGCAAGGCCGATGCAGCATTCGCCCTGACGGTTTGAGGGTTGAAAATTTGAGCCCCCCGGCTCGCCGGCTCACTGCGGCAGCGAGGGACCGAAGCGCACCAGGATCGGAATGCCCGGATCCAGGTCAGCAGCGCCGTTCAGCAAAGGCAGGTTGATCGGCTCAGCTTCCAGCGGGCGGAACACCAGATTGATATCGTGGTGGGTGTTGTTCATTTCGGCCGGCGCGTTGTCGTCGGGGCCATAGCGGCGGCCGATGAACCAATAGCCCTGGTAGCCCAGTTTGCCCATGACATCACGCAGCTTGTCGATGTTCTGCCTGCCGCCGGGCTCGACGAAAACATTGGGCTTGTGGCGCGCGATCAGCTTTCTTGCGCCAGAGATCACCGCGAGTTCGTGCCCTTCGGCGTCGATCTTGAGCAAATGCAGCTCGGTCAGCCGTTCGAGTGCGGGATCGCGGTCGAGCGCGACGATATCAACCATTTCGGTCTTCACCGGTCCGGAAAACTGCCCTTCGTTGCTGAATCCGGTCGAGACCGAGAATGAGCCGTAGTTCCACGGCTGGTCATAGTCGCCGGTCTCGATCTCTATCCGACCGTTCTTCTCGCCAACCGCCGCGCGGCGGGTGGTGACGTTGAGGCAGTTGTTGAGCGCCAGATTGGCGCAGAGCACGTGGAAGATCGGGCGCTGCGGCTCGTAACAGATCAGCTCGCCGCGCGCGCACAGCTTGGCCAGCGGCACGGCGTGCATGCCGATGTTCGCGCCCACTTCGATGCAGGTGCCGGTCTCGGGCGGCAGCAGCATGCGGAACAGATCGACCTCGATATCGCACCAATGGCCCAGCGCATTGACGTATCCGCTGATCAGGTCGCCGTCGATCAGCAGGAATTTGCCCCACCTGCAGTCTTTGAGAAACGTTTTCATAAGTTCTCTTAAGTTAGCGGTCTAAATTTATGAATAGCATAGGAATGGTTGCCTCACAACCTGACCGGGGCGGGGGCGGATTTGTCCGCCTGGCGGGTGCCCAGCGATTCGCGGGCGCGCGCACGGATATAGGCGTGCAACTGGCGGATCTCGGTGTCGCTCAGCATCTCGAAGCGCGGCATCCCGCGTTCGAGCAACGCGCCGGTCTTGAGCAGCTGGCTAAGGCTCTCCAGCTGCACGGCAATCGCCGATTCGCGCAAGTCCGGCCCCGGCGATCCGGCGGACTGCATGCCGACGCCGTGGCAGGCGGCGCAGCGCACCGACAGCGCCCAGCCGGCTTTGACGTCAGCCTCATTCAGCACCAGCGCCGCGTCGTCGAGCGCGAGGACTTTCTTGTCGGGCGGGGCGCTGGCGGGGATCGTCGCCGAGCCGCCGATCGCAAAAGTCAGCAGCCGGCGCGGCTGCGCGCCATACTTCCAGCCGATATTGAGGAATTCACCATAAGCCGCTGTTGTTCCGCCATATCCCACGAGAACAGAGACATATTGCTTGCCGCCCGCGCGGTAGCTCATCGGCGCGGCAATTATCCCGAGACCGGCGTTGAAGCGCCACACTTGCTTGCCATTGCCTGCGTCATAAGCGTTGAAGAAACCATCAGCGGTGCCCTGGAACACGAGGCCGCCCGCAGTCGCAAGCGTGCCGCCGTTCCACACCACGTCGCGCTTGACGCTCCAGGCCTCGCGCTGGCGGACCGGATCCCAGGCGACCAGCGTGCCTTTGCCATCGCCAGGCTGTTTGATGATGGGCTCAACCTTCAACCCCATGACATCGAAGGCGTTGTTTGATTGCGCCCCGCGCGAAAACCGCGTGCCGATCTGGTGGACCGGGATGTAAACCAGCCCGGTCTTCGGGCTATAGCTCATCGCCTGCCAGTTATGCCCGCCGATGGCGCCGGGCCATATCTCGAAATTGTTGTTTTCATAGCGGATTCCGGGCTCCTCGACCGGGCGCCCGGTCTTCATGTCGATGCTTTTGGCCCAAGTGACGAGCGTGGCCTTTTCGGCCGATATCGGCTTGCCGGTCATCCGGTCGATGACATAGAAAAAGCCGTTGGTCGGCATCTGCATCAGCACTTTGGTCGGCTTGCCTCCCAGCGCCAGCGTCGCCATCACCATGTTGGGCGTCGACTTGTAGTCCCAGGCCTCGCGCGGGGTTTGTTGGTAGTGCCAGACATATTCGCCGGTACTCGCATCGAGCGCGACGATTGACGAAGTGAACAGGTTGTCGCCCTTGCTGCCCGGATCGCGCAGCACCGAATCGTATGGCCCGGCATTGCCGACGCCGAGGTAGATGCGGTTCAGCTCGGCATCGAACGTCATGCCATTCCACACCGTGCCGCCGCCGCCGGTTTTCTGCCAGAAATCGGGCCCCCAGGTCTTGGCGGCGAGTTCCATCGCGGCATCGCCCTTATTCTCGTCGGGCGAGGCGGGGACGGTGTAAAACCGCCACAATTGCTTGCCGGTCTCGCTGTCATAAGCGGTGACATAGCCGCGCGCGCCGAAATCGGCGCCGCCGTTGCCGATGATGATTTTGCCGTTCATCGTGCGCGGCGCGCCGGTGGAGATCATCATCTTTCCGGGCGGAATGGTATCGGCGTGCCACAGTTCCTTGCCGGTCTTCGCATCAAGCGCGTAGAGCCGCCCGTCGAGCGCGGCGGCAAATATCTTGCCGTTCTCGTAGGCTGCTCCGCGATTGGCGCCGAACGAGAAATGCATCTTGGCGGGATCGCGCTTCCAGGTTTCGGGATCGAACTGCCACAACAGTTTTCCGGAAGCGCCATCGACGGCATAGACCTTGGCATAGGAGCCGGTGAAATAGAGCGTGCCGCCAACCGCCAGCGGGGTTGCCTCGAGGGTGACTTCGCCGGGCAAGTCGAGCGACCAGGCGAGGCCCAGTTTGCCGACCGAGCCAGTGTCGATCTCGGTGAGGCGGCTGTATCCGGCCTCGTCGGCCGCGCCGCCGACTGCGGCCCAGTCGTCGCCGGTACCAAGCCCGGCGTCGCTCTGCGGCGTTCCAGACCCTGAGCAGGCGGTGAGCAGAAGCGCGGCGCAGGCGGCCGCGAGTGTGGTCAATTTCCAGCGCATGGCCAATCCCTCATCCCGTTTGACGGGAGGCTATGACAAGCCGTGCGGGGCGTCCAGTCGCGATTTGGCCAGCCGCGATTGTGAACCAAGCGCCAGAATTGCGCCTATTTCACCACGACTTCCACCCGGCGGGCGGCCTCGGCCGAAACCGCAGTGTCCGTGGTCTGCTCTGGCTTGACCAGCGCGACCGATACTTCCGCGATGCCCGAGGTCACCAGCGCGGCGGCGACGGCCTGAGCGCGGTTCTTCGACAGTTCGGCATTGGCGGCGGCATTGCCCGAGGGGTCGTTATAGCCCGACACCGCCAGGCTGGTGCCCGGATTGGCGGCAAGGTAGTCCTTGAGGCCAGCCGAAGCATCGGCGAATGCCGGGGCCAGCGCGACCCTGCCGGTGTCGAAATAGACTTTGACCACCGGTTTGCCGTCACGCAGCTCGGATGTGACGCCTGCGCCGGTCGGGATGGTGACCGAGCCTTCGGTGGGCGCGGAGGCGATGGCGGGGAGCGCAGCCACTTCGGTGCTGGCCGCTGCGGCTTCGGTGGCCGAACCTGCAGCTTCGCCGCTGTCACCCGGCTGGCGGAAGAACAGCCACCACAGCAGGAACAGCGCCAGCAGCGCGAGCAGCAGCCAGAGCAGCCAGCCCATGCCCGAATTGCCCTCTTTCTTGTCGCCGGTGAGGCCGCTTGTCATTGCCTGGGCTGCATTGCCGGTTGCCGATGCCAGGCCCGAACCGGCAGCGCCTAGTGCCGCAGCCGCAGTCCCGGCCGCGCCGACAACTGCAGCGCCAGCCGCGCTGGCCGCATCGGCCGCGGTTTCGCCAACCGCTTTGGCGCCAGAGACGGCACCCGATGCGACCGCACTTGCAGCTCCGAGCGCCGCATTGCCGGCATCGACCGCTGTTTCACCAACCGCCTTGGCACCCGAAACCGCGCCTGCAGCCACAGCACTGGCTGCGCCCAGCGCCGCTGCGCCAACAGCGCCAACCACGCCGCTTGAGGTGCCAGTGCTTTCTGCTGCTTTTTCACTGCCGCCCAGGCTGGCCAGACTGGCCACAGGGGCGGTCTTGGCTGGCTTGGCGGTCTTGGCCGCCGCTGCTTGCTTGCTGGCCTTGGCGGCTTTCTTAGCGGCAGGAGCGGCGGCCTTTTTGGCTACGGGCGCGGCTTTTTTGGCTGCAGGCACGGCTGCTTTGGCTGCGGGCGCGATTGGGGCTTTCGCCGGTTTGGCGCTGGCAGCTGCGGCGGGCTTGACTGCCTTGGCAGCGGCCGCGAGGCCGAGCGCGGCTGCGCCTGCTGCCGCGGCCTTAGTTGCCTTTGCAGGCTTGGGTGCCTTTGCGGGCTTGGCGGCTGCGGCGGGCTTGGCGGCGGCAGGGGCCTTGGCCGCCTTGGGCGCGGCCTTGGCAAACAGCGCGAGTTTCTTGAAATTCTCGGCGAGCAGATAGTAGACCGTCACGCGGTTTTTGGTGCGATCGGTTTTCATGCGCAGGCCCACGGCGGCAATCGCCTTGTCGAGCGTCGCGTCGCTCTGGGTCAGGCCCAGTTTCTTCTTGAGGAAGCCCTCGCGGACCCGTTCGGTCTCCTTGGCGTCGCTGAATGCCACCAGTGAGGAATCGCGGTTGCGCAAGGCAATGCCGCAATAACGAACAATGCCGGCGATGATTGCATCGTCGGCATCCGGTGCATACTTCTTGACGTCTGCAGACCAGTTTTCGGCCATGTCCCACTCCCTGAAAAACGCAGCAGCCACGTGCTGATTCGGTGACTCGCGATTGCTACCCTGCGCGCGAGCATAGCTGTTTGCCCAATGCGGGGAAGAGGAATTGTCAGTTGTCCGCAATGCCATGCCGCAAGGCGTGAATTTCGTAGCGGACCTGGCCGATTTTGCCCTGGTCGACCATGCGGTAATCACGGTGCAGGCGTGCTTCGAGCAAGGCGCGCGCTGCGGCGCGGGTGTCGTCATCGGGCATGGTGCTCTTCAGCACGACAGTCGGCTGGCTCGCCAATGTCCGCTCCAGTTCGCCGAGCTGACTGACGCCCAGCGCATGTTCGTAGCGATAGAGCACGAGATGTTCAGGAAAGGCGAAGCGCGTCGGCAGGCAGCTCTTCGTCAGCCAGTAGAGGATCGGCACTTCCTCGTTCACATAGAGACAGCCGCCATCGAGGTGCGGTGTGATCTTCGCGGCAAGCGCGCGCGCCTCGGCGCCGCCGCCTGCGCCGAGGCGGTCGACGATGGCGCGGGCGGTGCCGCCGGCAAGGCCCAGCCCCACAACGAGCGCGACGGCAAGCTTCCAGCGGCCAAGCCGCGCGAAAGCCATCGCGGCAATCAAGCACAACGGCAACAGCAGCGGCAGCAGATAGTGATCGTAATAGACGCCGAAGGCCAGGAACCCGGCATAGCTCGCCGCAAACCACACCATGATCCAGCGCTCGGCCAGCACGATCGTCTTCCGGCGCTGACAGACGATCCACAGGCAGACGAGGAAAGGCGACAGGCCAAAGGTCAGCGCCGCCAGCCGAAGCACGGCATTGAGCGGCGAATTTATGTCGCCGAAGATCGAGAGGAAATTCGCCTGGATGAATTCCGCGCCGTGCCCCAGCGCGGCATAAGCGGCTAGTGCCGCGGCCGTTGGCACCAGTGCGCAAGCGATCCAGCCGACAGCGCCGACGGCGAGGCGCATCAGGCCCCAGCCGCTTCGCCAGCCTAGCCAGAGCAAGGTCAGGCCGAAAAATATGCCGTCGAACACCACCGAATACTTGATCTGCAGCGCCAGCCCCGCGAGCAGCATGACAGCGCACCCGGTCGCGAAAATCCGGCGCGGCCTGTCAGCCTCGATCATTCCCAGCAGCAGCGCAGCCCCGGCCATTATCGGCAGGTTGAAGTAGACCGGCGACTGCCCGCCGACCCCGGCGAAGACCGGCAGCCAGGCGACATAGGCCGCACCAGCGCCAAGCGAAGTGGCAAAGCCGGCATGACGGCGCGCGCAGGCGAAGATAAGCCAGCCGGTGAGCACGGCCGCAAGCGCGGCCAGCAATTGGTGGCCGATCACCGGATCGCCGAAAAGCACGCCGCCGGCCGCATAGATCAGGAACAGGCCGATCGGCTTGCGGTCCCAGATATCGACATAGGGGAGCACGCCGTGCAGTAGGCGATCACCGGTCAGGACATAGAACTGCTCGTCTATACCGATCACCGGATTGCCGAATGTCCAGGCGCGCGTGGCCAGCGCGACCAGCGCGAGCAGCAGCAGGGCCTTGGTATGTTCGCCCGGCACCAGGCCTTGGCGGAATGAATCCTGGCTCACGCCGCCTTCTTCATCTCCAGCCGTTCCCAGATTTCGCACAAGGCCTTGGTCAGCTCCAGCATCATGGCTTCGCTGTGTGCCGGACCGGGGGTAAAGCGCAGGCGTTCGGTGCCGCGCGGCACGGTGGGATAGTTGATCGGCTGCACATAGACGCCGTATTCGGCGAGCAGGATGTCGCTGATCTGCTTGGCGCGCACCGGATCGCCCACCATCAGCGGCACGATGTGGGTGGTGGAGGGCATCACCGGCAGCCTGGCCTCGGCAAACTGGCGCTTGAGGAAAGTGGCAGCGGCCTGCTGGCCTTCGCGCTCGGCGCTCGAGGCCTTGAGGTGGCGGACCGAGGCGAGCACGCCGGCGACCAGCACTGGCGAAAGCGAAGTGGTGAAAATGAAGCCCGGCGCATAGGAGCGGATCACGTCGATGATCTTGGCATCGGCGGCGATATAGCCGCCCATCACGCCGAACGCCTTGCCCAGCGTGCCTTCGATAATGGTGATGCGGTGCGCGGCTTCGTCACGGTCGCTGATCCCGCCGCCGCGCGGGCCATAAATGCCGACAGCATGAACCTCGTCAAAATATGTCAGCGCGTTTTACTTGTCCGCAAGGTCACAGATCGCGTGGATCGGGGCAACGTCGCCGTCCATCGAATAGACGCTCTCGAAGGCGATCAGCTTGGGGCAATCGGGGTCTGCCTGGCTCAGCAGTTCCTCGAGATGCTCAAGATCATTGTGCCGCCAGACTTTCTTCTCGGCGCCCGAATTGCGGATGCCGGCGATCATGGAGGCGTGGTTGAGCTCGTCGGAAAAGATCACGCAGCCGGGCAGGATCTTGGCCAGCGTCGAGAGGGTCGCGTCGTTCGAGACATAGCCCGAAGTGAACAGGAGCGCGCCCTGTTTGCCGTGCAGGTCGGCCAGTTCGTGCTCCAGATCAATGTGATAATGCGTGTTGCCGCCGATATTGCGTGTGCCGCCGCTGCCTGCGCCGACATCGTGCAAAGCTTGCTCCATCGCTTCGATCACCTTGGGGTGCTGCCCCATCGCAAGGTAATCGTTCGAACACCACACCGTGATGTCCTTGGGGCCATTATGCCCGGCAAAGCAGCGCGCGTTGGGATAAGCGCCCTTGTTGCGCAGGATGTCGATAAAGACGCGGTAGCGGCCTTCGGAATGCAGCCGCTCGATCGCCTGGTCAAAGATGTGATCGTAATTCACTCGCGCCACCGCTGATGTCGTTTGGCCGGGCATTAGCCGAAGCCTCTTTGCTTTGCCAGCGCCATGTTTGCGAATGATTTGCATCAAAAAGCGGCGATTTTTTTCAGCCCGTAGCGCGCCAGCGCAGTGGCGAGCGCGGCGTTCTCCGGTTCATCGCGGGTGAACAGCGCCATGTCGGGGGCTTGCCGCGCGAATGCCTGCCCCCGGGTCAGGACAGCGATGCGCCGCGCGATGCCCGCCGCGCCATCGATGAAGACCACTCCTGGCCCGAATGCTTGCGCCAGCTCGGGCGCGACCAGCGGAAAATGCGTGCAGGCGAGCACGACCACGTCGATGGCATCGCCGCCGGGCTGACTGCGCAGGCCCGCTGCCGCGCGGGCATAAATGGCGGGATCGACTTCGCCCCCGCGCAGCTTGGCTTCGGCGGCCATGACCAGCTCGGGTGCGGCATGGCGCAGCAGGGCCTTGCCGGAAGCAAATTCCGCCTCGAGCCGGTCGACATAAAGCTGGCGGATGGTTGCCTCGGTGCCGAGCAGGCCGATCACGCCACTGCGGGTCATAGCGGCGGCGGGCTTGATCGCGGGGACCGTGCCGACGATTGGCACCGCGAGCACATCGCGCACCATGCTGAGCGCAATCGTCGAGGCGGTGTTGCAGGCGATGCAGATCAGCCGCGGATGAAAGCGCTCGGCCATGCGCCCCAGCAGGCCACAAACCCGCGCGGCGATTTCGGCCTCGCTTTTGGCACCATAGGGCAGGCCGGCGTTGTCGGCGGCATAGATCACCGGCGCCTGCGGCAATACCTTGCGCAGTTCGGCCAGCACCGACAGCCCGCCGACGCCGGAATCGAACAGCAGGATGGGAGCGTTTGCAGGCGCCAAATCAATAAACCCGTTCATCCTGAGCCTCGAAGGACTGTCCTTACTTGCGACGGCGACCCAAAAGCAAGAACAGGGCTTCGACAAGCTCAGCCCGAGCGGATATGGAGGGGTTATGGAAGCACTTTATGCGCTCGCTCTTGGCTATGGCCTTGGCTCGATCCCCTTCGGGCTGATCCTCACCCGGATGACTGGCGCGGGCGACTTGCGCAGCATCGGTTCAGGCAACATCGGCGCGACCAATGTGTTGCGCACCGGCCGCAAGGGGCTGGCGGCGGCGACGCTGCTGCTCGACATGGGCAAGGGCTTTCTCGCCGTATGGCTCGCCTCACGCTGGTTTCCCGATTGGGTGGTCATGGCCGCCATGGGCGCGTTCCTGGGGCATTGCTTTCCGGTCTGGCTCAAGTTCAATGGCGGCAAGGGCGTGGCGACGATGATGGGGGTGGCGCTTGGCCTCGCCTGGCCCATCGGTGCGGTCTATGCCGCTGTCTGGCTGGGTGTCCTTGCCGCCACACGCTTTTCGTCGCTCGCGGGGATCAGCGCGGCGGTCAGCGCGCCGCTTGCGGCGTTTGCCGCCGGGCGCAACGAACTCGTCCCGGTGCTGGCCGCGCTGGCGCTGCTGGTAACCTTGCTCCACCGCGCCAACATCGCCCGCCTGCGCGCCGGGACCGAACCGAAAGTAGGCGCAAAGGCGTGACACCCCAAAGTGCGCCTCTGGGAAGTGTGCCTCTGGCGCAGGACGAGGCTTTCGCCCGCATCCGGCTGCTGCGTTCGCCCAATGTAGGGCCGGTGAGCTATGCGCAGTTGCTGCGCCGGTTTGGCAGCGGCGCGGCGGCATTGGTGGCCTTGCCCGATCTCGCCGCGCGGGGCGGTTCGCCTTATCGGCCAGCGCCCGAAGCGCGGATTGAGGACGAGGTGGCCCGCGTCCGCAAGTCCGGCGCGCGCTATTTGTTTCACGATTCGCCTGACTATCCCGCGCTGCTCGGCCAGACGGCCGCGCTGCCGCCGATCCTGATCGTGCGCGGCGATGCGGCAATTGCGGCGCGGCCCATCGTGGCCATCGTCGGCGCTCGCAATGCTTCGGCGGCGGCGGTCAAACTGGCGCGCACATTTGCCGCAGAGCTCGCCGAGGCTGGCTTTGCAGTGGTCTCGGGCCTCGCGCGCGGGATCGACGGCGCGGCGCATCGCGGCGCGCTGGCGGCGGGCGCTACGGGCGGCGGCACGATCGGCGTGATCGCCAGCGGCATCGATGTGGCCTATCCGCCAGACCATGCCGACTTGCAGGAGCAAGTGGCGCATGAAGGCCTGCTGATGACCGAATTTGCGCCCGGCACCGAGCCGATTGCCCGCCATTTCCCCGCGCGCAACCGCATTATCGCCGGTCTTGCGGTGGGCACGCTGGTGGTCGAGGCCGCGCCCAAATCAGGCTCGCTGATCACCGCGCGGCTGGCGGGCGAGGCGGGGCGCGAGGTTATGGCGGTGCCTGGTTCCCCGCTCGATCCGCGCAGCCGCGGCTGCAACCAGCTGATCCGCGACGGCGCAGTGCTGGTGCAGGGCGCCGAGGACGTGATCGAACTGCTCTCTGCCTTCGATGGCACCCCCAAAGGCGTTTTCGGGACCGCACGGCTGCGCGAGGAAGGCAGCGAATGGGCGCAGTTCGAGGACGAGCTTGCCGCCGATCTGGCGAGCGAGCCGGCTGATCTTGCGGCGCTGCTCACCACAGCACCAATCGCCATCGACGAGCTGATCCGTCAGAGCAGCGAGAGTGCAGCAGCGGTGCAGCTGGCGTTGCTGGAGTTGGAGCTGACCGGGCGGCTGGTGCGCCATGCGGGCGGGCGGGTCTCGCTGGCTTGATGATTCGCCAGTCGGGCGATTGCGGCGTGCTGCCGGTTTGATATGCTCCGACCTTCGTCAATGCGAATCGGGGCAATTTCATGATCTTTCGTAAATTCACTGCGGCGGTTGCCGTGGTCATGCTGGTTGCTGGTCCGGTGCAGGCTGCGGGTGAGGCGGAAAGCGTAAAAATCACCTCAGCCAAGAACCTGACAGGTACCCAGCGGGTGGTCATCGGCCAGTTCAGCATCGGCTTTATTATCGAGCGCAAGGATTCGGCCAGGGCCGGCGGCGGCCTGATGGGTGGCGGCTTCGGCGGCCGCTCGACCGTGCGCTCGACGCTGGGCGGCTATACGCCGGAAGACCTGCAGCAGGTGACCGATGCGGCTTACACCGATTTCGTCGCCAATCTGACCGCATCCGGCTTCGAGGTGGCCGACCGAGCGCCGCTCGGCGCCCATCCCGCCGTAACGCGCGAAGCGGGGGAGGCGGCTCCCAGGGAATTTACCACCGTTACCGGGCGCGACGACAAGGCCAAGGTCATGGTTGTCGGCGCCAGCCAGACCGCGCCGCTGCGCATCATGCCGGGCGATGTCATGGTCGGCGGCTTCGGCGGGATCGGCATGAATATGGCTGCCGGGCGCACGCTTGGCGCCTTTTCCACTTTTGCCAAGGAAAGCGGCACCCGCGTGATCAATGTGGTCTACTACATCGATTTCGCCAACAGCGATGAATACGGCGGCTGGTTCCGCAGTTCGTCGGCGGTGAAGGTGAACGGCAGCCTGGCGCTGATTCCTGATTTCTCCAAGGTTACCGTGGTCGGGGCCGACTACAAAACGGGCACCTTGACGCTCAAGAACCCGGTCGCGGTGGGCGGTGATTTCTTCGACAAGGAAGACACCATGAGCGGGACTGAAAAAGCGACTAACCGGGTGGCCAACGTGATCGGCTTCCTTGGCGGGGTGGGCACGAACAGCTCGAAAAAGTTCTCCTTCACCGCGCGGCCCGGAGCCTACGTGGCAGGCGTCACCCAGGCGACCGGCGAGGCGAACACGCTGCTGGCGGAAAAGCTGGCGACGCTGCGCTGACGCTGTTTAGCGGCAAGCAGGCTGGGCATCGCGCGGCAGGCACAGGATCGTCGCGGCGAGATGCTGGCGCCCCCAGGCGAGGCCTGCGGGCGTCGTGCCGCCGCGCCAGGCGACCTGCTTGACATGGATGTCGCTGGGCCCGGCAATTGCCAGCATGATGAAAGTCTCGCGCCGCCCACCGGCGCTGCGCGGGCAATCGAGCTGGAAACGCACTGCTTCGCGGCCAGACACCCGAAGGCTTACGAGCGGCGAGAGCGTCGCGCCCGGGCAGGCATTGGGCACCGCGCCGCGCACGTTGCCGGCATACTGGGCTGCGGTCGCCCGGCGCGCGAGCCCGCCATAGCGCTGGGTGGTGACCATGCGGGTCCATGCCTGCAAAGTCTCGCCGCGTGGAACCTGCTCGAGGATGCTCTGCTGGGCATTGGCGGCGCTGTGGCCGGTGACGAAGCCGGGCAGCGCTGGCGAGACCAGCCGCTCGGTGCCGGCGGGCTGGGCCGCGGCGGCTGAAACGGCGAGCATCGGTGCGAGCAAACATACAGTGGATTTCTTCATGCCTGTCCCTCCTCTGATTTTCCACGCCATCTTGACGCATTGTGCATCCAGACGCCACCCTCGCGTACGTGCACACGTAAGGGGCAGCTGAATCTTCATGCAACTGGTTATCGTCGAATCGCCCGCCAAGGCGAAGACTATCGAGAAGTACCTCGGCAAGGACTACAAGGTCCTGGCCTCCTACGGACACATTCGCGACCTGCCGCCGAAGGACGGCTCGGTGCGCCCTGACGAAGATTTCGCGATGGACTGGGATGTCTATGGCGACAAGGCCGCCCGCGTGAAGGCGATCACCGATGCGGCCAAGACTGCCGACCGCCTGATCCTCGCGACTGACCCTGACCGCGAGGGCGAGGCAATTTCGTGGCATGTCCGCGAATATCTGGCGAAAAAGAAGGCGCTGCCCAAGGACGTGCAGCGCGTGACGTTCAACGCGATCACCAAGGCGACCGTCACCGAGGCGATGCTGCATCCGCGCGAACTCGATCAGGATTTGATCGACGCCTACCTCGCCCGCCGCGCGCTGGACTATCTGTTCGGTTTCACGCTCTCGCCGGTGCTGTGGCGCAAGCTGCCGGGCGCGAAGAGCGCAGGGCGCGTGCAATCGGTGGCGCTGCGGCTGATCTGCGAGCGCGAGCGCGAGATCGAGGTCTTCCGCCCGCAGGAATACTGGTCGGTAGTCGCGAACATGGAAATGAAGGGAACCGAATTTTCCGCGCGGCTGGTAAAGTTTGACGGCGACAAGCTCGACAAGCTGAGCCTCGGCGAAGCGGGGATTGCCCAGCGCGCCAAGGCGGCGGTCGAAGGCGCGGTGTTCCGGGTTGAGGATGTGGAAGTGCGCCCGCTCAAGCGCAATCCCTATCCGCCGTTCACCACTTCGACACTGCAACAGGAAGCCGCGCGCAAGCTGGGCTTTTCCGCCAGCCACACGATGCGCGTGGCGCAGAACCTCTATGAAGCCGGCGCGATCACTTACATGCGCACCGACGGCGTGCAGATGGATTCGAGCGCGATTTCCGACGCGCGCCGCGCGATCACCGAACGGTTCGACGGGCACTATCTCCCCGAAAGCCCGCGCCTCTACCAGACCAAGGCGAAGAACGCGCAGGAAGCCCACGAAGCGATCCGCCCAGTTGATTTCTCGCACGCCCACTATGGCAGCGGCGACGAGGCGCGGCTTTATGACCTCGTTTACAAGCGCGCGATGGCGAGCCAGATGGCCTCCGCCAATCTCGAGCGCACCAGCGTCACGCTAGCCGATGCCGCCGGCAAGCATGAGCTGCGCGCCACGGGCCAGGTGATCAAGTTTCCCGGCTTCCTGGCGGTTTACGAGGAAGGCCGCGACAACAAGGGCGATGGCCCAAATGGCGATGGGGACGACGAGAGCGGCCTGCTCCCCGAAATGGTCAAAGGCGATACGCCAGCGAAAAAGGCTGTCGATGCTGCGCAACATTTCACCCAGCCGCCACCGCGGTTTTCCGAGGCCAGTCTGGTCAAGCGGCTGGAGGAGCTCGGCATCGGGCGGCCTTCGACTTACGCCTCGACGCTGCAAGTGCTCAAAGACCGCAATTACGTCCGCACCGAGAAAAACCGCTTCTTCGCCGAAGAAAGCGGGCGGCTGCTGACGGCCTTCCTCGAACGCTTTTTTCCGCGCTATGTCGCCTATGATTTCACCGCTGGCATGGAAGACGAACTTGACGAGGTCTCGGGCGGACGCGCTGCCTGGAAGGCCGTGCTCGAGGCGTTCTGGAAGGACTTCAAGCCCAAGAGCGACGAGGTCATGGAGCGCAAGCCTTCGGAAGTGACCGAGGCGCTTGATGAATTCCTGTCGGACTATCTGTTCCCGGCCAACGACGACGGCAGCGACCCGCGTGTCTGCCCGAAATGTGCGGTGGGGCGACTTTCGCTGCGCGGCGGGCGCTATGGCGCATTCGTCGCCTGTTCAAACTATCCCGAGTGCAAATTCACCCGCAAGTTCGCCCAGCCTGGCGGAAACGGAGAGGGCGGCGATGATGCTGAAGTGGGCAAACATCCCGAAAGCGGCGAGGCAATCACCCGGCGGGCTGGGCGCTTTGGCCCCTATATTCAGCTCGGCGAGGGCAAAGAGCCCAAGCGCAGCTCGATTCCGAAAGACATCGGCGATCTGACGCTCGACTGGGCGGTCAAGCTGCTCGACCTGCCGCGCACCATCGGCGAGCATCCCGAGAGCGGCAAGCCGATCACCGCCAGCATTGGCCGCTATGGGCCATATCTGGCGCATGAGGGCAAATATGCCAAATTGCGCGCCACCGCCGACGTGTTCGAGACCGGCATGAACGCCGCTGTGGTCAAGCTTGCCGAGGCCGCGGCCGGCGGCGGCAGAGGCGCACGCACGGCCGCCGAGCCGCTCAAGACTTTCGGCCCGCATCCGACCTCTGGTGGCGAAATGAAGCTGATGGCGGGGCGCTATGGACCCTACGTCACCGACAGCACGACCAACGCAACCTTGCCGCGCGGCACCGAGCCCGAGGCGCTGACCGCAGAAGCCGCAGCGGTGCTGATCGACGAAAAGGCCGCGAAAGGCCCGGCGAAGGGCAAGCCGAAGCGCAAGGCGCCTGCGAAGAAAAAGGCCGCTCCGAAAAAGGTAGCGGCGAAGAAGGCAAGTTAGTCCCCCTTACCCGGCGGGGAAGGGGCTTAAAGAAAGCAGGAACAATGGCTGAACAGTTCACCCGCCACCGCCAGCCCTGGAAAAGCGAAGAAGTCGCCAAGCTGCGCGTGCTGGCGGGCAAGGGCAAGGGCCTCAAGGAAGTGGCCAAGGCGCTAAACCGCAGCGAGGAATCGACCAAGGACCGGGCCAAGGAAGACGGCATCGGGATTGCGAAGCTTAGGTAATGGAACTGCCAGACAAGCCATTGCAAGGATTTGTGCCCGGCAACACGAACGTTGAATTTATCTACATTACAGGCGCAATTGTGTCTTGGTGGGCTAGGATCGAAGGGATCATGATCCACGACATAATGGTTCTTCGAACTTGGCCATTTAGCGAAAATGTGGTGAAAAAGGCCACATTTCCCATGTCAGGAAAATCAGTTATCAAGCACTGGCGAAAGCTGATCGAAAATGGTTATCGTCATTTCTCCCTTGATCCGCCTGATTTGGCAAAAATTGTGAATGAATCTATAGAATTGTTAGATCACCGCAACACACTTTCCCATTCATTTTGGCCCTACGGCCAATCTGATCCACAAAAGCTAGAGTTAAATTGGATCAAACGGGATGACAGTGCTAATTGGGGAGTGTCGCGAGGAACCTACTCGGCCACTTTGGCAGACCTCGATAGTGTGAACACGCGACTAGCTCATCTCTATAACGCTGTTATGGCCGCTTCATTCAATTCGCATAAACTCTATCGCGCACAGCAAACCACTGATGTTTAGGCATCTATCCCCCCAGAAGCCCGACAATCAGGCTCGACACATCGGGGGAGAGGGACAATAATTGGGGGAAGAATCTAATTCGGGAGAGGCATGAATGACTCAGGACCTGCTCGGCCTTAAAGGCAAGCACGCCATCGTATGGGGCGGCGGCTTCGGCATGGGCGAGCGCACGGCGATCCGGCTGAGTGAAGCAGGCGCGCATGTCACCGTCATCGACCTTGAGCAGGCCCGCGCGGGCAAAATCGCTGGCGAGATCAATGCGGCCGGCGGCAAGGCGATTGCCTTGCAGGCTGACGCGACCGACGAGGCCAGCGTCGAGGCGGCCCATGCAGCTGCAGAGGCGGCGCTGGGGCCGCTCGATGCGATGGCGACGGTGATCGGGCTTGGCGTTTGGGACCAGGTGGTCGACATGAGCCTGGAGAAATTCAACCAGTCGATCCTGCTCAACCTCACTTCGTTTTTTCTGCCTGCACGCGCGGCGGGGCGCTCGCTGCTGAAGAGCGGCACGCCCGGCGCGATTGCCTGCGTTTCCTCGGTCAGCGGGCTCACCAGCGCGCCCAACCATGCGGGCTATGGCGCGGCCAAAGCGGGCATGATCAATCTGGTGCGCACCATGGCGGATGAGTGGGGGCCCTATGGCATCCGGGTCAACGCGGCGATGCCCGGCAGCGCCGCCACCCCGCGGCTGACGCTCAACGAGGAAGGCAAGGCCGCGTTCAACGCCGCGATGAAGAGCAAGATTCCGCTCGGCCGCGCCGCCACGCCCGATGAGCTGGCCAAGGCGATCCTGTTTCTTCTGTCAGACCTTGCGAGCTATGTGACGGGCCACAACCTGCATGTCGACGGCGGCTGGAATTCGACTTTCCTGATGCAGTCGAACGGCGAGGGCGGGCCGAACCAGGCATCGGTGGTGCGCTGGCCCAAGTAGATTACCCCAAGTAAGTTACATCGGGTCGCGCCATGGCCCCGCCAAATGCCCGCCATCGACCAAGAGCTGTGAGCCGGTGCAGTATGAGCTCTCGTCCGAGGCGAAAAACAGCACCGCATTGGCGACTTCCTCGGCGCGGGCCATGCGCTTGATCGGCTGGCGCTCCACCGCTTTCTGGATGCGCGCCATTGCAGCGGGCGGCATGCCGCGCTCGTGCGTGGTGTCGACGACGCCGGGGTGGACGCTGTTGACGCGGATATGCCTGTCGCCAAGTTCGAGCGCCAGCGCCTTGGTCAGGCCTGTCACCGCGAATTTGGTGGCGACATAGCTAGAGAGGCCTGCGATCCCGGCGAGGCCGTCAATCGAGGAGATGTTGACGATCGATCCCCCGCCGCGCGCTGCCATCGACGGAACAACCGCCCGAATGCCCAGCCAGACCCCGTTGAGATTGAGATCGACGACCTTCTGGTGCGCTTCCACCGGGGTCGCTTCTATCGGCCCGCCGCAGCCGTCGCCGGCATTGTTGACCAGCACGTCGCAGCCACCAATCGCCGCGACTGCGGCATTCCATGATGCGGGGTCTGTCACATCGAGCTGCACAAAGCGCCCGCCGATTGCTTGCGCAACTGCCTCACCTTTGGCTCGCTGAATATCGCCGACGATAACCGCTGCGCCATGCTCCGCCAGTTTGCGGGCAATCGCCTCGCCGATGCCCTGCGCCCCGCCGGTTACCAGCGCCACCTTGCCTGTCATTCGCTCCATGCCATCCCCCTGCCGATGTCGTTATGGCCAGTCTTGCCTGTCAGGGGCCTGCGTGCAACTGTGCCCGGCAACAAAACGAAACAGGAGAGTACGATGCCGAACAAGGGTGCCATTTTGCGCGCGCTGATCGACAAGGACGAGCATTTCGTCTGCGGCGACACCTATTCCGCGATCACCGGTCGGATTTGCGAGCATGTCGGCTTTCCGGCCGTCTACATCGGCGGCCATGCCTGCAGCGCGTTTCACTATGCGGTGCCCGATAACGGCGTGTTCAGCCAGGTCGAGATGATCGACCAGGCGAGCCGCATCGCCAATGTGCTCAACATCCCGCTGATCGCCGATGCCGATACCCTGGGCGAGACGGTGGCCGATGCCTATCATTTCACCCGCCGCTATATCCAGCAGGGCATCGCCGGATTCCATGTCGAAGACGAGCGCAATCCCAAGCATTCCAAGCACGTCAACGGCCTGTGGTCGATCGAGGACCAGCAGGCGCGGATCGATGCGGCGCGCCGGGCGCAGAAGGATTCAGGCCAGGATTTCGTCATCATCGCGCGCTGTGATGAGCTTTACCCCAGCGAGGCTGGCGGCGGCGGCACCGGCAATTTCGACGAGGCGGTCAAACGCGGGCATGCCTATCTGGAAGCCGGCGCCGATGTGCTGTTTTATCCGCCCCGGCCCGATCCGGTGCCTGACCTCGTCAAGGTGTTCGGCACAAAAGTGGCGACGATGGGCTTCAGCCTGCCGGGCACGGGTTTCAACATGGCGACCGGCGGCTGGGTGACGGCGGCGGCGAACCACCTCAAGATGATGCGCGAGCTGATGAACGAGGGCCAGGTCAAGTCCGCCAACTATGATTTCCCGGAGAAATACGAGCTGATCGACCATCCGCTGTATGACGGGCTGATCGCGGAATGGGCTGAGAAGACCGGCCGCCAGTCACGCCCCAACCACGCGCCGTGAAACATGGCCTTGCTTATAGCAGTTGTTCAAAGTCTGGATGCGTCTCCAACCCCGTCTACCCTGAGCTTGTCGAAGGGCTGTTTTTATTCGTGAGGCCAGCGTTAGCGGCATGAAGAAAAGGACAGTGCTTCGACAAGCTCAGCATAGACGGGTTTTGGTCAGATTTTGAGCAACGTACTGTATTTCCGCAGATCAAACCCAGTGAAACACGTTCCGCGCGAGGAATATCAGCAGCATGGCGCCAAGGACCGAGGCGATCAAGCCTGCGGGCCTGAGCGCTGTGCCGGGATGCTTGTCCATCAGGGAACCGATAAAACCGGCGATGAAGGAGCCGCCGATGCCCAGGGCTATGCTGACCAGCCAGCCAAGCTGCACCGCGCCGGGATAAAAGAACCGGGCGAGAATGCCCACGATCAGGCCGACAATCGCCATGCTGACATATTTCATGATGCTTCGCTCCCATCAGCGCCAAGCGCGCTGCCCTTCGCTCGCGAGAGCGAGACGACCCGGGCAAACTGGCGCAAAGGCCAGCCCAGATCAAGGACTGGATTGCGCTTCGGGCAGGACAAGCACTTCGATTGCATCCTGCTCGCCGAGATAGCGCTGGGCGACGGCCTGGACATCGGCGGCAGTGAGCGCCAGCAGGCGCTGCCGGGCGGCTGCGAAACGTGCGATCCGGTCCGCTTCGCTTTGGGCGCGCCCGGCCAGCCCCAGCCAGCCGCGATTGTTTTTCAGCGCATTGTCGAGCGCCTCGATCAGCGGCTGGCGCGCCCGCTGCAACTCGTCGGCGCTCACCGGCGCATTTCGCAGCCGGGCAATCGCCGCGAGCATCGCGGTGCGCGCGGCAGCAACTTCGCCGACCCCGATCGATGCAGCCGCGCCGAACACGCCATAGCCGCGCCAGTAGCGCGAGGTATTGCTGTTGGCCGATGGGGTATAGGTCTTGCCCAGCTGCTCGCGCAGGCTCTCGGTCAGCCGGAGGCGGGCCAGCCGTTCGAGCAATGACAGTTTCAGGCTTTCGCCCGGATCGCTGTCGTCGCGGGTCTTCCATGTCAGCCGCAGCAGGGCCTGGTCAGCTGGCCCGGTGTGGCGGATCACGCGGGGGGAACGCTCGGTGGTGAAGCTGCGCTCGCGGTTGTGCGCATAGGGCTGGAAGGCGGTCTCGCGCGGGGGCAGCGCGCCGAATGTGCGCGCCACCAGCGCGATCGCCTGCGCCTCGTCGAAATCACCGACCAGGGCGATCTCGATGGCGCCTTTGGCCAGTCGCTCGCCAATGCCGGCCTTGAGCTGGGCAAAAGCGAGCTGGCGATAGGCCTCGACCGGCTGGAGCGTGAAGCGCGGATCGCCCGCCGACAGGATCCCGCCGATGGCATTGCTCAGCGCGGCTTGCGGCGTCGCGCGCAATTGCTGGAAGAAATTGTTGGTCGCCTGAAGATAACGCAGCTGCCCCTCGGGGCGATAGCCGGGATCGGTGACCAGCGCCGCCAGCACCTGCAATTGCAGCTCGAGATCGCGCGGCGTGGTTTGCGCGGTGGCGGTAAAACTGTCCGCACCGCTGTCAAAGCCCAGCGTCACGGTGCGTCCGGCGAGGATCGATTGCAGCTCGTCCTGGCTGTGCTTGCCCAGGCCCCCGGCGGGCAGCCAGCCGGCCATTTCGGTGGTGAGCGGCGCGGCCGCGGTGTTCAGCATGTCGCCGCCATCAATGGTCAGCTGGACGAGGATGCGATCCTGCTCGAGATCGGTGCGCTGGAGATTGAGCATGGTGCCATTGGCTAAGCGCAGCGTGCGGATGCCCAGCACCGGCTCAGCGGCATCGCTGACGACTTGCCCCGGGGGGCCGAAACTGGTGTAGGCGAATGTCCCGCCAGCCGTGCTGCGTTCGCGGGTCACTGGCTGCCGCATTGCCTCGTCCCATGCCGCGCGGATCGCCGCTGTGCCCCCTTCGACCGCGCGCCGGCCCTGCAATCGCAGCAGTGGATTGGCGAGCGGCACTGCCTCACGCTTCATCGCCGCGAGCACGGCCTTCGGCACGATCCGCGCAGCAAAGCCCGCAAACCGTTCGAGTGCGCCCTGGGGTGCCGCTGGCACGGTATCATCGCGCAGCAGCGCGAAGACGGAATTCAGCAGCGCGCCGTGGCTGCGCGTCGCGGCCGAAGCGGCCTCGTTTTCGAGCGAAGTGCGCAAGCCCGCGACCTGCTCGGCGATCTCGGCCTTGGTGAACCCGAAGCGCAGCGCGCGGCGATATTCCAGCGCCGCCGCGATCAGCCCGCGCCGCCATTTGCCATCGACCGTATCGACCACCAGATTGGTGCTGAGCCCGGAACGGAAGGCCTCGCCGGTGCCGAGGCCCGCATCGCGAAACGGCGGGTCTTCGCGGCTCGTGAGGCGCTGGAGCCGCCGGTTGAGCATGGCATAGCCGATCTGGCGCAACACGCCCTCGCGGCGCTGGGCGATGGTGTCAGGCTCGTCCAGCCAGGGCCCGTGGCGCGTCGCAATGATGCGCTCTGACATCGCCGGGTCGAGGTAAATCGCGGTCTCGCCGCTGCGCGCGGGATCGATCGGCCCGCCGGAGGGCTGCGGCGGGGCAGGGACGGCTTGCCAGGTGCCAAACCGTGCGCGGATTTCCGCTTCGATCACCGCGGGGGCAAAGTCGCCGACAACGACGATGGTAGTCTTGGTCGGCACATAAGCGCGGCGCCAAAAGGCCTTCAGGCCTTCGGCGGTGGCGGCCTCCAGCGCCTCGAGTCTGCCGATCGGCAGCCGCTGCGCATAGCGCGCCCCGGGATTGAGGAACGCCATCTGCGCTTCAAGATTGCGCAACTGCCAGGTGTTCCTTTCGCGCCGTTCGGCCAGGATCACCCCGCGTTCGCGCGCGACGGCCTCGGGCGCGAAGTTCAGCTCGCTCGCGGTTTCGCGCATCAGCATCAGCGCAGTGCCCAGCAGCGCCGGATCATTGCGCGGCAGATCGAGCATATAGGTGGTGCGCTCGAAGCTGGTCGAGGCATTGGTGTCGGCGCCGAAGGCCAGCCCCTCGCGCTCCAGCAGCTTCACCATTTCGCCTTCGGGCACGTTGGTGGAACCGTTGAACGCCATGTGCTCGACGAAATGGGCATAGCCGCGTTCGCTCTCTTCCTCGTCGAGCGATCCGGCGGCGATTTCCATACGCACCAGCGCGGTGCCTTTGGGCGTCGCGTTCTGGCGGATGACATAGCGCATGCCATTGTCCAGCCGGCCGAAGCGGTAGGCCGGATCGACCGGAATGTCGCTCGCCTCGAACGCCCAGACCGGCTTTTCGCGCTGGGTTGTGGGCTGGGCAGCGGCGCTGGCGATGCGCTCCGCCTGCGGGGCGCAGGCAGCAAGCAGCGATACTATTGCGAGGAGGAGTAGGCGCGAGCCGAGCATGGGTCATTACTATTGGCCCGGAATGTTGCGCCGCGCAACGGTTAACGGGCCGCAAGCTATAGATTCCATTTGCAGAAGTATGCAGTTGGTGCATGATGAATACGAATCTCCGTGAGATTCGTCGGCTGCTTTCGGGTCAAAAACAGAACATAAGTAGGTGTGGCAATTGATGTCACCCCAAAGACATACTTGGGCGTCTATCCCCTTGACATACGTAGAACGAAGGGTGTATATCATGCCCTATGACCACGAAGCCCCTCGCCACAACGCAGTTTTTCCGCCAGTTTCCTGACGACGAAACATGCCTCGCGCACCTGTTCAACGTCCGCTTTGGACAGGGCTTCACCTGCCCGTCATGCGAGCGCCCTTCGAACTGGTATCGCATCAAGGCGGAGCGCGCCTATTCGTGCCAGTGGTGCGGGCATCACCTGCATCCGACAGTCGGCACTCCCTTTGAACAGACCCGCACCCCGTTGCAGCTTTGGTTCTACGCAATCCACCTGTTCACCACGACGCGGCACGGTGTCAGCGCCAAGGAACTGGAACGCCAGCTAGGCGTCACTTACAAGACGGCATGGCGCATGGCGGGCCTCATTCGCCAGCACATGGCAGACGTTGACGGCGACGATATGCTTGGCGGGCCGGATACCCATGTCGAGATTGACGAAACACTGATCGGCGGCGTCAAGAAGGGCACACACAATCGTGGCTCCGCTGCCAAGACGGTGCTGATCGGCGCAATGCAGCGCGGCGGCGAAGTGATTACGGCAGTTGTCCCCAATCAGCGCCGGGTGACGCTACAGCCCTTCGTGGAAAGCAATGTCGCCACGGGCGGCGTGATCCATACCGACGAACTGAACAGCTACCGCCGCCTTGGCGCGGCGGGCTATCGCCATGCCACGGTCAATCACGGGATCGAAGAATATGCGATCTATGATTATCGGCTCAAGGCAACCGTGACGGTCAACGCTATCGAGGGTTTCTGGCGTCACCTGAAATGCTCGATTTCCGGGACGCATACCAGTGTCAGCCCGAAATACCTTGGCCGCTATGCCAAGGAATTCGAATACCGCTTCAATCGTCGGAATGATCCGGCTTCGATGCTTCCCGAACTGCTTTCGACTTTCCGGCCATTGACTGCAAAGCGCGGTTGAACGCCGCTTCGTCGCCGGGGGCGTCGGCTTCATGCTCAGCGATAAATTCTCGGATTGCGCTTTTGTCTCGCGCTTGCCGGAGGGAGATGTTACTGTGAACCACTACATTTTCCTTTCTAAATCAAGTGGTTGAAATGACTCAGCAAATACCAGTTCGGCAGACTTGTCCTGCCAGCCCGTGACCATGATGAAGCTTAACCTGTCATCCGGCAAGGCGCAGATTACCATGACGGCGGCGGCAGTCTTGGGTGGCCTCTCGGCTGTCAAAGTTTTTGATGTGGCAGTGGCGTGGGCAGTTGGTGGAGCAGTCTTGGCAGCTGCACTAGCGATGTTTGTGTTTCTAGCGATCCGGGGAAAATAGGTCGCTCCGTTTCCGGGCTGGAGAAATAACCCGTATAACGCTCCTCTCCTTGACGACCCATAGTTCGCCCTCGAATTCCTCTTTGGTTTCGAGTTCTATCTCCATCTCGACGCCTATCCGCAGCGGCAATGGAAAATCGCCCTTGGCGACCCCCTCAAGAAAATCATGGTCCTTCATGGTCGCGCTAAACTCTGGCAGCGAACCGATCTGGAAGCGCCACCGGCGTTCTGCATCTTTCAAGATTGGGCTGATCAACGTCACCGGCACCGTCTCAGTGGTCGTGCGGCGCTTGGCGTCATCTAGATCGACTGTCGCCGATTGTCCGCTTCTCTCGGAAAACTCGGAGCGCGGCACTATGATGAACGGCCTCTCTCCTTGCCTTGACGTAACCCCGGCACCCAGGATTCCAGGGTCGCGTTCAAGTTCGCGGAAAATCGCTTCGCGCTCCTTTCTCGCGGTTTGCTCGCGGACGATTTTGACCACCTCCTCGGCGATGGCCTTGCGCTCGTCATCGGTCAACGCGCGCGATTCAGCTGGCGCGTCTTCGCTCAGCAAATAATCGTAGATTTTGTCCAGTGTGTAGGACCCGGATTCAAGCGCGAACCATGTCAGGGTTGCGATGATCACTGTCGTCAGTTTGGGGTGTTTACCAGATGTCCGCTTCACAACACGGACGATAGAATTGAGGCTCAGACTTCCCGCCGTGCCGCTCGCCAATTCAACCCGGACCTCAATTGACGGATCGGTTATGTATGCGAGTTCTTTAACCGCCTGCGACCACGCAATGGCCGTTCGCGCCACCACCTCGATATCGGCAATATGGCCCTCTTTCAGGTCTAGATAGAAGCTCAGAGGTGCAGCGTCGTCCATCGTCGTCTCCCCGCTTGTCGGGAAGCTATGCTGGTCAACCTCTTACGTCAACACCGTATGCGTAGGGGATAGACGCCCATACTTGATTCAACCGTTTGCAACAATGACGAGGAGAAAGTTCATGAAAAAGTTGTCCCTGGCCGCTGGTGCGGCTGCCTTTGTCGGTGCCATGTCCCTTGGAGTGCCGGTTGCGCACGCCCAGAACGCCAATGCGGCGGTTGTGATCAGCGGCGAAGGGTGCAACGTGGTCGTGCCCAATGCCGCTGGCCAGCTTGCGCCTCCCTCTGTCTTTGTCACTGACGGGAAGTTCCACCGGGTGTTCCGCGACGGTGCCTGGCTGATCAGCTGTCATGCAGACCTTCCTGAAACGATGGTGCCGCCCGAGCTGCGCCGTGCCGAAGGATTCCTGTGTGGCAGCCCGACTATCGGCTTGACGCGCGATTCAAGAATGCAGGCCACGCCTGGCGGGCGCTGGTCAGTAAGCTGCCGCGTCAATGGTCAGAACACGCCAATCCCGATTCCCTGAATGAAAACGACATGCCCGCGCTGCTTCGGCGGCGCGGGCCAGTCGCGATGCGGAACCGGAACCTGACTGCGCTGATGCGCACTATGCTGCTGGTGCTTGGTGTGGGCCTTGCATCGGCTGCGCCTGTCTGCGCCGGATATGCCGCTGCCCAGGCACCGCCGCCGCCTGGTCCATCGCGGCTCACTGCCCAGGGTGCTGGAAGCGGCGAATCCAGTTGCGGCGCAGCATTGCCGATCGAAGTGACAAGCGGGTTTCCGCGCTGCCCCTTCGACGAAGCTGGCATGGGGGTCTCCCTGTCGCTGCGGCAGGACGCCGAATTCGGCACACTTGAAACACACGGCTTTTTTTCCCGGGGTTCGGACGGGGCGCTTGCGCCCTGGCGCCAGATGATCGTCTCGGCGAGGCCGGGCATGAACGAGGAATCGACGCTGGCGATAGTCGGCGTCAGATCGCGCTTGCTAGATGGCCGGCTGCGGTTGTCGGCAAGCTTTGGCTGGGCTGACCGCTGGACAACGCCGCTGGCGGAACGGACGTTGTTGCATCGCCGCCACGACGAACAGGCAGGCAGCGCGCGCCATGCCAGAATTGAGTTCGACCTGGTCGATCGCAAGGATCTGCGCTGGTCGGTATCTGGCGAGACCAGCCGCGCTGCCGAGACGTTCGGATATGGTCAGGCCGCGCTGCTCTATCGCGGCGAATATTTCATCCCAGGCAGGCGAACCGCAATCTCGAGCGCACTGCGGCTAGGCCAATTGCGGCTCACGGTCTCAGCCGACGATCACAAGGCAAGTTTTGGATCGGCGGCCACACGCCGAATTGGCCTGGCGGCGCGCGGTGTTTCGCTTTCGCTGAAGCTGCGGGACTCGAGCGTGGCACCCTCGCAGTTGGCCGGAGGCGCCTTCAGCCGCACGACGGGTTCGAGCATCTATATGGATGTGGATACGGCTTCGCTGTTTCCCGCGCTGGCATTCGAGCGCCGGGGGCTCAGGGCGCTGGTGCCGACAACGATGTCGATAAATCTCACGAATAATAAAACGATCGCCGACTACTCCGGGGGCAGGCGGCAGTTTCGCCGCAAGGGCTTCGAGCTGTTTGGCAACTGGGAGACGCCGCTCGGAGAAACCACCTTCGGTTTCAGCCGTGACACCAGGCGCGGACTTGCAGGCGCGGTGCTCGACACGAATGAGCGCACTCTCCAGGCCTCGCACATGGTGCGCTGGGGCGGTTGGCGCTTGGGCGTCGATGGCGTGCTGCTCGATTCCTCCTCGCCGGTCAGCGGCTCTCGTGACCGCACGCTGATGATTGGCCAGACGCTGGCCTATTCGCGCATCGGCGGCCCGGAATTAATGCTGCGTGTCGGCCAGGACCGGATTCGCTCCTCCGCGCGCGACGGCACGTATAACAGCGCGATCAGGGCTTCGCGCGTAACCGCAACGCTCGATTTGACGCATGTTCTGCGCCGCAAGCTGAAGCGGCAGGATATCGGCCTCAAGCTGGAATACCGGCGCAGGCTGGATGACGGGGAATATAGCTACACAAGCTTCGATGATGTGTTCGAACGCTTCACGGACAGCCAGCAGCGGCAGGGTCTGCTGCTAACATTCCACATGAAACTGAGATAGCCACAGCACAGTGACACAAGGATAAACAGCCCTGTCGCTCAGCCGCCGAAACCGCCCGAATCGAGGAAGTCCTGTTCTGCGGGCGTCGTCTGGCGGCCCAGTGCGGCGTTGCGGTGGGGAAACCGGCCGAAGCGGACGATGATGTCGCGGTGCATGCGCGCCCAGTTCGCCCAGTCAGTGCCTTGCTTGTCGAGCTCCTCGCACAGGTCAAGGCAGAGGTCCTGGTCCTCGATCCGCTCGGAGTGTTCGAACGGCAGATAGAAGAACAGTCTGAGCCCGGCGGGCGCTTGCCGGTCGTGCCCGGCGGCGATGGCCGCGCGGGCGATGCTCAGGGCGAGCAGGTCGGTGGCAAAGGCATGGGCGGAACCGCGATAGAGGTTGCGCGGAAACTGGTCGAGCAGCAGCAGCGCGAGATTGCCCTGCCAGTGCGTCACCCAGTCAGCCAGTTCGCCGCGCGCTGCAGCATGATGGTGCGTCTCGAAGCGTGCGCGGATTTCCGCATCGAACGTGTCGTCCTTGGCGAACCAGCGTGGCGGGCCGGCTTCGCGCCAGAATTCGATGATCGGGCCTGCCGGATCGCCGGTCATTCCGTGCCGCTCCCGCGCCTTACTTTCCGCGCAGCTTCCGGTGCATCGACAGGTCGTGGACCTCGCTGCCGCCGGCGTCTTCCTGGAGCAGGCCCAGCCGGCGGGCGACTTCCTGATAGGCCTCCGATTCGCCGCCAAGGTCACGCCGGAAGCGGTCCTTGTCGAGCTTTTCGCCGGTCGTCATGTCCCACAGCCGACAGCCGTCGGGGCTGATCTCGTCGGCGAGGATCACGCGGGCATAGTCGCCTTCCCAGATGCGGCCAAATTCGAGCTTGAAATCGATCAGGCGGATGTTGATCGCCGCGAACATGCCGCAGAGGAAATCGTTGACCCGGATCGCCATCGCGGAAATATCCTGCATTTCCTCGTTGGTGGCCCAGCCGAAGCAGGCGATGTGCTCTTCGGCGATCATCGGATCGCCCAGCGCATCATCCTTGAAATAGTATTCGATCAGGGTGTGCGGCAGCGGCTCGCCTTCGGGAATGCCCAGCCGCTTGCTGATCGAACCGGCCGCGACATTGCGCACGACGACTTCGATCGGCACGATTTCGACCTGACGGATCAGCTGTTCGCGCATGTTCAGCCGGCGGATGAAGTGGGTCGGGATGCCGATGTGCGACAGGCGCGTAAAAACATATTCGCTGATGCGGTTGTTGATCACGCCCTTGCCCTGGATCGTGCCCTTCTTCTGGGCATTGAAGGCGGTGGCATCGTCCTTGAAATACTGGATGAGGGTGCCCGGCTCCGGCCCTTCATAAAGGATCTTGGCCTTGCCTTCATAAATCTGGCGGCGACGGGACATGGTATTTCCTCGAGGTACGCAAAAAACGGCAAACCCCGGCTGAAGCAGGTCGCGTGGGGCGACTGCGCTGGCCGGGGCGTGAAACGCCTTTATAGGGTGAATGGCGCAAGAAGGCAAACCGGGCCCGGCCCATCTGTCGCGTTTTGCAAAGGCCATGAGTGGAGAAAGCCATGCAGGAAGAGATTTCGCAGTACATCGCAGCGGAGATCGGCCAGACCTATGTCTCGGACTGGCTGTTGGTCGATCAGGCGATGCTAAACCAGTTCGCCGACGCTACCCGCGACTGGAACTTCCTCCATGTCGACCCTGAGGCAGCCGGTGCAACTGAATTTGGCGGGACGATTGCGCACGGCTTCCTGGTGCTCTCGCTGCTCGCACCGCTGCGCAGCGAAACACCGCGCCCTCGTTTCCCGCATTTGCGCGTCGGGGTAAATTACGGGATCGAGCATCTGCGCTGGGTGCAACCGGTGCGTTCGGGCAGCCGGATCAGGGGCCATTTCAAGGTCGCCGCGATTACCGCTACGGCCCGGGGACGCTACCGCGAGGAGCTTGAGGTCACCGTCGAATGCGAGGGACTTGATCGCCCGGCGATGGTGGCGCGCTGGCTGACGATGTACATGACCTGACACGAACACTCTTGCACCGCAGCGCCCTTGGGCTAACAGCCGGGCAACCAGTCTGGAGAGGCACTCATGCGCGAATATCTCAAATTCTATATTGGCGGCCAGTTCGTCGATCCGGTCACGCCCAAGGTGGGCGATGTGATCAATCCGGCGACCGAGGAAGTCTCTGGGACCATTTCACTTGGCTCGGTGGCCGACATCAACAAGGCGGTCGCCGCTGCGCGGGCGGCCTTCGGCGCCTGGTCGCAGACCACGCGCGAGGAGCGGCTCGATCTGTTGCTCGCCATCCAGGCCGAATATGCGCGGCGTCAGGGCGAACTGGGCGATGCCATCCTTGAAGAAATGGGCGCGCCTTCCGCGCTTGCCGGCGGTTTCCACGTCGGGCTGGGCGCCGGTCACTTGCAGACCGCGATCGAAGTGCTGCGCGAATTCAAGTTCGAGGAGGCCAGGGGCGCGACGCTGATGGTTCGCGAGCCGATCGGCGTCTGCGGGCTGATCACCCCGTGGAACTGGCCGATGAACCAGACCTGCGTGAAGATCTTCCCGGCGCTCGCAACCGGCAACACCATGGTGCTCAAGCCGCCGCAACTGGCGCCTTATTCCGCAGCCATCCTCGCCGAAATCCTGCACGAGGCAGGGGTTCCGGCGGGCGTGTTCAACATGGTCCAGGGCTCGGGCGCGTTGCTCGGCACGGCGCTGACGACGCACGAGGATGTCGACATGATCTCGTTCACCGGCTCCGAGCCGGTCGGCATCCAGATCTCGAAGGACGCAGCCGATACCGTCAAGCGCGTCGGGCTCGAGCTTGGCGGAAAAAGCGCCTACATCGTGCTCGACGACGCGCTGATGGCCGAGAAGGTCGCCGGAGCAACCGCGGGCATGATGGGCAATTCAGGCCAGACCTGCTCTGCCGGATCGCGCCTGCTGGTGCCGAATGCGCGCATGGCCGAAGCCATCGCTGCTGCGAAGGCTGCTGCCGAGGGCGTCACTGTCGGCGATCCCAGGGGCAATTTCGCTATGGGTCCGGTGGTCTCCAAGGGCCAGTACAACATCATCCAGGAATACATCCAAATCGGCCTCGACGAAGGCGCGCAGCTGATCGCTGGCGGCTTGGGTCGCCCCGAGGGTCTGGACAAGGGCTGGTATGTCAAGCCCACGGTTTTTGTTACGGACAACACCACCCGCATCGCCCGCGAGGAAATCTTCGGGCCGGTGCTGTGCATGATCGGCTACGATGATCTCGACCACGCGGTGGAGATCGCCAACGATTCGAACTTCGGCCTGGCCGGTTATGTCGACGGGGCTGACCTCGATACCTGCCGCGCGGTTGGCCGGCGCCTGCGCGCGGGCTGGATCGGGCTCAACGGTGGCTTCGATTTCCATGGCGCCTTCGGCGGCTACAAGCGCAGCGGCAACGGGCGCGAATGGGGCGAGGCGGGCTTCCACGAATATGTCGAGCTGAAGTCGCTGCTGGGCTACGGGGCTTAACAGCCAGCCCAACAAATACCGCTCGCCCTGAGCTTGTCGAAGGGCCGCTTTTTTGTTCAGGCCGCACGCACGACCGCAAGAACAAGGACGGCCCTTCGACAAGCTCAGGGCGAGCGGGCGTTCCCAGGTGGGTTTCCAGTTAGAGCTGGCCCAGCATGTGCTCGGCCGAACTTACCTTGAACTCGCCCGGGGCTTCAACGTTGAGCTGTTCGACCTGGCCATCGTTGATCACCATCGAGAAACGCTGGCCGCGATGGCCGAGGCCCCCGCCGGTCAGGTCAAGCTCGAGACCAACGGCCTTGGCGAAGTCGCCGTTGCCGTCGGCCAGCATCGTGATGTCCGCCGCGCCGCTGGCAACGTTCCATGCGCCCATGACGAAAGCATCGTTCACCGCGGTGCAGGCGATCTCGTCGATGCCCTTGGCCTTCAGCGCGGCGGCCTGTTCGACATAGCCGGGCAGATGCTTGGCTGAGCACGTGGGCGTGAAGGCGCCGGGTACCGAGAACAGCGCGACCCGCTTGCCCTTGAAATAGTCCGCCGTCTGCACGGCTTCGTTGCCGGACTCGGCGACTTTCATCAGCTTGACGTCGGGGATCGGTTCGCCGGTTGTGATGGTCATGGGGGAGGTTCCTTTCGGTTGAGGGGCAAATGCTGTTGCCACGCGATATAGGGCGCTGTGGCAGGCCTGCAACGGGTGATGGTAAATTTCGCATTACCGCGGCTCTTCAACACTTCGTAAACCGCAGCGGGGCAACCTGTCTCCAGCGAACTGGGTCGCGGGGAGACTGAACATGAGTGATTTTGGGGGCACGGCACCGACTGCGGCGCGCAATGGCTTCAAGTCGGCGATGGGGATCGCCGCAGCGGCGGCGATGGCGCTGGGCGCGGCGATGCCGGCGCAGGCATCAGATGCTGGCGGTAGTGCCGAAAAGCTGCGCCGTCTCGACATCATGCTGATGGTGACCAGCCTGCGCTGCCGCACCACGGCAGACAATTTCACCGCAGAATACGGCAACTTCACCACCAATCACCTTTCCGAGCTCAACCATGCGAGTGATCAGCTGCGCGCCGATCTGGCTCAGCGCAACGGCCATATGGGCTCCGCCCGCGCGCTTGACCGGATCAGCACGGTGATGGCCAATGCCTATGGTCAGGGCCATCCCTGGCTCGGCTGCCGCGACCTCAAGATGGTGACCCGTGATCTGGCGGTGATGCGCGGGCGCGAGGTGCTGGTCGAGGCAGCGGATCAGCTGCTGGGCGACCGCGCCGGGCCTGAACTGGCCTACGCCAGGCGCTGATCAAGGCATCATATAAAGACTTCTTTATATTTGCTTCCGCACTTCCCGGAGGCTAAGGGCGGCGCTTGTCCCAGCGCCGCCCTTTTGCATTCGGGCACGAGAAGTGGCGCCCGGGGCCGGAAAATCTCAGGAGTATTGATACAGTGGCCACCATCACCGCCCCCGCCCATGACTATGTTATCGCCGATATTGGCCTCGCCGAATTTGGCCGCGCCGAGATTGCCATCGCCGAGACGGAAATGCCCGGGCTGATGGCGCTGCGCGAGGAATTCGGCGCTTCGCAGCCCTTGAAGGGCGCGCGGATCACCGGCTCGCTGCACATGACGATCCAGACCGCAGTGCTGATCGAGACGCTGATCGCATTGGGCGCCGAAGTGCGCTGGGCGACCTGCAATATCTATTCGACCCAGGACCACGCCGCCGCCGCCATCGCCGCGCGCGGCATTCCGGTGTTTGCGATCAAGGGCGAGAGCCTGGCCGACTACTGGGACTATGTCGGCTCGATCTTCGACTGGGGCGATACCACGACCGCCAACATGATCCTCGACGATGGCGGCGATGCCACCATGTTCGCGCTGTGGGGCGCGCGGGTCGAAGCGGGTGAGGAACTGTTCGAGCCGGGCAATGAGGAAGAAATCGAATTCGTCCGCGCGTTGAACGCCTTCCTCAAGGCCAAGCCCGGCTATCTCACCATGTCGGTTGCGCACATCAAGGGCGTGTCTGAAGAAACCACCACTGGCGTCCACCGGCTCTATCAGATCGCCAAGGACGGCAAGCTGCCGTTCCCGGCGATCAATGTGAATGACAGCGTCACCAAGTCGAAGTTCGACAACCTTTATGGCTGCAAGGAAAGCCTCGTCGACGCGATCCGCCGCGCGACGGACGTGATGCTCGCCGGCAAGGTCGCCTGCGTTGCCGGCTTCGGCGATGTCGGCAAGGGCAGCGCCGCCTCGCTGCGCCAGGGCGGCGCGCGCGTCATGGTCACCGAAGTCGATCCGATCTGCGCGCTGCAGGCGGCGATGGAAGGCTATGAAGTCGTGACGATGGAAGAAGCCGTCACCCGCTGCGACATTTTCGTCACCGCCACCGGCAACGAAGGCGTGATCACCGTCGATCACATGCGCGCGATGAAGCCGATGGCCATCGTCAGCAACATCGGGCATTTTGACAGCGAGATCCAGGTCGCCGCCTTGCAGAATTTTAAGTGGACCGAAGTCAAGCCGGGCACGGACCTCGTCGAATTCCCGGATGGCAAGCAGATCATCATGCTTGCCAAGGGCCGCCTGGTGAACCTGGGCTGCGCCACCGGCCACCCCAGCTTCGTGATGAGCGCCAGCTTCACCAACCAGACGCTGGCCCAGATCGAGCTGTTCACCAATCCGGCGCAATACAAGAACGAAGTCTATGTCCTGCCCAAGCACCTCGACGAGAAGGTCGCCGCGCTGCATCTCGAAAAGCTGGGCGTGAAGCTGACCAAGCTCAGCAAGCGCCAGGCGGACTATATCGGCGTGCCCGAGCAGGGGCCGTTCAAGCCGGACCATTACCGGTATTGATCGCTCCCTGAAGGCGATTCACTGATTTCGGCCGCGCGGAGATTGTAATCCGGCGCGCTGCCGCATAGCGGTGGCGGCATGATTTTCAATCAGACCGCGCTGGTGCTGATCGGTCTGCTCATGGCCGGCTGGACGCTTGCGGCGGTCTGGGTGATCGTCTGGGCGCGGCTGCGCGAGCGGCGCACGGCGGGGGACAAGCGCGAGGCCCTTCGGCTGGCGCGGATGCTCGATGAATCGCCGGCGCTGCCGCTGCTGGTGCGGGTCGATGGGCGCATTGAAGCGCCGGGCAAGCTCGCTGGCTGGCTGGGGCTGGCCGCGATGCCGCAGTTCCTCAGCGAGCTTGATGGCGGCGGTAAGAGTGGCGGCCTCGGCGCCGATCAGCTTGGCGAGCTGACCGAGGCAGTGCGCCGCACCCAGAAAACCGCTGCGCCCTTCCGCATGGTGGTCACGCCGAAGGGATCGCGGCGGAGCCTCGCCTTGCGCGGGCATCTGGCCGATCCGCAGGTCTCGCCGGGCGGCGCGGCGATGGTCTGGGTGTTTGATTTCTCCGACAGCGAAAGCGAACTGATCCAGCTGCGCGAGCAGACCGCGCGGGCGCGCAGCGATTTCGCCGCGCTGGTCGCGCTGATCGAGGCGGCGCCGCTGCCGAGGTGGTTTCGCGGTCCCGACGGCGCGCTGCGGCTGGTCAATTCGGCCTATGTCAGCGCGGTGGGGGCAGCGAGCGCCGAGGCGGCGATTGCCGGCGGCATCGAGCTGGTCGAGCCGGCGGGCGGCATCAGCGCGGGTGCCATGGCCTTGAGCGCGGGGCAAAGCGGCCAGCCGCTCGAACGCTCGGTGATGGCAACGGTTGCGGGCGCGCGGCGCATGTTGCGGGTCAGCGATCTGCCGCTGGGCGCAGAGGGCATCGCCGGCTATGCCATCGATATCGAGGACCTGGAGGAGCAGGGCCGCGCCATGCGCGCGTTCCGCGAGGCGCAGCGTTCAATGCTCGACCAGCTTTCCGCCGGCGTGGCGCAGTTCGACGCGCGGCGGCGGCTCAGCTTCGTCAACCAGCCGTTCCGCCGACTGTTTGCTCTGGAGACCGATGCAGTCGCCGGGGAACCTCCGTTCGCGCTGCTGCTCGATGCGATGCGCGAGTCCGGCCGCTTGCCCGAAGCGCGCGATTTCCCCGCGTGGCGGCGCGAGAAGGACGCCTGGTTTGCCGCCGGCCAGCCGTGCGAGGAGGCATGGTCGCTGGGCGATGGCACCCATTTCCGCATTCTCGCCCAGCCGCTGCCCGATGGCGGTTTGCTGCTGATTGCCGAGGACCGCACCGAGCAATTGCAGGTCTCGGCCAACCGCGACACGCTGCTGCGCACCCGCGCGGCGACTTTCGACAGTCTGTTCGAATCAGTCGCGGTGTTTGCCCCCGATGGCCGGATGCACCTGTGGAACCGCCGCTTTGCGCGCGACTGGGATCTCGACGACGCCTTCCTCGACAGCCATCCGCATGTCGAGACGCTGCTCGAGCGGATCGCGCCCAAGCTGGTGCGCCCGCAGACCGCGCGCAGCGTTGGCGATGTGGTGCGCGCCGCCACGCTCGAGCGGCGGCAGAGCGGCGGCCGCGCGGCGCTGGCTGATGGCCGCTTCCTGCGCTTCACCGGGGTGCCGCTGCCTGATGGCAACGGGCTGCTCGCGGTGCTCGACATCACCGATTCGCAGAAGGCCGAAGCGGCGCTGAAGGAGCGCAACGCGGCCTTGAGCGAGGCCGATGCGATCAAGACGCGGTTCCTGGCGAATATGAGCTATGAATTCCGCACGCCGCTGACCTCGATCGGCGGTTTCGCCGAATTGCTCGAGGCAGGGCTGGGCGGCGCGCTGGATGAGCAGGGGCGCGAATATGTCGCCGCCATCCTCACTTCGGTGGCGCGGCTCGGCGAACAGATCGAATCGGTGCTCGATCTCTCACAAAGCGAGGCCGGGCTGCTGCCGCTGGCGCGAACGGAGATCGATGCGGCCCGGCTGGTCAAGGGGATTGTCGCCGACCGGGCCGGGGCCAGCCGGCAGGCAGGAGTCAGTATTGAACTGCGCGGCGAGCCCGGGGCGGGCAAGATCACCGGCGATCCCGGCCGGCTGGCACGCGCCATCGGCCATGTGCTTGACAATGCGATTGCCGCCAGCCCGCAAGGCGGGCGCATTGTGGTCGAGCTGTCACGCCGCACCGAGGGCCTGCGGCTGGTGATTTCAGACAGCGGGCGCGGCATGGATTCGGCGACGCTGGCGCGAGCGATGGAAGGGCTCAAGACTGGCCCGGATGGCAAGACCGCCGACCGCCGCCAGGGCATTGGCCTGCCGCTCGCCCGCCAGCTGATCGCGGCGCATGGCGGCTCGCTCGAACTGGTGTCTGAGCCCGGGCAGGGCACCACTGCGACCATTATGCTGCCGTGAGAATCGACTTGCCCGACCTGGGCGCGATGGCGCGTTTCGGCGCGGCCATTGCGGATCAGCTGCGCGCGGGCGACGTCGTCGCGCTGTCGGGCGGTCTGGGCGCGGGCAAGACCACGCTGGCGCGCGCGATCCTCGCCGCGCTGGGCTTTGACGGCGAAGTGCCGAGCCCCAGTTTCGCGATCTTCGAGTTATACGATCCGCCTGAAGCGCGCCTCGGGGTGGTGCACGCGGATTTCTACCGCCTGGACGATCCGCGCGAGGCTGCGGCGCTGGGGCTCGATGATTACCGCGAAGGCCGCGCGCTGATTGCCGAATGGCCGGAAAACGCTGGCGGCTTTGCAGCAGAGCCCGCTTGTCTCGCCATCGAACTCCACCTTTTGCCGGAAAGCTCCACTTCCGCCCGGTTCGCCATTGTCGAAGGCGCGCGCGATTGGCTAGGACGTATGCCATGACCCTGACCACTCCTGCCAATCTGCCTGAGGGCCTTGAGCCGTTCCTCGCCGCATCTGGCTGGACCGGCGCCGCTATCGAGCCGCTGGCGGGAGACGCCTCGTTTCGGCGCTATTTCCGCGTCCGCAAGGGCGAGCGGACCGCGATGCTGATGGACGCGCCGCCGCCCAACGAGGACCCCGCGCCGTTTCTGCGCGCGGCGAAATGGCTCGACGCCAACGGTATGCGGGCGCCCTATATCCTCGGCGAGGACACCACGCGCGGGCTCGTGCTGCTCGAGGATTTCGGCGAAGCGCGGATGCGCGACTATCTCGACCAGTGGCCGGGCGACGAGCACGATGTCTATGCCGCCGCGGTCGATGCGCTGGTCGAATTGCACCGCCTGCCCTCGGGGCCGTTCCTTGACTACAGCATCGGTGAATACCAGCGCGAGGCGCGGCTGTTCATCGACTGGTATTGCCCCGCGCAAAACCTCTATGTCGATGTCGCGGGATTTGCCTCGGCCTGGGAGGCTGCGCTGGGGCCGCTGCTGCCCCGCCAGCGCCCTTCGGTCGCGGTGCTGCGTGATTATCACGCCGAGAACATCATGCTGCTTGGCGGGCTGCACAAGCAGGGCCTGCTCGATTTTCAGGACGCGCTCAATGGCCACCGCGCCTATGATCTCGTCTCGCTGTTGCAGGATGCGCGCCGCGATGTCTCGCCAGAGCGCGAGGCGGAAATGTTCAACCGCTATGTCGCGGCGAGCGGCCTGCCGGCGGAAGAATTCCTCGCTGACTATGCGGTGCTCGGCGCGCAGCGGAATACCAAGATCGTCGGCATTTTCGTGCGGTTGTGGAAGCGCGACGGCAAGCCGCGCTATCTCGATCTTATCCCGCGCGTCTGGGCCTTGCTGGAACGCGACCTTTCGCACCCCGCGCTGTCGCCGGTGGCGGCATGGTTCGCTGCCAATGTACCGGCGAAATTGCGCAGCAGCTGCGGCGGCACGTTCGCGGCATGAGCGAATTCGCGCTGGCCTCAGACACCGCAATGGTCATGGCGGCGGGGCTGGGCAAGCGCATGCGCCCGCTGACGGCTGCGATGCCCAAGCCGCTGGTGCGCGTCGCGGGCAAGGCGCTGATCGACTATAGCCTCGAATGCCTGGGCGAAGCGGGCGTGGCGCGGGCGGTGGTAAATGTCCACTATCTGCCCGACCTGCTCGAGGCGCATCTCGCCGCGCGCAGCGTGCCGCCGGCGGTGACCATTTCGGACGAGCGCGCGCTGCTGCTGGAAACCGGTGGCGGCATGGTCAGGGCACAAGGCCTGCTGCCCGATCCGTTTTTCTGCCTCAATAGCGACAATATCTGGACCGACGCGGACGAAAGCGTGTTTCACGCGCTGTCGCGCACCTGGCGGCCCGAGGCGATGGACGGGCTGCTGCTGCTGGTTCCGCATGGCCGCGCGGGCAATTATGCGGGAAAGGGCGATTTCCACCTCGACCCGGCGGGCCGGATCAGCCGCCGCAAGATCGATGCAGCGGCACCATTCATCTACACCGGCATCCAGATCGTTTCGCACCGGCTGCTCCGCGATGCGCCCGAAGGTCCGTTTTCGACCAATGTGCTGTGGCAGCGCGCGATTGACCAAGGCCGACTGTTCGGTCTGGAGCACATGGGCGAATGGTTTGAGGTCGGCGATCCCGCCGCCATCGCGCCGACCGAAGCCGCGCTCGCCCGTGGCTGAGCAAAGTGGCCTCAGCATCTATGCCATCGCCGCGCATCGCGGCTTTGCCGATGCGCTCGCCGCCGGGCTGCAGGCGCGTTATGCCGAACCGGACTACGGCCTCGCCCGGCTGACCCTGCTATTGCCGAGCAGCCGCGCGGCGCGGATCGTCTCCGAGGCTTTCGTGCGGCTCTCGGCGGGCGGGCTGTTGCTGCCGCGCATGGCGGTGGTCGGCGATCTCGATCTGGATGAGACGCTGGGCGCTCTGTTCGACACCATGGGTGCAGGCGCTGAAATTCCGCCTGCCGCCGATCCGGTCCGGCGCTGGCTGCGGCTCGCAGACATGCTGGGCGAGGTTGATCCTGACGCGCCGGGCAAAGGCGCCACACGCCTGCGCCGGGCGCGCGAGATTTCCGCGACAATGGACCGGCTGCTGGTCGAGGATGTTGCGCCTGAAAGCCTGCTGTCAGCCGAAGTGGTGGGGATCGTTGGTGATCTGGCCGATCATTGGCGCAAAAGCACGGTGACGTTCCTCAAGGTGCAGCAGATGTGGCTCGCCGAGCTGGCCGCGCGCGGCGAAATTGATGCCCCGGCGCGGCGTAACCTGCTGTTTGCCCATGCGGCGCAGCGCTGGGCCGAAGCGCCGCCCGCCCGTCCGATTGTCGCCGCTGGTGTCACCAGCGCCTCGCCGGCGCTGGCGCGGTTGCTCAAGGTGATCGCGGGGTTGCCAAAAGGCGCGGTGGTGCTCCCCGATCTCGATCTGGCGCTGGATGACGAGGTCTGGGAGGCGCTGGGCGCGGCGGGCAAGCGCGAGGCGCCGGACGATCCGCCGTTCGCGCCCGGCGATGCGGTCACCCATCCGCAGTATCACCTTAAACTGCTGCTCAACCGCATGGGCGTCGCGCGCGGCGAAGTGCGGGCCTGGCACCGCGCCGGGCTTGCCGCCGCGCCGCCGGAGCGCAGCCGCGCGATCTCGAACCTGTTCCTGCCGCCCGCAGCATCCGCGCGCTGGGCCGGCCTCGCGGCGCAGGAGCGGCGCCTTGGCGGGGTGCGGCTGATGGAAAGCGCGCACCCTGGCGAGGAAGCCACTGCCATCGCGATCCTGCTTCGCGAGGCACTGGAAGTTCCCGAGCGCCGCACGGCGCTGATCACGCCGGATCGCGGGCTGGCCGCGCGCGTGGTCGCACAGCTCGAGCGGTGGAACATTGCCGCCGATGACACGGCGGGGCAGCCGCTGCCGCAGACGGCGGCGGGCCGGGTGCTGCTGCTGCTCGCCGAACTTCTCGCCGAGGATGCGGCGCCGGTGCCGCTGATCGCGCTGCTCACCCATCCATTGGTGGGGCGTGACGAAGCGGCTGGCCCGGGCCGCGCGCGCTGGCTGGAACAGGCGCGCCGGCTCGACCATGCGCTGCGCGGCCCGCGCCCGGCCCCAGGGCTGCCGCCGCTGGCGCTGCTGGCAAAAGACAAGGGGCTCGAGGACTGGTGGGCGGGGGCCGAGGCAATACTCGCCCCGCTGTTTGCACTGGCCGAAGATGCCCGGCTTGCCGCCTCGCTCGACGCGCTGTCCGCTGCCGCCGAGGCACTGTGCGGCGAGTCTCTATGGGGCAATGCCGATGGCCGCGCGCTGGCGCAGTTCATCGAGGGGCTGCGCGAGGCGGCGCGCGAGGCGGGCGCGGTGCTCGATCCGCGCGAGCTCAAAGCGGTGCTGCACGAGGCAATGGACCGGGTTTCGGTGCGGCCGCCATGGGGCGGGCATCCCCGCGTCGCGATCTACGGTCTGCTCGAGGCGCGGATGGCCCGCGCCGACCTCATCATCTGCGGCGGGATGAGCGAAGGCGTCTGGCCGGCCAGCCCTGCGCCCGATCCGCTGCTGCCGCCGCCAGTGCTGCGCGCGCTCGGCGTGCCCGGCGCGGATTTCCGCATCGGCCTTGCCGCGCATGACCTCGCCGGCGCACTCGGAGCGCCCGAAGTCGTGCTCAGCTGGGCGCGGCGCGATGCCGGGGCGCCGGTCATTCCGTCACGATTTGTGCTGCGGATTAGGGCGATGCTTGGCGATCAGGTGGAAAAGCATGAAGAAGTGCGGGCGCTGGCACTGGCGCAACTGATCGACCTTGGCGAGCCTGCTCCGCCTGCTCCGCCTGCTCAGCGTCCGCGCCCGGTGCCATCAGCCGAGCAGCGCAAGGTCGAGGTTTCGGC
The DNA here is from genome assembly GCA_031428115.1 of Novosphingobium sp. Lineage (GTDB taxonomy): Bacteria > Pseudomonadota > Alphaproteobacteria > Sphingomonadales > Sphingomonadaceae > Novosphingobium. The sequence continues at coordinate 10,892 of JANPOS010000011.1, read as the reverse complement.
CACCGGGCTCGACCGGCTGCGCAGCGATCCCTACCAGTTCTATGCCAGCGCGATCCTCGAGCTGAAGGCGCTCGATGGGCTCGATGCCGCGCCGAGCCCCGCCTGGCAGGGTATTGCGGTCCACGCCATCCTCGAGGAATGGCACCGGCAGGGTGGACAGCCCGGCACCCTGCTGCCGATTGCCGATCAAGTGCTCGAAACGATGAATGCCCATCCGCTGATGCGCGGGCTGTGGCGGCCAAGGCTGTTCAAGGGGCTTGAGTGGATTGACGCGGAAGTGGCGAGACTGGCGGGCGAAGGCCAGGTGGTCGCGGCGAGCGAGGTCTGGGGCGATATGCTGGTCGATGGCATCCGGGTGCATGGTCGCGCTGACCGGATCGACCGGCTCGCTGACGGCAGCCTTGCGATTATCGACTACAAGACCGGCAAACCGCCCTCGCGCAAGATGGTCCGGCAAGGCTATTCGCTGCAACTCGGCCTGATCGGCCTGATCGCGGCGGCGGGGGGCTTTGAGGCGGTTTCCGGACTGCCCTGCGAGTTTGAATACTGGTCTCTGTCCAAAAAGAAGGACAGTTTCGGCTTTTCCGAAGCGCCGTTCAAGACCACCCGGATCAAGGACGCGCTGGACAAGGAAGAGTTCCTCCATGTTACGCGCGGTTTCCTCGAAGATGCGATTTCGCGCTGGATCACCGGCAATGATCCCTTCACCGCGCGGCTCAATCTCGATGTGCCGGTTTACAACGACTACGACCAGCTGATGCGGCTGGATGAATGGCTGCCGCGCCTCAGTCCCCAAGAGGCAGAGGAAGCATGAGCGCGCCCGCCCGCCCGCAAGCGCTGCACGGCAACCAGCGCGATGCGGTCGCGCCAGACCGGACCGTCTGGCTCTCCGCCTCGGCGGGCACCGGCAAGACCCAGGTGCTCTCCTCGCGGGTCTTGCGCCTGTTGCTCCAGCCCGGGGTCCAACCATCACAGATCCTGTGCCTGACATTCACCAAGGCGGGCGCGGCGGAGATGGCGGGCCGGATCAATGCAAAGCTGGCGAGCTGGGTGCGGCTGGGCGATTCGCAACTGGCGGCTGAACTGAAGGCCATCGGCGCGGACTTTGGCGAGCCGGCGCTGAAGCGCGCGCGCACGCTGTTCGCGCATGTGCTCGATTGCCCGGGCGGCGGGCTGCGCATCGATACGATCCACGCTTTCGCGCAGTGGCTGCTCGCAGCCTTTCCCTTCGAGGCGGGGCTGACCGCCGGCACCCGCCCGATGGAAGACCGCGACCGGGTGCTGCTGCAGCGCCAGGTGCTGGCCGATATGCTGGTCGCGGCCGAGGCCGCGCCGCTGGGCGATCCGCAATTGCTGGGCGCGCTCGCCGATCTCACCATTGCCATCGGTCCGGCGGCGGTGGAGAAGTGGCTGCTGGCTTGCGCGGGCGAGCATAATGTGTGGTTCGGGCCGGGCGCGTTTCAGGAGCCAATGCGCCCGCATGTGCTGCGGCTGCTGGGGCTGGATGCCGATGCGGACGAGAGCGACCTAGCCGCGTTGTGCAGCGATGATGCCTTTGCCATCGACGCGCTCGAGCTGTGCCTCTCGGCCTACCGCCAGTGGCCGGTCGCGACGGGTGAAAAGGCAGTTGCTGCTATCGGCGATTGGCTCGCCAGCGCGCCGGTTGAGCGGCTGGCGCGCTTCGACGACCTGTTCAAGCTGCTGTTCACGGCGGACGAAGAAGTGCGCAACCGCAAGAATGTCCTAAAGTTCGAGGAGCATTTCGAAGAGGCCGGCAAAGCGGTGCTCGCCTGCATGGTCGTTATCCGCGACTTGCGCAGCCTGCTCGCCCTGGCCGCGCGCCTGGTCCCCGCGCTGCGGCTGGCGCGCGCCTTCGCCCAGGCCTGGGACGAGGCCAAGAAGCGCGAGGGGCTGATTGATTTCGACGACCAGATCCGTAGCGCCGCCGACTTGCTCACTGGCGCTGAGGTGGCCCAGTGGATCGGCTACAAGCTCGACCGGCAGTTCGATCACATCCTCGTCGACGAGGCGCAGGATACCAATGCCGCGCAGTGGCGGATCATCGATGCGCTGACCCAGGACTATTTCGCCGGGCTCGGCCAGCGCGACGCGGCAATGCGCACACTGTTTGTTGTCGGCGACTACAAACAGGCGGTCTTCCGCTTTCAGGGCACCAGCCCGGAAAACTTCCGCAAGGCCTCCGAGCGGGTCCGCGCGGCGATGCATCGCGGGGTGCAGAACGCCGAAGCCAGTTTCGCCAATGAGCGGATGCAGGAATTGCTCGATCTCGGGCTCGACCGCTCATTCCGCACCGGTCAGCCGGTGCTCGATTTCGTCGACAAGGCGCTCGGCGAGATTGGCCACGAGCGCTTCGGGCTCGACAAGCCCGCCGAGCTCCATCAGGGCACCGAGCGACCGGGCCTCGTCGCGCTATGGCGGCCGGTGGGGCAACTGGGCGAGGGGAGCGAAGATGAGGGCGATCCGGACGACGCGGCCCCTGACGAAGCCGCTGACGAGAGCGCGCCGCAAGGCTGGCTGTCGCGGCCCGAGCGGCTGCTGGCGGACAATATCGCGCGGCAGGTTCGCGCTTGGCTCGACGAGGGCTTCCCGCTGTTCAAGGATGCAGCGCCCGGCCAGCCGCGCCGCGCCGGGGCGGGCGATATCATGGTGCTGCTGCGCAAGCGCGGCGATCTTGCCAGTCTGGTCGTCGCGCGGCTTCATGCCCACGGGGTGCCGGTGGCGGGGGTCGACCGGTTGCGGCTGGGCGCGCCACTGGCGGTGCAAGACCTGATGGCGGCGCTGCGCTTCGCCGCGCAGCCGCTCGATGATCTCAATCTTGCATCGCTGCTGGTCTCGCCGCTGATCGGCTGGAGCCAGGAGCAATTGCTTGAGCATGGCTACCGGCCACGAAAAGCGCGGCTGTGGGATCATCTGCGGCGTGCCTCCCACCCAGATGTTGACCGGGTGATGGAGCAGCTTGGCGAACTGCTTGCCAAGGCCGACTTTGGCCCGCCGCAAGCCTTGCTGCACTGGCTGCTGGTTGGCCCCTGGCAGGCGCGGCGGCAGCTGGTGACCCGGCTGGGGCGCGAGGCGAACGATCCGATCGACGAATTGCTTAACGCGGCGCACGCCTGGTCGATGTCGGCCGTGCCCAGCCTCGCCGGATTCATCGCCTGGTTCGATGCTGGCGAAGGCGAGCTGAAGCGCGAGGCCGACAATGCCCGGGGGCAAGTGCGGGTGATGACCGTGCACGGCGCCAAGGGTTTGCAGGCGCCGATCGTCATCCTCGCCGATGCGACTGCTGATCCCAGCAAATCCGGGCGCGGCGAAATGGTGGTGCTGGCGGATCCCGCCAACCCGGAGCGCCGCCTGCCAATTCCGGGCCTGCGCAAGGCCGATCATGCCGGCAGCATCGCCGAGGCCGCCGAGAAAATCGCGCTGGAGCAGGATCAGGAGCACTGGCGGCTGCTCTATGTCGCGATGACCCGCGCCGAGGAAGCGCTGTTCGTCGGCGGCGCGCTGGGCAGCCGCGAGAAGGAACCGGCGGCGGGCAGCTGGTATGCCGCGCTGCGCGGCCTGTTCGGCGCGCAGGACTGGCGCGAGGGCGTGCCGATCTGGCATGGGCAGCTGACATGGGGCGACTGGCCTGAAATCCAGCTGGCTGCGCCAGCAGCTGCACCTGCGCCAGGCGAACCCGCCAGGCCTGCGTGGCTCGATGCGGCGCTGGCTGCCGAGCCACGCCCCTATCGCCCGCTCGCGCCGTCCGCGCTGGGCGAGGATGCGGGCAGCGATCCGCCCCATGCCCCCGGCACCGGCGCGCCGGCGGCACGGCGCGGGGTGCTGATCCACCGCTTGCTCGAACGACTGCCTGACCTGGCCGAGGGTGCCCGCGCGGCGGCGGCGGAAAAGTGGCTCGCGCGCAATGCGGCTGAACTTGATCCGGCCAGCCGCGCGGAGATTACAGGGCGCGCGCTGGCCGTGCTCGCCGAGCCTGAATGGGCCGAGCTGTTCGGCCCGGAAGCGCTGGCCGAAGCGCCGATTGCCGCGCTGGTCGGCACAGCGATGGTCACTGGCACAATCGACCGGCTGCTGATTGGGGCGGCGTCCATCCGTCTGATCGATTTCAAGTCTGCCCGCCGCCCGCCGGCCAGCATCGAAGACGTGCCCCGCGCGGTGCTGCGCCAGATGGGGGCTTATGCCGCCGCGCTTGAGGCAACATTCCCCGGACGGCAGGTCGAGGCGGCGCTGCTCTATACGCAGACGCCCCAATTGATCGCGATTCCCGCTGATATGCTGGATGAACTGAAGCAACTCTTGCAGGGCGCGCAGTAAAGCTATCGCGCTTTGTCCCCTGCTTTGCCATTGCCTTCGCGGCGCGCGATCCTAGATAGATGTGTCCGAGAACAGGAGATTTCCCAAATGGCGACCAAGACCGTGACCGATGCCAGCTTTGCAGCCGATGTGCTCCAGTCCGATCTGCCGGTGCTGGTTGATTTCTGGGCCGACTGGTGCGGCCCCTGCAAGATGATCGCGCCCGCGCTCGAGGAAATCAGCGAGGAACTGGCCGGCCGGGTGACCATCGCCAAGGTTGATATTACGGAAAACACCGACATCGCCGCGCAGATGGGCGTGCAGTCGATCCCGCTGATGATCCTGTTCAAGGACGGCAAGCCGGTGGCGCAGAAGCTGGGCGCTGCGCCCAAGAGCCAGCTCAAGGGCTGGCTTGAGGGTGAGCTTTAGACCCCGGCCATCCGCGCGGCGAGCTGTTCCCAAAGCGCCGGGCTTGCTGCACCCAGCAGGCCGGTGCGGGTCGGCTCATCGACCCGGTAGGGCGAACCGTCGGGTCGCGCGGCCATGCCGCCGGCCTCATTCACGAACAGCACGCCTGCGGCATGGTCCCAGGCATGGGTGCGCTCGAATACCGAGATATCGTTGATCCCCAGCGCCAGGCGCGGCCACTGTTCGGCGGCGCAGCGGGGGATGTCGACCAGGCTGTAGTGCGGGGCGATATGAGTGAGCAAGGCCTCGCGCCGTGCCGGATCGGCAAAGACAAGGCTGATGGCTGCGATCGGCGGTGTGGCTCCGCTGGTGCGTGCGGTGATGCGTTCCTCGCCGATGAATGCGCCCTTGCCGCGCGCGGCATGGCAGAAGCGGCCTGACAGCGGGTCATAGATCCAGCCCGCGACCGTCTCGCCGCCTTCGCTCAGCGCGACCAGCACGCCGAAGGGCGGTTTGCCATGCGCAAAATTGTTGGTGCCGTCGAGCGGATCGACGATCCAGCACAGCGCATCGCCCAGTTTGCCGAGCAGGGCAGGGTCGGCATGGGCGGCTTCCTCGCCGACGATGGCGGCTTCGGGGAGCAGCTTTGCGAGGCCCTCGGACAGGATTTCCTCTGCTTCGGTGTCGGCGATGGTAACTGCATCGTCTGCCGCCTTTTCCTGAACTTCATGCGCGGCGAGGGTCTGGTAACGCGGCAGGATCGCTCTTTCGGCTGCCTCGCGCATCAGGGCGTGGACCTGGCGGGTCAGAGCGTCGTTCAACTCCTGTAATCCGCGTTGATCGAGATGTAGCCGTGGGTCAGATCACAGGTCCACACCGTCGCGCGGCCCTCTCCCAGCCCCAGATCGACCCCGATGCTGATTGCCTGCCCCTTGAGATGCGCGGCGATCGGCGCTTCGTCATAGGAATCAACCGCGAGCCCCGCCTGCGCCACCCATTTGTCCGCAAAGCGGATGGCGAGCTTGTCACGGTCCGCCGGCTCGCCCGCCTTGCCCACCGCCATGACGACGCGGCCCCAGTTGGCGTCTTCCCCGGCAATCGCGGTCTTGACCAGCGGCGAGTTGGCAATCGCGAGGCCAATGGTCCGCGCGCTATCGTCGCTGATGGCTCCGGTCACTTCGATGGCGATGAATTTCTGCGCGCCTTCGCCGTCGCGCACCACCAGATGCGCCATTTCGCGGCAGACCTGCTCCAGTGCGGCCGCAAATGCATCGGCGCCCGGGCTGGCGAAGCTTGCGAGCGGCGCATTGCCTGCCTTGCCCGTAGAGAAAGCGAGCACGGTGTCGCTGGTCGAAGTGTCGCTGTCGACCGTTATGCAGCTGAACGTGCGCTGGTTGGCGGCGGAGAGCAGTTCCTGCAGGAAGGCAGGCTCAACCGCCGCATCGGTGAACGCATAGCCCAGCATCGTCGCCATATCGGGGGCGATCATGCCGCTGCCCTTGTTGATCGCGCCAAGCGTGACTGTGCGGCCATCGACCACTGCGGTAGCGAGTGCCCCCTTGGGGAAGGTATCCGTGGTGCCGATGGTCCGCGCGGCATCCTCCCAGCTGCACGGGGGCGCATCCAGCGCCGCCGCAACGCCTTCGCGCGCCTTGTCCTTGGGCAGCGGCACGCCGATCACGCCGGTCGAGGAGACGAATACTTCGCCCTCCGCACAGCCCAGATGCACAGCGACCTGGGCCATGATCTGCTCCACCGCCTCGCGTCCGCGAAAGCCGGTGAAGGCGTTGGAATTGCCAGCATTGACCACCAGTGCGCGCGCGCGGCCAGCCTTGATCTGCTCGCGGCCCATCTCGACCTCGGTCGAGCAGCAGACATTGCGGGTGAACACGCCTGCCACCGCCGTGCCTTCTGCCAGTTCAATGTAGGTCAGATCGCAGCGGCCCCAGTCCTTGTAACCTGCGCGGGCAACCCGCGGGGTGACGCCGGCGATTGCCGGGATGGCGGGGAAGGGCACGGCGAGCGGAGAAATGGTTTCGGACATGGCCGGAGCCTTAGATTCAACGCAGCCCGGCGTCCATTGTGATCATGGGGGGGCATTGTGATGATGCAGACTGGACTAGCGAGTTGTCAGGCCCTATCTGACCCCCGCGATGAACCGTTTCGTCCTTGCACTTCTGGCCTTGCTGGCTGGTCTGGTCACCCAGACGGCCCCGGCGCACGCGCGCCTTTCGGCGGGCTCGGGAGCGCAAGTCGCGGCGCATGTTCCAGGCACCATCCAGCGCACGGTGGTGGCGCTGCGCAAGGCAGCCCGCCCGCTGGCAGCGGTTCCGCGGGCAAGCTTGCTGCTGGTTATCACGCTGGACCCCCAAGAGGTTGTCCTGCCGGAGTTTTATGCCGGCATTGATCGCGCGCGCGAATAGCTCTGGCGGCAATTGCCACCCAGTTCGCGGGTGGCCGGGAAGGCGCTGATCGCCGCCCATTTTCGCGCAAACGCCAGCTGACCAAATTCAACAGGAATTCCCATATGTTCGGCAAAATTGCCAAATCCGTTTTCGGTTCGTCCAATGACCGTTACGTCAAGTCGCTCGACAAGAACGTCAAGCAAATCGCTGCCTTTGAAGCCAATTTTGAGGCGCTGAGCGACGCGGAGCTTTCGGGCCAGACTGCCAGATTCCGCGCTATGCTGGCCGCAGGCACCGAGCTTGACGACCTGCTGGCCGAAGCCTTCGCCACGGTGCGCGAGGCGGGCAAGCGCGTGCTCGGAATGCGGCATTTTGACGTGCAGATGATCGGCGGCATCGTGCTCCATCGTGGCGAGATTGCCGAGATGAAAACCGGCGAAGGCAAGACGCTGGTGGCGACGCTCGCGGTCTATCTCAATGCGCTGGAAGGCAAAGGCGTCCATGTCGTCACGGTGAACGACTATCTGGCCCGGCGCGATGCCGACTGGATGGGGCAGATCTACACGTTCCTGGGGCTGACGGTGGGCGTGATCGTGCCCAATCTGGCGGAAGACGAGCGCCGCGAGGCCTACAATTGCGACATCACCTATGCCACCAACAACGAGCTCGGCTTCGATTACCTGCGCGATAACATGAAGCAGGAACGCGGGCAGATGGTCCACCGCCCGTTCAATTATGCGATTGTCGACGAGGTCGATTCGATCCTGATCGACGAGGCGCGCACCCCGCTGATCATCTCCGGGCCGACCGACGACAAGAGCGAGCTCTATGTCTCGGTCGATGCCATCGTGAAACAGCTGGTTCCCGAAGATTACGAGGCTGACGAGAAGACCAAGAGCATCACGCTGACCGAAGACGGGGTCGAGAAAGCCGAGCGGATGTTCGAGGATGCCGGGCTGCTGGTCGGCTCGAACCTCTATGATGTCGAGAACACGCAAGTGGTCCACCACCTTGATCAGGCGCTGAAAGCCGTGGTCATGTTCAAGCGCGATACCGACTATATCGTCAAGGACGGCAAGGCGATCATCATTGACGAGTTCACCGGCCGGATGATGGACGGGCGGCGCTGGTCGAATGGCCTGCACCAGGCGGTCGAGGCCAAGGAAGGGATCAATATCGAGCCCGAGAACCAGACCATGGCCTCGATCACCTTCCAGAACTATTTCCGCATGTATCCCAAACTTTCCGGCATGACTGGCACGGCGGCGACCGAAGCTGCGGAATTCTTCGACATCTACAAGATGAGTGTCGTTTCCATCCCGACCAATGTGCCGGTGCTGCGGATCGACGAGGAGGACGAATTCTACAAGAACACGCTCGACAAGTTCGGCGCGATCGCCAAGCGGATCAAGCTGCAAAGCGACCTCGGCCAGCCGGTGCTGGTCGGCACGGTGTCGATCGAGAAGAGCGAGCTGCTGTCCGACTTCCTCGAAAAGGAAGGCGTGGTACACAATGTGCTGAACGCCCGCTTCCACGAGAAGGAAGCGCACATCGTGGCGCAGGCAGGCCGGTTGGGTGCCGTCACCATCGCCACTAACATGGCCGGGCGCGGGACTGACATCAAGCTTGGCGGCAACCTCGAATTCCGCATTGACGACGAATTGAGGGACATGCCGCCGGGCCCAGAGCGCGATGCGGCGATAGCCGTGATGGCCGCCGAGATTGAAGCTGAACGGCAGCAGGTGCTCGCCGCTGGCGGTCTGTTCGTGCTGGGCACCGAACGCCACGAAAGCCGCCGCATCGACAATCAGCTGCGCGGCCGCTCGGGCCGCCAGGGCGATCCGGGCCTGTCGCGCTTCTATCTGTGCCTTGAGGACGATCTGCTGCGCATCTTCGGGCCGGACACGCTGTTTTCCAAGATGATGAATTCCAACCTTGCCGATGGCGAGGCGATCGGTTCGCGCTGGCTCTCCAAGGCGATCGAAACCGCCCAGAAGAAGGTCGAGGCGCGCAATTACGACATCCGCAAACAGGTTGTCGAATACGATGATGTGATGAACGACCAGCGCAAGGTGATCTACGAACAGCGCGCTGACATCATGGACGCCGAGACCGTCGATGATGTCGTCGTCGACATGCGCCACGACACGATCAACAACATGGTCGGCGATGCCTGCCCGCCCGGATCCTATCCGGAGCAGTGGAATCTCGAAGGCCTGCGCGAGCGGGCGCAGGAGATCCTCGCGATCGAGCTGCCGATTGCCGACTGGGTGGCCGAGGATGGCCTCGAGCCCGACGACATTGCCGAACGCCTGATTGCGCTGGCCGACACCAAGATCGAAAGCCTGCGCACCGGCAACGACCAGGATATCTGGCGGCAGGTCGAAAAGAGCGTCCTGCTGGAGCGGCTCGATCACTATTGGAAGGAGCATCTGGCGACGCTCGATGCGCTGCGCCAGGTCGTTTTCCTGCGTGCTTATGCGCAAAAACAGCCGATCAACGAATACAAGCAGGAAGCCTTCGGCCTGTTCGAGCGGATGCTGGAAACCATCCGCGAAGACGTCACCCGCATCCTGGCGACCAGCGAGCTGTCCATGCCGCCGCCGACGGACTTCGATCTGCCCGAACTGCCCGATTTCCTCACCGGCCATATCGACGCGCTGGGCTTCGAGGGCGACGGGCGGGCGACGACGCCTGGGGCCTCGGCGATGCTGGGCGTGCTGGGCAGTGGCGCAGGGGCCAGTGCTGGCGAGCTTGGGGGCGATCCCTATGCGGGCATGGGCCTATCGCGCAATGCACCTTGCCCATGCGGGTCAGGTCAGAAATACAAGCACTGCCACGGCGCCGCCTGACCAGCGCGCCGTGCCGGTTGGAAGGTGAGAAATGGACTGGTTGCCATTCGGGTTTTTCGGCACAGCGCTGCTCTATGCCTCGGTCGGCTTTGGCGGCGGCTCGACCTACAATGCGCTGCTCGCGCTGGCCGGCACCGATTTCAAGGTGCTGCCGATTATCTCGCTGTCGTGCAACATCCTGGTCGTCACCGGCAGCTGCATCCGCTTTGCCCGCGCCGGACAGGTGCCGTGGCGCAAGGCCTTGCTGCTGGCGCTGATCGCGGCACCGCTGGCATTTCTTGGCGGATTGACGCCGATCAAGGAAAAGACCTTCCTGCTGACGCTGGCGGTCTGCCTGATCTTTGCCGGGCTCGCGCTGCTGCTGCCGCGTGCGCCTGAGCAGGAGGGGCGCCCGACGTTGCTGGCGCGCTGGGCGCCGCTGGCCGTCGCGCCGCTGGGCTATCTTGCCGGACTGGTCGGGATCGGCGGCGGCATTTTCCTCGCGCCGCTGCTGCACCTCTCGCGCTGGGATGGCGCGCGCAGGATCGCGGCGACGACCAGCCTGTTCATCCTGATCAATTCGATCAGCGGCCTGGCCGGGCAATTGGTCAAGGCGGGGCCAGACCGGTTTGGCGAAGCACTGGGATCGGGCGTGCCGCTGCTGGTGGCAGTGCTGATCGGCGGACAGCTGGGCAGCCTGCTGGCGCTGCGCGTGCTGCCTGAGCGGGTGATCCGCTGGCTGACGGCCGCTTTGACGATCTGGGCAGGTAGCCAGCTACTTTTGCGGGGCTGATGCTGCCAAGGGCAGACCGGGAGTGGCGCGGTGCCGGCAAACGCGGCAAAAATTTTGCTCCCCCAGGAGGATTAGAACCTACGACCCACAGATTTACAGTAACCAACACAAACCCAGAGCGATCGGGGCGCAGCCCACTCCAGT
>JANPOS010000010.1:0-54697 GCA_031428115.1 Novosphingobium sp. | reverse complement strand
CATGAAGGAAGCCGCCGCGCGTGCCATTCGAGGAGATCACCCCGCCCAGGCGCAATTGCGCCGCGCGACCGATCCAGGTTGCCCCCACTTCGCCGATCACAGCCTGGTTGGTCGTCAGCAGATTGGCGTCAAGCGCGACATGCGGATTGAGGCGCCAACCGCCGCCCACCTGGGCAAACGGCGTCCGGGTGGGACTGAGAAACTTGCGGCTGAAATCGTCCATCAGCACCCCGGCATAGGCATAGTAAATGGCATGGCCGACCGGAGCGATCTGGCGATTGCGGGTGAAAAAGCGGTGCTCCTCGCGCACCGCGCCGCCGGATTCCTCGATCCGCAGTACCACTTCATAGGCCCCGTCGGGCAGGCCACTGGTATCAAGCGCCTGATTGCCGCCTTCATAGACGCGCGAAGCGATCACGCGGCCATCGCGCAGAATATCCACCTTGGCGCGCTGGCCCAGAAACACCATCAGCGGATTGCCGCGCATCTCGTCCTTGTCGAGCCGGGTGTCGAACTGGGTTGCCGCCCCGATTCCCAGTATCCTGCGGCGGCCGATCAGGCTTGAACCCGGCGTCCAGAAGGCCCCGCCGGAAAAACGCCAGCCGGGCCGGTCCAGCTCGGCGACAATCTGGTCGGCCTGCGCGCCGAAACCGGTCGAATAGGCGATGTCGGCGCGCAGGCGCCTGTCCGATTCGCCCAGCAGCAGGCGATTCTGCAAGTTGTAGATGTTCGTGCCGCGCGTGGAGCCCGAGACCACTGCCGAAAGTGAGTTGAGCAGCGCTGCACCCGATTGCGGCCGGGGAAGATAGTCGATTCGCGTCGCCTGGCTGACCGGCAGCAAGCGCGGGTTGACGAATATATCGACCCGGAAACGTTGTTCGTCGAAAATGATGCCCGCCACTTCGGGTGCGATGCGCCCGCATCGTTCGGGGTCGGCGCCCGGGGTGCAGACACGGCTGGCGTTGCTCGCCAGATCGCCCGCTGCCAGTGCGGCGCGCACGCTTGCCGGATCGGTCAGCTCCGGCAGCAGCGCCATCACTTTGTCGGGATCGTCGAACTGCAACAAGCCGGGCCGATAGGTTGCGGTCACTTCGCCAAGCCTGTGATCGCCGAAGTAGATATCGACCAGCGCCTTTTGCGGCCCGGTCAGGCTGTCGAAGCCTGCGGGCGCGGCGACTGCAATGCGGCCTGGTTGTGCCGTTTTTGCCGCCCCGGCCATGGCAGGCCCCGCCGCCAGTCCAACGGCAAGCGGCAGCGCCCAGGCAGCGCGATGCGCCGTGCTTGACCAGAGTTTCCAGGTGCCCGACTTTCGCATGTCGCCGGCCTCAGTTTGGCGCGAGGATCAAGGTCAGCGTGCCGGTATAGGCGCCTGCCGTGGCGGCACTGATGGCCGTGCTGCGCAGGATCGTGATCAGGCTGGCGGTCATGGTGCCACTCTTGCAGGTTGAACTACTCCCGACTTCGCTGAAACCGCCCAGGGCGACATTGGCGACCAGATTGGTCCCCACAGTCTGCCCCGTGGCCCCGGCCCACTGCACTTGGTAAGCCAGGGTGGCGATGCCCGATTGCAGGTCGAACGATCCGCCGGCGCCGCTGCCGCTGGCCGTGACACTGTATCGGTTTCCCGCTGCTGTGCTGTGCGCACAGACATCCTGGCTCCTGGTCAGGTCGGTGGTGAAATTGCTGATCGTGCCGAAGGCGACATCGGTCAGGTCGGAAATGCGCACTTGCTGGGCATAGCCGGGCGCAGGCCCGAGCAAGGCCAGGGCTGCGCTGATCTGCGCAGCGATTCTCCGGATATTCTCGTATGCCATTGGTTAGGACTTCTTGCAGGATGTGGTTAACAACCGGCTAAGATTGGCGGCGCATTTACCCTGTTGAACCGCCAAATTGCGGGCAGAGGTGGCGCCGGAATTTCGCCGACATGCGGATGGCTGAAATGCATGCAGCCCGGGCCGACGAGGCCCGGGCTGCATGTCCGGGGGGAGCGGCGGCCACTGCCGGAGATTCCGGCCCCGACCTGTCGCTCCCTCATAGGCCTTGCGATTACTGCGGCGTAACCACCAGGGTCAGTGTCCCCGTATAGCTGGTTGCCGCCTGCATGCCGCCAAGGTCGGCGGTGGTGATGCCGACGACCAGGCTGGACGTGGTCGCCGGGCTCGAGGAGCAGACCTGCTGGGTCGCGGTCGAGACCAGGCCGGCGCTCGCCGTGCCGGTCGCCAGCGCGGTGCCGGTGGTCGCGCCCGACGAGGCATTCCACGCCACCGAATAGGGCACGGTCAGCAAGCCGTTGGCAAGCGTGAAGGCACTGCTCGTGCCGCTGCCCGAGGCCGTCACGGTATAGCCCTTGGTCGCGGTGTTGCTCCACACGCAGACGCTCTGCGCGCTGGAGGCCGCCGTGTTCGGATCCTGGCTGGTGAAGGCGACGTCCGCGAGGCCGGTGATCCGCGCCCGGTTGGGCACCGAAGCCGAGATCGCGACGGTACCGGTCGAAGTTGCACCCAGGGTGCCTTGCGTCGCCGCCATGGCGGGAGCGCTGGCAATGGCTGCAACAACAATCGCAGCCGAAGTGATGGAATTAAGAATTGTACGCATTGAAAAGACCCCTTTGCAGTCACAGGTGCCGACGAAAAACCAGACTATCAAGTTTTCGGGTCCGTGCAGGTAGGGGTCAATACGGATACTCGGTAAACAAAGCGCTAAGAAGTTTCGTTCGTAATGCCCAGAATTCGGAATTATGGTTAATTTTTAGTTAAGCCACTCGGCGTTCATTGGCTGCCATACTTGAGCGTGCGCAAGCTGGGGACTTGCCGAAACGGCCCTGCGCCGTGTCGGTCCGCCGCAGCGCCGGCGAAGCGCGCAGAGCAAGCGCGCGCCAAGCTATGCTCGGCGCGCGTCAATGGTTTATTGCGAATGGTTTCCGGCCGGGCCTAACTGGCCCTGGCCGAAAGGCGCCAGCGCCTCAGGGCCTGGCTGTTGCCGCAGCCGCAGCGGTGTTTGCGGCGAGCGCCGTTTCGAACGAATCGGTCTGCATGTAGGGCACCGGATTGACCGCCACTCCGGCGATGCGCACTTCATAGTGGAGATGCGGTCCGGTCGAGCGGCCGGTCGAGCCGATGTAGCCGATCACGTCACCCTTGCGGATGCGCTGACCCGAATAGACATTGAGCCGCGACATGTGGCCATAGCGGGTCTGGATTTCCGCGCCATGTTCCAGCGAAATGTAGAGGCCATAGCTGCTGAACCATTCGGCCTTGCTGACCACGCCATCGGCGGTGGCGAGCACCGGCGTGCCAACCGGCCCGGCCAGATCGACGCCCTTGTGGCCGCGGCGGCCGCCAAGCACGGGATGGGTGCGCATGCCGAAATCGCTGGTCAGGCGTACGCCTTCAACCGGCATGCGCGAAGGAATCGCGACCCTGGTGGTGGCCATCGGAGCAAGCGCGCCGGAAAAACCGGGGCCGGACAAACCGCGATTTGCGGACGGCGCGACATAGCCAGCCGGCCGGTCAAGCGAGCGCCAGTTTGAAAACAGCTGGCGGAATTCTTCATCGGAATTGTTAAGCGCCGACTGGCGCGAATCGTGTGCTGCGCGCAGCGGCGCGGCGATATCGGCTGCTGTACTGGAGTTGGCCAAAGCCGGGTTTGCGCCGAGAACCAGGAAAGCAGCGGCGACAACGCAGCCAAGCTTTTGCATGCCGGCAGAGACTTTGGAAATGACCACTCAAAACACCTTGTTTATACCGCCTGACCGACTTCAGTCAGACCGTGCAACCCAGATTCTCCACCGCGCCAAAAGCGCTTAGGGACTGATTTTTGAGATGGTCGGACCCCCCGCCGTCTCGTTCGAATTGCGCTACAGGCTGGAAGGTTTACAAGGCAATAGCCGCATAGAAACTGCGCGATAAACCGGCTGAGAGGCGCGCTGAGTCGTTGAATGGCGGCTTAACGGCCCCGCGGAAATGGCGTTTTACCAAGGCTTTCCACATGGCTTCCGGTGATTCTGCGCGCCGCGCGCAGAGCGCAAAAAAGTGCTTTGAGCCGAACCGGACATGACGGATTTCGTCGTCAAGGATTCGCTGCAGGATGCGCATTCCGGTCACATCCCCGCCGGCGCGCAGCCGCTCGATCATCGGCGGTGTGACATCGAGCCCGCGCGCTTCGAGCACCATCGGCACCACGGCCAGCCGGGCGGCGGCATCAAGGCGGGTCTCATAGGCGGCATCCCACAGACCGGCATGGGCTGGCAGCGCGCCATAGGAGCTGCCCAGCGCCTCCAGTCGGCGGGCGAGCAGTGCGAAATGCATCGCCTCGTCGGCGGCGACGCTAAGGAAGTCCGAGACGAATTCCTCGCCCAGCTCGGCCCCGAAACGCCCGGCGGCATCGAGCGCGAGGTCGATCGCGGAAAATTCGATGTGGGCCAGCGAATGCCACAGCGCGATCCGGCTGCGTTCCGATCCGCCGCGCCCGCGCTTGGGCATGCGGTTTGGCGGCAGCAATTCGGGCTGTGCGGGCCGCGCCGGGAAATCAGGCATAGCCGCGTCGAATACATAGCCGAGCCGGCCCAGCCGCCAGTCGCGCGCCACGCGCCGCGCGGCCATGGCCTTGGCGCGCGGGTCCGGCTCGAGCAGCGCGGCGCGAATCGCGCTGGCAACCGTCAGTCCCGCAGTGGTCAAAGCGCTTTCGCCGCCTCCAGCACTTCGGCGGCATGACCCTTGACCTTCACTTTGTCCCACACCCGGGCGATCTTGCCGTCCGCGCCCACCAGATAGGTCGTGCGGATCATCCCCATGTAGGTGCGGCCGTAATTCTGCTTCTCGGTCCAGATGCCGAGCGCGTCGGACAGGCCGCCCACAGCCGCATCGCTGGCCAGCGGTGCGGCGAGGCCATATTTCCCGGCGAACTTGCGGTGCCGTTCGGGCGAATCCTTGCTCACCCCCAGCAGCGCCGTGCCGGCTGCGGCGAAGTCGCCCGCCAGCGCGGTGAAGTCCTGGTTTTCGGTGGTGCAGCCAGGGGTGTCGTCCTTGGGATAGAAGAACACCACCAGCTTGCCGCCGGCATAGTCTGACAGTTTCACGCTGCCGCCATCGGGCGTCTCGAGGGCCACATCGGGCATCGTGTCGCCCACGCCGGATTTACTGCTCATCTTTCAGACCTCCAGTTTTTCGCCAAGAATATCGTGCCAGGCATTTGCGACCGCGCCGCGCGCATCGGCAATGCCTGCCTGCAGCGCCTGCCAATCGCTGTATCCGCAGCTCCTGGCAAGCACCACACATGCCGCGGCTGGCGGCGTCTGGCTGTCAGGCGCGAGCAGGCGCAGCGCGACCAGCAGGCGGGTCAGCGCATCATGCGCCCGGCCGAGCGATTCGGGTGCCAGCCCCGCTGCCACCAACACCGCCAGCGCATCGCCAAGGAACGGAGTCAGCCCGCCCTCCAGCCCGGCACCGTGCTGCAATTGCAGAAAGTGCGTGATAAATTCGAGATCGACCAGCCCGCCGCGCGCCAGCTTGATGTCGAGCGGGCCTTTCGCCGGTTTGTGGCTCGCCATCGTCTTGCGCATGTCAAGCACATCGGCGCGCAGCTGTTTGGCATCGCGGGGCTTGAGCAGCGCATCGGAGACAATGCCGACCAGCGCCTTGCGCGCCTCATCCGAGCCGAACAACACCCGCGCGCGGCACAGCGCCATATGTTCCCAGGTCTCCGCCTGCTCTTGCTGATAGCGCGCGAAGCTGGCGAAGTTCACCGCCAGCGGGCCCTGTTCGCCAGACGGTCGCAGCCGGGTATCGACCTCGAACAGCGCGCCTTCGGCCGTCGCCACGCTGAGCGCGGCGCTGACCCGCTGGGCCAGGCGGTTGTAATAGAGGCTGGCGCCCAATGGCCGCCGACCGTCCGATTCGCCGCCGGTGCCCTCGGTGAACAGGAAGACCAGATCGAGATCGGAAGCATGGGTCAGCGCGCCGCCGCCCATTCGCCCGAGCCCCAGCACCACCAGCTCCGAGCCCGCGATCGCCCCGTGCGCCAGGCGGAATTCGGCCCAGGCGGCTTGTCCCAGCACCTGGATCGTGGCTTCGGCGACTCGCGAGAGCGCGGCGGAAATGTCCAGCGGATCATGCGCGCCCTCGATCAGTTGAACCCCCAGAGCAAAGCGCAGATCGCCGACCTTGCGGCGCACCCGGTCGAGCACTGCCTCGTAGTCGTCGCGCGCGTCGCCCGCGCTGAAACTCGCCGCAAGCTGTTCGGCGCTGCCGGGCAGATCGAGCGCGCTGGCATCGATCAGCGGATCAAGCAAGTCAGCGCGGCGGGCGAGCAAGTCGGCGAGCGGCGGGGCGAGGCTGAGCACCCGCGCCAGCAACAGCAGCAGGCCAGGCCGCGCTTCGAGCAGGCGGAACAGATTGACCGCGCTGGGCAGGTTGGTGAGCAATTGCTCCCAGCGCAGCAGCGCGCGGTCAGGCTCGGGCGCGGCGGCAAAGGCGGCGAGCAGCTGCGGCTGGATCGCCTCGTAGGCGGCAAGCGCGGCATCGCTGCGCAGCGCGCGCAGCTTGCCCGATGTCCACCCGGTCATGCGCGCCGCGAGGGCATCGGCATCGGCGAAGCCCAGCCGCGCCAGTTCACCGGGCAACGCTGCGCCGCTCGTTACGAGGCGATGGGCGGGGGACGCGGCGGGGGACGCGTCGGCGGCAATCAGCGCGTCATAACGCGTCGCCACGGCAGCCGTGATCCGGGTCAGCTCCGCAACCAGGGCCTTGCCATCGGGCAGGCCATCGAGGCGGGCCACATTGTCGAGCGCTCTGGCATCCTCGGGCAGGCTGTGGGTCTGCTGGTCGGAGACCATTTGCAGCCGGTGCTCGATCGCGCGCAGCCGGTCGTAGCTCTCGCCCAGCACCTGCGCATCCTCGGTCGCGATCAGGTTTGCCGCCGCAAGGGCATCGAGCGTTTCGCGCGTGCCGCGCAGGCGCAGCGCCGGGTTGCGCCCGCCATGGATCAGCTGGTGGGTCTGGGCGAAGAATTCCACCTCGCGAATGCCGCCGCGCCCGCGCTTGATGACAAAACCCGGCCCGGGCCGCTCGACCTGGCCGTGGTGCTCGCGGATTTGAGCGGTCAGGCGGCCGACTTCGGCGATGGCCCCGAAGTCGAGGCTCTTGCGCCAGATGAACGGCCGGATCGCAGCGAGGAAGGTCTCGCCGGCGAGCATATCACCGGCGCAGGCGCGCGCGCGGATGAACGCAGCGCGCTCCCAGGCCAGCGCCGAGCTTTCATAATGCGCCAGCGCCGCATCGATGGGTATGGCCAGCGGGCTGACTTCCGCTTGCGGACGCAAGCGCAGATCGACCCGGAAGACATAGCCCTCGGCAGTCACCGCCGACATGGTTTCCATCAGCGTGCGCGCAATGCGCAGCGCCGCCTCGCCGGGATCGTCGCGCTCGCGGCGCGGCAGGGTCAGGGGATCGTAGAGCAGGATCGGGTCGATGTCGGACGAATAGTTGAGCTCGCATGCGCCATGCTTGCCCAGCGCCAGCGCGAGGAAGCCCGCCGGCCCGGCACCCGGCGTGCGGCGGCGGATGGCATCGGCAATGCTTGCGTCAAGCGCGCGGTCAGCGAAGCTAGATAGTTCCGCCGTCACCCGCAACAAAGGAAACGCGCCGGCCAGATCGCCAATGCCGAGCGCCAGCGCCAGTGCCAGCTTCTCGCGCCGCAGGGCCACGCCGACATCGTCGCAGCCGGCACCTGCGGCCTTCGCCCATTCGAGCGCAGCCTCGCCTTGTCCGGCCTCCAGCAGGGCGACGAGATCAGGCAGGCGGCCCACAGCGCGCGCGAGGAATGGTGAGTGTGCACTGGCTCTTTCCAGCGCGCCGTTCCAGTCGGGGGTTGTCATCCGGGCGGAGATGCCCTGTCGCGGCACTTCCCGCAAGCGCCTGCACTCGCTATGGGCGCGCCATGAGCGCATTCTTCCCCCCCGAATGGCATCCGCAGGACTGGCTGTGGATCGGCTTCCCGCATGATGGCGAGGAATGGCCGGGGTTCCTGCCCCGCGCGCAGGAACAGATTGCCGCTTTCGCCAATGCCGTGGCGGAAAGCGGGCAGGAAGTGCGGCTGCTGGTGCGCGATGCGGCCAATGCGGCACGCGCGCGGGCGCTGTGTTCAGCCTCGGTCCGGCTGGAGCAGCGGCGCTATGGCGACATCTGGCTCCGCGATACCGGGCCGCTGGTGTTGCTGGACGGGCAGGGCAAGCGGTTCGCAAGGCGTTTCGGCTTTAATGGCTGGGGCGAAAAGTTCGTGATGGAAGGCGACCAGACCATCGGGGCGGAACTGGCCCACGATGCGGCCCTGCATGTCACCACCGGCGACTGGATTCTTGAAGGCGGCGCGCTCGACGGCGATGGCACCGGGCTTGCCATCACCACCGAACAATGCCTGCTCAACCCCAACCGTAATCCCGAGCTGTCGCAGGCTGACATCGAATGGCGGCTGGCGCGCGATCTTGGCATGACCCGCGTGCTGTGGCTGGGCGAGGGCCTGCTCCACGACCACACCGACGGCCATGTCGACAACCTCGCCCGCTTCGTCGCGCCGGGAGTGCTGGCCTTGCCTGTTGCAACCGGGGCGGACGATCCCAATGCCGAAGTCTACGCCGATGCCAGGGCGCGCGCCGAGGCTTCTGGCCTGACAGTGCGCGAAATGCCATCGCCGGGCCGGATCGAAACAGATGGCCGGGTTGATCCTGCGAGCTACATGAACTTCGCGATTACGACGCATCTGGTGGTGGTGCCGACTTTTGGCTCAACGCATGATGCCGATGGCATTGCAGCAGTGGCAGCGATGTTTCCGGACCGCGATTGTATCGGCCTGCCTGCCGATGCCGTGCTTGCTGGCGGCGGCGGGTTTCATTGCGCCAGCCAGCAGATGCCGTCTGTAATTTAACTGTTCGGTAACCGCGCGGCGTGCATTGTCGCGCAGATGGCACGCACTATCGCCCTTTTCGCAGCTTCGCCGATCCGCCTCGATGCGCTGACGCCGCTGCGCGCGCTGCTGTCGGGCACTTGTGCGCTGGCGCTGATTTTCGCCGGACAGCCCCTGCCTTTCTGAGAAATCATCCGGCTGACGCGGCCTTTATCGCGAGCTCAGCCCCGCCGCCGGCGCGTGCAACGTCACCAGCCAGACATCGGGCGGCGCGCCAAAGCGCAGCGGCAGGATGCTGGTGCCCAGCCCCGCCGCAACAAACACCGCCTGCCCGCGATCCATGATCGCGCCGCAGGCAAACCGGTTGCCATAGCGCGACATGCGGCTGATCGGGCCGATCAGCGGCAGCGAAATCTGGCCGCAATGGGTGTGTCCGGCAAAGACGGCGGCAACCGGCTGCGGCAGATCGGGCACAATATCGGGGCTGTGCGTCATCACGATGCGGGGCTTGGCAGGCAACTGATCCATTGCGGCGTAGGTTGCGGCAAGATCGTCGTGGCCGGTGAATTCGTCGCCCACCCCGCCGATCACCAGCGGACCCGCTTCCGCCGCCTCGTTTTCGAGCACGCGGATGCCATTGCGGCGCAGCTCGCTGGCTAGCGCATCCGGATCGAACCAGTGGTCGTGGTTGCCGAGTGTGGCGACAATACCCAGCCGCGCGCGGAAATCAGCGAGCGGCGCGACGACCTGGCTCGCGGTGTAGATATGCGTTGCCAGACGCTTCTCGCTCACCAGATCGCCGGCGATCAGCACCAGGTCGGGCTTGAGCCGGTTGAGCTCGCCGATAATCCGGCGCAGCCGCGCGGGCGGCATGTCAGGCCCGGCGACGTGGATGTCCGAGACCAGCAGGACTTTCAGCGGCGCTGCGCCCTGCGGCCAGCCGGCCACCGCCAGGCTCGCCTGCCGCACGACGGGATCGCGCGTGGCATTCCAGTAGCCCCACATGGCGAGCACCAGGCCCAGCGAAACGAGCGCCGCCAGCAGCCTGCGCAACCGGCTTTTCCAATTCCGCCGGGGCGGTTTGCTCACCCCCGCAGGTCCGGCGGTGTCGCTTCGGCCTTCAGCATGGCAATCGCCTCGTCCAGCGAAACGAACTTCTGCCGCTCCTCGCCCAGCGTGCGGATCGCGACCGTATGTTCCTCGGCCTCGCGTTTGCCGACGACCAGCAGGTGCGGAACTTTGGCGAGGCTGTGCTCGCGCACCTTGTAGTTGATCTTCTCGTTGCGCAGGTCGCTCTCCACCCGGATGCCCGCCGCCTTGAGCTTCGCGGCGACCTCACCGGCATAATCGTCAGCGTCTGACACGATCGTCGCGACCACCGCCTGCACCGGGGCGAGCCAGACCGGCAGCTTGCCGGCGAAATGCTCGATCAGGATGCCGATAAACCGCTCATAGGAGCCGAAAATCGCGCGGTGGAGCATGACCGGGCGGTGCCTGCCGCCGTCCTCGGCCACGTAGCTTGCATCAAGCCGCTCGGGCAGCACCCGGTCCGACTGGATGGTGCCGACCTGCCAGGTGCGGCCAATGGCATCGGTCAGATGCCATTCGAGCTTGGGCGCATAGAACGCGCCTTCGCCGGGCAGTTCTTCATATGAATTCTTGTTCATCTCGTACAAAGCGGATGTCCCGACTACAGCTTCGCGCAGCTCATTCTCGGCTTGTTCCCACATCTCATCGGTGCCGAAGCGATTGTCAGGACGCAATGCCAGTTTGATCGCATAGTTTTCAAAGCCCAAGTCGCGATAGACCCGGTCGGCCAATTCGCAGAAATTGCGCACTTCCTCGACGATCTGGTCCTCGCGGCAGAAGATATGCGCGTCGTCCTGGGTGAACTGGCGCACCCGCATCAGGCCGTGCAGCGCGCCGTGCGGTTCGTTGCGGTGGCAGCAGCCGTTCTCGTAGATGCGCAGCGGCAGGTCGCGGTAGCTCTTGATGCCCTGGCGGAAGATCAGCACATGCGCCGGGCAGTTCATCGGCTTGAGCGCCATCCAGTCGGCTTCGCCCGAGATCACCGGGCCTTCGTCGTCGACGTTCGGAACCTCGTCAGGGATGACGAACATGTTGGCGCGGTATTTGCCCCAGTGGCCCGACTGCTCCCACTGGCGCGCGTCCATCACTTGCGGGGTCTTGACCTCCTTGTAGCCGGCGCCGTCGATGGCGCGGCGCATATAGGCCTCGAGCTCGCGCCAGATGGTGAAGCCGTGCGGATGCCAGAACACCGAGCCGTGGGCTTCGCTCTGGAGATGGAACAGGTCCATTTCCTGGCCCAGCTTGCGGTGATCGCGCTTGCCGGCCTCTTCCAGCCGGACGAGGTGGGCATCGAGCTGCTTCTTGTTCAGCCAGCCGGTGCCATAGATGCGGCTGAGCATCGCGTTCTTCTGGTCGCCCCGCCAATAAGCGCCCGAAACGCGCGTCAGCTTGAAGGCTTGGGGATCGAGCTTGCCGGTCGAGGGCAAGTGCGGCCCGCGGCACATATCGTACCAGGAGTCAGGCGAGTCTTTTGGACCCGAATGATAGACACTCAGTTCCTCCCCCTCGGACAGTTCGGCAGCCCATTCGGCCTTGAAGCTTTCGCCCGCCGCGCGCCACCGAGCAATCAGCGCGTCGCGCGCGATGATTTCGCGGATGAGCGGCTTGTCGGCAGCGATGATCCTGCGCATCTCCGCCTCGATGGCGGGCAGGTCTTCCTCGGTGAATGCGCGATCTTTCCCATCAACTTTTGGCGGCGCGAAGTCATAGTAGAAGCCATCGTCGGTCGACGGCCCAAAGGTAATCTGGGTGCCGGGAAACAGCGCCTGCACCGCTTCGGCCAGCACATGCGCAAAGTCATGCCGGGCAAGATCGAGCGCGTCGGCTTCGTCACGCGCAGTGACCAGCGCCAGCGCCGCATCGCCGGTAAACGGGTGCGACAGGTCCACCAGCGCGCCCCCATTGCCATAGTCGACACGCGCGGCCAGCGCGGCCTTGGCCAGGCCGGGGCCGATTGCAGCGGCGACATCGGCGGGCGTCGAGCCGGCGGGCATTTCGCGGGCCGAGCCATCGGGAAGGCTGATCTTGAACAGTTCGGGCATCGTCACTCTCTTTGCTGCGCGGCGCCATGACACAAGGCGCGGCGCGCCGGAAGGGGCAGCGTCATCTGTTGTGGGGCATGGCCGGGAAGCGACGCCTTCCACCCGGCAACCGGGCGGCGGGCGATAGGCGCGTCAGCCGCGCGAACCGCTCCACCCCCGGTTGCCCGGGGTAGTGGTAGTGGTCAGACTGGTCGGCAGCGGCTTCATCGGGCCTGCTCCTAGCCTGGAAAAGCGGACAAGTCACCCTCAACCTGGCCCTTCGCAGCTTGTCTGGCCGTGCCTGTCGTGCGATCTGGCAAGGAGCCTGCAAGAGGGGAGCCGCAACCGTGTTCAATCGCCTGTTCTTCGATCATCCCAATTCCGTCGCTGAATCCTATTTCGAACACTTCGCGGTTGCCGCACGCTTCGGACTGACGATGATCCGCGGCGGTCTGTGTGCACTGGTCCATGCAGCCGTGCCTGGTTGGTGCGTGACAACGGGCAGCGACACCATCGAGCGACTCAACCGGATCATGGTCGAACAGCGCCGTGCCAAGGGGCGGGCTGTCATCGCGATGCCGACGATCGACTGGGTGATCTAGACCGGATCGTGACCGAGTTCCTGACCCTTGCCGACGGACGCCGCATCGCCCACCGTTTCACGCCCGGAAACGGCCCGGTGCTCGTCTATCTTCCCGGCTACATGAGCGACATGGCAGGGTCCAAGGCGCAAGCCGTGTTCGCCTGGGCGGTTGCGAACGGTCAGGGCTGCCTGCTGCTCGACTATTCGGGCTGCGGGGAGAGCGACGGCGACTTTGCCGATGGCACGCTCAGCCGCTGGCGCGAGGAAGTGCTGGCGCTGGTGGAGGCCAATTGTCCCGGCGAAGTTATCCTGATCGGCTCCTCGATGGGCGGCTGGCTGATGCTGCTGGTCGGGCTGGCGCTGGGCGAACGACTGTCTGGGCTTATCGGCATCGCCCCGGCACCCGATTTCACCGCCTGGGGCTTTAGCGATGAACAGCAGGCCGAATTGCTCGCGGGCGAGACTGTGCTGGAAGAAAATGCCTATGGCCCGCAGCCAACGCCGACCTATCCCGGATTTTGGGCGGACGGGCAGACACAGCTGCTGACCAACCGCGAAATCCCGCTCGATTGTCCGGTCCGCCTGCTTCAGGGCCAGTCCGATCCCGACGTTCCCTGGGAAATCAGCTTGCGACTGGCATCGGACCTGCGTTCATCCGATGTGCAGGTGGTGCTGATCAAGGACGGCGATCATCGCCTCTCGCGGCCGGGCGATATCGCGCTGCTGCTCGGCGCGGTTGCAGAACTGGCCAGGGCTGACTGACGGAGCCAAGCCAATGTCCTTGCTGCTTGCCATGCTGATGCAGGTTGGTCCCTTCGGCACCACGCCCGCGCCCTCCGCCCCGCCGCGCCCGCCCGAGGCCGCACGCCCGGCCGCCAATGCAGCGCCGCAGCCGCTGCCCGAACGTCCGCGCAGCCGGCTGGAGTTCTGCCTCGACGATGCGGCTTCCAGCCCGGTCGATGCCATCGACGATGCCGAAGGCTGGCGCGATGTCACCACTGGGCCAGGCCAGGCCGAACCGCTGCTGTGCCTTGGCTCGGCCCATGCCCGGCTCGAACACTGGAACGAGGCCGAACAGGCATTCCTGGCGGCCCGCGATGCCGCCGCGCCGGGCGACAGCGCGCTGCGCGCCAAGCTGGGCGCGATGGCAGGCAATGCCGCACTGGCACAGGGCGCGTTCGAACAGGCGCTGAGCGCGCTGGACCTCGCGCGCAGCGATGCTGCTGCTGCCGCCGCCGACTCTCGCCTCACCGGAGAAATTGCCATCGACCGCGCCCGCGCGCTGGTCGCGCTGAAGCGCCCCGACGATGCGGCCCTGGCGCTGGTCGAGGCGCGCGCTGCGGCAGCGGACAACGGGCTGGCCTGGCTGCTTTCGGCCACGCTGTCGCGCCGCCAGGGCAATCTGGCCGAGGCACAGGCGCAGATCACGACCGCCGCCGGGCTGGCCCCGCGCGATCCCGAGATCGGGCTGGAAGCCGGCGTTATCGCCATGCTGGCGGGCAACGAGGCGGCGGCGCGGCGGAGCTGGCAATCAGCCATCGACACCGCGCCAACGAGCGATGCCGCGACAACCGCGCGCGGCTACCTTGCGCAATTGGCGGCGCCCGCGCAAAGCAAGCCATGATACCTGTTTCAGTCCTCGATCTGGTCCCGATCCGCGAAGGCAGCACGGTCCGCGAGGCGCTGGCGGAAACCGTCGCGCTGGCGCAGGCCGCCGAAGCGCTGGGCTACAGGCGGTTCTGGGTTGCCGAGCATCATGGCATGGCGGGCCTCGCCGGCGGCGCGACTTCGGTGGTGCTGGGCGCGGTCGGCCATGCGACCTCCACGATCCGGATCGGCGCAGGCGGGATCATGCTGCCCAACCACAATCCTTACGTGATTGCCGAACAGTTCGGCACGCTCGACGCGCTGTTTCCGGGCCGCGTCGATCTGGGTCTCGGCCGCGCACCGGGGGCCGACGGGCGCATCGCCCATGCGCTCCGCAAGGATCTGATGCGCGGCGCAGAAACTTTCCCGAATGACGTGCTCGAATTGCAGGCGCGGTTTGCAGGCTACCCGCCCATGCCCATCCCGGCGGTGCCGGCGATCGGCGCGGAGGTCGAAATGTGGATTCTGGGCTCAAGCCTCTATGGCGCCCAGCTCGCCGCGCACCTCGGGCTGCCTTATGCCTTCGCCTCGCACTTCGCGCCGGGCCTGCTGGATCAGGCGCTGGCGACTTACCGCGACACTTTCCGTCCCTCCGCAACGCTCGCTGCGCCGCATGTCATGGTCGCCATGTCGGTGATCGCCGCCGAAAGCGACGATGAGGCGAAGTTTCTCGCAAGTTCGATGGAGCAGAGTTTCGCTGCGCTGCGCACCGGCAACCCCGGACGCATGAAACCGCCGATTGCCGGTTTTCGCGAGAGCCTGCCGCCCGAGGCGCTCGCCAGCATGGACGCAATGCGCTCCGTCAGTGCCATCGGCGGGGCTGATACCGTGCGCGCGGCGATGCAGCGCTTCATCGCGCGCACCGGCGCTGACGAGCTGATCCTGGGCGGATCGATCTGGGACCCGGCGGCACAGCGCCGCTCGCTCGAGATCACCATGGCGGCGCTTGCCTGATGCTGCCTTGCGGATAAATACGCGCTAATACGCCGTGGCATTCCAAGCCGATTTCAACCAAGTTTCGCCACAGTGACGCGAGGCATCGAAAGGGTAGAGGAATGAGCCAGAGCAAAAATGGCGCCAAACCGGACCGGACCCAGCGCCGCCTTGCGGAGCAAGTGGCGCAGCGACTTGCTGCCTCGCTGCTGCCCGGGGATCCGCCGCTTTCCAGCGATGGGCTGGCAGAAGCCTCGCGCTTTGTCAGCGCCAGCGCGGCCCGCCGCAAGCCCGGCAGTGCCAATCTGGTGATCGAAAGCGTGACCGGTGCACTCGGCGAGCGGATGCTGCGCATCGCCGCGATCAATGATGACATGCCGTTTCTGGTCGATTCGCTGGCAGCGGCGGTTTCCGCGCAGGGCCTGACAATCGACCGCCTGCTCCATCCGGTCGTCAGCGTGCGCCGCGACGACGAAGGCCGCCTGACAACAATTGGCCCCGGCACCAAAGGCGGTTCCGAACTTCGCGAATCAATCATCTATCTCGAAACCGCCCGCGCCGATGCCCGCAGCCGGATGCGCTTGCGCGCCGAGCTCGAAGCCGTGCTCGGCGATGTCCGCGCGGCAGTCGCCGACTGGCCCAAAATGCAGGCCCTCATGGCGAGCGATGCCAAAAGTCTGGGTGACGGCGAAGGCGCGGCGCTGCTCAGCTGGTTCGCGGCTGGCAATCTGACCCAGCTCGGCCATGTCGTGCGCCGCCGCGATGGCAGTCAGTCGGGCGCTCGCGGCATCTGCCGCAAGAGCGCGAAAGTGCTGCTGGCACCCGAAAGCTATGACCGTGCCTTTGCCTGGTTCGACACGCGGCTATCGCGTGCAGCTGAAGTCGCGCCACTTGTGGTCAAGGCCAATTTCGCCGGCCGGGTGCACCGCCGCGTGCCGCTCGACCTGTTCCTGGTGCCGCAGCTAGAGGCGGGCAAGCTGGCCGCGCTATCGGTTCATGCCGGGATCTGGACCAGCGCGGCGATGGCCGCCCCGCCGGTCGAAGTGCCCCGCTTGCGCGCCGGCCTCACGGCGCTGGCCAGCAGGCTGGGATTCGATCCCGGTGGACACAACGGCAAGGCACTGGCCCATGCGCTGACCACGCTGCCGCACGATCTGATCATCGGCTTTGGCCGCGCCGACCTCGAACGCACGGCCTTGGCGATGATCGGCCTCGTCGACCGGCCCCGGCCCCGGCTGCTGCTGGTGCGTGCACCGCTGGCCCGGCATCTTTTCGCATTTGTCTGGCTGCCGCGCGATACAGTCTCGACCGCGCTGCGCCAGCAGGTCCAGGCCATGCTCGAGGCGTCAGCTGGCGGCCCGGTGATCGACTGGAGCCTTGAAGTTGAAGGCGGCAATCTGGCGCTGATCCGGTTCGTGCTCGATATTCGCCAACAGGATAAGCGCCCGGACGAAGCCGCACTCAACCGGCAGCTGCACCTGATGGTGCGCGGCTGGCGCGCGGCGGTCGAGGCCGAACTTTCCGCAGGCGGCGAGGGCGGGCGCTCCGCTGCGCTCGCCGCACGCTATGCCGATGCCTTTCCGCTTACCTATCGCAACATGCACGGCCCGGCCGATGCCGCATCCGACATTTCGCGCCTCCACCGCCTCAGCGGTGCGCAGCGCAGCGTGCGATTGCATCACGCCGGGCTGGATTCGCCGGGCGAAATCATGGCCAAGGTCTATCAGCGCGAAGGCAGCCTTGCGCTGTCCGATGCCGTGCCGGTGCTCGAAAACTTCGGCTTCCGCGCGCTCGACGACGTGCCGACTGCGCTTGCCCGGCGCGCGCTGGGCACTATCCACCACTTCCGCCTGATCTGTCCGGTGGGCCAACCAGCAGCGGACATTGCCGCGCGCGCAGCGATAATCGAAGCCGCGCTGGCCGATGCGCTCAATGGTCAGGGCGAGAACGATGCGTTCAACCGGCTGATCGTCGCCAACCGGCTGAGGCCAAGCGAAGCCAACTGGCTGCGCGGCTGGTTTCGCTATCTGCGGCAGGCGGGCCTGACTTTCGGCATTCCCACCGTGGTCGATGCGCTCCAGCATGCGCCGTTGGTCACGCGCGGCATTCTCGACCTGTTCATCGCGCGCCATGATCCTGAATTTGTCGGCGATCGCAAGCCGGCCGAGACCAAGGCGCAAGGCGCGATCCGCGAGGGCCTGGCCGGGGTTGCGGCGATCAATGACGACCGCCTCCTGCGCCAGTATCGCGCACTGGTCGAAGCGATCTTGCGCACCAATGCCTTCCTGCCGTCAGGCGAGGCGGCGCTGGCGTTCAAGCTCGATTCGGCGCTGGTGCCCGGGCTGCCCCGGCCCGTGCCATGGCGCGAGATTTTCGTGTTTTCGCCGCAAGTCGAGGGCATTCACTTGCGCGCCGGCCCGGTCGCGCGCGGCGGCCTGCGCTGGTCCGACCGGCGCGACGATTTCCGCACCGAAGTGCTCGGGCTGATGAAGGCCCAGCGGGTCAAGAACGCGGTGATCGTGCCGACCGGTGCCAAGGGCGGCTTCTATCCCAAGCGCCTGCCTGATCCCGCCCGTGACCGCGATGGCTGGCTCGCCGAGGGCAAGGCGAGCTACCAGGCTTTCGTGCGCGCGCTGCTCTCGCTGACCGACAATATCGTTGCCGGAAAGGTCGTTCATCCGGACGGCATGGTGATCCGCGATGGCCCAGAGAGTCGCGGGGATCCCTATTTCGTCGTTGCCGCCGACAAGGGCACCGCGACCTATTCCGACACCGCCAACGCGCTCGCAGCCGAGCAGGACTTCTGGCTGGGCGATGCTTTCGCCAGCGGCGGCTCGAAAGGCTATGACCACAAGGCGATGGGTATCACTGCGCGCGGCGCATGGCTTTCGGTGCAGCGCCACTTCCGCGAGCTTGGCGTCGATGTTCAGACCGATCCGATCCGCGTTGCCGGCTGCGGCGACATGTCGGGTGATGTCTTCGGCAATGGCATGTTGCTGTCCAGGACGATCAAGCTCGTCGCCGCGTTCGATCATCGCCACATCTTCCTCGATCCGGATCCCGATCCGGCGAAAAGCTGGGCCGAGCGCAGCCGCCTGTTCGCCCTGCCCCGCTCAAGCTGGGATGATTATGACAAGGCGCTGATATCCAGGGGCGGCGGGGTCTTTCCGCGCAGCCTCAAGGACATTCCGCTCAGCCCCGAAGTGCGCAGCATGTTGGGCATTCTGGCGGAAAGCACCGATCCCGAGACGCTGATTTCGGCGATCCTGAAAAGCCCGGTCGACCTGTTGTGGTTCGGCGGCATCGGCACGTACGTGAAGGCTGCATCCGAGAACAACATCCAGGTCGGCGATCCGGGCAATGACACGATCCGGGTCAACGGCACCGAGATTCGCGCGCGCGCCATCGGCGAAGGCGCCAATCTGGGAACCACCCAGGCCGGGCGGATTGAGTTTGCGGCCAAAGGCGGCCGGATCAACACCGATTTCATCGACAATTCCGCCGGGGTCGATTGCTCCGACAAGGAAGTGAACATCAAGATCGCGCTCGCCTCGGCCCAGCGCGATGGCCGCCTTGCCGAACCCGCGCGGGTGAAGCTGCTGACCGCGATGACCGAAGATGTTGCCGCGCTGGTGCTGGAAGACAACCGGCTCCAGGCGCTGGCGCTGTCGATCGCCGAATCGGGCGGGGCCAGCGCCACCGGCTCCTATATCCGCCTGATCGACAAGCTTGGCGACCTTGGCCAGCTTGACCGCAAGACCGACGGCCTCGCCGACAACGACATCCTGCTGCGCCGCGCCGGCGATGGCCATGGCCTGACCAGGCCCGAACTTGCAGTCATGTTGTCGAGCAGCAAGCTCGCGCTCCAGGACGCGCTGGAAGACAGCCAGCTGCCCGATGATCCGGGGCTGGAGGCGGAATTGCTCGCCGCTTTCCCCGCGGCGATGCGCGGCAAGTTCAAGGCGGATATTCTCAGTCACCGCTTGCGCCGCGAAATCATCGCGACACGAATCGCTAACCGGCTGATCAACCGCATCGGCATGATCAACCTGTTCGAGCTTGCCGAAGAGGAGGGCGCCAGCCTTGCGCAAGTCGCCTCCGCCTTCGTCGCTGCCGAGCGTTTGTTCGCCATGGCAGGCGTCTGGGCCGCGGTCGAAACGGCTGACATGCCCGAGGCCGCGCGCATCCAGCTGCTGCGCCGCTCGGCATCGGCCTTGCGCAGTCACATGGCCGACTTGCTGCGCGCGGGCGCGGGCACTCAGCCGCCCTCGCAGCTCGCCGCCAGCCTTGCCGGCGACGTCTCCCGGCTCTCGCGCTCGGCGCAGCAGTTGCTCGGCGGCGAGGCTCTCGCCCAGTCGGACAAGCTGCGCGCGGACTTCATCGCTGCCAGTGCACCGGCAGGCGAGGCCGACATGGTCGCCCACCTCGTCGATCTCGACGGCGCGGTCGGGCTTGCCCGGCTGGCGCGCGATTCGCAGCTCTCCGTCACGGCGTTGACCCGCGCCTTTGCCGAAACCGGCAGCCGGCTGGGGCTTGACTGGGTGCAGGCGACTGCCTCGCGGCTGCGCCCGGCCGATCCGTGGGAACGGTTGCTGGTTGCAGGCCTGGCGCGTGATTTCCAGCAGATCCGGCTCGAATTCCTCCAGCGCATCCTCAAGGACAAGCGTGATCCGCAAGCCCTGGTCGCCGACTGGGCCGAGGCCCGCAGCGAAGCCGTGCGCCAGTTCCGCGCGCTGGTGTCCCGCGCGCAAGCCGCAAGCCCGGTCACCGCCGCCATGCTGGCACAAATCGCCGGGCAGGCGCGCAATTTGCTGGTCAGGTAGCCCCGCGATTTGCGTTCAGTCAAAGTCTGCACGGATTCCGCGGGGCATTGACCTCAGGCAAATTTTGGCCAAACGGACCAGCCATGAAACAGGCAGATGTTGTTATCGTCGGGGCGGGACATGGCGGGGCGCAATGCGCCATTGCCCTGCGCCAGAACGGATTCACCGGCTCGGTCGCGATGATCGGCCGCGAGAGCGAGCCGCCCTATGAGCGCCCGCCGCTGTCGAAGGAATACTTCGCCCGCGAAAAGACTTTCGACCGGCTTTACATCCGCCCGCTGGCTTTCTGGGAGGAGAAAGGCATCGACCTGATGCTGGCGACCGAAGTGACGACGATCGACCCGGCAGCAAAGCAGCTGACGCTCTCGGACGGCAGCACGTTCGGCTATGGCAAACTGGTCTGGGCGACCGGCGGCGATCCTCGCAAACTGCCGGTTCCGGGCGGCGATCTGGCAGGCGTTCACGCAGTGCGCACCCGCGAGGACTGCGACCGGATGATGGGCGAGATCGATGGCGGGGTGAAGAATTTCGTCATCATCGGCGGCGGCTATATCGGGCTGGAAGCGGCGGCGGTGCTGACCAAGCTCGGCTGCAAGGTGACTGTGCTCGAAGCCCTGCCGCGCATTTTGGCGCGCGTTGCCGGGACTGAGCTTTCGGCATTCTATGAGAAAGAACACCGTGATCACGGCGTCGACTTGCGCACCAGCGTGGTGGTTGACAGCTTCACCGGCGCCAAAGGGCATGGGGGCCGGGTTACCGGCGTGAAGTTGGGTGATGGCAGCGTCATTCCGGCCGATGCAGTGATCGTCGGCATCGGCATCGTTCCGGCCGTCGCGCCGCTGATCGCAGCGGGCGCTGAAGGCGGCAACGGCGTTGCCATCGACAATCACTGCCGCACTTCGCTGCCCGATGTCTATGCCATCGGCGATTGCGCGCTGTTTGCCTGCGACTATGCCGATGACTTCGTGATGCGGGTCGAATCGGTGCAGAATGCCAACGATCAGGGCACGTGCGTTGCGAAAGCGATCTGCGGCGATGCCCAGCCCTATCATGCCTTCCCGTGGTTCTGGTCAAACCAGTATGATTTGCGGCTGCAGACCGCCGGACTCTCGGTGGGCTTTGACGCGACGGTGGTGCGCGGCAAGCCAGAGGACCGCTCGTTTTCGGTGGTTTACCTGAAAGCGGGCCGGGTCATCGCGCTCGATTGCGTCAATGCGGTCAAGGACTATGTCCAGGGCCGCAAGCTGGTCGAGGCGCGGGTTTCGCCGGACCTGGCGCGGTTGGGCGATGCGGGTGTGCCGCTCAAGGAATTGATGCCGGCCTGAGCCTGCGCGCCGCCCATTCCGCCGCGTCAGCAACCACCGGATCAGGATCGCGCAACAGGCCGCTCACCGGGTCCAGGAGCGCCGCATCCCCGCTGTTCCCCGCCGCATAAAGGCAATTGCGGACAAACCTGTCGCGCCCGATCCGCTTGATCGGTGAGCCCGAAAACAGCTTGCGAAACCCCGCATCGTCGAGCGCCATCAGCTCGTCAAGGCGCGGTGCGGCCAGTTCGGCGCGGGGCAGGAAGGCCTTGTTGGCCGCAGCGGCGCTGGCAAATTTGTTCCACGGGCAGACCGCGAGGCAATCGTCGCAGCCATAGATGCGGTTGCCCAGCGCTGCGCGGAACTCCTCGGGGATCGGGCCTTTGTGTTCGATGGTTAGGTAGGAAATGCAGCGCCGGGCATCGAGCCGGTAGGGCGCGGGGAAGGCATCGGTTGGGCAGGCCGTCTGGCAGGCGGTGCACGAGCCGCACTTGTCCGCGCCGGGCGCGTCGGCGGCGAAAGCGAGCGTCGTGTAGATCTCGCCGAGCAGCAGCCATGAGCCGTGATCGCGGCTCACCAGATTGCTGTGCTTGCCCTGCCAGCCTAGTCCCGCTGCGGCGGCGAGCGGCTTTTCCATCACTGGCGCGGTGTCGGTGAACACCTTCACGCCGATGCCGCCTTCCTTTGGGCCAAGCCCGCGCACCGCTGCTTCGACGACCAGCCAGCGCGCGAGTGCCTTCAGCGCCTTCTTGACCACGTCGTGATAATCCGCGCCCTGCGCGTAGACCGATATGCGTGCGCGGGTCGGCGTGTCGGCCAGCGCCAGCGGATCGGCCTTGGGGGTATAGGACATGCCCAGCGCGATGACGCTCTGTGCCTCGGGCCACAGGCCTTGCGGGCTTCGGCGATGCTGCTCGCGCGCGGCCATCCACGCCATCGAGCCGTGCATCCCTGCGTCCAGCCAGCCGGCCAGCCGCTCTGCCGTCTTGCTGTCTGCGCGCGCGGGCGCCACGCCGAAAGCCACGAAGCCCAGCCGCCGCGCTTCGGCCTCCAGGTCGCTCCTCAGCCCTGCCATGACCGCCGCGTTAACCAAACTTGCTGCCGCTCCTGTTCACCCGGGCTGGTTAACAGCCGGGCCCATGAAACATGACTTAGGAGATTGGCGAGTGGCCGGCAACGCATCTGGCCGCCCACTCGCAATCGAGGCGCGCGGCCTCGTCAAGCGGTTCGACGGCTTCACGGCGGTCGATGGGGTCGACCTGACCGTGCCCGAGGGCGCGATTTACGGCATTCTGGGGCCGAATGGCGCGGGCAAGACGACAGCCCTGCGCATGTTGCTGGGCATCATTGACCCCGACGCGGGCACGCGGCGCATCCTCGGCGCTGACCGCCCGCACGACGTTGCCCATGCCATCGGCTATCTGCCCGAGGAGCGCGGGCTTTATCCGACGATGAAAACCTACGAAGCGATAGCTTTCATCGGCGCACTGCGCGGTCTGCCGCTCGCCGAAGGGCGCAAGCGCGGCAAGGCGCTGCTGGAGGAGCATGGCCTGGGCTATGCCATCGACCGCCAGATCCGCCAGCTCTCCAAAGGCATGGCGCAGCAGGTGCAGCTGCTCGGCACGCTGGTGCATGAGCCGCGCCTGGTGGTGTTCGACGAGCCGTTCTCTGGCCTCGACGCGCTCAACCAGGGCAAGCTCGAGCGGACCATCCGCGCGCTGGCCGCCAAGGGCACCACCGTGATCTTCTCGACCCATGTCATCGCCCATGCCGAGCGGCTGTGCGATGAAGTCGCGATCATTGCCGGGGGCAAAGTGCCGTTTGCCGGCCCGGTCGATGTCGCGCGTGATCGCATTCGCCCGCAAGTCCGGCTGGAAACGCGCGCTGCCGATGGCCCATGGCAGAAGGCGCTGCCGCAAGACGCGCGCCATGAAGGCAATTTCTGGCTGTTTTCCTTGCCGGAAACCGGGATCGAGCCGCTGCTGCGGGCGCTGATCGAAGGCGAGGCGGGGATTCTCTCGCTGTCGATCGAGCGCGCCGGGCTGCACGATGCCGTTGTTGCGATTGCCGGAGAGGCAGCTGCGCGGGCGCTGGAAGAAAACCTCGGCGAGGAGATGGCACGATGATCCTTCGACAAGCTCAGGATGAGCGGATCTCGCCCCGTTGCCCCAACCCCGCTCAGGCTGAGCTTGTCGAAGCCCCCGCGCCAACCAAGGTCACAAAGCCATGAACGGCCGCCTTTCCACCTGGGCTGCGGCGATGGTCATCGCGCGCCGCGATTTCACCGCGATCCTGTTCAGCCGCAGCTTCATCTTTTTCCTGCTGGGCCCGCTGTTCCCGGTGATCGTCGGCGGCTTTGCCGGCGGCATCGGCCAGCGCGTGCAGGCCAGCGCCGCGCAGCCGGTTCTGGGCATAGCCATGACCGCACAAGATGCCGATGCCCTGCTCGCAGCCCGCCGGGCGCTGGCGCCGCGGGTGGGCGATGCCTTGCCCGAACTGGCGGTAATCCGTGAGGTCCGGCCTGGCGAAAACTTCGATGCCGCCGGTGCGCTGGCCGCAACGCAGGCCAATGCTGCCGCAATCGTCACCGGCAGCCTCGAAGCCCCCAGGCTCACCGGCACGGCCGAACGCATCGGCCAGTGGCAAGGCCCGGTCTCGATGCTCGCCGCGCAGGCGCTGGGCCGCGCGCCATCGGCTTATCCCGAGGTCAGGCTCGCCGCGATGGCCACCAACACCGCCCAGCAGCGCCAGGGCCAGGTGATGACCGCGCAGGCCGGGCAACTGCTGCTGTTCCTGCTCACAATGCTGCTTGCCGGCATGGTGCTGTCCAACCTCGTCGAGGAAAAGGGCAACAAGATCATCGAGATCCTCGCTGCCGCCATCCCGATGGACGCGGTGTTCCTCGGCAAGCTGTTCGCCATGCTGGCGGTTTCATTTGTCGGCATTGCCGTCTGGGCGACGGCAGGCGGCGCGATTTTCGTGCTCGGCGGCGAGGGCCTGCCAAGCCTGCCAGAACCGGCGGTTGGCTGGCCGCTGTTCATCACGCTCGGCATTGCCTATTTCGCCATGGCCTATCTGCTGATCGGTTCGCTGTTCCTCGCCATCGGCTCGATGGCGACCACGGTGCGCGAAGTGCAGACGCTGTCGATGCCGATAACCTTCGTCCAGCTGGTGTTCTTTTTCATCGCCAGTTTCGCGGTGGCGGCACCGGGCAGTGTGTGGGAATGGATCGCCATCGCGGTGCCATTCAGCTCGCCTTATGCCATGCTGGCGCGCGCCGCGCAGGATCCGGCGATCTGGCCGCATCTGGCCGCCTTTGCCTGGCAGGTGCTGTGCATCGGCCTGCTGATCCGCACCGGCGCGGCGATGTTCCGCAAGCTGGTGATGAAGTCGGGGCCCAGTGGCGGATCGGGCAAGCGGCGCGGCTTTTTTGCCCGCATCGCCAAAGACAAGCCGAGCGCACCGGCATAGTCCCTCGGTAACCCTTGCATCGGTCGAACGAATAGCGATCTTGCAGGCAGGCACTTTGCCCGCCGGAGAACGTCTATGCCCCGCCCGTCCTTGCCCCGCCGCAAATTCCTCGCCATGCTCGGCGCGAGCGCTGCTGTGCCGCTGGCGGCCGCCTGCAGCGGTGGCCCGGCCCAGGCCAAAAGCTATCCGGTCGCCTACAGCGACGCCGAGTGGCGGCGGCGACTGACCCCCGACCAATACGAGATCCTGCGCCGCAAGGGCACGGAAGTGGCCGGCACCTCGCCCTTGCTGCACGAAAAGCGCACGGGCACGTTCGTCTGTGCTGCCGATGGCCATCCGCTGTTTGCATCATCGACCAAATACGACAGCCGCACCGGCTGGCCCAGCTTCTGGCAGCCGCTACCCGGTGCCATCGGCACGGCGATCGACTGGGACGGGGGCATCCCGCGCACCGAAGTGGTCTGCGCGCAGTGCGGCGGGCATCTGGGGCATGTGTTCGACGATGGCCCGCGGCCGACGGGCAAGCGCTATTGCATGAACGGCGATGCGCTGGCGTTCAGGCCGGCCTGAGCCTCAGGCCTGGCGCGCAGCGCCGGCTGAGGCGGCAGGCGCTTCGGGCAGGTTTTGCAGCCGCGCAGCCAGCACGGCCAGTCCCTCCAGCGTGAAGACCTGTTCGAAGACCAGCCCGTAGTATGCGCCCGACCGCCAGCAGACCTTGGCGATGGTCGCCGGAAAGCTATCACCCTCGAGCTTGACGCACTGGCCGATCGCCAGGAAGCGCGCAGTCTCGATGCCGGCGCCCTGCGGCGATAGATCGCGCACCGTGGCGACACTGGCCTCGCCGCCGGCCGAAAGGACAGCAGGAAACTGCACGCGCAACCGGGGCTGGCGGCGCGGATAGGGGCTGACTTCGGCAATGAAGCCCTCGACATCGATCGGCGCGGCAAAGCGGAAACCGGCGTGATTGTCACGCTCCCAGACGCGCTCGATGAAATAGATTTCCCCGTTCGCCAGTTCGAGCGCCATGCGCGCGTCGGCGGGAAGCCGGTGGAACAGGCGCAAGCGCAGGCCGGTCGCCGAAACGTCACGGATGATGCAGAGAAACTCCCCGCTTTCGCTGACCAGCTTGGCCGTGCGGATCAGCAGGGTGAAGCGCTGCGCACCGCGCATCTCCTCGAAGGAGCGCTGCGGGGCAGGATCGGCAATGATCGTTGCTTCGTTCATCTGGCTTACGTCCTTTGTTCGGACCAGAGGCAGGAGATAAAGCAATATGGCTAAATTCGCGTTAACCACGTGCCCCGGGCTCCCGGTCGGTCCTGCAAGACTAAACGGGAGGGATTTCAGCAAATTAAGCGCGAGGGCCAATTTCGCCCCTTCCCAATTCGGCAAAGCGCCATAGGGAAGGGGGTGATGAAAGATCCCGCAAAGCCCGCCGCGACACGCCCCGACACCTTGCAGCGCCTCGTCTTGCGCCAGCCCGACGACTGGCACGTCCACTTGCGCGACGGCGCGATGCTGGCTGATGTCCTGCCCTTCACCGCGCGCCAGTTCGCCCGCGCGATCATCATGCCCAACCTGTCGCCGCCTTGCGCCGCGACCGGCGATGTCGCGGCCTATCGCGACCGGATCATGGCGGCGCTCCCAATTGACATCCGATTCACCCCGCTGATGACGCTCTACCTCACCGATGCGACCGATCCGGCTGATCTGGAGGCCGGCTTCGCGCTCGGCGTGTTGACCGCAGCCAAGCTCTATCCTGCCAATGCCACGACCAATTCCGCGCACGGGGTCACCTCGATCCGCTCGATCTATCCGGTGCTGGAGCGGATGCAGGAGATCGGCATGCCGCTGCTGGTCCACGGCGAAGTGACGGACGGCGAAGTCGATATCTTCGACCGCGAGGCGGTGTTCATCGAGCGGGTGCTGATCCCGACGCTGCGTGACTTTCCCGCGCTCAAGCTGGTGTTCGAGCACATCACCACCAAAGACGCCGCCGATTTCGTCATGGCCGCCCCCGATACCGTGGCCGCGACGATCACCCCGCATCATCTCCAGATCAACCGCAACGCCATGTTCGCCGGCGGCATCCGCCCGCATATGTATTGCCTGCCGGTGGCCAAGCGCGAAATGCACCGCCTGGCCTTGCGCAAGGCGGCCACCTCAGGCTCGCCGCGCTTCTTCCTGGGCACCGACAGCGCCCCGCATGAGCTGCGCACCAAGGAATCGGCCTGCGGCTGCGCGGGCATTTTCTGCGCGCCGCACGCGCTGGAGGCCTATGCTGGTGTGTTCGACGAAGAAGGCGCGCTGGACAGACTGGAGGGCTTTGCTTCGGAGCATGGCCCGCGCTTTTACGGCCTGCCGCTCAATGACAGTCAGGTGGTGCTCGAACGGGCTGACAACGTGGTTCCCGCGCGCATCCCGGCGGCTGGCGGCGAAGTGGTGCCGTGGCTGGCGGGCGAGACGCTGGCCTGGCGCTTTGCCGGGGTTCAGCCGCGCGGATAGCGCGCGCGCAGCTGCTCGAATGCCGTGCCCGGCCCTTCGGCCATGCGCGCCTCGATAATCGCGACGACTTGCTCTGGCGCATGACGGCTGGTGTCGATCGTCAGGTCATAGAGATCGCCCGCATAAACCGCATCATAGAACCACGGGCGCAACCGGCCCAGCCGCGCGACAATCTTGCGCACTGCGTCTTCGCCCAGAATGTCCGTCGGCAGCTTCTTGGCCATCGTGCGGGTCGCGACGCGTTCTTCCAGCACCGCGAACGGCGGCTTGAGACAGACGAACAGCACCTCGATGCCCTCCAGCCGCCAGACCAGATCCTGCAGCACCGGCGGATCGGTCATCACCAGATGATCGAGCACGATGTTGCAGCCCTCGTGCGCGGCGGCGGCGACCCAGGCGTGGAGCGTGCGGAAGGCCGCCTCGCCCTTGGGGCCGAAGCTCCAGCGCAGCGGTCCGTCGGGGTCGTTCTCATCCAGCGGGTGGGCATAGATCCCCTCGCGGCTGCGCGGGCCGTGGTGGCCGAATTTCGCCGGCAGGGTGCCCGCAAGGAAATGGTCGATGCCATAGAGCAGCCAGAAGTCGTCGGACTGTTTGGCGAAGAGTTCACAAGCGGTCGACTTGCCCGAGCCCGACGTGCCGGTGACGATCAGGACCCTGCCTGTTTTTGGGCCGGTCATGCGCCGTCCCCGAGTGCAATCTCGCCGCGCGCCATCTGGCGAAAGGGTTCGGCGGGGCAGAATTCCTGGTTGTCGCCCCAGTAAGTCGTGCCATTCCAGTCCCATTCGGTGAGCGACCAGACCACAGTGTGGTCGGTATAGCCGGTGAAGACCAGGCCGGGATCGATCTTGCCGGTCGCCTTGATGCTGCGGCCCAATGTGTCGGTGCCTTCAAAGCGGACTTTTGCAGGCCCGAACTGGCCATAGTCCAGCACCGTGCGCCGGCCCGAGACCAGGCTCGCCATTTCGCCATCCTGCATGATGTAGCCGCCGATACATTTCGCCGCGCGGGTCCAGCCGGTGCCCTCGTTCATGCACAGCGCATGGAAGCTGCCCTGATCGGCAACGCCCCAGAAATAGCCGCCGAATGCCAGCGATTCGTAGTCACGCGCGCCATAGGAGGTATCGCGCATCGAATGGCAGTCGATGCGCCATTCCGTGCCGTGGCGGCGCATGGTGCCGGTCATCCGGCCGGGTTGCTCGATGTGGAACTTGGCGGTCGCCTGCTGGCCGGGATCGCCGGTGTTGAGCTCATGGCAGGGCCCGGCGGCCTGCCAGGTCAGATCGAGCATCAGGCCATCGTTGTCATAATCGAGCTTGTAGCGCGTCAGCGGCTCGATCACCGAAACACTCAGCGAATTGCGCGCGGTCATGCGGAA
The DNA here is from genome assembly GCA_031428115.1 of Novosphingobium sp. Classification (GTDB taxonomy): domain Bacteria; phylum Pseudomonadota; class Alphaproteobacteria; order Sphingomonadales; family Sphingomonadaceae; genus Novosphingobium. The sequence continues at coordinate 26,051 of JANPOS010000010.1, read as the reverse complement.
CTTCTCCGCGCCTGCCGGCAAGGCCTGCAAATGGCTCCACTGATAGTGCAGGCAGTTCCACTGGTGGAGCCCCGAGGCATCCCACAGCACCGGGCCGCCGTTGAGCATCCCCATGTTGGGGCGGAAGTAATACTGGATCATGCCGTGAATGCGGCTTTCTGGAATCGACAGCGAGAACCAGACGCTTTCGTTCCAGTAGGGATTGTCGGTGCGGCCGGGGCCAAAACGGTCGGCCTCGGGAAGATCAGTGGGGGGCAATGTGGTCACGCCGGCGATCCTCGCGGTTGATGTGATTTGCGGCACAGCCACCAGAGTTCCGCCGCTTATGCAACCGTTCGAAAATCGCTGGCGCGCTATTTCCAATTGCCTTGGAATATGTGCATCATGGCGCCGCTTCAACCAGGGGGTTCGGACCGCAATGCGCAGATTCGCGCCAGCACTTGCCTTGTTGCTCGCTGCCTGCGGGTCAGCGCAAGGTGACGGGCCATTGGCGCCGGGCTGGTCGCGCGGCCAGATCTCCAGTCTCAGGCAATGGCTGGCGGCCGCGCCGCAAGAAGCCTTGCCGGCTTTCGATACCTCGGCGCTCGACGATGCCGGGGGCTTGTGGAGCGGCGACGCGGCCAACCAGGCGGCGACCGAACTCGCGCTGAAACTGGCGCGCGCGCACCTCAAGGGCTGCGCCAACCCGGTCGAGCGCGGTGGCTGGCGCATTCCGGACGACAAGGACGATGGCGCGATTGAGGCCAGCTTGCGCAAAGCCCTGGAAAGCGACACCAGTCTCGATCACTTCTTCGCCTCTGTCCGCCCCAGCCACCCGGAGTATACTGCGCTGCAGGCCGCCTACACTGCCGAGGCCGATCCCAACCGCCGGATCACCCTGGCGCGCAATCTGGAGCGCTGGCGCTGGATGCCGCGCGAACTTGGCGAGAACTATGTGCTGGTCAATATTCCGGCTTTCGAGGTTGGGCTGTGGCGACAGGGCGAACGCGTGCAAAGCTGGCCAGCCGTGGTCGGCAAGCCAGCGACCGCCACGCCGGTCTTCGCCTCGACAATCACCCATGTCATCGTCAACCCGTGGTGGGAAATCCCCGCGAGCATCGTCGCTGAAAACGGCGGGCGCTTCTCGTCGCGCGGGGGCTATGTGCGCACCGCTTCGGGCCACTGGCGCCAGAAGCCGGGCCGGGGCAATTCGCTCGGCCAGATGAAGCTGGCGATGACCAACCCCTACAACATCTATCTCCACGATAGCCCGGCAAAGAGCCTGTTCAGCCACACCCGGCGCGCCTACAGCCATGGCTGCGTGCGCGTGAGCGATGCGCTGGGCTTTGCCGCGACGCTGCTCGATGGCGCCATGTCGCGAAATCAGATCGACCGGCTTGCCGGCCTCGGCAGGCCCGACCAGCCGGCGCCGCGCATGACGCTTGCGGGTCTCGCACCTCCCGAACCCGAGCCGCTCAAGACTGCCAGTGTGGCGCTGCCGCAGGCCCTGCCGGTCTATATCGCCTATTTCACTGCGGGCCGGCGCGCGGACGGCACTCTGGCAATCGAAAGCGACGTCTATGGCCGCGATATGCTGGTCGGCGATCCGAGCAATCCGCAGCGGCAGTGCAATCCCTGATAGCAGGGCGGGAGAGGAAATGGAGCAGGATCTTGCCGGCAAGACCGCGCTGGTGACTGGCGCGAGCCGGGGACTGGGCAGCCATATCGCCGAGCGGCTGGCGGCAGCCGGGGCCTTGGTCGCGGTCAACTATGCCAGCGACCGGGCGGCGGCGGAGCGGGTCGTTGCACGGATAGCCGCTGCGGGCGGAGCCGCGTTTCCGGTTCAGGCGAAGCTGTCCGGAGAAGCCGAAGCGCAAGCCCTGGCCAGCGCCGTCGAGGCCGAATTCGTCAGCCGCACCGGCTCGCCCGGCCTCGACATCCTGGTCAACAACATCGGCGGGGGAGACTACGCGGCGATCCGCGATGTCGACGAGGCGTTTTTCGATACCGTGATGACCAACAATGTCCGCGCGGCCTTTTTCCTGACCAGGGCGCTGCATCCCCGGCTCAATGCGTTTGGCCGGGTGATCAACCTCTCTTCGGTCGGTGCGCGGCTGACCGATCCGGGGATCATCGTCTACACCATGGCCAAGGCGGCGACCGAAGCCTTCACCCGCGTGCTCGCCGCCGAGCTGGGCCCGCGCGGGATCACGGTCAATGCGATTGCTCCCGGCTTCACCGCCGGGCCGACCAACGATTACATCGTCCAGGACCCGGTGGCAGCAAAGGGCGTGACCGACGTGACCGCGCTCAGGCGTTTCGGCCAGCCCGAGGAGATCGCCGACATCGTCTATGCGCTGGCCTCGCCGCTCGGGCGCTGGGTGACCGCGCAATGCATCGAGGCAAGCGGCGGGTTCAGGTTGTGAGAGGATAGCGGCATGGCCAGGATAGTTCGGTTTCACGCATTTGGCGGCCCCGGGGTGCTGGGTCTCGACGAGCTCGAAATTGGCGAGCCGGGGCCGGGCGAAGTGCGCATCCGGGTCGGCGCTTTCGGGCTCAACCGGGTCGAGGCCTACTTCCGCGCCGGGGAGTTCATGCCGCCCGGACAGCTTCCCTCGACCATCGGCTATGAGGCTGCGGGCGTGATCGAGGCGGTGGGGCCGGGCGTCCCGGAATGGCGTCCCGGCGACCGCGTCGCGGCGCTGTTCGGGCTCGAGATGGACCGCCATGGCACCAACGGCGAAGTGATCCACTATCCCGCCGACATGCTGGTGGCGGTGCCGCCGGGCCAGTCGCTGACCGAAGCGGCGGCGAGCTGGATGCAGTATGGCACGGCCTATGGTCTGGTCGATGTCGGCAGAATCGCGGCGGGCGATTGGGTGGTGATCAATGCCGCCTCGTCCTCGGTCGGGCTCGCCGCGATCCAGATTGCACGGGCGGAAGGCGCGCTGCCCATCGCCATTACCCGCACGCGCGACAAGGCCGATGCCCTGCTCGCACAGGGCGCGGCGCATGTCATCGTCAGCGACGAGGAGGATGTACCCGCGCGGATCATGGCGATCACCGGCGGCGCGGGCGCGCGCATTGCCTTCGATGCCGTCGCCGGAGCGCCGCTCGCGGGCCTGCTTTCTGCCATGGCCCCGCGCGGCACGGTGATCGTCTATGGCATGCTTGGCGGCTTCTCCTTCGAGCTGATGCTGCCGGTGCTGATGCTGGGCAATCTTGCCTTGCACGGCTTTTCCGCCGACCGGCTGATCCGCGACCCGGCAACCCGCGCGCGCCTGATCGGCTATGTCTCGCGCGGGCTGGCCAGCGGCTCGCTATCGCCAGTGATCGACAGCACTTTCGATCTGTCTGACATTGCCGAGGCGCATCGGCGGCTCGAGAGCAACCGCCAGCTCGGCAAGATCGTCGTCACCACGGCGAGCGCGGGAGAATGAGATGCAGCTGCTGATTCTGGCCCTCGCCGCGCTGCTGCTGGCTGCACCGGCGCTGGCAGCAAGTCCCGCCAATGCCGACTGGCCGCACTATGGCGGGCAAAACGACGAGGCCGGCCATGCGGCGCTCAATCAGATCAACCGGCAGACCGTCCCGCGCCTGGGCCTCGGCTGGTCGCTTGACCTGCCCGGCGAACAGGCGCTCGAGGCGACGCCGCTGGCGGTGAACGGCGTGCTCTATTTCACCGGCAGCTTCGCCGACGTCTATGCCGTCTCGGTCGTGACCGGGCGCATACTGTGGAAATGGGAGGCGCGCGTCTGGCAGCACAATCCGGACAAGATGCACTATATCTTCCCGCTCAACCGGGGCGTGGCCTATGCCGACGGGCGCGTCTTCGTCGGTGCGACCGATGGGCGGCTGGTCGCGCTCGATGCCACCACCGGCCGGCAGTTGTGGAGCGCCCTGACCGTGGGGCGCGACGACCGCCGCACGATCACCGGCGCGCCGCGCGTGTTTGGCGGCAAAGTCATCATCGGCCACGGCGGCGGCGATGCCGGGATGCGCGGCTATGTTACCGCCTATGACCAGAAGACCGGCCGACAGGTCTGGCGCTTCCATACCGTGCCGGGCTCGCCCGAAGAGAACCGCGACGACCAGACCAACCGGGCAGCGATGGAGATGGCGGCGAAGACCTGGGGCACCAGCGAATACTGGAAGAGCGGCACCGGCGGCACCGCCTGGCATGGTATGACCTTCGATGCCGAATTGAGCCGCATCTATATCGGCACCGGCAATTCGGGGCCCTACAACCCCCAGAAGCGCGATCCGGGCGGCGGCGACAACCTGTTCCTCGCCTCGGTGGTCGCGCTGGATGCCGATACCGGCAAATATGTCTGGCACTATCAGGTCAACCCGCGCGAAGCCTGGGACTACAAGGCGGCGGCGGGCATGATCACCGCGACGCTGACCATCGAGGGCAAAAACCGCAAGGTGCTGATGCAGGCGCCGACCAACGGCTTTTTCTATGTGCTGGACCGCGAGACCGGCAAGCTGATCTCGGCGGAAAAGTTCTCCAAGGCGACCTGGGCCGACCATATCGATCCCGAGAGCGGCCGCCCGGTCGAGCTGCCCGGTATCCGCTATGAAGATGGCCCGGTGACCTTGTGGCCGTGGACCGGCGGCGCGCATAACTGGCAGGCGATGGCCTTCAATCCGCAGACCGGCCTCGTCTACATCCCGGCGATGCAGCTCGGCTTCGATTTCACCCCTGCGCCCGCCAGCTTTCAGGGGGTTATCGCCACCCCGCACCTGACCGGCGATCCGCAAGACGGCAAAGGCGCGCTGATCGCCTGGGATCCGGTGGCGCAAAAGGAACGCTGGCGGGTGCCGCAACGCTGGATGTGGAACGGCGGGGCGCTGTCGACCGCCGGCGGGCTGGTGTTTCAGGGCGACAACGAAGGCTGGCTGACGGCTTACGATGCCGACGATGGCAGGCAGCTGTGGCGCTATGGCGCAGGGCTCGGCATCATTGCACCGCCGATTTCCTATGCCTGGCGCGGCACGCAATATGTCTCGCTGCTGGTCGGCTGGGGCGGGCCCAATCCCTACGGTAATGGCCTGATGCCGACCGGCTGGCGCTACAACGCGCAGCCGCGCCGGCTGCTGACCTTCCGGCTCGGCGGCAAGGCGCGTCTGCCGAACACCGCGCCTTATGACGAGACGGTGCATCCGGTGGACAATCCCGCGCTGGTGCTCGATGCAGCCCAAGTCAGCAATGGCGCGAAGCTCTATGGCGGCAATTGCAGCAGCTGCCATGGCGGCGAGGCACAGTCAGCCGGAGCGCCGGGGCCGGACCTGCGCGAATCGGCACTGGCGCTCGACCGGGCGACTTTCACGAAAGTGGTTCGCGACGGCGCGGCATTGCCCAAAGGCATGCCGCGCTTCGCCCGGTTGAGCGATGCTGAACTGGGTCAGCTCTACAGCTATGTCCGCGAAGCCGCGCGCGCCGAGTTGCGGCGCAAGGGCGGAAGCTAGCCCTGCCGCCAGTGCGCCTCGCAGAAATTGCGCATTTCGCGGTCGAGTTCGGCCTCCTCGGGCGAACCGCCGCCAAAGGCGCCGTGCGCAGCGGCTTCCAGAATGTGCAGCTCGGCCGGCACACCGGCCGCGCGCAGCGCGCGGTGGAAGCGCACGGCGTTCGACAGGAACAGGTCGCGCGTTCCTGCCGTGAGCAAGGTCGGCGGGAAGCCTTTGATGAAATCGCCGAACAAGGCCGAGACATAGGGGTGATCGAGCGGAGTTCCGCCAGCGTAAAGCAGGTTCGCCTGCATCAGGCTGCCCATGCCGTCGATGCCCGCATTGGTTCGGAAGCTGTCGCCCGATTCGGTTAGGTCGATTTCGGGCGAACCGAGAACGACGGCTGCCGGCAGCGGCAGACCTTCGTCGCGGACCCGCAGCATGAGTGCGGCGGCGAGATTCGCTCCCGCCGATCCGCCCCCGACAATGATCTCCGCCGGGGCATGATCGCGCAGCAGCGCCGTGTAGAAAGCCATGCAGTCATCAAGCCCGGTGGGATAGGGATGGTCTGGCGGCATGCGGTAGTCCACCGCGACCACCCTTGCGCCAAGCCGGCAGGCAGACTTGGTGGCCATCGCCTTGCAGACCTCGCCCGCGCCCATGATCAGCGCGCCGCCATGGATGTCGAGATAGACCCGTGCGTCGCCGGCTGCGAGGCCTTCGGGGATGATTTCATAGCCGCGCGCTGCGCCCTCGCTGATCTCGCGGGTGGTGCATGAAACCGGCGGCTCGTGGTGCATATACATCGTCATGATCATCGCATCGCTGGCTGCGATATGTTGCCGCCAGCCCTCGGCATCGTCCAGTGCCGGATAGCCCGCACCGCCCGCCGGGCGCGGCATGGCCAGCCAGGCCTGCGCTTCGGGGCTGAGATGGGCGGGCACAGGGATGTCTCGTGCGGGAATGTGCAGCGAGGGCTTATCGGTCATACCATTGATCTCCGGTCAGGGTGCCGAGCCAGCCACGCCCAGCGCGCGGTCGACCCGGATATTGTTTCCGCCGCTTGCCGGGCGCGCGATGCGTTCGGAGCCTGGCCCAAGCTGAAGGCCATGGGGATATGGCGCCCGCTGCGCGCTGACTTCGTCGAGCCGGGCGATCTGGTCGCCGCTCAGGTTCACCGGAATGGCATCGAGGTTGCTCTCGAGCTGTTCCGCGCTGCTTGCGCCGACCAGCACGCTGGCCACCGTCGGCCGCTGCAACAGCCAGGCAAGGGCGACCTGCGACTGGGTGAGGCCCGCCTCGCGTCCGATTTCAGTCAGGCAATCGACCACGTGCTGCAATTGCTCGTCACCGGTCAGCCCGAGCGCGAATTCTGCATACCGCGAGCGGGCGAAAGGTTCGCCCTTGCGGCCATAGCGCCCGGTCAACGCGCCGCCGGCGAGCGGCCCCCAGACCAGCGTGGCGACGTTCTGGTCCGCAGCCAGCGGGGCCAGATCCCATTCCGCCTCGCGCATCGCCAGCGACCATGCGACCTGGTGGGCGCTGTAACGCGGCCAGCCGCGGTGATCAGACACACCGAGCGCTTTCATCAGTTGCCAGCCGGCATGGTTCGAAGCGCCAATGGCGCGCACCTTGCCCGCGCGCACCAGCGATTCCAGCGCCGACAGCGTCTCTTCGACCGGGGTGCGGCCATCGAAGCTGTGGAGCAGGAACAGATCGATATAGTCGGTTCCCAGCCGTCTGAGGCTGGCCTCGCAGCTGCTGATCAGGTGATGGCGCGTGGCACCGGTATCGTTTTGCCCCGGGCCTGAGCGCAGGCCGGCCTTGGTCGCGATCATCGCGCTGCTGCGCCGCTTGTCCAGCGCCTTGCCCAGCACTTCCTCCGCCGCGCCATAGATATCCGCCGTATCGAAAAAGGCGGCTCCGCGTTCGAGCGCCACATCGACCAGCCGCGCGGCTGCCTTGTCGCCTAGCCCCGTCGCCGGGCTGCTCCCGCCACGAAAATTGGCCGTGCCGAGGCCCATGACGGGGACGTTGAGCCCCGATGCGCCCAGTGTTCTGTAATCCATTACCCGAAGCATCCCATCCGCTGGATGCGGCTGTTGTGCCAAAGCCTCGCCAGGAAGCAAGGCCGACTTGGGGTCGGCCGCCACTAATCGAGCCGGAGCTAGTCGAGATTCGGCCGCAGCCAGCGTGTTGCCTCAGCCAGATCGATGCCGCGCCGCGCGGCATAGTCTTCCAGCTGATCCTGCCCAATGCGCGCGACGCCGAAATATTCGGCTTGCGGATGGGCGAAATAGAAGCCGGAAACCGCAGCAGTGGGCAGCATCGCCTGACTTTCAGTGAGCACGATGCCAGCATTTTCACCAGCATTGAGCAAGTCGAACAGGATCGGCTTGAGGCTGTGATCGGGGCAGGCGGGATAGCCGGGGGCCGGGCGGATGCCGCGATATTGCTCCTTGATCAGCGCCTCGGTGGTCAGCTGCTCGCCTGGCGCATAGCCCCACAGCGTGGTGCGCGTGTGCTGATGGAGCCGCTCGGCGAAAGCCTCGGCAAAGCGATCGGCCAGAGCCTTGAGCAGAATGTCCGAATAGTCGTCGTGGTCCGCCTTGAAGCGCTCGAGATGGGGTTCGATGCCATGGATGCCGACCGCAAACCCGCCGATCCAGTCGCCATCGCGGCTGATGAAATCTGCCAGACAGAAATTGGCCCGGCCCTGACCATCCTTGCCCCGGCTCTTCTTCACTTGCTGGCGCAGGAAGGGCATGCGGACATGGCGCTCTGCTTCGGGCAGGTAGATCTCGACATCGTCGCCGTGGCGCGCGCAGGGCCAGAAACCCGCGACGCCTCTGGCGGTCAGCCATTTTTCAGCGATGATCCGGTCAAGCATCGCCTGGGCGTCGTCATAGAGGCTGCGCGCGCTCTCGCCGACCACGTCATCCCTCAGGATCGCCGGGAAGTTGCCGGCCAGCTCCCATGCGCGGAAGAACGGTGTCCAGTCAAAACAGTCGCGCAGGTCGGCAAGATCCCAATCATCGAAGACATGGATGCCCGGCTTTTCAGGCGGCGCGGCCATGTCGCTCATGTCGGCGGCATAGGCGTTTGCGCGCGCGTCTTCGAGGCTGAGCAGCGCACTCTGGCCTTTATTGGCGCGGACTTCGCGGACGTGTTCGTATTCGCTGGCTGTGGCCGCGATGAACGGCTCTGCCTGCGTGTCTGACAACAGCTGGCTGGCAACGCCCACCGCGCGGCTGGCATCGAGCACATGGATCACCGGGCCTGCATAGGCCGGATCAATCCGCAGAGCGGTGTGCACCTTGCTGGTCGTCGCGCCGCCGATCAGCAGCGGAATGGTGAAACCGGCGCGCTGCATTTCCTCGGCGACCGTCACCATTTCGTCGAGCGACGGCGTGATCAGCCCGGACAGGCCGATGATGTCGGCATCCTGCTCTTTCGCGACTTCGAGAATCTTGGGCCAGGGCACCATGACACCCATATCGATCACTTCGTAGCCGTTGCATTGCAGCACCACGCCGACAATATTTTTGCCGATATCGTGGACGTCGCCCTTGACCGTCGCCATGATGATCTTGCCTTTGGGCCTTGCGCCCGGCTCCTTTGCCGCTTCGATGAACGGGATCAGGTGGGCCACCGCCTTCTTCATCACCCGTGCCGATTTGACCACTTGCGGCAGGAACATCTTGCCCGAGCCGAACAGGTCGCCGACCACATTCATCCCGTCCATCAGCGGGCCTTCGATGACCTCGATCGGGCGGGCGGCCGCGAGGCGGCATTCCTCGGTATCCTCGACGACATACATGTCGATGCCGCGCACCAGCGCATGTTCCAGCCGCTTGGCTACCGGCCAGCCGCGCCATTCCTCGGCGGCCTTTTCCTGGGCCACGTCGGTGCCGCGAAACTTCTCGGCGAGGGTGACAAGCCGCTCGGTTGCGCCCTCGTCCTTGTTGAGGATCACATCCTCGCAGGCCTCGCGCAGTTCCGGGTCGATCTGGTCGTACACGTCAAGCTGCCCGGCATTGACGATGGCCATGTCGAGCCCGGCAGGAATCGCGTGATAGAGGAAGATCGAATGCATCGCGCGGCGCACCGGCTCGTTGCCGCGAAACGAAAAGCTGAGGTTCGATAGCCCGCCCGAGAAATGGACATGCGGGCAGCGCTGCCGGATTTCCTTCACCGCCTCGATGAAATCGACGCCGTAATTGTTGTGTTCTTCAATCCCGGTCGCCACCGCAAAAACGTTGGGATCGAAGATGATGTCTTCCGCCGGGAAGCCGATGCCGGTGAGCAGCTTGTAGGCCCGCTCGCAGATCTCGACCTTGCGCTGTTTGGTATCGGCCTGCCCCTGCTCATCGAACGCCATGACGACGACTGCCGCGCCATAGGCCATGCATTTGCGCGCCGCCTCCAGAAACGGCGCTTCGCCTTCCTTCATCGAGATCGAGTTGACGATGGGCTTGCCCGAGACGCATTTCAGCCCGGCCTCAATGACGTCCCACTTCGATGAATCGATCATCACCGGCACCCGGGCGATATCGGGCTCGGCGGCGATGAGTTTCAGGAACGTGGTCATGGCGTAGACCGCATCGAGCAGCCCCTCGTCCATGTTGACGTCGATCACTTGCGCGCCGTTCTCGACCTGTTGACGCGCGACTTCGACGGCCTTGGCGTAGTCATCTGCCAGGATCAGCTTCTTGAACGCGGCAGAGCCGGTGACATTGGTGCGCTCGCCGATATTGACGAAGCGGGCGGAGCCAGATGGGCGCGGGGATGTTTGTTCAATCATTTTCAACTCAATATCCCAACCCAAATCCGTCCATGCTGAGCTTGTCGAAGCACTGCACTTTTCTTGGCGCAACAGTGCACTCGGGACGGAAGAAAGGGCAGCCCTTCGACAAGCTCAGGGTAAACGGGTTTGGGGGGAGCAATGCTTTTGCAAAATGCATTTCACTACGCCGCCATCACAAAGGGTTCCAGCCCCGCCAGCCGCGTAATCGGCTCCAGCACCGGCAACTTGCGCGGCGCCAATCCGGCAGCCGTCCGGGCCATTGCCGCAATATGCGCAGGCGTCGAGCCGCAGCAGCCGCCAAGGATGTTGACCTGGCCATGCTCTGCCCATTCACCGACCAGCGCGGCGGTGGTGTCCGGCATTTCATCATACTCGCCCAGCTCGTTGGGCAGGCCGGCATTGGGATAGACCATGATCAGCGTGTCGGCGATTTCGCTGAGCACTTTGACATGCGGCCGCAATTGCGTCGCGCCAAACGAGCAGTTGAGCCCGATGGTGACAGGTTTCGCATGGCGCACCGCGTGCCAGAAGGCCTCGACGGTGTGGCCCGAAAGATTGCGCCCCGACAGGTCAGTCAGCGTCATCGACAGCATGATCGGCACTTCTCTAGGCGCATTTGGGCGGCCGAGTTCTGTCTCGAGCTGCTTGACCGCCATGATGCCGGCCTTGGCATTGAGCGTATCGAACACAGTTTCAATGAGGATGAAGTCAGCTCCGCCTTCGACCAGCGCGGCGGCCTGTTCCTTGTAGACATCGACCAGCGTGTCCCAGTCGATCTCGCGATAACCGGGATCGTTGACATCGGGCGAGAGCGACAGGGTCTTGTTGGTCGGGCCGATTGCGCCCGCAACAAACCGGGGCTTGCCGTCCCTGGCCTGAAATTCATCGGCTACCCGCCGCGCGAGCCGGGCCGATTCAAGATTGATCTCGCGCACTAGATGTTCGGCGGCATAGTCCGCCTGGCTGATGCGGTTGGCCGAAAAGGTATTGGTCTCGGCAATATCCGCTCCGGCCGCGAAATAGGCGCGGTGGATCGCCTCGGGCACTTGCGGCCTGGTCAGCGCCAGAATGTCGTTGTTGCCCTTCTGGTCCTTCGCGAGGCCCAGATTGCCGGCATAGTCGGCCTCGGAGAGCCTGTAGTTCTGGATCTCGGTGCCGAAGGCTCCGTCGGTGATCAGGATGCGCCTGGCGGCTTCGGCCAGCAATGCTTCGCGTGCGGTCATTGGTTCGGTCTCAGTCCAAGCAGCTGGCAGATGGCATAGGCCTGATCCGCGCGGTTGAGCGTGTAGAAGTGGAAATCGCGCGACCCGCCTTCGTAAAGCCGGCGGCAGAGGTCAGCGGCGACCACGGCGGAGACAAGGCTGCGCGGTCCCGGCCGATCGTCGAGCCCCTCGAACATCGCCTCCATCCAGGCGGGGATTTCGGTGTTGGCCGACATGCGGCGGATTGCGGCGAAGCTGGTCACCGGCATAATCCCTGGCAGGATCGGCGCGGTGATCCCGGCGGCGAGCGCCTTGTCGAGGAAGCGGAACCAGGCATCGGTCGAGAAGAAAAACTGCGTGATCGCGCGGGTCGCGCCGGCATCGAGCTTGCGCTTGAGGTTGTCGAGATCGGCCTCGGAGCTGGTCGCTTCGGGGTGCACCTCGGGATAAGCGGCGACCGATATTTCGAAAGGGTGCTGCTTGATCAGACCTGAAACCAGTTCGGCGGCGCTGGCATAGCCTTGCGGGTGCGGGACAAAGCGCCCGCCCGCCTCGGGCGGCGGATCGCCGCGCAGCGCCACGATATGCCGCACCCCGGCGCTCCAGTATTGGTCGGCAACCTCGGCGATCTCAGCCTTGCTCGCCCCGACGCAAGTGAGGTGGGCGGCGGGCACCAGACCGGTTTCGCTGACAATCCGCGCCACCGTGGCATGGGTGCGCTCACGGGTGGAGCCGCCTGCGCCGTAGGTCACCGAGACGAAGCTGGGATCAAGCGGCGCGAGTTCGACGATCGCGTTCCACAGCTGCTCTTCCATCTTCTCGGTCTTGGGCGGGAAGAATTCGAAGGAGACCGATATGTCTCCCGGCAGGGCGGCGAACAGGGGATCGGTCATTGGCTTGCGGCTCTGGCTTGCGAGGGGAGGATGGTGGCGGGCGCAGTGCCCGATTGCCTGGCTGCGGTCCAGATCTTGACCGTCAGCGGGCTGCCGGGCACGGCCACTGCAGGGCGCGGAGCGAAGCCTGCATCGCTCAGCAGCAGCAGCATCTGTTCGTCGGAAAAGCCGAGCCGGGCATGGGCGTGGCGGCTGCGCAATTCTTCAAGCTCGTGCGCGGCGAAATCGATTATCGCGATGCGTCCGCCCGCCTTCACGACCCGCGCCGCTTCGGCCAGCACTTCTGCCGGATCAAAGGCATAGTGCAGCACCTGATGGAACAGCACGGTGTCGAAGCTGCCATCGGCAAACGGAAGGGCAGTGAAATCGCCATGCACCAGATCGACCTGTCCGGCCGGCAGCGCCTGCAGACGGGCGCGGGCAATGCGCAGCATTTCGGGGCTCTTGTCGAGCCCGGTGACATGGGTCGCTCGGGCTGCGAACAATTCGGCCATGCGGCCCGTGCCGGTGCCGACATCGAGCACTGCACCCAGTGACCCGGGGCTGGGCGATCCGGACAGCAGCGCTGCCTCGAGCGCGGCCTCCACGGGCGCGTCGGGCGAATGGAGCAGGCGCAGGGTGTCCCAGTCTTCGGCATGACGGGCGAACCAGGCCTCGGCGCTGGCTGCGCGCGCGGCGCGGATCGCGGCAAGATGACGCCGGTCTTCGGCGCAGCGGGCGGCAAAGATGCCATCGTCAGCCTCGCCCACGGCCAGCAGCCGGGCAGCGGCGGCACCCAGCGGCGGGGCGCGGTCTTCGCCGATCGCGCTCCTGAGGAACACCCAGCTGCCTTCCTTGTGCCGCTCGGCAAGGCCTGCGTCGCACAGGATGCGGACATGGCGCGAGACCCGGGGCTGGCTCTGGCCGAGCACTTGCGCGAGTTCGCCCACCGCCAGCTCCATTGCGGAAAGCAAGCGCATGATGCGTAGCCGGGTCGGGTCGGCCAGCGCGCGCAAAAGAGGGTCAATCCGCATGGTCATGTCTATTATCGGAACTCATATAAAGAATTCTTTATATGTGCAAGTCGGCAATCCGTCTGTTTGCCTATCCGCATTGAGCGAGTTAGAAGCCATCGCGCAGTTTTTGCCGCGATACGCGCGGCGCTGCGCAACCGGATTGCCGCACCTTGCGGTGTGGCGCGCGTTTTGAGGGGTTCCGCATGACCAGATTTGCCTATACCGCCATTGCTTCCGCTGCCGCCCTGATGCTTGCCGCTTGCGGCAGCTCCGACAAGGCCAGCGAAGGCTCGACTGCGGAGAATGTCGAAATGCCGGCCGAAGAGGCGATGTCGGGCGTAGATGCCGGCGCGGCTCCGGCCTCGGATGCCGCCGCCGCGCCCGGTGCAGAGGCTTCGGCTGGCGCCAGCGATGCCGCCGCTGCGCCGTCTGCCGGCGCGAGCGCCGCTGCCGAAAAGGCCACGGCGGACGCTGAAAAGAAGATGTAATTTCTCGTGGGGGAGGCGATGCCGGGCATCCCTCCTCCCGAGTTCACTTGCAGCTGTAGGCCATCCGCTCCAGCGCAGCGAAGGCGGCCAGCGCACCGGGATCGCCGAACGGCGAGAGTTGGCACATCAACACCCCGCCCACGCCTTTTGCTGGATCGATCCAGTAGTAGGAGTTGAAGATCCCGGCCCAGGCCAGGCTGCCGGGTGACCGTCCATTTGGCCCGGTCTCGGGGTTGATCAGGAAGCCCAGCCCCCAGCCGGTGTGCTGATCGGGGAAGGTATCGTAAGGCGCGGCGAGCGCGGGCATGGCGCTGCCCATGTATCCTGCGCGCAGCGGGGCAACCTGGTTGCGGGCCATTTCGGCCAATCCGGCTTCGCTCAGCACGCGGTTTCCATCGAGCTCGCCGCCGCGCAGCACCGCGCGCACGAACCGGGCATAGTCGGGTGCGGTGCCGATCAACCCGGCGCCGCCCATGTCGAACTCGCCCCCGCCCAGGAACATCGGCTGGACCTTCAGCGCACCGGTTTCATCGCGGACATGGACCTGCGCCAGGCCTTCGGGGGCGGTCTGGTAGAAACCGGTGCGGGTCATCCCCAGCGGCTCGAAAATATGCTCGGCCATATAGTCGCCAAGCCGCCGCCCGGTGACCGCTTCGATCGCCAGCCCGGCCCAGTCGATCCCGACCGAATATTCCCAAGCCTCCCCCGGATCGAACATCAGCGGCATGGTGATCGAGGCGCGCGAGCCCTGCACCGGCATCCCCGTGGCGGCGAAATATTGCAGCACCGGCGGATGGATGAAGAAATAGCCGAGGCCAGCGGTGTGGGTCAGCAAGTGCCGCATGGTGATCGGCCGCGCAGCGGGACGCAGCTGCGGCTTGCCCTCGCCGTCGAACCCGGTCAGCACTTGCGCATCGGCCAGCTCTGGCAACAGCGTATCGACTGGCGCATCAAGATCGAGCTGGCCCGCTTCAACCAGCTGCATCGCTGCCAGCGTCACCAGCGCCTTGGTCATCGAGGCGATCTGGAACTGGGTATCGAGTTCCACCGGGGTGCGGCCATCGACATCGGCGACGCCCAGCGCCTCCGAAAAACGCACGCCATCGCGGTCCACCACCATGCCAACCGCGCCAGGCAGATTGGCACCCTCAAAAGCCTGCTTGAACATTTCGATCCTCTCTTCAATCGCCATTGGCTAACGCCTCGCCAATGCTTAGGAAAGGCCCCATGGCCGATACGCTCAAAATCACCCTAGCCCAGCTCAACCAGTCCGTTGGAGACCTCGCCGGCAATGCCGCCGCCATGCTCGCCGCGCGCGAACGGGCAACAGGCTCAGACCTCATCGTCTTCCCCGAGCTGCAGCTGATCGGCTATCCGCCCGAAGACCTGATCCTGAAGCCCGCGCTGATCCAGCGCGCCGCCGCCGAGCTGGAAAAGCTGGCCAGGGCAACCGCCAGCGCCGGCCCCGCCATGCTGGTCGGCAGTGTGTTCGTGCAGGACGGAGCGCTGCACAACGGCGTGGCATTGCTGGATCAGGGCAAGGTCGCAGCCATCCGCTACAAGCATGAGCTGCCGAATTATGGCACATTCGACGAAGTGCGCCTGTTCCAGCCCGGGCCGCTGCCCGAACCGATCGTGTTCCGCGGCACTATGATCGGGGTGCCAATCTGCGAGGACATCTGGCAGGCAGACGTCTGCAAACACCTCGCCGATTTCGGCGCCGAGCTGTTCATCTGCATCAACGGCAGCCCCTATGAGATCGACAAGGACGCGCTGCGGATCGATGGCGTTGCCAAGCGCCGCGCGTCTGCCACCGGCCTGCCGCTCGCCTATCTCAACCGTGTCGGCGGGCAGGACGAGCTGGTGTTCGACGGCGCGAGCTTCGTGGTCAACGGCGATGGCAGCCTGCCGGTGCAGCTGAAGGACTGGGAAGAGCAGGAAGTCACCACCTATTGGACCAGGACCGCCAAGGGCTGGCGCTGCGACCGGGGCGAAGTGGCGGACCTCGCCGAGCATCCCGAGGACATCTATAGCGCCATGGTGCTGGCACTGCGCGACTATGTAAACCGCAACAAGTTTCCGGGCGTCGTGCTGGGCCTTTCGGGCGGGATCGACAGCGCGATCTGCGCTGCGATTGCCGCCGACGCGCTGGGGGCCGAGCGGGTGTGGTGCGTGATGTTGCCCAGCCGCTTCACCGGCCAGCTCAGCCTCGATCTCGCGACCGAATGTGCGCGGATGATCGGTTGCCGCTATGACACCATCCCGATTGCCCCGGCGGTCGAGGCCTTCGACGCGATGCTCGCAGGCAGCTTCAGCGATGTCGACGTCGATATCACGGAGGAAAACGTCCAGAGCCGCATCCGGGGCGTAACGCTGATGGCGCTCTCCAACAAGTTCGGCCCGATGCTGCTGACCACCGGCAACAAGAGCGAAATGAGCGTCGGCTATGCGACGATCTATGGCGACATGGCCGGCGGCTACAATCCGCTGAAAGATGCCTACAAGATGACGGTGTTTGCGATCAGCAAATGGCGCAACGAACACAAGCCGAAGATCGGCCTGGGGCCAGACGGACCGGTAATGCCCGAAGGCATCATCACCCGGCCGCCCTCGGCCGAACTGCGCCCCGACCAGAAGGACGAAGATTCGCTGCCGCCATACGGCGTGCTCGACGGCATCCTGCTGGGGCTGGTCGAACACGAAAAGAGCGTCGAGCAACTGGTCACCGAAGGCTTCGAGCGTGACACTGTGATCCGCATCGAGCGACTGCTGCATCTGGCGGAATACAAGCGGCGGCAGGCCCCGCCAGGGGTCAAGCTGGGGTCAAGGAATTTCGGGCGGGATCGCAGGTATCCGATTACCCATGCGTTCCGCACGGGATGATTTGCGCTTGCATCGTGTATCGCTACGCGATATAATGCTGACATGATCGTCGGGTTTCGCCACAAGGGTCTCAAGCTCCTGTATGAAACCGGATCTCGCCAAGGCGTGAATGCAGCACATGCGCCCAAGCTGCTCAGCATTCTGGCGGCATTGGATGTAGCTGCGGCGCCGGACGAACTTTCGCTGCCGTCCTATCGCTTGCATCAGCTTAAAGGCGCACTGAAGGGTCAGTGGTCGATCTGGGTCAATGGCAATTGGCGGGTAACGTTCCGGTTTGTCGGAACTGATGTCGAATTGGTCGATTATCAAGATTATCATTGAAGGACTATTTGCGATGATGAAGGCTCCTCCCCATCCCGGCATCATGTTGCGCAACGATGTGCTGGAACCGCTTGGTCTTGGCGTCACCGAAGCTGCTCGCAAGCTCGGAATGTCACGTGTCGCCCTGTCTCGAGTTGTCAACGGCCATGCCGGGATCAGCCCGGAACTGGCAATTCGTCTGGAGCGGGCTGGCGTTAGCACGGCGCGCTTCTGGATGAATTTGCAAAGTAACTTCGATCTGGCCGGTGCGCTGAATCGGAAACTGCCAAAAGTGGAAAGGCTGGCTGCATGACTGGCAAGGATATTGATCCCAAGAGCGTCCTTGAGCCGAGCTTCATCGAACAGGCTAAATTTGAAGCCAATATCGACCAATATGTCGATGAAGCGGAAGGCGGGCAGTCATTCAGCCTGGTCCGAAACGGGATTGTCGATTGCCACCTCGGTCCTGCAACGGCCTGACATGACCACCACCCGCTTTGCTCCCAGCCCCACCGGCAATCTCCACGTCGGCAATGTCCGCACCGCGCTGCACAACTGGCTGCTGGCCAAGCAGGCGGGCGGACGTTTCCTGTTGCGCATCGACGATACCGATGGCGCGCGCAGCCGCGAGGAATACGTCGCTGGCATCAAGGCCGATCTCGCATGGCTGGGGCTGCACTGGGACGGCGAGGAGCGCCAGTCCGCGCGATTTGACCTGTATGAGCGCGAGTTTCAGCGGCTGGTGGCCTCAGGCCGCGTCTATCGCTGCTATGAAACCGCGCAGGAGCTGGACCTCAAGCGCAAGGTTCAGCTTGGGCGCGGGTTGCCGCCGATTTATGACCGCGCCGCCCTGGGCCTGAGCGAGGCTGACCACGCCGCCAAAGCTGCCGCCGGCGAGGCACCGCACTGGCGCTTCCTGCTGGACCGCGAGGGCGCGATCGAATGGCTCGACGGCATCCGCGGGCCCCAGCATTTCGATCCGGCAAAGATGAGTGACCCGGTGGTGCGGCGCGGTGACGGCTCGTGGCTCTATCTGCTGCCTTCGGTGATTGACGACATCGCAATGGGCATAACCGACGTGCTGCGCGGCGAGGACCACGTCTCGAACACCGCCGCGCAGGTCCAGATGTTCACCGCATTGGGTGCCCGGCCGCCGCGCTTTGCCCATGAGGCACTGCTGGTGGGCACCGAAGGCAAGCTCTCCAAACGGCTGGGCTCGCTCGGCATGGCGGAACTGCGCGAAGCCGGCATCGAGCCCGAGGCGCTGATTGCGCTGCTCGCCCGGCTGGGCACCTCCGATCCGGTCGACCCGTCGCTCGATACCGCAGCGCTCGCCGCCATGTTCGATCTGGGCCGGTTTGGCCGCGCGCCCGCCCGCTTCGATGAGGCGGAGCTCCACCGGCTCAACGCCGCCGTCGTGCATCATCTGCCCTATTCCCGCGTGGCGCATCTGCTGCCCCAGGGCATGAGCGCGGCGGGCTGGGAGGCAATCCGGCCCAACCTTGCCCATATCGGCGAGGCAGCGGAGTGGTGGCAGGTCGTGACCGGGCCGATATTGCCGCCAGACCTTGGCGCGGAAGACCAGGCCTTTCTGGCCGCCGCCGCCGCCGCGCTGGAGCAAGCCGGATGCGATTGGGCCGCGCTGACGGCTGCGCTCAAGCAGATCACCGGCCGCAAGGGCAAGCCGCTGTTCCTGCCCTTGCGTCAAGCACTCACCGGCCATGACCACGGCCCGGAAATGGCGGCGCTGCTGCCGCTGATCGGGCGCGATGCGGCGCTTGAGCGGCTGCGCGCGGCTGCCTCAGGCTGATTTGCGGGGCAGGGCTTTCTGCGCGGTGTGGACCGCCACGGCGGTCAGCGCGCCGAGCACCAGTCCGGCCAGCGCCGAGAGCGCCGCATACGTCAGCCAGCCCAGAATACCGGAGGGCGCGCCGCCAAGCGCGCCAGTGGCAAGCTCAACGGCATGTTGCACCGCATGAGCGGCATCCGAAGGCCCATGCAGCCCGAGCTCGTGCGCCCCGTGCAGGATGATGCCGCCACCGACCCACAGCATCGCCAGCGTGCCCACGCCCGAGAGCAGCGCCAGCAGCAGCGGCATGGCGCGCAACAGCAGGCGGCCCAGCTTGCGCGATGCGGCATCGGCGCGCTGCGCCAGGTGGAGCCCGGCATCGTCCATCTTCACGATTGCCGCGACCGCGCCATAGACCAGCACAGTGATCACCACCGCCACCAATGCGAGGATCAGCGCGCGGTTGAGCAAGGGCTGGTCTGACACTTCGGCCAGCGCAATCGCGATGATTTCCGCCGAGAGGATGAAATCGGTGCGGATCGCGCCGGAAATGCGCTCGCGCTCGAACTCCGCCATATCCTCGATCGGATCGCCCAGAGTCTCACCATGCTTGGCATCGCCCAGCTTTTCGAGCACCTTTTCCGCGCCTTCGAAACACAGATAAAGCCCGCCCAGCATCAGGATCGGCGTGATCGCTTGCGGCAGGAACACACTCAGTGCCAGCGCGGCCGGCAGCAGGATCAGCAGCTTGTTGCGCAACGATCCCTTGGCAATCTGCCAGATGATCGGCAATTCGCGGTCCGGGGTGAATTCGGTGACATAGCTTGGCGTCACGGCGGCATCGTCGATCACCACGCCCGCCGCTTTGGTTCCCGCTTTGGCCGCCGCAGCGCCGACATCGTCGAGCGAGGCGGCAGCCAGTTTGGCGATCACCGAAATATCGTCGAGCAGGGCAACTAGGCCGGAGGGCATGGAGGGGTTTCCCGTGTCAGGAGTTCAGCAGCGCCTGCCTTCAATGAACACCCGCTGCCCGGATGTGAAGGCCGATTCGTGTGATGTTAGCGGGTCGTCGGCTTGGCCCCCGCTTGGCCCTGGGCTCAGCCCCCCGCCATCGGCCCGACCAGCTCGATATGATGGCCCTCGGGATCGGCAATCACCGCCGCCCGCACGCCGTGTTCCGGCCGGTCCTGCCCCGCACGCACGACGCTGCCTCCCTGCGCCACACACGTCGCGCAAGTGGCATCAACATCGACATCGCTGAACGTCAGCCAGGCCTCGCCGGGATAGGTGGGGCGCGGGGGCAAGGACAATTCGACAAAGCGGCTGAGGATCAGCACATGGCTGGTCATGTCGCCGCTTGCCGACAGCCAGACCTGCTGCTGGTGCACCTCTTCCTCGCCGCCCTCGTTGCGGCTGACCACCTTGAGGCCCATCGCGACGTAGAAGTCCTCACATTGCGGCAGATCGCCAACGACGAGCTTGGTGAAACGCATGGCAATGGGCATGGGCGGTTCCTTTCCGGGCAATTGCCCGGCTTGCCTCGGCGAAGACGAATCGCCATAGGCAGGGCAAGGCGCTTCAGCGAAGATTGGACAGCATGGCAAACCGGTCGCACGATGGCCAGTCCTTGGTGACGCCCATCTGGGTCATGGGCGTCGCGCTGCTGCTGGCCCTTTTGGTCGTCCGGTGGATTGCGAGCACCGCGTCCAACTTTCAGGACCTCGCGCTCGGCGAGCAGACTGCCAGTGTTTTTGGCACGCTCGATGGCGACACGATATTCTGCGGCTCGATCAAAAAGATCGATGAATGCCTTGCGCCCGCCAGGCAGCGCAACCTTGCCAGGCGCGTGATCTGGCTGGGCAACAGCCAGTTGCATGCGATCAATCAGGTCAAGCCGGGCGACACAACCGCGCCGGTGCAGCTGGCTGCGGGGCTGCGGCCCAAAGGGGTTGAAGTGCTCGGGTTCAGCATGCCCAACGCCTCGCTGATTGAGATGCTGGTTGCAGCCAATTTCCTTGCAAGTGACCGTCGCATCGATGTGCTGATCGTTCCGCTGTTCCTCGATGACACCCGCGTGCAGGCGGTTCGGGAGGACTTGCGGCTTGCGGCAGATCCGGCGGACCGCAAGGCCGAACTGCAGCAGCTGGCATCGGGCCGGTTTGCCATCGCCCAGTTGAATGCCTTGGCCAATTCCGATGTGCCTGCCGAGAGCAGCGCCACGACCTTGCAGCAGAAATCAGAAATGGCGGTCACGACACGGCTGGAGCAGTGCTGCGGGCTGGAAAGCATGCGCTTCGCCGCGCATGGCCAGATCGACGTGCAGGCCTATCTGCTGCGCAATTGGGTATTCGGAATTACCCCGCAATCTGTCCGACCGGTCCTGCCGGTAGCCTACCAGCAGAACCTCGCGGCGCTCGAAGACATATTCCGCATCGCCCAGCGCAACTCCACGCGGGTCATCGCTTACATCCCGCCGTTGCGTCAGGATTTCAAACCGCCTTACGATCCGCAGCAGTATCAGGCGTTCAAGGCGCAAACCCGGGCACTGGCGCAACGCTATGGAGTGCGCTGGATCGACTTCGACAGGCTGGTGCCCGGAAGGTATTGGGGCACCAAGGCGGCTACCAGCCTCGGCGGCAAGGCAGAGCTGGATTTCATGCATTATCAGGAGCCGGGCCACGCCATGCTCGCCCAGGCTATGGCGCCGCAAGTCGAGGCGGCCTTGAAATGATCTTCAACTCGCTGACCTATCTGATATTTTTGGCGATTGTCGTGCCACTTTATTGGGCGCTGCCGCGCACCGGGCGACTCTTGCTGATTTTTGCGGCCGGCATCCTGTTCTACGGCTTCTGGCGATTCGATTTCCTGGCGGTCCTGCTGTTTTCCATCATCTTCGATTTCTTCTCCGCCCGGATCATCCATGGGGCCAAGGACGCCCGGACCAAGCGCAATTTCCTGGCAATGAGCCTGGCGATCAATCTCGGGTTGCTGGCATTCTTCAAATACTTCTATTTTCTCCATGATTCCGCCGCAGGCATTGCGTCGCTGATCGGCATCGAGATTCCGCCAACCACGCTCAAGATTATCCTGCCGATCGGCATCAGCTTCTACACATTCCATTCGATGAGCTATATCATCGATGTCTATCGCGGCTTCGTGTCGCCGGTTCGCAGCTTTCTGCTCTTCTTCAACTACGTGGTCTTTTTTCCGCAACTGGTCGCCGGGCCAATATTGCGGGCCGGCGAAATGATCTGGCAGCTCGACAAGCGGCCGGCTTTCAAGCTGAGCGACATCCAAATGGGCCTCAGTCGCATTGCCATCGGGTTGTTCCTCAAGGTCTGCATCGCCGACAATATCGCGGTGTTTGTCGACGATGCCTTCCAGCTCGAGGCCCAGGCTCTGTCGGCGCTGGACGTGCTGACGATGGCTTTCCTGTTCGGTTTCCAGATCTACTTCGATTTTTCGGCCTATTCGCACATCGCCATCGGCTCGGCCCGGCTGATGGGCATCGTGTTCCCGGAGAATTTCAACTTCCCCTACCATTCGACCAGCCCACGCGTTTTCTGGCGGCGCTGGCACATCTCGCTGTCGAGCTGGATCAGGGACTATGTCTATCTGCCGCTCGCCGGGGTGAAAGTGCAGGATCGCATGTCGACCGGCGGCATCGGCATCGACGGGACCGGCCAGGCCGGCGGGCGCAGCGCGATGTTCGCGCTTTTCGCCACCTGGGCTATCATGGGGCTGTGGCACGGCGCGGCCTGGACATTCGTCGTCTGGGGGGTCTGGCATGCCAGCATGGTCGCCGGCCACCGCTGGCTGGCGGCCAATATCCGCCTCGCGCAGACCAGGGTAACGGCGGTTCTCGGCTGGGGAACGACCCTGGTTCTGGCGATGCTCGGCTGGATCCCGTTCCGCGCGCCTTCGCTGGATTATACCTTGCGCGCCTGGTCGCACTTGCTCGATCCCGCGCGCTATACCAGTCTGAACCTGCGCGAGACGGCCTATGTCGTGGCGGCAATCGTTCTTGTCATGACCATTGCCGCGCCTTTTGCATATCGTGCCCTGCTGGCGGCCCGGGCACGATGGCCGCGCGCCAGCTTGCTGCCGCTCGTTGCGGGCTGGGCGATCATGCTGGGGCTGACCCTGATATATTTGCGACCAATCAACCAGTTCATCTACTTCCAGTTCTGACACGGCCATTCCCGCCAAGCCTGGAGGCTTGCATTACCGCCAAATTCCGTTAATGGCCCCGCTTCCCCGCAGCCCTAGCGAGTCTTGGGAGGCGCGGAAATCCAGAAAGCCGGAGGGGCCCCGCAATCGTGCGGATCAGCCAGCGATCGGTTCGAATAGAGAAAGGCAAAGCATGCCGCTTTACGAGCATGTCTTCCTGGCCCGCCAGGATCTGAGCCAGGCGCAAGTCGATGCGCTGGCCGCCAATGCAACCGCCATCGTCGAAGCCAACCAAGGCAAGGTCACCAAGACCGAGTCATGGGGCCTCAAGGGCCTGGCCTACAAGATCAAGCGCAACCGCAAGGCGCATTTCGTGCTGCTCAATCTCGATGCGCCCGGCGATGCCGTCGCCGAGCTCGAGCGCCAGACGCAGATCAACGAAGACGTTATCCGCTATATGACCGTGCGCGTTGAAGATCACGAGGCCGAGCCCTCGGTGCAGATGCGCAAGCAGGACCGCGAGCGCACCCGCCGCCGTGACCGTGAGGAGATGGCCTGATGTCCCGCGCATTTTTCCGCCGCCGCAAGAGCTGCCCGTTCTCGGGCAAGGATGCGCCGATCATCGATTACAAAGACGTGCGTCTGCTGCAGGGCTTCATGTCCGAACGCGGCAAGATCGTGCCGAGCCGCATCACAGCCGTTTCTGCGAAGAAGCAGCGTGAGCTGGGTCAGGCAATCAAGCGCGCCCGCCATCTGGGCCTGCTGCCCTATCTTGTGAAGTAGGAGGGACAAACCCATGCAGATCATCCTCCTCGAACGCGTCGAAAAGCTCGGCTCGATCGGCGATGTCGTCACCGTCAAGGACGGTTACGCGCGCAATTTTCTCCTGCCCGGCAAGAAGGCGCTGCGCGCCAACGAAGCCAACCGCAAGGTCTTCGAGGCCAACCGTGCGCGGATCGAATCGGACAATGCCGATCGCCGCGGCGAAGCCGAGATCCACGCCAAGACCGTCGACGGCATGAGCGTGGTGCTGATCCGCGCTTCGTCGAATTCGGGCCAGCTCTATGGTTCGGTCGCGGTGCGCGATATTGTCGATTCGCTTAACGAACAGGGTGCCAAGGTTGCCAAGGCAATGGTGGTGCTCGAACGCCCGATCAAGACCATCGGCGTGTTCGACGTGCGCGTCTCGTTGCACCCCGAAGTGTCGGTGACCGTCAAGGTCAATGTCGCACGCTCGACCGACGAAGCTGACCAGCAGGCTGCCGGCGTCGACGTGCTTGCCGCGATGTTCGAAGAAGCGGCCGCGCCGACCGGCTTCACCGAAGCCTTCGATCCCAATGCCGAGCCGGGCACCATCGCCGCCGACGAGGACGCCGCACCTGCGGCCGATGCGCCGACCGACGAAGCCTGAGCCACCTGGCCTAGCAATGATTAAGGAGGGGGCGCTGCGGCGTCCCCTCTGTTATCTGGCCCTCTGTTATCTGGCCCTTTGCTATCCGCGCCGGACGCTGTAGTTTCGCGCCGATGAAAACCGGTGCGCAGATCGTTGCGGAGCTTGCCCGCATCTATGACCAAGCCGTCGCCACCTTGCGCGACGATATCCTCGCCTTCGCCGCCCATGGCACCTTGCCCCCGCCCGAGCGACGGGTCAGCCGCGCCTGGTGCTATCCCGAACTGCGCATCCGCTATGCCGGGGTCGAGACCCGGCCCGACCTGACCCGCGCGTTTGGCCGGCTGGCGCACGAAGGAAACTTCGCCACCACGATCACGCGCCCTGCCTTCTTCGCGCGCTATCTGACCGAGCAGCTCGCGCTGATCGCAGATGATTACGAGATCGAAGTCGAAGTCGGGCCCTCCGCCCAGGAAATTCCGTTTCCCTATGTGATCGATGCCAGCTCAGGCCTTGGCGCGGTCAGGCCGCAGGAGCTGGCCCGCCATTTCCCCTCGACCGAACTCGCGATGATCGGCGACGAGCTGGCCGACGGCATCGACCTTTCCGCGCCCGGTGCCGATATCCCGCTCTCGCTGTTCGACGGCCTGCGCACCGATTTCAGCCTCGCGCGCCTCGCGCACTATACCGGCACCAGCGTCGAGCATTTCCAGCGCTTCGTGCTGTTCACCAATTACCACCGCTATGTCGATGAATTCGTCGACTGGGCCGCATTGCAACTGGGCAAGGGCGGTTATCTCGCGCTCTCGGGCGCGGGCGGGCTCTACCTCGAAACGCGGACCGAAGGCGCCCGCGAGCGTCTGTCCGACACCGCCTGGCGCCGCCACCAGATGCCCGCCTATCATCTCATCGCCGAGGGCGGCGCGGGCATCACCCTGGTCAATATCGGCGTCGGGCCCTCCAATGCCAAGACGATCTGCGACCACCTCGCGGTGCTGCGCCCTGAAGCCTGGCTGATGATCGGCCACTGCGGCGGGCTGCGCGATACCCAGCGCATCGGCGACTATGTGCTTGCACATGCCTATCTGCGCGACGACCACGTGCTGGATATGGTGCTGCCGCCCGAAATCCCGATCCCTGCCATTGCCGAGGTCCAGGTGGCGCTTGCCAGCGCGGCCGAGACGGTCAGCGGCGACAGCGGTGCCAACCTGAAGAAGCGGATGCGCACCGGCACCGTCGTCACCACCGACGACCGCAACTGGGAGCTGCGCTACACTGACAGCGCCTTTCGCTTCAACCAGAGCCGCGCCATCGCCATCGACATGGAAAGCGCCACTATCGCTGCGCAGGGCTTCCGCTTCCGCGTGCCCTACGGGACGCTGCTGTGCGTCTCGGACAAGCCGCTGCACGGCGAGATCAAGCTGCCGGGGCAGGCCAACAAATTCTACGAGGAGGCCATCGCAGCGCACCTCAAGATTGGCGTGCTGGCTTGCGAACTGCTGCGCGCGGAAGGATCGCGGCTGCACAGCCGGAAGCTGCGGGCGTTCAACGAGCCGCCGTTCAGGTAGCGCTTACGGGGTCGGCGCGGGGGTCTTCGGAAACAGCTGCGCCGCCATCGCCTGCACCGTGGTCAGGAACCGCTCGGCGCTGATAACGAACACCTCGCTGGGGATGCCCGCGCCGGTCTCGATATCCCAGCGTAGC
>JANPOS010000009.1:0-46474 GCA_031428115.1 Novosphingobium sp. | reverse complement strand
CAAAACATGCCCGGCCGGATGACGAGGCGCTGCGCAACGCCGCGCGCCGCTTCCAGTCGCTGGTCAGGAGCCGCAACAATCTGCTCCATTCCAAACCAGGACTGGCCGTGGACGGCGCTGCCCGCCTGTTGCGCGACGGGGACGCTTGGTCGCCCGCCGAGATCGCGGCGATCGGCGTCGCCTTCGATGCCTGCGCAGGCGAGATCGAACGGCTGCTCGCCGCCTGAGCGGTCAGCCCACGAGCCGGCCCACGCCCACGTCGGGATCGATATAGCCGTGATAGATCATGTCGCCGGCGACCCACAGGATGACAATGAGGCCGATCCAGGCGATCCAGCGATAGCGCTCGATATAATTGGCGATCAAATTGGCGGCGAGGCCCATCAGCGCAACCGAGAGAATCAGGCCGATGATCAGGATGCCGGGATGATCGCGCGCCGCGCCGGCGACGGCGAGGACATTGTCGAGGCTCATCGAGACGTCAGCGAGCGCAACCGCCCAGGCGGCTGAAGCAAAGCTCTTGGGCGCGGCAATGCCTGAATGCTCATCGCCCTCGATCTCGGGTGAGCCTGGCGATTCGCCCGGCGAATGCCCCTTGATGTCGCGGTACATCCGCCAGGCCACCCACAGCAGCAGGATACCGCCGGCCAGCACCAGCCCGACAATGCCCATCAGCCAGCTGACCGTGAGCGCAAAGAATACCCGCAGCACCAGCGCGGCCATCACGCCGATGGCGATGACTTTCTTGCGCTGATCGGCCGGCAGCCCCGCCGCGAGCGCGCCGACAACAATGGCATTGTCGCCCGCCAGCACGATGTCGATCATCAGCACCTGCAGGAAGGCCGAAAAGGCCGCCGGGCTAGTGATATTCGAGAAATCGTTGACGATATGGCCCCAGATTTCCGCTGGCCCACCAAGCGAAGGAGCGGCTGCGGCGGCGAGGGTCAGAAGTTCGAACACGGCTGTCTGCTCCGGCTACTGGTTCATCGTCGCGAAAAAATCCTCGTTGCTCTTGGAATCCTTCATCTTGTCGAGCAGGAATTCCATGGCATCGATGGTGCCCATTTGCATGAGGATGCGGCGCAGCACCCACATCTTCGAGAGCTTGTCCTTCTCGACCAGCAGTTCTTCCTTGCGCGTGCCGCTCTTGCCGACATCGAGGCTGGGGAAGATGCGCTTGTCGGAAACCTTGCGGTCGAGGACGATTTCCGAGTTACCGGTGCCCTTGAATTCTTCGAAGATAACCTCGTCCATGCGGCTGCCGGTATCGATCAGCGCGGTGGCGATGATCGACAACGAGCCGCCTTCCTCGATATTGCGCGCCGCACCAAAGAAGCGCTTGGGGCGTTGCAGCGCATTGGCATCGACGCCGCCGGTCAGCACTTTGCCCGATGATGGCACGACGGTGTTGTAGGCGCGGCCGAGACGGGTAATCGAATCAAGCAGGATGACGACATCGCGCTTGTGTTCAACCAGCCGCTTGGCCTTTTCGATTACCATCTCGGCGACCTGGACGTGGCGGGTGGCGGGTTCGTCGAAGGTCGAGGCGATGACCTCGCCCTTGACCGAACGCTGCATGTCAGTGACTTCTTCAGGCCGTTCGTCGACCAGCAGCACCAGCAGGAAAACTTCCGGGTGATTGTCGGTGATCGCCTTGGCAATGTTCTGCAGCAGCACCGTCTTGCCGGTGCGTGGCGGCGCGACAATCAGTGCGCGCTGGCCTTTGCCCTGGGGCGAGATGATATCGATGATCCGTGCCGATTTGTCTTTCACTGTCGGATCGACATTATCGAGATTGAGTTTCTCGTCGGGATAAAGCGGGGTGAGATTGTCAAAACTGACCCGGTGGCGGACCGCTTCAGGATCATCGAAATTGACGCTGGTGAGCTTGTTGATCGCGAAATAGCGTTCACCGTCCTTAGGGGCGCGGATCTCGCCTTCAACCGTATCGCCAGTGCGCAGGCCCCATTTGCGGACCTGGTTCGGCGAAACATAAATATCATCTGGTCCGGCAAGATAATTCGATTCCGGGCTGCGCAGGTAGCCAAAGCCATCGGTCAGCACCTCGATGGTGCCCAGACCCATGATTTCCTCGCCGTCCTCGGCGACTTCCTTGAGGATGGCGAACATGATGTCCTGGCGGCGCATGGTCGATGCACCTTCAATTTCCAGCTCTTCAGCCATCTCGACCAGCTCGGCAGCGGTCTTTTTCTTCAGTTCTTTGAGATGCATTTGAAATTCAATTCCACAAATTGGGTTCGGTCTGGCGCTGCGGCCGGTAGATTATCCTGGCGGTCATTGGGCTTGGGGAAAGCAGACCGGGGCGGCACGAAAGCGCGCGGCCTATGTCGGATGGACAGACCGGCCCTTACCTGCCTTCCGGCAACGGGTCAATGCGGCAAGCCCCAGACAATCAGAAGATCAGAACGGGCGCACCACCACCAGGATGACGATCAGCGCGGCCGCAATGCCGGGTATCTCGTTGAGCAGGCGCAATTGCTTGCCCGAAAGCTGTTGTTCGCCGCGCGCAAGCCGGGCAGCATAGCCTGCCAGCACGATGTGATACCCGGTCAGCGCAATCACCAGCGCCAGTTTGAGATGGAACCAGCCTTGCACAAAGGCTCCGGTGGAAACCGCCAGAGCAAGGCCAAGCAGCCAGACAATCACCAGTGAGGGCCACAGGATGATCCGCAGCAGTTTGCGCTCGCGGTCTATCCACCGCGCGGCTTCGGGCGAGCCGGGTTCGGCCTCCTGGTGATAGACGAAAAAGCGCGGGAGCATGAACAGCCCCGCCATCCAGAAAATCACGAAAATGATGTGGCCAGCCTTGAGCCAGAGATAAGTCATCACAAACACCTGCAGCATGGCTCCCGCCTATAACCGTTTGAACGGCCACAAGGTAGGCACGATTTCTAGCTTCGCCAGTTCCGCACCAGGCCGAGCAAACGTTCGACATGTTCGATGGGCGTATGCTGGCCGATGCCGTGCCCCAGATTGAACACATGCGGCCGGTCGGCAAAACATTCGAGCACATGGCTGGTCTGCCGGTCGAGTTCATCCCCGCCCGCCAGCAGCAACAAGGGATCGAGATTGCCCTGCACCGGCAGGCCCACTGGCAAAGCCATGGCCGCCCAGCGCGGATCGATGGTCTCGTCGATCCCGACCGCGTCCACCCCGGTTTCGCGCGCATAGGCCGGCAGCTTCTCACCCGCGCCCTTGGGAAAGCCGATCACCGGAATGTGCGCCGCACGCGCCTTCAGCGCGGCAACAATTGCGGCATTGGGCGCAATCACCCAGCGTTCGAATTCCGCAGGCGCGAGGCTGCCCGCCCAGCTGTCAAACAATTGCACGGCTTCAGCGCCGGCCTGGATCTGGCCAAGGAGGTATTGGATGGTGACTTGCGTGATGGCATCAATGATCGCCTGGAACGCCTGCGGATCGCGATAGGCCATGGCGCGAGTGTCATGCTGATCACGGCTGCCTTCGCCCGCCACCATATAGGTCGCCACGGTCCAGGGACTGCCGGCAAAGCCCAGCAGGGTGCGGTCACTGCCCAGCCCTGCCTTGACCCGCCGCACCGTCTCGTAGATCGGCCCCAGCCGCTCAGGCACCGCCTTGAGGCTGGCCAGGCTCGCATCCACCAGACGAGGACTGAGCCGCGGCCCTTCGCCGGCCAGGAATTCCAGATCCTGGCCCATGGCATAGGGGACGATGAGGATATCGGAAAACAGGATCGCGCCGTCAAAGCCAAACCGGCGGATCGGCTGGAGGGTAATCTCTGCGGCTGCCTCGCTATCATAAACCAGCGCGAGAAATCCGCCTTTGTCTGCCCGTAGTGCACGGTATTCGGGCAAATAACGACCTGCCTGGCGCATCAGCCAGACCGGGCGCTGGCTGGTCTGTGACCCACGCAGAGTATCGAGCAAAAGTCCGGGCATCGGGTTCTCTTCTTACTACATAATTAAGTAATTATATAAGGTTGTTGCTTGTAGTTGGCCTGTGGAAAGCGGGGATAGCGGCGCCTTGCCCGATTTGTCCTGCGCTGAACAGGGGAATGACAGGGGCGAATCGCGCGAAATCCGCGTCAAGCCTTGGTTATGCCCCTAATCCCCAGCCTGTGGGAATCATCGTCCACATGTCCACAACCGCCCGATCGGACTCCGGTTACCGGGCAGCAATTGCCGCGCGGAAGTTGTCAGCCGATTCGTGCCGTGGTTTATGCGCATATCTGTCAACATGCCTAAAGCCGGATGCTACCGCCCGCCCATGCCACTCCGTCATCTTCATCTGCTGTCCGATTCAACCGGCGAAACGCTGGAACTGATCGCCAAGGCGGCGCTCGCCCAGTTCGACGACGCCGATATCAAGCGCCACTTCTGGCCGATGGTGCGCTCGCAGCAACACCTCGACCGGATTCTGGCCGATATCGCCGCAAATCCGGGGTTGGTGCTGTTCACCTTGGTCAACCAGGAAACCCGTGTCCGGCTGGAAGACCGGTGCCGGGCGCTGGGGCTGCCGGCGATTGCCGCGCTCGATCAGGTGACCGGGGCGCTGGAAGAACTTTTTGGCCAGCAGGCCAAGGCGCGGCCTGGCCGCCAACACCTGATGGACGATGCCTATTTCGCGCGGGTCGAGGCAATCCAGTTCACCATCGCCCACGATGACGGGGTGGGCTGGGAGGAATGGGAACAGGCCGATATCCTGCTCGCCGGTGTCTCGCGCAGCTCGAAAACGCCGACCTCGATCTATCTTGCCAACCGCGGCTACAAGACCGCGAATATTCCGATCGTCGTCGAAAGCCCGCCGCCGCAGGCGCTGTTCGGGCTCAGACATCCGCTGGTTGTCGGGCTGACCACGGCACCCGAGCGGCTGGTCCAGGTGCGCCGCAACCGGCTGATCTCGCTCAACCAGGCACCCGAAACGGCCTATGTCGATGCGGACAAGGTTACGCGCGAGGTGCAAATGGCGCGGCGCATGTTTGCCGATAATGGCTGGCCGGTGATCGATGTCACCCGACGCTCGATCGAAGAGACGGCAGCCGCCGTGATCAATCTCTATAACGCGCGCCAGGCCGGTGCAGCAGCCGGCGACGGGGCCGGAGCGGGGGCGATTTGATTCTGCTCGCCTCGCAAAGCGCCTCGCGCAAGGCGATGTTGAGCGCGGCTGGCATCGCCTTCGAGGCGATCCCCGCGCAGCTCGACGAGCGCGCGCTTGAGGCGCAAATGGCGGGTTCGCCGCCACGCGAGATTGCCCTTGCGCTGGCCGGAGCCAAGGCGTTGGCGCTGTCGCGGCTAAAGCCGGATGCACTGGTCCTGGGCAGCGATTCGCTGGTCGAAGTGGCGGGCCGGCGGTTCGACAAACCGCGTGACCGCGAGGAAGCAGCCGAGCACTTGCGCTGGTTTTCTGGCAAAGTGATGCAGCTCCACAGCGCAGCAGTGCTGGCTCGGGGGGGTGAAGTGGTCTGGCAAGAAGCTGCCATGGCGTCACTGCACGTTGCCATTTTGTCCGAGCGGTTTATCGCAGACTATCTTGCCGCAGAATGGCCCGCTGTTGCGGCTTGCGTCGGTGTGTTTCGCATCGAGGCGCGCGGGGTGCAGCTGTTCGAGCGAATCGAGGGCGATCATTTCACCGTGCTGGGCATGCCGTTGCTGCCGGTGCTGGGCGCGTTGCGGGAATTTGGGGAGTTGCCGCGATGAGCCGGCCATACGCAGAAGTGATCGGCGATCCGATCAGCCATTCCAAATCGCCGTTGATCCACAATTTCTGGCTGGGGAAGCTGGGGATCGACGCGGAATACCGGGCTTGTCATGTCCGCCCGGAGGAACTGGCGGACTATTTTGCGCAGCGGCGCGAAGACGCGGATTGGCGGGGGTGCAACATCACTGTGCCGCACAAGGAAGCGGCAACGCACTGTGTTGAAGCGCTGTTGCCTGGTTATGAGGATATCGGCGCGATCAATCTGGCAGTCCGCCGCAATGGAGTGCTGTTTGGTGGAAACACCGATCTCGATGGAGTGATTGGCCCAATCAACCAGTATCACGACAAAATCTTCAACTTTGGCAATGTGCCACCCAGAAAAGTTGGCATCATCGGTGCCGGGGGTGCCGCACGGGCAGCGATTGCCGCCCTTAAGGCGACCGGCTGGGTTGGAGAGTGGAGAATCGCCGTTCGTCGGCCGGAGCGCGGGCGAATGCTTATGGACACATTCGGGATCGCAGGATCAGTTGTTCAACTCACCGATCAGGACTTTTCGGGGCTGGATATTCTGATCAACGCCAGCACCATGGGAATGGGCGAAACCCAGGACAGTCCGCTCAAGCTTGATCGGCTTGGAGATCAAGCCTTGCTGTTTGATATGGTATATTCGCCGGTTGAGACGGGCTTAATCCGGGCAGCTCAAAGGCAGGGATACGCCGTGATTGGCGGCCTGGAAATGCTTGTTGGACAAGCCAGTAGCGCCTTCCATCACTTCTTCGGTGAAACTCCACCGCGCGGATCATACGCCGAACTGCGCGCGCTGCTCACCGCATGACCGCCAAACGCCCCTTCATCCTTGGCCTCACCGGCTCGATCGGCATGGGCAAGTCTGCCGTCGCCGCGATGTTGCGTGAGCTTGGCGTGCCAGTGTTCGATGCCGATGCCGCGGTGCATGCGCTGCAAGGCCCGGACGGGGCGCTGCTGGCGATGATCGAGGCGGATTTTCCCGGGACGACCGGACCCGGCGGGGTCGACCGGATCAAGCTGGGGGCAGCAGTGTTCGGCGATGCCGCCAGGCTCAAGCGGCTCGAGGAAATCGTCCATCCAGCGGTCGGCGCGATGCGGGCGGGATTTCTCGATGAGAACGCCGGAGCGCCGCTGATCGTCTTCGATATTCCGCTGCTGTTTGAAAAGGGCGGCTTTCACATGGTTGATGCGGTGGCGGTGGTTTCCGCTCCGGCAGAGCAGCAGCGCGCCCGGGTGATGGCGCGGCCGGGTATGGCCGAAGAGAAATTCGCGCAGATTCTCAGCCTGCAGGTGCCTGATGCCGAAAAGCGCGCGCGCGCCGACCATGTCATCGACACCGGCTGTTCGCTGGCGCAAACCCGCGCCGAAGTCGCCGCACTCGTCAAAAAACTCAAGCCAAGCGAATAAACCCGCACCTGCCCCTTGCCTCGCCGCTTGGTGGGGCCGATATGCAAGGCAAGATGCGCGAAATCGTTTTCGATACAGAAACCACCGGACTCGATCCCCAGGGCGGCGATCGGCTGGCGGAAATCGGCTGCATCGAAATGGTCAACCGGGTTGAGACCGGGCGCACTTTCCAGTCCTATTTCAACCCTGAGCGGTCGATGCCCGCTGCCGCCGAGGCCGTGCATGGCCTGAGCGACGGCTTCCTCGCCGACAAGCCGCTGTTTGCCGAGCGGGTGGACGAATTGCTCGAATTTCTCGGGGAATCGCCGCTGGTCGCGCACAATGCCGGTTTCGATTTCGGTTTTGTCGATGCCGAGCTCGCGCGTTGCGGGCTGCCGCCGCTTGATCGTTCCCGCATGATCGATACGGTGGCCATGGCCCGGGTGCGCCATCCCGGCGCGAAGAATTCGCTCGATGCGTTGTGCACGCGCTATGGCATCGACCGCTCGCACCGCACCAAGCACGGCGCACTGCTCGATGCCGAACTGCTCACCCAGGTCTATGTCGAGCTCACCGGCGGCCGCCAGATCGGGCTGGAACTGGCGGCACGCGGCCCGCAGGATCATGGCGCGATGAGCCCCGCTGCTGCCACACCGCCGGCCTATCGCGCACCACGTCGCCACGAGCCAAGTCCGGCCGAAATTGCGGCCCATGAAACATTCGTCGCCAAGCTATCCGAACCGCTTTGGCGCAAAGTGAACTGACATTTTACAGCAAGGAGTGACTGCCATGGATATTCGCATCTCGGGACACCAGATGGAAACCGGAGAGGCGCTGCAAAGCCATGCCACCGATCGCCTGACGGCAGTCGTCGGCAAGTATTTTGACCGGTCGCTCTCCACCAATATCACTTTCGGCAAGGCCCCTGCGGGCGCGTTCCGCTGTGATATTGTCACCCATGCCGGCCATGGCCTGATCCTCAAGGGCGCGGCGATCGCGCCCGATGCCCACATCGCGCTCGACCAGGCCGCTGACAAGATCGACACCCAGCTGCGCCGCTACAAGCGCCGCATCACCGACCGGCACGAGGAAGCCGCCTATGCGATCAAACAGGAAGAAGCCGCCTATGTGGTGTTCGAGGAAGCGGCGATTGACGACGAACCGCCCGCCGATGCGCCGGTGATCATTGCTGAAACCCGGGTTGATGTTCCCGAAGCCACGGTTTCCGATGCCGTGATGATGCTCGACTTGCGCAACACCAACGCGCTGCTGTTCAAAAACGCTGGCACTGGCAAACATAATATGGTTTACCGCCGCGGCGATGGCTCGATCGGCTGGGTCGAACCTAGTTAGCCTGCCCGCAACCTTTCCCGGTTGTGCGTTTCAAGACAGGAAGGGGGTCGTGCCGGGTTTTCCGGGGCTGTCCTGTTCATCTGGCTTAAACGCCCAGTCGCTAGATCAGCATTCGAGTCATGACAGCGCTTTTCACCCTTTTGCCTGAAGCCGTGGCGACCATCCGTGCCGATGGCAAGCCGGCGATCCTGCGCGCGCTCGCGCACCGCTTTGCTGCGGCTTACGGGCTGGACGAGGCTGCCGTGCTTGCCGGTATCGAAGAGCGCGAGAAGCTGGGCAGCACCGGCTTTGGCCGGGGCGTCGCCATCCCGCATGCCCGCATCGCCGGGGTCAATCGGCCGGTGGCGGCATTCCTGCGGCTGGAGGCACCGGTCATGTTCGATGCGGCGGATGCCATGTCGGTCGATCTGGTGTTCGGCTTGCTGTCGCCCGAGCAGGCCGGGGCGGCGCACCTCCATGCTCTCGCCGCAATCTCTCGCACGATGCGCGATGAACGGATGCATGCCGCACTCAGCAATGCCGCCGATGCCGATGTGATCTACGGCTTGCTGTATAATGTCATTGACCGGGATGCCGCCTGAGGCGGCGCCAGCCGGTGCTGCGCTGCATTGGCGCGCGCTGGAGGGGCTTTATGCCTCGGCTCCGGTCAACCGGCTGTTCGATTCTGCCCTGACCATTGTGGGTGAAGGCCGCACGAGCATCGTCTTCGACATCGACGAGCGGCATTATCATGCCGCCGGCGCGGCGCACGGCACGATCTATTTCAAGATGCTCGACGATGCGGCTTTCTATGCCGCCAACACGCTGGTTACCGACCGGTTCCT
Organism: Novosphingobium sp.; assembly: GCA_031428115.1. Taxonomy (GTDB): domain Bacteria; phylum Pseudomonadota; class Alphaproteobacteria; order Sphingomonadales; family Sphingomonadaceae; genus Novosphingobium. Next base: position 37,187 of record JANPOS010000009.1, on the reverse strand, counting down.
GCTGACGACCTCGTTCAACCTGCATTTCAGCCGCCCGGTCCGCAAGGGCCGGGTGCGCGCCGAAGGGCGCTGGATCAGTGGCCGGCGGCGGGTGCTGGTGGCCGAGGCGCGGCTGATTGATGCCGATGGCGAGGAAATCGGGCGCGGCACGGGCACTTTCATGCGCTCGCGCATCGCGCTTAGCGGCCTTGCCGGCTATGCTGAAAGCCTGCGGAATCCCGCACCGTGACCGAGGAGCCGCGGCTTCCTGCGCGGTTCGAAGTGGCCGCGCTGATTCGTCTGGCCCAGAATGGCGGCGGCTTTGCCGCAGTGCTCAAGGGCGGGGAAGCGACGGCAGGGACGATCTTGCTGGTCTTGACCGAAAATGGCGCTAATCCAAGAGTTTACGAGCGCATGCCGCAAGCCGACGGCAGCCGGGCATGGTATTGTTCAAAGACCGAAGACGTTGAAAACAAGCGGGAATTCGCAGATTATCTCGATCGGCGCGGAGGCCAGGACCCCGACCTGTGGATTGTCGAACTGGACATCGCGAACGGGGAACGGCTCATCGGATTGCCACCCGTAGCGGCTTGACCTTGCTGCATTGCAACATGTAGGGGCCGCCAACCTTGATGCGAGGGCGGTTCACTTTGGCAATTCGGCCAATGGAACAAGCGCGCAGCCGGGGAACCGCCGGCAGGTTTCGGTGCAGATCATGGGGCTTTCCCGCCCAATGTGAGCACACCCTGCGCCAGGCCGGTTCACCGCTCAAGAATTGCTGTAAATGAGTAACAAGCTTCGCCAGTCGCGCATTATCGCCGTGACTGCCACTTTTCTTGTCGCGTTCGCCAGTGCGACCGCGATCGTCGCCCAGCCAAACACGGATGGGCCCAATTCCTCCCCGGCCGCCGCGCAGGACCTGATCCAGGCCCCGTCGCAAGCGCCGCTCCAGGAACAGGCACTTTCCTCTCTGCCCGAAGTGCAGATCGAGCAAAGCCGCGAAACTCCTTCCGAAGTTTTCATCCAGGAACCCGCTCTGGTCCGCGCGCCGACGCTGGTATCGCTGGTCGCTGCCCAGCCGCAGCCCGCCGATCTGCCGCGCGAGCTCAATTGCCTCGCCGGGGCGATCTATTTCGAGGCGAAAAGCGAATCGCTTTCCGGCCAGTTGGCAGTCGGCCGGGTGGTCGTTGCGCGCTCAAAATCGGGCCGCTTCCCCAATTCCTATTGCGGCGTCGTGTTCCAGCCCTCGCAGTTCTCGTTCGTGCGCGGCGGCACCATGCCTGGTATCGCGCGCGGATCGCGCCAGTGGCGCAATGCCGTGGCTATTGCCCAGATCGCCCATGGCGGCAGCTGGCGGAGCCCCGTGGAAGGTGCGCTGTTCTTCCACGCGGCGCGCGTTTCCCCGGCCTGGCGATTGACCCGCATGGCCCGGGTGGAGAACCACATCTTCTATCGTTGAGGTTTTCGGGCTGCACCCGGATCAATCGGCAAACACCTAAAGCCGCCCCGGCGATTTTCCTACATTGCGCCTTGCTGCTAGCTTCGCCGCGCCCGATTTCGACTCACTCCGGATACCTCAACAAACAGCATGTCGCGCGCACGCACATCATCAACTAAACCATTTTGCAGGAAATCAGAATCATTCGTCATTGCGAGCGCAGCGAAGCAATCCAGGGCGGTTTGCGCGGCTCTGGATTGCTTCGCTGCGCTCGCAATGACGAAGCGCTGGTGCAGATCAAGCGCACGATGCCCTAACTCCCGGTCCATCGGTCCAGACAGGCGCCGAACGAAAAAATTGGAGGATGCCGCCATGCCCAACACCAGACCAATCAGCTACGCCGTGCTGCGCGGACAGGTGATCGAGAGCGACCTGATCGAATTCGGCGGGCGCGGGGGGGACATCACCTTTCTGGCGCCCGATCCGGTCAGGATCGCGAGCCGCATTCCGCTCGCCTCGCCAAGGCTGATGGAGGACCTCTACGAAGTCAGCTTCGAGCAAATCCTCGACTATCTCGCCGAACTCGGGCCGCGCCTCGCGCTCGAAAACAACGCCTATCTCCAGCAGGCACTGCGCTTCTCCTACGATACCGCGCCGACCACCAGGCCGATCATGGACCGGGCCTATCAGGACCTGCCCTTCATGTTCGACAGGGAACGCATCCGCCGGATGGTCGATTTCAACATCGGCATCGATCATCTTGAGGGCTGGGTCGAGCAGCAGCTCAACGGCTGCACGGTCGGCATCCGCGCCTATGGCTCACGCCAGCTCCATATTGTCGCGGGCAATGGCCCGGTGCTCGGCGCGCTGACGATCATTCGCGGCGCGGTGACCCGCGGCGACACGATCATCAAGGTGCCATCGAACGATCCTTTCACCACCGGCGCCATCGCCCGCACCATGGTCGACATGGCACCCGATCATCCGGTGACCAAACATCTTGCCGTGGCCTATTGGCGGGGCGGCGACGAGGCGCTGGAGAGCCAGATCTATCAGCCGCACAATATCGAGAAAATCTGTGCCTGGGGCGGTTTTGCCTCGGTCAGGCATGTGACCAGATATATCCAGCCGGGGATCGAGCTGATCAGCCTCGACCCCAAGCGCTCGGCGTCGATTGTCGGGCCGGAAGCGCTGGAGAACGTGGAAGCGATGGAGGACGTAGGCCGCCGCATCGCCGCCGATTTCGCCACCGGCAACCAGGTCGCCTGCTCGGCGAGCCGGTTGGTCTATGTGATGTGCGGGACCGACGACGAAGCGATCGAGAAGCTGAAACTGCTTGGCCGCAAGGCTTACGAGGCGATGCTGGCGCTGCCGCCAGCGATCTCGACCAAGCCCAAGCACTATGACCGCGAACTCAAGGGCCAGGTCGATGCGCTGCGGCTGTCGGACGATTTTTACACCGTGATCGGCGGGCAGGACGATGAGGGCGCAGTGCTGATTTCGCACACTTCGGACCGGGTCGCCTTCTGGGAATACCTCGGCGACCGGACGATCAACATCATCCCGGTCGATACGCTGGAAGAAGTGCTCGAGGTGGTCGACGCCTATACCCAGACGGTGGGCATCTGGCCGCAGAACCTGTGGGACGTGGTGCGTCACAAAGGCGCTCTCCATGGCGGCCAGCGCTTCGTTGAGCTGGGCTACGGCTTCAACGGTGCCGGGTTGGTCGGCCCGCAGGACGGGATCGAGCCGATGCGGCGGATCGTCAAATGGATCGTTTCTGAGAAGCCTGGGCCTGACAAAGTGCCGCTGTGGGGCGCCAGGGCCGGCGAGGTGAAAATGCTGGCATGATTGGTTATTGCGCCAGATTGCTTGTTGCGCCAGATTGCTTGTTGCGAATGATTTGCAATTGGCGGGGCAATCTGGCAGCAGCGCGCGATGACGCTTGACCTGCTTCCCCTGGGCCGCTCGGCCCGCATCCTTGCGGTCGACTGGGCGTTGCTCGCTGATGAGGAAGGCCAGCGGCTGCGCGCGCTCGGCATCGACGCCGGCGCCGAGATTGCGGTGGCCCACCGCGGCATCTTCGGCGGCCGGGATCCACTGGCGGTTACCATCGGCCGGATGACCGTCGCCTTGCGGCGCAGCCATGCCCGCGCCATGCAGGTGGAGGAGCTGGCATGATCGCGCCGGTGTCGCCCGGGCTGCGCAGTGCCGCGCTGGTCGGCAACCCCAATGCCGGCAAGAGCGCGCTGTTCAACGCGCTGACCGGCGCGCGCCAGAAGATCGCCAACTACCCCGGCGTCACGGTCGAGCGCAAGGCGGGTCGGCTGGTGCTGCCTTCGGGCGAGGCGGTGGAGCTGACCGACCTGCCCGGTTCTTATGGCCTGAACCCGACCAGCCCCGATGAGGAAGTGACCCGCAAGGTCATTCTTGGCGAGTTTCCCGGTGAGGCCGCGCCGGATGTGCTGGTGGTGGTGCTCGATGCCTCGAACCTTGAGCAGCACCTGGTCTTTGCGCTCGAAGTGATCGAGCTGGGCCGGCCGGTCGTGGTCGCGCTCAACATGGTCGATCTGGCGGAACGTGACGGGCTGACCATCGATCCCGCCGCGCTGGCGAGCGCGCTTAGCGTGCCGGTGATCCCGACCGTCGCCGTGCGGCGCAAGGGGCTGCGCGAACTGGCGCTGGCGATCGCCGAGGCCGAAACGCGGACGGTCGCGACGCGACGCGGCCACGAATTTGCCCCCGAACGCCGGTTGACCGCACGCGCGATTGCCCAGGGCGCGATTGTCTCGGAGACTGCACAGCACCGGCTGCATGCGCGGCTCGACACCGTGCTGCTCCATCCCTGGGCCGGACCGTTGATCCTTTTCGCGCTGCTGTTTGTCGTTTTCCAGGCGGTGTTCGCCGGGGCAACGCCGTTTGCCGATGCGCTCGAAGCCGGGGTCGGCTGGCTGGGCGACGGGGTCCGCGCGGTGTTGCCCAAAGGCCTGTTCCGCGACCTCATCACCGAAGGCGTGCTGGCGGGCGTCGGCTCGGTGGTGGTCTTCCTGCCGCAGATCGTCATCCTGTTTTTCTTCATCCTGGTGATGGAGGCGACCGGCTACATGGCGCGCGCGGCTTTCCTGATGGACCGGATGATGGCGGGCGTCGGCCTGTCTGGGCGCAGCTTCATCCCGCTGCTGTCGAGCTTCGCTTGCGCCATTCCCGGCATCATGGCGACGCGCTCCATCGCCGACCCGCGCGACCGGCTGACCACCATCCTGATCGCACCCTTGATGACCTGCTCGGCGCGGCTGCCGGTCTATGCGGTGATCATCGCCGCCTTCATTCCGGCCCGCAGTATTGGCCCCAAGGGGATGGAAATCATTGGCTTGCAGGGTTTGGTGCTGTTGGCGCTCTATGTGATGGGGATAGTCGGCGCGATGGCTGTTGCCCTGGTGCTGCGCAGTTCGGTGACCAAGGGCAATGCCAGCGGCTTCATCATGGAGCTGCCCAAGTATCAGCTGCCCGGGTTCAAGGATCTGGCGCTGGGGCTCTATCAGCGCGCATGGATCTTCCTGCGCCGCGCCGGCACGATCATCTTCATGGTCTCGGTGGTGTTGTGGCTGCTGCTCAGCTTCCCGCGCGCCTTGCCGGGAGAGAGCCAGATCGATGCATCGATTGCCGGCAAGATCGCCAATGGCCTTGCCGTGGTGGTGAAACCGATCGGCTTCAACCGCGACATGGCGCTGGCGCTGATCCCGGCGATGGCAGCGCGCGAAGTGGCAGTAAGCTCGCTCGCGACGACCTATGCCGTCGATGCCAGCGACGAGGAACAGGAGGCGCTGAAACTCGGCGAGCAGCTGAAGGCGCACTGGACCCTGCCGATGGCACTGGCCTTCCTCGCTTGGTTCGTTTTCGCGCCGCAGTGCCTCTCGACCATTGCGGTTGCCCGGCGCGAAACAAACGGGTGGAAATGGCCTGGCTTCATGCTCGCCTATCTGTTCGGATTAGCCTACATCTTCGCCGGAATCACCTACTGGAGCGCTGTGGCTCTGGGGTTGTAGGCAAACGAGGACATAATGGCAGGCAGCGTCAACAAGGTTATCCTGATCGGCAATCTGGGCGCGGACCCGGAAGTGAAATCATTCCAGAACGGCGGACGCATCGCCAATCTGCGCATCGCAACCTCGGAAAACTGGAAAGACAAGGCCACCGGCGAAAAGAAGGAGCGCACCGAGTGGCACACCGTCGTGCTCAATTCGGACGGGCTCGTGGGCGTTGCCGAACGCTTTCTCAGGAAGGGCAGCAAGGTCTATGTCGAAGGCCAGCTGCGCACTCGCAAATGGCAGGATGCCAGCGGCAATGATCGCTATTCAACCGAAGTTTCGGTCGGTGGCATGGGCGGCGTGCTGACCATGCTCGATGGCGCGCCCGGCAGCGGCGGTGGCGGCGGCCAGCGTTCAGGCGGTGCCAGCGAACGCTCGGGCGATGGCGGAGACTGGGGCGGCGGCGCTGCCAAGCCGGCAAGCGGCGGCCAGAGCTTTGCCGACGATCTCGACGACGATATTCCGTTCTGATTCGGGCTACTTTTTCAACGCAGCCAATGCCGCAAACGGCCCGGCAGCGCCCTCGCTGAGGATTCCCGCCCGGCGGCGCGCTTCCTCGGCGTTCGGTCCTTCGGCGAACAGGTCGATGGCGAGCGCCAGGCTTTGCGCCACTGCCTCGCCGGGATCGATCATCGTGCCGGTGAATTCGATATCGTCGCAATCGTCGATCGCGATTTCGAGCTCCTCGTCCGGATTGTGCTCGGCCTGCGGCACGAAACGGAAGGCCAGCGGCTCGGCAATGGTCACCGCCAGGTCTTCGCCCGAGACCGCGCAGCTCTGGACAATCGCCGCTTCGAGCGTGCCAACAGCCGCGACCACCTGCCCCGAGCGGGTGAGCATCAGCGCAGCTACCAGCCGGTCGATCCGCACGAGACCGAAGCGCTGGGCCAGCGCAGCGCGCTCCTGCGCGGTCGGCTCCAGCCTGAGGCTCTTGCCTTCCACCTGACGCACATCGAACAGCCGCGAGAATTCGGGCGCGCTCATGGTTCAATACGTCCGGCTAGCAGATCCTCGCCGCTCAGCCCATCAAGGCTGCGGGCCAGCGCGGAGAGCCTTGCGGCAACCTTTGCCGGATCGACTTCGGGCAGCAGCGTTGCATTGCGCCGGGCCACCTCGACCAGCGCAGCCTCCTGTTGCGGCCCCGCCTCCAGCGCCAGTGCCTCGCGCAGCGCGGCCATGCGCCCGCCCAGCGCGCCCATCAGCTTGCCCATGCGCTTGCCGACCACCAGATCGCCCACGCCGCTCTGCCGCATCTGGCCGTCCATATCTTCGATGAACAGCTCGGACAAAAGCACGGAGGACGGAATCAGAGTTTCCTCGCGTTCCATCCGCAACAATACCAGGGCGAGCACCAGCGCCAGCGCATCGAAACGCCCGGGCATGGTGTCGGCAATCCCGCAATCGGCATACCATTCGCGCGCCCGTGCCAGCTCGACGACGCGCCGCCAAAGCTCCCGGACCGGCGCGCGATCATCGGCCTTGCTGCCAAACAGGCGAGAGAGAATGTTCACGGGGCGGGGCATCCTGTGCTTTGGCCTTTCATTCAGCGGCAATTCAAGCACCGCCCGCCATGCCGCGCTCGTCATTGGGATTGCGAGGCAGGGCGGCGGGCGGTAAGGCTTGCTCCGTTACACGCCGGTGGGCCTCGCTGGCAATGTGGACTTTGAGGCGATTTTTAAGGAACCTGGCGCGATGAGGACCCCACAGACCACCCGTTTGCGGCATTTTGGCCAGCGCTGGGGCCGGACGGCGCTGGCGCTCGCTGCCATCGCGGCGCTGACCGGCGGCTGCGCATCGATCCGCGATCATCGCGGCTATCTGATTGACAGCGCACTGGTCGATTCGGTGCAGCCCGGGGTCGACAACCGGCAATCGGTCGAGCGCGCGCTGGGGCGGCCGACTTTCATCAGCCAGTTCGGTGAGCAGGCCTGGTTCTATGTCTCGCAGAATACCAGGCAGTCCGCGTTCCGCCGCCCACGCACCGAAAATCAGGTGATCCTGCGCGTGCGCTTCGATGCCGCCGGCAATGTCGCTGGCGTTGACCGCGCCGGATCGGAAAAAATCGCGCGGCTCGATCCCGATGGCCACAAGACACCGACGCTCGGCAAGAACCGCGGCTTTCTGGAAGATCTGTTCGGCAATATCGGCTCGGTTGGCGCGCCGGGCGTTGGCGGCGGTGGCGGCGGAGGTGGTAGCGGTCCCAACGGCAGCTGACTTGAACGCCTGACTTGAATGGGGCGCAGGCGAGCATATATCGCTTGGCATGAACGAACATGCGGCCAGCCACGGCCTGATCCAGTGGCACGGCACCACCATCATCGGCGTCAAGCGCGGCGGCAAGACCGTCATCGCCGGCGATGGCCAGGTTTCGATGGGCAACACGGTGATGAAGCCCAATGCCCGCAAGGTGCGGCGCATCGGTGAGGGCGGGTCGGTGATCGCCGGATTCGCCGGGGCGACTGCCGATGCATTTACCCTGTTCGAGCGGCTGGAAAAGAAGCTGGAGCAGCATAGGGGTCAGCTGATGCGCGCCGCAGTCGAATTGGCCAAGGACTGGCGCACCGACAAATACCTGCGCAACCTTGAGGCGCTGATGATCGTGGCCGATGCGGAAGTCATGCTGATCCTCACCGGCAATGGCGACGTGCTGGAGCCCGAAGGCGGGATCGCGGCAATCGGCTCGGGCGGCAACTATGCCCTCGCCGCCGCCCGCGCGCTGGTGGATTACGAGGATGATCCCGAGAAGATCGCTCGCCGGGCCATGGCGGTCGCCGCCGAAGTCTGCGTCTTCACCAATGATCGGGTGACGCTGGAAACCATCGAATCCTGACCTTTCTCCGTTTTTCGAGAACCCATGACCGATAATCTCACTCCCAAAGCCATTGTTGCCGCGCTCGACGAGCACATCGTCGGTCAGGCCGACGCCAAGCGCGCGGTCGCCGTCGCGCTGCGCAATCGCTGGCGCCGGCAGAAATTGCCGCCGGAATTGCGCGACGAAGTCACGCCCAAGAACATCCTGATGATCGGGCCGACGGGCTGCGGCAAGACCGAGATATCGCGGCGGCTCGCCAAGCTCGCCGAAGCGCCGTTCGTCAAGGTCGAGGCGACCAAGTTTACTGAAGTTGGCTATGTCGGCCGCGATGTCGAACAGATTGCCCGTGATCTGGTCGAAGAGGCGATCCGGCTGGAAAAGGACCGCCGCCGCGAGGCCGTGCGCGAAGCCGCCAGTCAGGCGGCAATGGACCGCTTGCTGAAAGCACTGGTCGGCGACGGCGCATCCGAGGCCACCCGCGAAAGCTTCCGCCAGCGCATCGTCGAAAATGCGATGAACGACGTCGAGGTGGAAATCGAGGTCGAAGACGCGCCCGCGATGCCGTTCGAGCTGCCCGGCATGGGCGGTAATGTCGGCATGATCAACCTCAGCGACATGATGGGCAAGGCATTCGGCAAACAGAACCTCAAGCGCCGCAAGCTGAAAGTGCCCGATGCCTGGGACAAGCTGGTCGATGAAGAGGCCGAAAAGCGCATGGACCAGGACGATGTCGCCCGCGTGGCGCTGGCCAATGCCGAGACCAACGGCATCGTCTTCCTCGACGAGATCGACAAGATCGCGGTCAGCGATGTGCGGGGCGGCTCGGTCAGCCGCGAGGGCGTCCAGCGCGACTTGCTGCCCTTGATCGAAGGCACGACCGTCTCGACCAAATACGGCCCGATGAAGACCGACCATGTGCTGTTCATCGCCAGCGGCGCGTTCCACGTCGCCAAGCCATCAGACATGCTGCCCGAATTGCAGGGCCGCCTGCCGATCCGGGTGGAGCTGAAGGCGCTGACCGAGGAAGATTTCGTGCGCATCCTCAGCGATACGCGCGCCAATCTGGTCGAGCAATACTGCGCGCTGATCGGCACCGAAAAGGTAACGCTGCACTTCACGCCGGCGGCGATCCGCAAGGTTGCCCAGATCGCGTGCCAGGTGAATGAAAGCCTCGAGAACATCGGCGCGCGGCGCTTGCAGACGGTGATGGAAAAGCTGCTCGAAGACCTCAGCTTCGAGGCCGAGGACCGGGTCGGCGAGACCGTGACAATCGATGAGGACTATGTCGCGGTGCGGCTCGATGGGCTGGCCAAGGACAGCGATCTGTCGAAATACGTTCTTTGAATGTTCCAGCTGTTGAGGTAATCTCGCGAGCCAGGGAGATTCGGCGATGGGACATGCAGGCGGATGCCACTGCGGAGCAGTGCGTTACCGGGTGAGCGGCGCGCCGGAGCATGTGGCGCTGTGTCACTGCCGCGACTGCCGCAAGGCAAGCGGCGCGCCGATCGTCGCCTGGGTCGCGTTTGGCGAAAGCGATTTTGCGGTGACCCAAGGCGAAGCGAAAACGCGCAACAGCTCGGGCAAGGCTATGCGCAGCTTCTGCGGCCAATGCGGCACCCCGCTGTGGTTCCGCAACGCAGAAGTGCTGCCGGGCATCGTCGACGTGCAACTGGCGACGCTCGATGATCCGGATGCCTTCGCCCCGCAGGCGCGCATCCAGGTGGCCGAACGCATCGGCTGGATGGCCGAGGCGCACCGGCTGCCGGAGTTCGCTCGGTTTCCGGGGATGTGAGCATTCCCTTTCGACATTGCGAGGAGCGCAGCGACGAAGCAACCCAGAGCGGCTAGGCGCAGATGTCTGCGAAAAAATCCTTCCATTGCGGATTGACGTTCTCGATGAGCGCCAGCTTGCGGTTGCGCGAGCCGCCCTTGAGCTGTTTCTCGCGCAGGGTCGCATACTCCATGGTTGAATGCATTTCGAACCAGACGAGAAGCTTGCAGCCGTAGCGTTTGGTGAAGCCGCCAATCGCGCCCTCGCGGTGCTGAGCGGCTCTTACCGGCAGATTGGATGTGACACCGACGTAAATCGTGCCATTGCGCTTGTTTGCCATGATGTAGACTGCGGGCTGAAAGTCACGCTTCATCGCACTGGTTTGCTTCGTCGCTACGCTCCTCGCAATGACAAATCTCAAGCCCTTTCGTCATTGCGAGCGCAGCGAAACAATCCAGGGCGGGTTACGCGACTCTGGATTGCTTCGCCACGCTCGCAATGACGAGGATGTGGGGCTATCATCCTACTACCATGCACCAGACCCCCGACAGCCACCCGATCTATCGCCTGCTCACCGGCAAGGACGACCGCGCCTTTTGCGAGCGTGTGTCCGAAGCGCTGACGCAAGGCTGGCGGCTCTATGGCTCGCCGAGTATCCATTGGGATATCGAGAACAACTGCATGAAGGCGGCGCAGGCGGTTGTCTGGGGCGAGGCGGACGTGGTGAAGTAACTCTACTCCGCCGCTTCTTTCTCCGCTTCAACCTCGCTCGCCTGCCGGTTCCACATTTCGGCATAGAGCCCGTCGCGGCGCAGCAACGTGCCGTGCGTGCCGCTTTCCGCCAGTCGGCCCTGATCGAGCACCAGGATCATATCGGCGTCGGCAATCGTCGAAAGCCGGTGCGCAATGCTCAGCGAGGTGCGCCCTTCGGCCACCGCATGGAGCGTCGCCAGAATGTCCTGCTCGGTGCGCGTGTCGAGCGCGCTGGTGGCCTCATCGAGCAGCAGGATCGGCGGGTTCTTGACTAGCGTGCGGGCAATGGCGACGCGCTGTTTCTCGCCGCCTGACAGCTTCAGCCCGCGCTCACCGACTTCAGTTTCAAAGCCCTGCGGCAGCCGCCCGATCAGGTCCATCAGCGCCGCAGCCCTCGCCGCCGCTTCCACATCCGCAGCATCGGCGCCGTCGCGGCCATAGGCGATGTTGTAGCCGATGGTGTCGTTGAACAGCACCGAATCCTGCGGCACGATGCCGATCACGGCGCGCAGGCTCGCCTGCGTCACCTTGGCAATATCCTGCCCGTCGATCAGGATGCGGCCGGACCACGGATCGTAGAAGCGGAACACCAGCCGGGCGATAGTGCTCTTGCCCGCCCCCGATGGCCCGACAACCGCGACCTGGCTGCCGGCGGGAACCTCGAAGCTGAGGCCGCTGAGGATCGTGCGATCGCGCTCATAGCCGAATGTGACGTTGTCAAACACCAGACTTGGCTGGCGCACGATCAGCGCCGGGGCGCCGGGTGCGTCTTCCACTTCGACCTCGGTATCGATCAGCTTGAACATCGCCGCCATGTCGATCAGCCCCTGGCTGATGGTGCGATAGACCATGCCGAGCATGTCGAGCGGTCGGAACAGCTGGGTCAGGTAGGTATTGACGAAAACCAGATCGCCGACGCTGTATTCGCCTTTCGACCAGCCCCAGACGGTGTAGCCCATCGCGCCCGCCATCAGCAGGTTGACCACCAGCGCTTGCGCCACGTTGAGCCCGGCGAGGCTATTTTCCGAAGTGACAGCGGCATCGGCATAGGCGCGTGTCGCCTGGGCATAGCGCGCCTGTTCGCGCGCCTCGGCACCAAAGTATTTCACCGTCTCGTAATTCAGGAGGCTATCGACCGCGCGGCCCAGCGCCTGACCATCGAGCCGGTTCATTTCCGAGCGCAGCGCATTGCGCCACTCCGTGATCGCCCGGGTCACCCAGGCATAGGCGATGACCGCAACCGCCGTGGCCAGCACCAGCCCCCAGCCGAAATGGAAGTAGAAGATGATCGCGACCGCTGTCAGTTCCAGCACGGTCGGCGCGACGTTGAACAGCATGAAATAGAGCATGACATCGATGCTCTTGGTGCCGCGCTCGATCACCTTGGTGACTTCGCCGGTGCGCCGGGCGAGGTGGAAGCGCATTGAGAGCCGGTGCAGCCGCGCGAAAACGTCCTCAGCCAGCGCCCGGGTCGCATCCTGGCCGACGCGCTCGAACACAATGTTGCGCAAGTTGTCGAACAGCACGCTGGCAAAGCGGCCGAGCGCATAGGCCATGACGAATGCGAAGGCGACAGTGAGCGCCGGTGCAGCCTCGGTGAGCGCCTTGCCGCCTCCCAGATTCCCCATGGCATCGACTGCGCGCTTGTAGGCAAACGGCAGCAGCAGCAACGTCGACTTGGCAGCGAGGATCAGCAGCAGCGCGCCGACGATCCGCCAGCGCAGGCCCATGTTGTCCCGCGGCCACAGGTAGGGGATAAAGCGCCTCAGCGTCGCCCAGCCTTCATGGCGCGCATCGGGTGCGGGAGCGGTTGCGTGGTAGCCGGGGTTCATCCGCCCCTAGTGGCACGGAGCGCCTCTGCGGATCAATCACCGATTGGGGAAGGACAGCGCCGCAATGCAGGTGCATTGGCGGGCAAGCTGTGATAGGCGCGCCCGCCATGACCCGCTTCGCAAATGCTTTCACCAAGGGCCGCGCCGCCCTCGTCTGTTTCGTCACCGCCGGCGATGGCCCGACCGCTGATATTCTCGACGCGCTCGTCGAAGGCGGCGCCGATGTGATCGAGCTCGGCATGCCGTTCACCGATCCGATGGCCGATGGCCCGGCGATCCAGGCGGCGAACCTGCGCAGCCTGGCCAAGGGCACCACGACCGCTGAGATCTTCCGCATCGCCGCCGCCTTCCGCGCCCGGCATCCAGGCACCCCGCTGGTGCTGATGGGCTATGCCAACCCGATGACCACGCGCGGGAGCGACTGGTTCGCCGCCGAATGCGCGAAAGCGGGCGTCGACGGAGTGATCTGCGTCGATATCCCGCCCGAGGAGGACGCCGAGCTTGGCCCGAGTCTGCGCGCCGCTGGCATATCGCTGATCCGCCTGGTGACGCCGACCAGCGACGAGGCGCGGCTCAAGGTCATCCTCAAGGATACCTCGGGCTTCCTCTATTACGTCTCGGTTGCCGGGATCACCGGCAAACAGCAGGCCGCGCTCGGCTCGATCGAACAGGCGGCCGCCCGGCTGAAAGCGGCAACCGACCTGCCCATCGCGGTTGGCTTTGGCGTGCGCACGCCGCAGCAGGCCGCGGCCATCGCCAAGGTCGCAGATGGCGTGGTCGTCGGCTCGGCGCTGGTCGAACTGGTGGCCGAACATGGCGACACTGCGCCCGATGCGATCCGGTCAGCAACGCGGGCGCTGGCCGAAGCGGTGCATTCGGCGCGATAGGCAGTGCGCGACTTCGCGACATCGGACAATGCGGCGGTCCAGGCCCAGCTCGACCGGCTCGCCGCGCTATCGCTGCCGCAGGGCCGCTTCGGGCTGGAAACCATCACCGCGATCTGTGCGCGGCTGGGCGATCCGCAGAACCAGCTGCCGCCCACCTTCCATGTCGCCGGGACCAATGGCAAGGGCTCGACCTGCGCTTATCTGCGCGCGATGCTCGAGGCGGAGGGCCTGACTGTCCACACCGCGACCAAACCGCATCTGGTGCGCTATAACGAGCGCATCCGCATCGCCGGCAACCTGATTTCGGACGAACTGCTCGCGCAGCTCCTCGCCGAAGTGCTCGATGCGAGCGAAGACCTGAACCCCAGCTTTTTCGAAGTAACCACGGCGGCCTGCTTTCTGGCCTTCGCGCGGCATCCGGCAGAGGCCTGCGTGATCGAGGTCGGGCTCGGCGGGCGCTTCGATGCGACCAATGTCCTGGCGCAGCCCGCCGCCTGCGGCATCGCTTCCCTCGGCATCGACCACGAGGCCTTCCTGCTGCGCCCCGAAGTCGGCGTGCCGCAGGAACCGCTGGCGCGCATCGCCTTCGAGAAAGCGAGCATTGCCAAGCCCGGCGCGCCTCTGGTGACGCAGAGTTATCCGCGCGAAGTTGCGAGCGCAGTGGCACAGACCGCGCGAATGCATCGCGCTGAACTGTTCATGCGCGGCCATGCCTGGGCGGCCGAACTGCGCGGCGGAGGCATTGAATACCATGACTGCTATGGCCCGCTGGCGCTGCCGCTGCCCGCGCTTGCGGGCGTGCATCAGGCAGACAACGCCGCGCTCGCGGTCGCCATGCTGCGCCATCAGGACCGGGTAGAAGTCTCGCCGGAGGCCATGGCCACCGGGATCGTCACGGCGCGCTGGCCGGCGCGGCTGCAACTGCTGGAGGCCGGGCCGCTAACCGCGCTGACGCCCGGGCGGCAGGTGTGGCTCGATGGTGGCCACAATCCCGATGCGGGCGCGGCGATTGCGCGGCATTTCGCTGGCGGAGACAAGCTGCATCTCGTGATCGGGATGCTGGCGAACAAGGACCCTGCCGCGCTGGTCGCGCCGCTGGCCGGGCAATTGGCGAGCATTACCGCAGTGCCGGTGCCGGGACACGATTGCCATCCGGCCTCGGCCTTTGGCGCAGATGCATGCGGCGCGGACACCCTGGAGGCGGCGCTGAGCGCGCTGCCCCCGCAAGGCCGGGTGCTGATTGCCGGCTCGCTTTATCTCGCCGGCGAAGTGCTGAAACTAAACCGGCAACTGCCTGATTAGATCGGGATGCATCAAATATGACTCGTCATTGCGAGGGGCGAAGTCCCGAAGCAATCTAGGCCAGCGTAGAACTGCACTGGATTGCTTCGCTACGCTCGCAATGACGAAACGATGTAGATTTCGCGCACGCCGCCCTAGCTGCCGATAGCCGCCTGCGCTGCCTGGCCATCGCCCTGCGGCGCGGCGAGGATGTCGCGGGTCACTTCGCCCTTGGCCACCGTGTTGGTCATCGGATCGCCGACTGCCGAGCGGATGCCGGGCGCGGGCGTGCCGGCGCGGCTGGTGGTGTTGCGCTCCACATCGCTGCGCGGGCTCTGACCGCCGAACAGGGCCTCCAGCGTCTGGCTCTGGGTGTTGGTGTTTGCCGGGCGCGGCGCGCCGGGCTGGGGCGGGTTGAGCGCGAAATCGGGCGGCACGGCCAGCGGCATCTGGCGCTGCACGGCGAACTCATCGGGCCGGTCGCGGTTGAACAGCCCGCCGCCGCCGCCACAGGCGGAAAGCATGGCAGTCGTCGCGAAGGTGAGGGCAATGGCAGGAATCTTGCGCATGGGATCAGGTTTCCAGTTTGGCTTGCGGCTTTTCGCGCATGAGGAGCGAACGGGCAAGGATAATCAGAACGCCGATGGTGATAGCGGCATCGGCGAGGTTGAAAATCAGGAAGGGGCGAAACGTGCCGAAATGCAGGTCGGCATAGTCGACGACATGGCCGAAGCGCACCCGGTCAGTGATATTGCCCAGCGCGCCGCCGAGCACGAGGCCGAGCGCGAGAATATCGCCCTTCGCCCGCTCGCGCAGCATCCAGACCAGCACCGTGACGGCAATCGCGGCAGTGACCGCGACGAGGATCCAGCGCCCGAGATCGCTTTCGGCGACGAAAAGCCCGAGCGATACGCCGTAATTCTCGGTCCAGCGCAAGTCGAAGAACGGGAGCACTTCGATCACGCCGAGCTCGCGCAACATCAGCGGCCCGATCATCAGCCACTTGAGCAGCTGATCGGTGGCATAGATGGCGGCGGCGAAAGCGAGGCCGAGGGTATGGCGCGGGGCGAGAGTCACGCGGCGTCCATGCCTGCCACGACCTTATCGCAGCGTGAACACAGCGTGCCGTCTTCGGCGACGTCGGGGAGATGACGCCAACAGCGGCCGCATTTGTGGTGGGTGGTGCGGGTGGCCACAGCTTGAACTTCATCGCCACCATTTGGCCTGATCCGCACATCGGCAGTCAGGAAAAGTTCGCTTAGACCAAGGCCATCCAAGCGTTGCGGCAGCGTGTCAGGAGCCAACAGCTCCACTTCGGCTTCCAAGCCGGAACCCAACGTCTTTTCACGCCGAAGTGGCTCGATAGCCTCGTTCACTTTCATTCGCCAAGCGCGAAGTGCGCCCCACCGATCAAAGTCAATGTCAGCGGCATCAGCCTCAGGCCACTCCAGCAAATGCACTGACCCGCCCTCGGGAAACCGCGTCCCCCAGACCTCTTCCGCCGTGAACACCAGCACCGGCGCGGCGAAGCGCACCAAGGCATGGAACAGCGCATCCAGCACCGTGCGGTAGGCCATCCGCTTCGGCGCATCCGCCGCGTCGCAATAGAGCGAATCCTTGCGGATATCGAAGTAGAACGCGCTCAAATCCTCGTTGCAGAAATCGGTCAGCGCGCGGACATAGGTATTGAAATCGTAGTCCGCGACGGCCTGCTTCAACGTGCCGTCCAGCTTCGCCAGCAGCGCCAGCACATAGCGCTCCAGCTCGGGCATGGCCGAAACATCGACCTTCTCGTCGTCCGAAAACCCGTCCAGCGCGCCTAGCAAATACCGAAACGTATTCCGCAGCTTGCGGTATTGATCCGCCACGCCCTTGAGGATTTCATCGCCGATGCGGTGGTCCTCGGTGTAATCGACCGAGAGCGCCCACAGCCGGATGATGTCCGCGCCGTTGGTTTCCATCACCTTGATCGGATCGATGGTGTTGCCCAGCGACTTGGACATTTTCATGCCCTTTTGGTCCATGGTGAAGCCGTGGGTGAGCACGGCCTTGTAGGGCGCATGGCCGCGCGTTCCGCATGATTCCAGCAACGAGGACTGGAACCAGCCGCGATGCTGGTCGCTGCCTTCCAGATAAAGGTCGGCCCACGGACCTACATGGCCCGCCGGGCGCACCAGATCGGGCCATTTGCCGCTTTCCAGCACGAAGGCATGGGTGCAGCCGCTGTCAAACCAGACATCGAGAATGTCGGAGACGCGCTCGTAGTCGTCTGCCTTGTAGTCCGGCCCGAGATATTCCTGCGCGCGGGCTTCGGACCATGCGTCCACCCCACCCTCGCGGATGCCCGCGACGATCCGCGCGTTGACCGCCGGGTCATCGAGATACTGGTTGGTGCCCTTGGCCACGAACAGCGTGATCGGCACGCCCCAGGCGCGCTGGCGGCTGAGCACCCAGTCCGGGCGGCCTTCGACCATGCTGCGGATGCGGTTTTCGCCCTTTTCCGGGACCCAGCGGGTGTCCTGAATTGCGGCAAGCGCGGTTTCCCTCAACGTCCGCTCGCCCTGAGCCTGTCGAAGGGCCTGCGCAGGGGCTTCGACAGGCTCAGCCTGAGCGGGGTTGGGGGTGGCGCGATCCATCGGCACGAACCACTGCGGCGTGCAGCGATAGATCACCTTGGCCTTGGAGCGCCATGAATGGGGATAGCTGTGCTTGTAATCCGCCGAGGCCGCGAGCAAGCCGCCCGCCTCGCGCAAAGCCTCGCAGATCGGCCCATCGGGCGCGTTGAACTTGGCATTGATGACGCTGCCCTGCCCGCCGAGCCAGGCCCAGTCGGCGCGATACTTGCCGTCGGCTTCAACCGCGAAGACCGGCTCGATGCCCACCGACTTGCACAGCGCAAAATCGTCCTCGCCGTGATCCGGGGCCATGTGGACGAGGCCGGTGCCGGTCTCCGTCGTGACGAAGTCCGAGCCATCGAGGAACGGGCGGGGGCGCATGAAGAAATCGGCGAGCGGCGAATCCAAATTGACCCGACTAACCCCGTCACCCCGGACTTGATCCGGGGTCCCGCTGCCTTCTTGCGCCGCGCTGGAACCAGAGCCTGGCCCCGGGTCAAGCCCGGGGTGACGGAAAAGGTTGGCCATTGGATGGCGGGCGATTGATCCGGCGAGGTCGGAGCCTTTGCCCACCCAAAGGTCAGGAGCTGTGCAGACCTGCAAGTCGAAGCTCCGATCCGGAACCTGAGCCTTTGCAAATGCATTCAAGCGCTGCCGGAAAGGCTGGACGAGATGTCTTGCAACCAGAAATCGCTTGTCACGAATGGCCGCGAGAAATGGGTGGTCCATAACTGGCTCGGGGACGGACATCGAAGGAGCAAAGTCTTCAACCGCCCCAAAACCAACCAAAACATACTCAACCTCAGCCCCATAAGCCAATGCCTGATTGACCGGAATCGTCCACGGCGTCGTTGTCCAGATCACCGCATGGGCGCCGACCAGCTCGGCAATCGGCGACTCAACAATCTCGAACGCCACGTCGATCTGCGTCGAGACGATGTCCTCATACTCGACCTCGGCCTCGGCCAGTGCGGTCTTCTCCACCGGCGACCACATCACCGGCTTGGCCCCGCGATAGAGCTGGCCCGATTCCGCAAACTTCATCAGCTCGGCAACAATCGTCGCTTCGGCGGCGAAATCCATCGTCAGGTAGGGATTGTCCCAGTCGGCATTCACGCCCAGCCGCTGCAATTGCTCGCGCTGTTTATCCACCCAGCCTTGCGCATAGGCGCGGCATTCCGCCCTAAACTCAACCGGATCGACCTGGTCCTTGTCTAGCTTCTTCTTGCGGTATTGCTCCTCGACCTTCCATTCGATCGGCAGCCCGTGGCAATCCCAGCCGGGCACATAGGGCGCGTCCTTGCCCATCAGGCTCTGCGTGCGCACCACCATGTCCTTGAGGATATGGTTGAGCGCATGGCCAATGTGCATGTCGCCATTGGCATAGGGCGGGCCATCGTGGAGGATGAACTTTTCGCGGCCGGCGCGGGCATCGCGCAGCTGCCGGTAAATGTCTTCGGCCTGCCAGCGCGCGAGAATGCCCGGCTCCTTTTGCGGCAAGCCGGCCTTCATGGGAAAGAGGGTCTTCGGCAGGAAGACGGTGTCTCTGTAGTCGCGTTGTTCGGTCATTGTGGGGCGGCGCTTAGAAGTTTCCTAGCCTCGTCGCAATCCCGCTGCATTTGCGCGGTTAATGCCTCAAGCGAAGCAAACTTCGCCTCGTCGCGCAGGAAGTGGTGGAAGGCGACGTCGATCTGCTGCCCATAGAGATCGCCGGAAAAATCGAAAAAGAACGGCTCGAGCAGCTCCTTGGGCGGATCGAAAGTTGGCCGCACGCCGATGTTGGCCGCGCCTTGCAGCATACGTCCGTCTGGCAACTGGCCGGTCACGGCATAGATGCCGTAATGCGGGCGCAGGTAGCTGCCGAGATCGAGGTTGGCGGTGGGGAAGCCAATGGTGCGCCCCAGCTTGTCGCCGTGCTGGACCACGCCCCGGATCGTGAAAGGGCGCGTGAGCAGGTGGGTGGCCTCAGTGCAGTCGCCCGCGCGCAAAGCCTCGCGGATGCGGCTGGAGGAGATCACGCCCTGCTCATCTTGAACAGCGGGCACAGCGCGGGTTTCGACCCCGCGCTCGCGCAGCAGCGCCGGATTTCCGCCGCGGCCCTTGCCGAAGGTGAAGTCCTCGCCGGTGACGATGCCGGCCGCGCCGAGATGGCGGCTGATCATGCCCTCGGCCCAGTCTTCTGCCGGCTGGCCTGCCATGGCGCCATCGAAATGGAACACCAGCATCGCGTCCGCGCCAGCCGCCGCGAACAGTTCCTGCCGCTGATCGAGCGTGGTCAGGCGAAAGGGCGGCACATCGGGCTTGAAATGGCGCATCGGGTGCGGATCGAAGGTCGCGACGATGCAGGGGCAGCCCTCGCTGCGCGCCCATTCCAGCGCCTCGCCAACCACGGCCTGATGGCCAAGATGGAAGCCATCGAAATTGCCCAGCGCCAGAATTGCGCCGCGCAAAGCCTCAGGGATCGGCTGGCGGTGGTCGAGGCGAATCATGGCGTGGGCGCCGCCTTGCGCTTCAGCGTGGTAAACGCGAAGGCCGGTCGGCCATCTTGCGCGGCATGTTCCTCACGGAAAGTCTCGCGCCAGCCCCCATCACCTATCGGGCCGAAAGGCGGCATGAAGGCATCACCGGCATAGTCGCAGTGCACTTCGGTCAGCTCGATCCGCGCGGCGTGCGGCAGGGCCAGCGCATAGACCTCTCCGCCGCCAATCACGGCGATGTGGGCTGAATTGGCGCGGGCAAGCGCGGCTGCGAGGCTGCTTGCCACTTCCACCCCTTCTGCCGCCCATGCAGGATCGCGGGTGATCACGATGTGCCGCCGCCCGGGGAGCACGCCGGGGAGCGAATCGAAGGTTTTGCGCCCCATCACAATCGGCAAGCCCATGGTCAGCGACTTGAACCGGCGCAAGTCAGCGGGAATATGCCAGGGCATCGCGCCAGCCGCGCCAATGACGCGATTGGCAGCCATGGCCGCAACCAGAAACACCTCGCGGCTCATGAACGGCTCATTGGCGCATCAGCCCGGCACCAGCCGGGTGACATGGCCCATCTTGCGGCCGGGGCGCGCCTCGCCCTTGCCATAGAGGTGCAGGTGATTGGCGGGATCGGCGAGGATGGCCGCCCAGTCATCTGCCGCATCGCCGATCAGGTTGCGCATTTCGACCACCCTGGCCGTGCGGGCGGTGGCTCCCAGCGGCAGGCCGCAGATCGCGCGGATGTGGTTTTCGAACTGGCTGGTGAGCGCGCCTTCGATCGTCCAGTGCCCGGAATTGTGCACCCGGGGCGCCATTTCGTTGAATACCGGGCCTTCACGGGTGGCGAAGAATTCGAGCGTGAGCACACCGACATAGTCCAGAGCGGCGGCAATCTTCGCCGCGAGGCTGCGTGCTTCGGTCAGTTGCCCCTCGATCAACGGCGATGCCGGCACGCTCGAGCGCGCGAGAATGCCCTGCTCGTGGACATTGAGCGGCGCGTCCCAATGCCGCAGTTCGCCATCCATGCCCCGGCACAGGATCACCGAGAATTCCGCGCTGAAGCGCACCAGCCCTTCGTAGAGCAGCGGTTCGCCGGGAAGCTCCAGCGCGGCGGCCTGGGCCGTGGATTCGATGCGCCACTGGCCCTTGCCGTCATAGCCTTCGCGCCGGGTCTTGAGAATGCCAGGCGCGCCGATCCGGGCGATGGCAATGGCAAGATCCTCCTCGCCGATCACCGGCGCGAACGGCGCGGGCCGGCCGCCATGCGCTTCGGCAAAGCGCTTTTCGGTCAGGCGGTCCTGCGCCGCTTCAAGCGGTCGGGTCCCGGGCCGCAGCTTGCCCGCAAGCGCGGCCAGTGGCGCGACCGGCACATTCTCGAACTCATAGGTGATCACCGCGCAATCAGCCGCAAAGCGCGCCATGGCTTCGGTATCGTCCCAATCGGCGCAAGTGAACTCCGCGCTGACTTCGGCGGCGACGCTGTCTGCCTCGGGCGCATAGATGTGGACCCGGTAGCCCAGCTGCGCCGCCGCCACGGCGAGCATCCGGCCAAGCTGGCCGCCGCCAAGGATACCAATGGTTTCGCCGGGGGGGATCACGTGGCTAGCTTGGCCTTTCCGCAACGCCAGCGCTCTGCGCGGCGCGGTAGGCTTTCAGTCGCTCGGTCAGCGCCGGATCATTGGTCGCCAGGATTGCGGCGGCCAGCAGCCCGGCATTGGTCGCGCCCGCCTCGCCGATCGCCAGGGTGCCAACGGGAATTCCGGCGGGCATCTGGACGATGGAGAGCAAGCTATCCTGCCCGGACAGCGCCTTTGATTGCACCGGCACGCCCAAGACCGGCAGATGCGTCATGCTCGCGACCATGCCCGGCAAATGCGCCGCGCCGCCCGCGCCGGCGATGATCACCTTGAAGCCGGCCTGCGCCGCGCCCTCGGCAAATGTGACCAGCCGCTGGGGGGTGCGGTGCGCCGAGACAATCCGCACATCATGGGCCACGCCGAGCTTGTCGAGCGCATCGGCGGCACATTTCATCGTCGCCCAGTCGGACTGGCTGCCCATAACGATTGCGACCAAGGCCTTGGGGGCTGCACCCATGTTCAGCACTCCGAGAGGTAATAGCGTTCCTGCGCGGCAAGCGCGCCATCGAGCTCATAGATGATCGGCTGCCCAGTGGGGATCTCGAGGCCAGAGATATCGGCATCGGAAATTGCCGACAGGTGCTTGACCAGCGCCCGCAGCGAATTGCCGTGGGCGGAGACCAGCACAGTCTGGCCAGTGCGCAAGACCGGGACAATCGCCGCATCGTAATAGGGCAGCACGCGGGCGATGGTGTCCTTGAGGCTCTCGGCCTGCGGAATGGCGATCCCGGCATAGCGCGGATCGGCCGCCAGATCGAACTCGGACCCCGCCTCCAGCACCGGCGGCGGAATGTCGAAACTGCGCCGCCAGACCTTGACCTGATCGTCGCCGTGCTTCGCCGCAGTCTCGGCCTTGTCGAGCCCGGTCAGCCCGCCATAGTGGCGCTCGTTCAGCCGCCAGTCCTTGGTCTCGGCGATCCACACGCGGCCCGCCGCCTCGAGTGCGAGATGCAGTGTGCGGATCGCGCGGGTCTGCAGCGAGGTGAACGCGATATCGGGCAACATGCCCTTTTCGGCCAGCAAATGCCCGGCAGCGCGCGCCTCGTCCTCGCCCCTGGACGTCAGATCGACATCCCACCAGCCGGTGAAGCGGTTTTCCAGATTCCACTGGCTCTGGCCGTGGCGAACTAGGATCAGGCGAGGCAAGGCATTTGCTCCAATTAGCGGGCCATAGTCACGGAGCGCCACGCCCTAGCTTTTCGTGTCCGCTTTGGGAAGGGCGGGCGCGCTGGCGTCGGCAAGGGCGCGTGCCTGCAATTTGCGGCGCTTCAGATTCTCGCGCAGCGAGGCGGCGAGGCGTTCCTCCCGTGATTGCGCTTTTGGCGTTTCATCCATCGCCAGCGCCTTGACATTGCCTGCGCCCGCGCACAATAGCGCGCCCCTGCCCCGGCGATGCCCGGAGCCGCGAAATTCCGCACCACCGGAATGGTTCGAATGGTCATGCTGCCGTAGCTCAGTGGTAGAGCGCATCCTTGGTAAGGCTGAGGTCGGGAGTTCAATCCTCCCCGGCAGCACCATTCTCTCAGCGATGGTTTGGGATCAATGCGCCGCGCCCCAGCTGGTGCCAGTGCCGATCTCGACGCCGGCAGCACGTGCAATGGGAGTGACGCGGCAGACTCTTTGGTTCCTGAAGAACGAACGCGGCGGATTGTTGTCCGAGAGCTCAGAATAATGAATTCAATCGCCCCCCTCAATCAGGTTGCGCAGAACGAAAAGTAGCGAAATAATTTCCTTCTCCAGCCGTACTTCGTCCATCTTGGGCAAACCTTGATCTTTATCCCGATCAATGTGCAGAATTGCATTCGCAAGATCTTGCAGCCGATGCAGTCGCTGCGCGCTGACTCCGCGCGGAAGGCGACTCTTTGCATTGCTAATAAGTTGTTCCAGATTTTTGCCAACAGCTCGATAATGATCGCGGAGGACCGCCTCCATGACTGAACGCATGAGCGCCAAGGCCGCGAAACTTGCTCCAAAGACAAATGCGTCATGTGCCTGTTGCAGGTTCTTCAGCATGGAAAGCTTTTCGGCACTGCCATGTTTGTTCGAAACCTGGCGAGGGACAAGGACGAATGGAACGAGCTCACGGCGGCGGAAAACACTGTGCAGATCAAAGCCCGTTTCCTTTGTCAGGCGTTCCCAGGCATCAATTCCATCTTGAATTTCCTCAACGAATTCGGGCTGGTCGACCCACCGATGCTCTTGATCGATCTGTTCTTGCGCAAACCCAATCGCCCATCCAATCCCGCCTGCTTGGTCTTTGGCTGCTTCGTCGGCGTTTTCCCACTGCTGGTCAGTTTTCGGAAGGTCGGAGCGTCCATTGTCGCCAAGGTCTGGAAAGAAGTCTGATAGCCACATATCGGCTACGATCTCCTCATACCGATCTTCGTATTCGCGGCGCATTGTGATGAAGGCAGGATTCGCCGGGGCTGCGAAAAGCGTCCGTGTCCGCCGCTCGTCCTTCTTGAGAAGATACGCAGCAAACGACAGTTTGATGCAAAGATCCTTCACACTTTCATCGGTGGAGGCAAATTCTTTCAATCCCTCGGGACTTTCTGCGGACCAGTACTTCAGGCGCGCAAAGAGTGTCATGAACTCGACGACCTCCGCAGAATCCTTGTTGCCAGTATTCATGCGTTAGCCCTCCTTCGAGTCGCACATTCCGGGTACCAACTCGGCCCAATGCCCAACCCTCACCCCTTCACCGGCTCAAACACAAACCGCAGCTTCATCCCCGTCGCCTCGACGAATTTGCGCAGCGTGCGCGTCTAGGGCCGCGAGCGTCCGCTTTCCAGCCGGGCGATGGCGCTCTGGCTGGTGCCCATGCGCCTGGCCAGTTCGGCCTGGCTGAGGTCCGCCCGCGCGAGCATAAGCGCAGTGGCGAGGGCGAATTCCTCTTCGAGCGCGTCGTATTCCTTCATGTATTCGGGGTCTTTGTGCCAGCGCGCGAAGGACTCTTCGACAGGAATGCAAGTCCGGTTCATTTCACTTCCTTTGGGCGTTCTTGCATTGGGCATTGTGCGTGAAATACGACTCAACCCCCAATCCGTCTACCCTGAGCTTGTCGAAGGGCTGTCCTTCTTCCTGAGGCTGGGTGCCAAGTTCCGAAGTAAAAGGCAGTGCTTCGACAAGCTCAGCATAGACGGGTGGGGGTTGTTACCTCGCAGCGGATATTCAATGCGCCGCCCCCCAGCTTGCCCCGGTGCCGATCTCGATCCCCAGCGGCACGTCCAGCCTCACCGCAGGCAGCGCCGCCTCGGCCATCACCCTTTCAATTACGGGCGAAGCCGCACCAACATCGCCCTCGGGCAGTTCGAACACCAGTTCATCGTGCACCTGCAGCAGCATCCGCACCTGACCTAGCCCCGCGCCCTCCAGCGCCGGCATCATCCGCGCCATCGCCCGTTTGATGATGTCCGCGCTGGTGCCCTGGATCGGCGCGTTGATCGCGGCGCGTTCGCTGCCCTGGCGTTCGGCCTGATTGCCCGAGCGGATGCGCGGGAACCAGCATTTGCGGCCGAACAGGGTGAGCGAATAGCCCCGCTCGCGCACGCCTTCCAGCGTGGCATGGATATAGTTCTGGATGCCGGGGAAGCGCTGGAAATAGCGGTCGATCATCGCCTGAGCCTCGTCGGATTCAGTGCCGAGGCGCGTCGCCAGGCCCCAGCGCGAAATGCCGTAGAGGATGGCGAAATTGATCGTCTTGGCGCGCCCGCGGGTATCGCGGTTCACTTCACCGAACATTTCGAGCGCGGTGCGCGAATGAATATCTTCGCCATTGGCAAAAGCCTCTTTCAGGCTCGGCACATCGGCCATATGCGCGGCAAGGCGCAGCTCGATCTGGCTGTAATCCGCCGCCAGAATGACATTGCCTGGCTCGGCGACAAAGGCATCGCGGATCTGGCGGCCGATCCCGGTGCGAATCGGGATGTTCTGCAAGTTGGGCTCGGTCGAGGACAAGCGCCCGGTCTGCGCGCCGACGAGGCTGTAGCTGGTGTGGACGCGGCCGGTTGCGGGATTGATCGCCGCCTGCAGGGCTTCGGTATAGGTCGAGCGCAATTTGCTGAGCTGGCGCCATTCAAGCACTTTGCCGGCCATCTCGACGCCTTGCGCCGCCAGCCCTTCCAGGATTCCGACATCGGTGGAATACTGCCCGCTCTTACCCTTCTTGCCGCCTTTCAGGCCCAGCTTGTCGAACAGGATATCGCCCAACTGCTTGGGGCTGCCGATGGTGAACGGCTGGCCGGCCAATTCGTAAATCTCGGCCTCCAGCCGGACGGTCTCTTTGGCGAACTCCGCTGACAGCCCGGCGAGTTTTTCGCGGTCGACCTTGATCCCGTGCCGCTCCATCTGCGCCACCACCGGAACCAATGGGCGATCAACCCGCTCATAAATCCGGCTCGCGGCCTCCTGCGCCAGGCGCGGTTTCAGCAGCGCATGCAGCCGCCAGGTGACATCGGCATCCTCGGCGGCATAGGCAGTCGCGCGGTCGAGCGGAACTTCGGCGAAGCTAATGGCCTTCTTGCCCGTGCCGCAGACCTCCTTGAAGGCGATGCAGGTGTGGCCGAGGTGGCGCGAGGCGAGCTCATCCATGCCATGCCCCCCTCCGATGCCATCCTCGCCGCGCCCGGCATCGAGATCGAAGCTGATGACCATGGTGTCGTCGATTGGCGAGATGGCGACGCCATGACGCGCCATGACATTGAGATCGTATTTGATGTTCTGGCCGACTTTCAGCACCGCATCGCTCTCCAGCAGCGGCCTGAGCCGCGCCACGGCCACCTCCCGGTCGATCTGGTCGGGCTTTTCGGCGAACATGTCGGTCCCGCCATGGCCCAGCGGAATATAGCACGCCTGATTCGGCCCCACCGCAAGGCTGACCCCCACCAGATCGGCCTGCATCGCATCGAGCGCGCTGGTTTCGGTGTCGAAAGCGACCAGCCGCGCGGCCAGGCCCCGGGCGATCCAGCTGTCCAGCGCTTCCAGTGTCTGGACGCATTCATAGGCCGAATGATCGATCGCGGGCATTTCAGGAAGCGGCTGGCGCGCCGCGCCTTCGACCGGCGCAGCCGAAGCGGTAACCGGCCCCCCCGTAATTTTTGGGCCGGGATTGAGCTGGGTCTTGCGTTCGGGGCTGCCTGCGCCGCTGCCCAGCCGCTTGCTGAGGCTGGTGAATCCGTGTTTTTCAAGAAAAGCCAAAAGCGGCTCCGGCGGAATTGCGTCCAGCTTGAAGTCGTCGAGCGGGATCGGCAGCGGGCAATCTTCCTTCAGTTGCACCAGAACCCGGCTGAGCCGCGCCATATCCGCCTGCTCGATCAGCGAATCGCGCAATTTGCCCGGTTTCATCGCCGGTGCGGCCGCCAGTGCAGCTTCCAGGTTGCCATTTTCCTGGATGAGCTTGGTCGCGGTCTTGGGCCCGATGCCGCGAATCCCGGGCACATTGTCCGCCGAATCGCCCATCAAGGCCAGCACGTCGCCGACCAGATCGGGCGTTACGCCAAACTTTTCCGCGACCTCCTCGAGGTCGATCCGCTGGTTCTTCATCGTATCGAGCATGTCGACGTGGCCGCCGCCGGCCGCATCCGGACCGATCAGCTGCATCAGGTCCTTGTCGGAGGAAACGATGGTCACGTCCCAACCCTGCCGAGTCGCGGCGCGGGCATAGGAGGCGATCATGTCGTCGGCCTCGACGTCGGGCTCTTCGATCATCGGCAGCGAAAATGCTCGAGTCGCGTCACGAATCAGGGGGAACTGGGGAACCAGGTCTTCAGGCGCGGGGGGGCGATTCGCCTTGTATTCCGGGTAAATTGCATTGCGGAATGAGGTTCCGGCCTTGTCGAGCACCACGGCAAGGTGAGTCGGGCCGTCCGCCTTGTGCAGATCGTCGGCCAGTTTCCACAACATTGTCGTATAGCCAAACACCGCGCCGACCGGGGTCCCCTCGGGGTCCGTCAGGGGCGGCAGGCGATGATAGGCGCGGAAGATATAGGCCGACCCATCGACCAGATAGAGGTGGTTTTTCTGCTCCATTTCCGCCTTCTAGCAAGCCTGCGCGCCGCGGTCAGCCCGGGTGGAAGGTTTTCTCCCAATCGGCGTTTCGCCACAGCTTGGACACATTTGCCCGCTATCCGGCCATCTGGAAATTTCCGGCCTTGCTGCGCGTTGTGATACTAGCGCTTGCATCCGCCCGCCAAGATGAGTAATTGACGGCGAAGTCTACCGATGAGGTAGGCTTTCGGCTCAGCCTTGTGCTGCGCTTGGTCCACTCGCTGTTCAAGGATTACCATTCATGCGCAAGATCGTTCTCGCCGCTGCTGTTGCTGGCGCCGCCCTGACCCTCTCGGCTTGCTCGAAGCCTGCTGACGAAGCCGCTTCGGCTGCTACTGACGCTGCTGCTGCTGCCACTGACGCTGCTGCTGCTGCCACTGACGCCGCTTCGGGCGCCGTTACCGCCGCTACCGAAGCTGCTGCGACCGCTACGGAAGCCGCTGCTGGTGCCGCTGCTGCTGCTTCGGACGCTGCTGGCGCCGCCAAGGACGCTGCTGCTGCCGCTTCGGATGCTGCCAAGAAGATGTAATCTTCGCCATCTGGCAAAATCTAGGGATCGGGCGCGCGAACTTTCGGTTTGCGCGCCCTTTTCTTTTGCTGATCCGGAATTCGCGCAAGCGCAAATTCCTGCCCGGAACCGGGCCGGTGCCGCGCGAGGGTCTGGCTTTGCCAGACCCGGACAACGCAACAAACGTACCGTTTGGTGACAAGGTGTGGCAGAAACGCCTTTAGCCGGCTGGCAAGCCTTTCCCCTGGCACACCGGGCGGCTAGTCTGGCGGGCAATGACGAGCCTTGCACAGCCTTCCAGCGGAATTCTCGAGCGCGGGGTCCATCGCTTTGCGGTGCGGGTCTATTTCGAGGACACCGATCTTTCGGGCGTGGCCTATCATGCCAATTACCTGCGGTGGTGCGAACGCGCGCGGACCGAGCTGCTGCGCCTGCTGGGCATCGAACAGCGCGGCGTGCATGAGGCGGGCGGTGGCGCCTATGCCGTTGCCGAGCTCACCATCCGCTATCTGCGCCCTGCCCGGCTCGACGATTCGCTGATCATTGCCACCACGGCCGAGGAACTGCGCGCCGCCAGCTGCCGGATGCACCAGCAAGTCTGGCGGGGCGACGAGTTGCTCACGGATACGCGGCTGCGCGTGGGCTTCGTTGGCGCCGATGGCCGCCCGCGCCGCCAACCTGAGGCCTGGCGCCAGGCCATCGACCAATTCGCATCCCGACAAGGAGCCGCATGACCGTTCTTTTGCTTCTCGCTGCCGAGGGCGCGCCCAAACATCTCGACCCGATCGGGCTGTTCCTCAGCGCCGATATTGTCGTCCAGGCCGTGATTGCCGGGCTGGTGCTGGCGAGCCTGTGGGTCTGGGCCCAGATCATTGCCTTCGCCTGGCGGCTGGCGCGCGCGCGCCGGCGCTGCGATGCATTCGAGAAGGAATTCTGGCGCACGGGCCAGGGCGAGACCGATGACGGCGATTTCAGCGCCGGCGGCAGCAGCGCAGCATCCGCCCGCATCGCGCAAGCCGGGCTTGGCGAATGGCGGCGCTCGGGCGGCAAGCAGCTGCGCGACCGCGAAGGCGCGCGCCAGCGGATCGCCCTGGCGCTGGACAGCGCGATTGCCGGCGAGGCCGACCGGCTGGCCGAACCGCTCAATTTCTTCGCCACGGTCGGCTCGGTCGCGCCGTTTGTCGGCCTGTTCGGCACGGTTTGGGGCATCATGAACAGCTTCTTCCAGATTGGCGAACAGCAGAACTCCTCGCTCGCGGTGGTCGCGCCGGGGATTTCCGAGGCACTGTTCGCCACTGCCATCGGCCTGTTCGCGGCGATCCCGGCGGTGATTGCCTACAATCGCTACAGCCACCGCATCGGCCAGTTCGAGGCGCGGCTGCAACGCTTTGCCGATAAGCTGCACGCCAGCCTCAGCCGCGATCTGGAGCTGGATTAGTGGCTTTCGGTCTGCACCGCCGGACCCAGCGTGGCCGCTCCCGCCGCGCGCCGATGGCGGCAATCAACGTCACGCCGCTGGTCGACGTCATGCTGGTGCTGCTGATCGTGTTCATGGTCACTGCGCCGCTGTTGAAAGCCGGAGTGCCGGTGGACTTGCCAGACAGCCGGGCCAAGGCCCTTGCCGAAGCCGAAGGTCCGGTGGGCATCACCCTGTCGCGCACCGGCGAGGTCTGGATCGACGAGTTGCCGGTGGCCCCCGGTGAGCTGGCCACGCGCCTCGCCGCATTGTCGCCGGGCGCCGATGGCAAACCGCGCCCTGTCACCCTGCGTGCCGACAAGGCGCTCGACTATGGCCGGGTAATCGCGGTTATGGGCGAGCTCAATCGTGCTGGTTTCAATACCATCGCACTGGTGACAGGGGTTTCGGCTGAAGAGCCGGCGCTCACCGCTGGTTCAGGCTCGGAAAACTAGGTCGGCGTCATGGCATCACGCGCGCTCCATGGCGAAGACTATGCCGGCCTTGCGCTGGCGGCGGCATTGCACGCCGGGCTGCTGGCGCTGCTGATCTATCAGCCGGGCCCGGCGCGCCAGTTGCCTGCGCCCGAGCGCATCGCCGTTACGCTGTCGGAAGAGACCGGCCTGCAATCGGCCTCGCCCGAACCCCAGGCACAGGCCGCGCCGCCCGCCGCGCCGGTGATCGCCCCCGAGCCCGAGCCGGCACCTGCACCACCCGGTGCAGCGCCGCCGTCACAGCCGCTGCCAAAGGTCCAGGCCGAGCCGGTTGCCGCCCAAGTGCCCCGGCCTGCGCCCCGGCCTATTCCCAAACCGAAGCAGCGCGTGGCCGCCACCCCGGCTCCGCGCCCGGTCGCGCAGCCCCGGCCCGCCCCGCGTCCCGCCGCGCAGAACCGCCCGGCACCGGTACAGCGCGCCGCACCGGCTCCAGCCGCGCGCCCAGCCGGCGGCAGCCGCATCGCCGACGACTTCCTCAAAGGCGTGCCCGGCGCGCAAGCCAATGCCGCCTCGCGAAATCCGCCTGCCGCGAACATCGGCCCGCAAATTAGAGCCTCTTTCGCGCAGTCTGTTTTGCGTCAGGTCCGGCCGAACTGGCAGGGGCGAGTCCCTCAAGGTGTAAACACCGAAAAGCTGGTGACCATCCTGGCGATAGAACTAAATCGGGATGGAACGTTGGCGAAGCCTCCAACCATAGTCGGACAAGAGGGCATCGACGATTCCAACAGGGCTCAAGCTCAACGTCACGCTGAGGCGGCCATGCGGGCTGTTCAGTTGTCTACACCGTTCCAGTTGCCTGCAGAATTCTACGATACTTGGAAGAAGCTGCCGCCCTTGCGATTTAGGAAGAGCACCTAGCGATGAAATTCAGACTAACGATCCTGCTCACGTTGCTGGCAACACCAGCCTTAGCCCAGCAGATACCGGCTGATCCAACGAGCGAAGCCGCCATAGATGTGGTTGACGATAGCGACTGGCAGGACACTTCGATTGCCATCACCGATTTTGCCACCGATGCCGATGTGCCCACCGCTACCAATGCCGGCACGACCGCGCAGCTCGGCCGGGGCCTGTCGCGGATCATCGCTGGCAACCTCAGGAACAACGGCCTGTTCAAGCCCACTGGCCCCGATGGCCTGCCGCAGCCCAGTTTCGGTGAAGTGCAGGCCCCCAGTTTCGGCTTGTGGCAGGGGCGCAGCACCGAGATGCTGGTACAGGGCTCAGTCCGCGCTGTCGGCGGCCAGATAGCAGTCGGCTGCTATCTGTTCGACGTGGCACTGGGCCAGCAGCTGACTGGGGCTACCTGGACGGTCGCTCCTGGCGACTGGCGGCGCGCAGCGCACAAGTGCTCGGACCTCGTCTATTCGCGGCTATCGGGCGAGAACCCGTTCTTCGACAGCCGCATCGCCTATATCGCCGAGACTGGACCCAAATCGCGCCGGATCAAGCGGCTCGCGGTGATGGATTCGGACGGGGCGAACCACCGTTTCCTAACCACCGGGCAGGCGATGGCGCTGACCCCGCGCTATTCGCCGGACTATCGCTCGATCCTCTATCTTTCCTATCTGAACGGCAATCCGCGCATCTATGTCTATGATCTGGCAACGAATTCGCAGCGCCTGGTCACTGCGACCGGCAATCCCACGTTTGCTCCGCGCTGGTCGCCGGATGGGCGCTGGATCCTCTATTCGATGGCCACAGCCGGCAATACCGACATTTACCGCATCTCTGCGCAAGGCGGGGCCAGCCAGCGGCTGACCAGTTCGCCCGGAATCAACATCGGCGGCAGCTTTTCGCCCGATAGCAGCAAGATCGTGTTCGAGAGCGACCGCTCGGGCAGCCAGCAGGTCTATGTGATGAATGTTGATGGATCGGACCAGCGGCGTATCAGTTTCTTTGGCGGGCGGGCGGCAACGCCGGAATGGAGCCCACGCGGCGACCAGATCGCTTTCACGCACATTGCGGGCAATTTCCGCGTTGCGGTGATGAGCCCGGGCGGCGGAACCTTGCGCTATCTTACCGACAGCTGGCAGGACGAAGCGCCGAGCTGGGCGCCGAATGGCCGCATCATCCAGTTTTTCCGGAGCGAACGCGGCAGCGGCAAGGCTTCGCTGTGGCAGGTGGACCTCACCGGCCGCAACGAGCGCCGCCTGCCCACGCCTGCCGACGCATCCGATCCTGCCTGGGGGCCGATCCGGCCCTGAGCACTGCAACACTATGCCAAAGGAGAGTGCCATGAACCGCATGACCACATTGCTGCTGATGAGCGGCGCGCTGGCGCTTTCTGCCTGCGCCAGCAAGGCGCCCAAGCAGCTGCCGCCTGATCCCGGGCCGGCGACCAGCATCGGCACGGACTCGCAAGGCCCCGTGCCCGGCAGCCAGGCCGATTTTGTCGCCTTCACGCGCGGACAGGATACGATTTATTTCGAGACCGACCGCTACAATATCGACAGCGAGGATGTCGCCGCGCTGACCAGCCAGGCGCAGTGGCTGCTGCGCCACCCGGGGAAGCGCGCGACCATCGAGGGGCACTGTGACGAGCGCGGCACCCGCGAATACAACCTTGCGCTGGGTGAGCGGCGAGCCAATGCCGCGAAGAGCTATCTTGCCTCTCTGGGGGTCGATGCCTCGCGGCTGGCGACGGTCAGCTATGGCAAGGAACGGCCGCTGGCGCTGGGATCGGACGAGGACAGCTGGGCCAGGAACCGGCGCGCGGTGACCGTGACGATAGACTGAATCAGCGACGCAGCAGCAGCGCACTGGCCTGCGGAAGGATCGCAGGTGCCTCGATGCGGGGGAGCAGGGCGCGTTGCGAGACAAGATCAACCTGACGCGCGTCGCCGCCCAGCAGCACATAGCTGGCCATCAGGAACACGGAGAAGGCCGAGGAGATCGCCAGCTTGTCGCTCATCTTGGGCTCCATAATGCTCACTTAGGCGAACATAAGCATCGTTAGTTCTTATTGCAATGCAGCATATAGGGTTGGCAGCTTAATTTTCAATGAACTGAATGGGGCTTGGCGTCCGCGCCCGCGCCGACTATTCGACTACGCATGGCCAAGGCGCGCGGTACACTCGATTGGGGCTTTCCCCGCTGGCGCGGCTACAGCGGCAGCCGTGAGGCTGCGCAAGTGCGGCTGTGCGACCGGGTGGGGTGCACCTCGGCTGGCGACTGCCCCGCGCCCAAGAGCCCGAACAATCCCGATCGCTGGTATTTCTGCCAGACCCACGCCGCCGAATACAATTCAGGCTGGGATTATTTCGCCGGACTTTCCGCCGAAGAAGCCGCTGCGCGCGAGACTTCGGAGCGCAGCGACAATGCGGGCTACCACGAGGCAGCGCATTATGGCTGGGCCGGATCGGGCGATGGCAGCCGCAGTCGCGACGAATTGCGCGCGCTCGAATTGCTTGATCTGACCCCGGACGCGGATTTCGATGCGGTCAAAAAGGCCTGGCGCACCAAGGCCAAGCTCGTGCATCCCGACGTGCGCCCGGGCGATGCGGATGCCGCCAAGGCGTTCCAGGCGCTGCAACTGGCCTACGAAGTGCTGCGCGCGGCCGAAGAGCGACGGGCGTGGAGCGGCTGATCAGGCCGCCGGGCCTGGTCGATCCTCGCGCCGCATGGCCAGCAGCATTGTCGCCCCGACGATCACGGCCGTGCCGCTGATGACCAGAAACAGACTGTAGTTACCGGTGCGGTTCAGCGTCCAGCTGAGCAGGCCCGCCCCCAGTGATGTTGATAGCGACATGGTCGCGGTCAGCAGCCCCATCACCGAGCTGTAGACCGCCAGCCCGAAGCGCCGGGCGACCAGGAAGGCAACGATGTCTCCCTCTGCGCCGAAGGCGAAACCCAGACAGAACACCGCGAAAGTCAGGATGGTTGCGCTATCGAGACTGGAGGCAATCAGGAAGATGCCGAGGCTCGGCAGCCCCAAAGTGAGAAAGGCGACAAGGTATGGTTCGAACCGGTCAAGCGCCAGACCGGTCACGAATCGGCCCGTCAGCATGCCCACCGACAGCGCGGTGAACATCACCGAAACGCCCGGCCCGCTGACGCCGTTGTCGATCAGCAAGAGTTTCAGTTGCACCAGGATCAGCGTCGCCGGCAAGTTGCACAGCAGCATGACTGCTGCCAGGATCCAGAAGGCCCGGCTGCGGAATATCATCGGATAGTCATCGCGCGCGCGGCGCTTGGGGGCATCTTTGCTGCCCCGTCCCGCACCGGCCGGAATCAGCAGGAACACCACCACGGCCGCCACAGTGGCGAAGACTGCCAGCGCCCGATAGGTTGCCTCCCAGCCGTGGGCCTCGACATAATTGTTGAGGATCGGTCCGCCGATGGCCCCGAAGATTGCCGAACCCGAGACGACAATCGCCAGCGCCAGCCCGCGCGCCCTGGTGAAATACTGCACCGCCAGCCGGGTGTAGACCGTGGCCGTGGTGGTCACGCACAGCATCGACTGGACGATGAAGATCGCCATGTAGATCTTCAGGCTGCCGCCCATGACGGTGGCATAGGCGAGATAGGAAAGCGGCAGGGTTACCTGGCCGATCAGCGCCGTCCAGCGAACCCCCAGCACATCCGCCAGCCGCCCGATGAACGGGAAGGCAAGCGTGCTGAACAGCCCGAGAATGCCCACCGCAGCGAAATCCGATCTCGCCCAGCCATTGCCATCGATCAGGCTGGGCGCGAGCACACTGGTGATCGTCCCCGCCGTCGACATGCCGGTGCCGATGCCGATGGTCGCCGCCAGCAGCGGGCGCCAGTGGGTGCGGATTTCTGACAGGTAACCGCTCATGCCTTCTCCCCGATTATTGCAGCTGTCATCGGGGAGCGAGGCGGGGCGGTCAACCGGCGATTGCAGCCACGGCCCAGACCACGCCGACAATCAGGAAAGATCCGGAAATATCCAGCCAGAGCCCTGCCTTGAGCACGCGTGGCAGCGCGACATGACCTGTCGCCCAGGCAATCGCATTGGGCCCGGTGCCCGAAGGCAGCATGAAGCCCCAGCTGGCGGCAAAGGCAGCGGGCAGCGCCAGCAGTATCGGATCCGCGCCCATCGCCGCGATCAGCGCCGCAACCACGGGCATGATCCCGCTCGCCACCGCGACGTTGCTGGCAAATTCGGTCACCACCACAACAAAGGCGACCAGGGCCAGCGCGACCAGGATCAGCGGCAGGGCGGTAAGCGGCAGCAGCATCTGCCCGAGCCAGGCGGCAAGCCCGGATTCGGTCATCCCCATGGCGAGCGCCAGGCCGCCGCCGAACAGCAGCACCACGTCCCACGGCGCGCGGTTCGCCTCGTGCCAGGTCAGCATCGGCCGGCCCGAGCCATCGGGCAGGACGAACAGCACCAGGCCGGCAATCGCCGCGATGGTGCCATCGGTCAGCCCGCCCTTGGGCAGCAGCGGCTCGAGCAAAGGCTGGGCGAGCCAGAAGCCCACGGTCAGCACCGCCACCGGCACCAGACGGCGCTCGGCCGTTGACCATGCCGCGCCATGGTCGATTGCCTGGCGGGCTGCGGCAGGATCGAAACCGTCGCTGGCAAGCCGCTGGACACGGCCGATGATCCAGGCCGCAAGCGGGATCGCCAGCAGCACCAGCGGCATGCCGTAGAGGCTCCATTCGGCAAAACTGATCTTCACCCCGAGCGATTTTTCGATCAGGCCGGCAGAAATCGCGTTGGTCGGCGAGCCCACCATGGTGCCCAGCCCGCCAATCGAGGCGGCAAAGGCAATGCCCATCGGCAACGCGCCGGCCATGCCAGCAGTTTCGCCCTTTTCGACCCCGCCCGAGGCCAGCATGGCGAGCGCCATCGGCATCATGATAAGCGCGGTCGATGTGTTGGAAATCATCGTCGAGAGGAGCGCGGTTGCGGTCATCACAGCGAGCAGCAACTGGCTGTTGCTGGCTCCGGCGCGCCGCAGGATCGCCAGCGCCAGCCGGCGGTGCAACCCGGTGCGCTCGATCGCCAGCGCCAGGAACGCGCCGCCCAGGAACAGGAACATGATCGGCGAATAGTATGACGCGGAAGTCTTGCCCGCGTCCGCAATGCCCAGCAAGGGCAGCACGATGAACGGCAGCAGCGCGGTGGCATAGAGCGGCAGCGCCTCGCTCATCCACCAGGCCGCCATCCACCAGACCAGGCCCGCCACCTGCCAGGCTGGCCCTGGCATGCCCGCAGGCGCGGGAACCAGCAGTGTCGCGATAAAGCCGGCAAGGCCGAGCCAGAAACCGATGCGCTGGCCAGTCATGCTACCCCCACCATGCTACCTTCACCAGGCCAACCCCCGAGGCCGGCACGTCGCCAGCGGCAAGCCTACTTTGGCGAGACCACCATCAGCATCTGGCGTCCTTCGAGGCGCGGCCAGGCTTCGACCTTGGCCACTTCGGCGATGTCGTCCTGCACCCGCTTCAACAGGTCCATGCCAAGCTGCTGGTGCGCCATTTCGCGGCCACGGAAGCGCAGGGTGACCTTCACTTTGTCGCCTTCATCGATGAAGCGCAGCACGCTGCGCATTTTCACGTCATAATCGTGGTCATCGATATTGGGACGCATCTTGATCTCCTTGATCTCCTGCGTCTTTTGCGATTTGCGTGCGAGATTGGCCTTTTTCTGGGCCTCATAGCGAAACTTGCCGACATCCAGGAACTTGCAGACCGGCGGATCGGCGTTGGGTGACACTTCGACGAGATCGAGACCAACCTGATTGGCTTGCTCGATCGCTTCGTTGGTCAGCATGACGCCGATGTTCTCGCCGTTTTCATCGATCACGCGAACCTTGTCGACGGCGATCATCTGATTGAAACGTGGCCCGCTCTTGACGGGGGGCGCCATCGAGCGCCGGGGTGGGGGTGCTATAGTGTCTGCTCCTGATGCATTTTAGGACTTCGCCGCGTCCTTTGAGCGATTCGCAGGGGGAATGAAAGCGGGAAATTCTATTGCGTTGATCGGGTCTGGCAAGCCAGCCCACCGCGCGGGACTGCATCACTTTGAAATGTGATCCGGCTGACGAATCTCGCAATCGGTAGCGGCGGGTGCTATGATGCTTGACGCCAAGCAATCAGGAGCTTCCATGCCCAAGGGTCCATCCGGTCAAAAGCGCCCAGCCGACGTAGT
>JANPOS010000008.1:0-120325 GCA_031428115.1 Novosphingobium sp. | reverse complement strand
GGCATGCTCGGCGAAG
Source organism: Novosphingobium sp. (assembly GCA_031428115.1). Taxonomy (GTDB): domain Bacteria; phylum Pseudomonadota; class Alphaproteobacteria; order Sphingomonadales; family Sphingomonadaceae; genus Novosphingobium. Next base: position 120,309 of record JANPOS010000008.1, on the reverse strand, counting down.
CCAAGCGCGTCACCATCGACAAGGACAACACCACGATCATCGATGGTGCCGGTCCGGCTGACGAGATCAAGGCCCGCGTCGAGCAGATCCGTTCGCAGATCGAGACGACGACCAGCGATTACGACAAGGAAAAGCTGCAGGAACGTCTGGCGAAGCTCGCCGGCGGGGTTGCCGTGATCAAGGTCGGCGGCGCTTCGGAAGTCGAAGTCAAGGAGCGCAAGGATCGCGTCGATGACGCCCTCCATGCGACCCGCGCTGCGGTCGAAGAAGGCATCGTCCCCGGCGGCGGCACTGCCCTGCTCTATGCCACCAAGGCCCTCGACGGCCTCAAGGGTGCCAACGACGACCAGACCCGCGGCATCGACATCGTCCGCAAGGCGATCCAGACTCCGCTGCGTCAGATCGCCGAAAACGCCGGCCATGACGGCGCCGTGGTTGCCGGCAATCTGCTGCGCGAAAACGACGAAACCCAGGGCTTCAACGCCGCGACCGACGTCTACGAGAACCTGGTTGCTACCGGGGTGATCGATCCGACCAAGGTCGTCCGCATTGCCCTGCAGGACGCAGCTTCCGTGGCCGGTCTGTTGATCACCACCGAAGCCGCGATCAGCGACCGGCCCGACGACAAGCCGGCCATGGGCGGTATGCCCGGTGGCGGCATGGGCGGCATGGGCGGCATGGACTTCTAAGTCCGCGCCAACCGCGAACACCAAAAGGGGCCGGGGGAGCAATCCTCCGGCCCCTTTTTCTTGACAGGAAAACTTGCCGAAACCGGTTTCCAGCCAAGTGCAAAAAATGCAGCTGCTGTTGCAGCGATTGGTGTTGATCGGGCCTGCAAGAGGAGTAGGTGCGCCGCCCCGGCTATCGTGCCGGCTGCGGGGGCGCATCAAATGCAGCAATCCGATATGGCAGCGGACGACCCCGCCGAAGCAACTAGTCAGCCCGCTCAGGGCCATTCCTCCAAAACACTTCTACCTCTGACTGTCGGCGCGATTGGCGTCGTATTCGGCGATATTGGCACCAGCCCGCTCTATGCATTCCGCGAGGCGCTGGGCCAGGCAGCCTCCGATGGACTGGCGCGCGAGGAGATCATCGGCGTGATGAGCCTGATGCTGTGGGCGCTGATCCTGATCGTCACGGTCAAATACATCATCCTGCTGATGCGCGCGGATAATGACGGCGAAGGCGGCGTGCTGGCGCTGTTGGCGTTGGCCTTGCGCGGATCGGCGGCGAAAGGTGGCAGCCTAATCGCGCTCGGGGCCATTGGCGCAGCGCTGTTCTATGGCGATGCTATCATCACCCCGGCGCTTTCAGTTCTTTCCGCAGTCGAAGGGTTGAAAACCCTCCCGGGAATCGGCGGCATGTTTGACCAGACCATCATCCTGGCAATCAGTCTTGCTATTTTGATCGCGCTCTTCGCCATCCAGTGGCGAGGAACGGCGAGCGTATCCAAGTTGTTCGGGCCAGTTTGCCTCGTCTGGTTTCTAGCCATCGGCGCAGTCGGGCTGCTGCATCTGGCCGACGATCCTTCGATCCTTGCCGCTTTTATGCCCTGGCATGCCGTCAGCTTCGTACTCTCGCACGGAGTGCTCGGCCTGTTCGTACTGGGCGCGGTGTTTCTTACGGTCACCGGTGCGGAAGCACTCACGGCAGATATGGGTCACTTCGGCAAGGTACCGATCAGGCTGGGCTGGTTGGCCCTGGTCTTTCCCGCACTCGCGCTCAATTACCTAGGTCAGGGCGCTTTCGTACTCAGCGTGCTGGCTGAGACCGAACGCAGCGGAACGGTTTTCGCCAATCAAGACTGGTTTTTCCAGATGGTGCCCGAGGCCGTGCGCCTGCCGATGGTGCTCCTGGCGACGGCGGCGACCATCATTGCCAGCCAGGCAGTCATCACCGGTGCATATTCGCTGACCCAGCAGGCCATCCAGCTCGGACTGCTGCCACGCATGAAGATCTGCCAGACCTCGGCTGGCCACGCTGGACAGATCTACATGCCTGCAATCAACGCGATGCTGCTGGTTGGCGTGATCTGGCTGGTGCTGGGCTTCGGCACGTCCTCGGCGATGGCTGCGGCCTATGGCATCGCCGTTACTGGCACCATGGTAATGACCTGCTGCCTGGCCTTTGCCGTGATGCGGCGGCGCTGGCAATGGAGCCTGCCGCTTTCGCTCGCTGTGATCGTGCCGTTTCTCGCCATTGACCTGCTGTTCTTCGGTGCCAACATCCTGCGCGTCACGGAGGGCGGGTGGATGCCGCTTGTAGTCGGGGCGGTTATCATGCTGCTCATCTGGACATGGATGCGCGGGCGCAAATTTATCGGCGGCCTGGAATCGGAGAGTGCCGTGCCGCTGACCGAAATGGCGAAGGCACTGATGAAACGGCCGCCGGCGCGGGTGGAAGGCATCGCGATCTACCTCACTGCGGACAACACGGTTACGCCACATGCCTTGCTGCACAACATCAAGCACAACCATGTGCTGCACCGCCACAACTATGTCACGACTGTTCGCAACCTGAAGCAGCCCCACTGCCCCGATGACGAACGGCTGCATATCGAACGAATCGACGATAATTTCTCACGGGTCGAATTGCGCTATGGTTTCATGGAAACGCCCGAAGTATGCGAAGCCTTGATCCGGGCATCTGCGGAGGTACCCGGCGCGGCGCAGGCCAGCTTCTTCATCGGCCGCAACAATTATGCCTTTTCGGCCGAAGTTGGCATGCCGATCTGGCAGGACGTGCTGTTCATCGCGCTGCACCGCAACGCCGCCGACCCCACCGACTATTTCAACATTCCGCCGAACCGGGTGATCGAACTGGGCGCGCAATACGCCATTTGAATGCCTCGCGTGAGCCAGCAAACCCACTGGCTCACGCGATATACGCAGTTACCCGCAGGCCAGCCTCATTTCATCGCCATCTTGTTTGACGGAAATCCGCGCTCTGTTAAGCTCACGCATTAAGGAATTGCAAAGCATGACCTGGGTAGCATACCCCTTGTGACCAACGCTTCGATCCTCCTCCGCATGGGCCGGGCTTTCGCGCCGCTGGCTTTGGCCGCCGCGTTGCTTGCCCCACTTTCGGCCGCGCAGGCCGCCGATTCGGTCGATATCGAATCCGCGTTTGACCGCACTTTTTCGGCCGGGCAGCGCACGGTAACGCAGAGCGCGCCGGTCTACCGCGATTCGTTCGAGGCGCAGCTTGCGCGGCTCGCCGAAGGCTCGCAGGGGCGCATCGGCGTCGCGGCAGTCGATCTTGCCACCGGACGCAGCCTCGCGGTGCTGGGCGATCAGCCCTTCCCGATGGCCAGCACCAGCAAAGTCGCGATTGCCGCCACATTCCTCGAAATGGTCGATGCCGGGCGCGTGCGCCTGTCCGATATGTATCCGCTGATGGTGCCGGTTCCCAGCCGCAAGTTCGATGGTCCCGTCGCGCCGGTGCGCGCGGGCGACTACATGACTGCCGAGGCGCTGATCGACCTCGCGCTGACCAAGAGCAGCAACCCGGCGACCGACGCCCTGCTCGCCGCAGTCGGCGGCACTGCGGCGGTGAACGGCTGGATGCGCCGCACGGGCAATACCGGGATGCGCATCGACCGCGACATTGCGACGCTGGTGCGCGATGACGGCGCGGTCAATCCCGCCACCACCATCGACGAGCGCGACAGCGCCACGCCAAATGCCATGGTCCGCCTGCTCGCGGGGCTCTATCAGGGCCACTGGCTTAGCCCCGCCAGCCGCCATTTCCTGCTCGCGACAATGGAACGCTGCCAGACCGGCAAGCGCCGCATCCCCGGGCTCATGCCCCAAGGCACAGTGATCGCGCACAAGACCGGCACACTGTCGAACACCGCCAGCGATATTGGCATCATCAACACCCCCGATGGCCGCGCGATTGCCATGGCGATCTACGTCACCGGGCAGGGCGGCAAGCCCAACCGCGATTGGCGCATCGCCGAAATCGCCCGCGCCATTTTCGATGGCTATCAGCAGCAGGGCGGCACCAGCATGGGCATGGTCGGGGTGCGCCGCTAAAGCACGTTGCGCAAAATCTGGATCACCCCCAACCCCGTCTACCCTGAGCTTGTCGAAGGGTTGTCCTTTTGTTCGAGCCACACACCCGGCCTCATGAAGAAAATCAGCCCTTCGACAAGCTCAGGGTAGACGGAACTTTTGGGTCAAGCTTTACGCAAGCCGCTCAAAGCTCTCTCAGGCCGATGCCGTCGAAGCAATCGCCCGGCTCTGTGTCAGGCACGAGCCGAAGCTATGGAACGCGGTGGCATGCAACCCGCCAAGCCCGCCCGCGACGAACAGGATGAAGTCCTTGGGTTCGGGCACCGCATAGATCCTTCCATCCGCGCGCACCCTGCCTTGTGCTTCCAGCTGCTCGCGGTGCTGGCGCTGGAGCAGGTCCGCCGGCACGCTGGCAAAGCGCCACAGACATTCCTGCACGTCGGTGATTTCAGGCATTTCGCGCCCGACGATCTCCGCACAAATCGGATTGATTGCCACCATCATCTCGGCAAACGGCATCGCCGGTGTGAAGCAGTTCGCCGCCACATAGGGCACCGACTTGCCGATCTGCTCGAGGAAATCGCGCGGGGCCTGTGAAGTGGTGTCGAGCACGTTCATCGTCCCCATCGTGCCGTAACACGAGACTGCATTGCCCTTGATCCCGGCGTGGCGCTCCGCCAGCGGGGCCCACGGCGACTTCTCCTCCCACTCGCCTGCCAGCACGCTGGCCAGCCGTCCCGGCGAGCCGAACGTGGTCTGCGAGGTGACGCCCGCGACCTGCCCCGCGACATTGCGCATCAGCAGGCGGAAAGCCCGCCCGATGGCATTGGCGCGCGTTGCGACCCCGCCGAAGCAGCCATAGGAATAGGGAATATCCAGCGCATCGCGGATCGGGCCGTTGACGATGAAGGCGGGATAGACCGGCGCGGTGGTGGTGTTGATCCCGTAAAGCTCGAAGTCCGGATCGGCGACGGCAGCGACCATCGCGATCAACAGTTCGAGCGATCCCGCTGGCGCGCCGGCCATCACTGCGTTGATCGCGATCTTCTCGACCGTGCATTCGGCGCGGGCGGGCGGCAGGAGGGCGATCACTTCGTCGGGATAGCGGTCGTTTTCTGCAAGGAAGGCGCGCACCCGGCTTTCGGTCGGTGGCACCAGCGGCAGCCCGTCGCCCCAGCCTTTTTCCATGGCGAACCGGTTGAAGTCTTCCAGATCAAGCTCTGCCTCGTGGCGGCGGCTCGCCAGCCAGTCGACCTCACAGCCCGCCGGCCCGCAATCGCGGCTGATCAACGGCCGGGGCGCGGGCACGAGCCTGTTTGGCGAAGGCCGGATCAGCGTCACGCTCATTCAGCGGCGTCCTGCAATTCTGGCCGCATTTCCAGCAGCGCGCCGAATTCATCCAGCATCGCCTCGAAATGCGCCTCACCGATGGCTTTCACCGCAGCCTGTTCCTGCTCGTTGAGCGGATAGGGCAGCACGTGGACGCGCAATCCCGAGCGCCCCCCGCGCGCGGCAATCTCGTGGGTGAAGGTGCGGAAATTCTCGGTGGCGATGGCGATTGTCGGCACGCCGGTGTTTGCGCAAGTTATCGCATCGCGCACGGTCCAGCCGGTGCAGCTGCCGCAGTTGGCGAGGCCGATGATGCCCATGTCGATGGTTTTCAGCCAGGCGGCGAGCTCGCGCTCCATGCGCTCGCCTTCCGCGCCCGAGCGACCGCAACTGCGCCAGAAGCTGACTTCGGCGCCCGCCGCCTCGAGCCGCGCCGCCCAGTCCTCGGCGATCCAGTCCCACGCGCGCCAGATCTGGTCGAGCCGGATTCCGATGCGCTTGCCCGCAATCAGCCCGGCATCAGGGCCAGGGCTGGCAATATCGTCGTCGCGGCTCGACGTCGGGTCGAGCACTTTGCCCATCGCCATATTCAGGCTCCTTGTTTCTCCGGTGCCAGCCTAACCCGGCGAAGACGACGGGTCCAGCCTCAGCCCCCGGCGAAAAACACTTCGCTGAAATCGCCATGCGCGCGGCCCGAATAGTGTTCGGCGCTGAACGGCGCGCCCATCACGCCCTCTGACCAGTCGGCCGAGGCGCCGGAATTGGTGATACAGTCGAACAGCATCACCCGGCTGGCGATGCGCCATTCGCCGTCCTTGCGCGTGAGGGTATCGAGATAGCGCCCGCCGATGGTCGAATCGGTGTGGCCCGCGCCAGTGTCGATGCGGTGGTAGGACGAGACCAGCGTCTCGGCCTTCGCGCTGTCGCCGGCGAGCTCGATATGGGTCTGGCCGAGGAAATGCACCGTGCAAGGCAGCGCCGGATCGCCGGGGACGACGAAGCCGAGGTAGGTCGCAAAATCGCCCGCAAAGGTGCCGAAATCGATATGGGCATCGCCCCAGCAGGCCGAGCTGATCAGCGCCGCATCGCGCCGGTCCTCGCCGCGCGCAAGGCGGACGATGCAGTTGCGGATCGCCTCGCGGCTGAGCATGTCGGCAAGTTGCTGGGTCAGGTCCATTCCGGCTTCCTTTGCTTGCGCGTTAGGGTTGAACCTGATCCGCTGCAAATGCCACTGGCATCACCTCGGCCAGTTGCGTTTTTGCGACATCGGCCAGGCAGCGATATTGCATGGTGTAGCATCGGGCTTGGAAGCGCCAGCCCCCTGCGCGGCGCACATAGCCATCCTCATAGAACCCGAAGATCAGCGAGAGGCGCGCGTCGCCATGTTTCTGGCTCGCCTCGAACACCGATAGCCGCGCGGTGGCGGCATCTCCTGCCACGTCGATAAGCCCTGAGTCGCATTGCTGGCGCAGGAAGGCGAAAGCGGCGAAAGTCTGGCGCATGCCTTCGGTGTGCAACTCACGCCCCAGTCGCTCGGGGCCGCCGGCTATGGTGATCCGGCAGTCGGCTGCGAACAGCTGGCCTGCCGCATCGGCATCGCGGCGATTGACTGCGTCGCAATAGCGGGCGACCAGCCGCCGGATCGCGCTTTCGGCTTCGAGCCGTGCCAGCACCTCGTCCATCAGTCCTCCAGTTCGATTGCGTAAGTCCGCGCGGCGGTCCGGCGGAACAGGTCGTCCTTTTCGCTGGCCGAATAGCCCGCCGCGAAGTGCAGGAACGCGTTCCACGTCGCGCCATAGCTTGCCGAGGCATTGTCGGGCGGGAAATTGCTCTCGAACATGCAGCGCGCCGGGGTGAAAGCGGCGATGCAGGTGTCGACCTTGGGCCGCCAGCGTTCGGCCAGCATTTCGGACGACAGGCCGCGCTGTGACGAGCCGATCGCGCCGTCCATGTCCATCCCCATCCCGCCCAGCTTGATCACCACATTGGGCCGGCGGGCGAGCTCGGCAATCAGCGTGGACCACTCGGCCACCGCCGCTTGCCCCAGCCCGGCAATGTCTGGCGTGCCAATATGATCGAGCACGATGCCAAGGTCCGGCACCGCGTCGGCCAGCGCAATCAGCTCGCCAAGTTGCGGGTGGAACAGCCAGACATCGAGACTGAGGGCCATGCTTGCGAGCATTTTTGCCCCGGCGCGAAATTCCGGGCGGGCGAGCAGGCCGCGCAGTGCGGGGTTGCAGGGAAAGCCGAACATGCCCGCCTCGCGCCAGGCCGCGCTCATGCGAATGCCGACAAACCGCCCGCCGCCCGCTGCAACATGCGCCTCCAGCACCGGCGCGACTGCCTCGCCCAGCAGCAGGTCGGCCGTGCCGACAATGCGGTGGGCGATGCGCGCCGGGCCATAATGGCCGCTGGCGCTCATCGCCGCCTGCCCGACCGCGAATTCGGTCTCGCCGACGCAGCGCAGTTCTGTGGGACCATCGGCGCGGTACATCGCGCCGCATTCGAGGAACACCGTGTGGGTGACATTGCGCCCGCTGGCGGCGATCATCGCCGCTGCCTCGGGCACGAAAAAGCGTTGCGGCAGGGCGGAGGCACCGGTCGCGGCGAAAATCTCCCACAGGTGCAGGTGCGGATCGATGATCGGCCGCTCCGATTCGAGCGGAGCTTCTTCGGCGACCCCTGGCATGGCGTCGCTCATGACTGCAGAATCTCCCGGGCTGCGGGCAGCAACAGCGCCGAGCCCGCGCCGGAGGTGACCACGCTCTGCTTCTGTTCCGCCCCTTTGCATTTGAGCATTCCCATGGCCCGCCCAATCCCCTCAGCCATCATCATCCGGTCTTGCCGGCAAAAGGCAAGGCCCTCGCATTCGGGTCGGCGCTTTCCCGCCGCTGACTTAGGCCTTTGTTAACCATAGTTACCTAGTCATTCCTCATCACAGGGGACAGACGCATATGAAAGCCATCATCCTCGCCGGCGGCCTTGGCACACGCCTCAGCGAAGAGACCACGAGCCGGCCCAAGCCGCTCGTCGAAATCGGCGGCAAACCGATCCTGTGGCACATCATGAAGATGTATTCCGCCCACGGCATCGACGATTTCATCGTTTGCCTTGGCCACAAGGGCCACATGATCAAGGAGTTCTTCGCGAACTACACTCTGCACATGTCGGACATCACGTTCGACGTTGCCCATTCGCGCATGACCACCCACCGCAACGAGGCGGAGAACTGGCGCGTCACGCTGATCGACACCGGCGAGGCGACGATGACCGGCGGTCGGCTCGGCCGGGTGATCGGCATGGTCGGCGGCGATGAAAGCTTCTGCCTGACTTATGGCGACGGGGTTTCCGATATCGACATCGGCGAGACGATCAAATTCCACAAGCAGCACGGCAAGCTCGCCACGGTCGCCGCCATGTTGCCGCCGCGCCGCTTCGGCATCCTCGAGATCGAAGGCGAGCGCGTCATGCGTTTCACCGAGAAGCCCAAAGCCGATGGCAGCCACATCAATGGCGGCTTCTTCGTGCTCTCCCCCAAGGTTTCGACTTACCTCGGCGACGATTCGACCGTCTGGGAGGAAGCCCCGCTGCAAGCCCTCGCCGCCGATGGCGAGCTCAATGCCTACCGTCATGATGGCTTCTTCCAGCCGATGGATACGGTGCGCGACAAGGCCTATCTCGAGGAACTGTGGGCTGCGGGCGAAGCGCCTTGGAAGCGGTGGTGATCCCCGCCGCATTTCCTTTTCGTTAACCATGTCTTGGTAGGCCTGCTTAACAGAAGTTAATTCGCCAATTTCTGGCGACACGCGGGGGGCAGATGGACGCGATGACAACCAATTTCGCCACGCAGGTCCTTGCTGCGCGGCTGCGCGCCCACGCCGTGCGGATGACCAATGCCGCCCGGGCGTCGCATATCGGCTCGTGCCTGTCGATGGCCGACATTCTCGCCGTGCTCTATGGCGCGGCGATGCGCACCGATCCGGCCCGGCCCGACTGGGCGGACCGCGACCGGCTGGTGGTCTCCAAAGGCCATGCCGCCGCGATCGTCTATGCGGTGCTCGCCGAACAGGGCTTCATCGAAATCGACGAGCTCAAGACCTACGCCCAGAACGGCAGCCGCCTTGCCGGCCATGTCACCAAGACCGTCCCCGGCGTTGAGCTGTCCACCGGCTCGCTCGGCCACGGCCTGCCGGTCGCCGCCGGCATGGCGCTCGCCGCCAAGCGCGGACAGGCCGACTGGCGCGCCTTCTGCATCGTTTCCGACGGCGAGCTCGACGAAGGCTCGAACTGGGAAGCGATCCAGTTCGCCCAGCATGCCCGGCTCGACAGCCTCGTGTGCATCGTCGACTACAACAAGATCCAGAGCTTCGGCTCGGTCGCCGAAGTCAGCGACCTGCATCCGCTGGCCGACAAGTTCCGCGCGTTCAACTGGGGCGTGCACGAGATTGACGGCCACGACCACGGCGCATTGCTTGCCGCGCTGACCGCGCCGCCAGTGCTGCCAACGCGGCCCACCGTGGTCATTTGCCACACCGTCAAAGGCAAGGGGGTCTCGTTCATGGAAGACAAGCTCGCCTGGCATTACAAGAACCCCGACGACGATCAGGTGATTGCCGCGCTGGCGGAACTTGGGGCGGAACTGGGAGAAGCCTGATGCGCAACGAGACCATCGCCGCGCTGACCAGCTACGCCCGCGAGCATTCCGATGTCATGCTGCTGACCGCCGATCTTGGCTATTCGGTGCTCGAACAGTTCGCCGACGAGCTGCCCGATCAGTATTGCAACGTCGGTGTGTGCGAGCAGGCAATGGTCGGGATTGCTGCTGGCCTGGCGCTTTCGGGTAAGCGGGTCGCGCTCTATTCGATCGCCAATTTCCCGACGCTGCGCTGCCTTGAGCAGCTGCGTAACGATGTCTGCTATCACGACCTGCCGGTGACGGTGATCTCGGTTGGCGGCGGGCTGGCTTACGGGCCCCAGGGCTACACCCACCACGGGCTCGAAGACCTCGGGATCATGGCTGCGCTGCCTAACATGGCGGTCACTTGCCCCGCCGATCCGCATGAGGCGGAAGAACTGCTGCCCCAGCTGATGGACCGCCGTGGCCCAGCCTACCTGCGGCTTGGCCGCGCGGGCGAGCCGGTGATCCACGATGGCGGCACGCCGGTGACTCTGGGCAAGGCCGTGACTTTGCGTCAAGGCAGCGATGTCGCGCTGCTCGCCACCGGGCCGATCCTCGGCCGCGCGCTCGCCGCCGCCGATGAACTGGCCGAGGCCGGCATTTCCGCAAGCGTCGTTTCGTTCCCCGCGATCACCCCGCTGGACGAAGACTGCATCGCCAGCCTCGCCGCCGGCCACCGCGCGCTGCTCACCATCGAGGAGCACTCGGCGCAAGGCGGCTTCGGCAGCCGGGTGGCCGACCTGCTGATGGACGCGGGCACGCATGTGCGCTTCGCCAAATGGGGCACTACGCCCCAGCTGCGCGGCCAGGTCGGCAGCCAGGCCTGGCTGCTCGACCAGCTGACGCCGATCGCTGCCCGCGCGAAAGCCCTGCTGTGAAACTGCTCGTCACCGGGGCCTCGGGCTTTGTCGGCGCGAAAGTCGCCGAGCTGGCGATTGCTGCCGGCCACGAGATTGCGGCTGTCACCCGCCCCACCGGCCAGCCGCGCCGCCTCGCCCCGCTCGCCGGGCGCTATCTGCCACTGAGCGTTGACCTGCGCGAACGGCGTTCGCTGTTTGCCGCTGTTGCCTCCTTCCGCCCCGATGCCATCATCCATGTCGCCTGGTCAGGCGTTGCCAATTCGGCCCGGCATGACACCAGTCAGTATTCCGAAAACATCGATGCCGCCTGCGCCCTGGTCGAGGCCGCATCCGCCGCCGGCTGCACGGCCTTCATCGGCACCGGCAGCCAGGGCGAATATGGCGCCGGTTCCGCGATGCGCGAGGATGCCCTGCCCCAGCCAACGTCGATGTATGGCGCGGCCAAAGTCGCCGCGCTTTATCTCACCCGGCAATTGGCGGCGCAATCCGGGATGCGCCATGCCTGGCTGCGGCTGTTTTCCACTTACGGCCCGGACGACAACCCGGGCTGGCTGATCCCCTCGCTGATTACCCAGATGCTGGAAGGCCAGCGCCCGCAAACCACGCTCGGCACGCAGAAGTGGGACTGGCTGCATGTCGATGACGTCGCACGCGGGCTGATTGCCGCTGCCGTCACGCCGACGGCAGCAGGCATATTCAACCTCGGTTCGGGCGAGCCGGTTGAGGTTCGCCGCGCGGTCGAGTTGATCCGCGATGCCGCCGCGCCAGGCATGGAGCTGGTGTTTGGCGAAATTCCCTTCCGGACCGATCAGGTGATGCATATGGCGGCCGATATCACGCGGCTGAAAGCTGCCACCGGCTGGACGCCGCAAGTTGCCTTCGCGGCCGGGATTGCCGAAACCGTCGCCTGGTATCGTGCGCAGCGCAAAGACCGCGCCGCATGAGCCCCGAGGCCGCCCGCTTCATCCGCTTTCTCGCCACCGGCGCGATCAACACCGGCTTTGGCTATGCCAGCTATGCCGCGCTGGTGCTGACCGGTATGCCGCTGTGGCTGGCGGTTGGCGCAGCGACTTTGCTCGCCATCCTGTTCAACTTCTATTCCTATGGCGGGCTGGTGTTCGGCAAGACGCAGCGGCGCTATCTGCCTGCTTTCCTCAGCTTCTACGCCGCGCTGGGCCTTGGCAATTACCTGGCGCTGGCGGCGCTGACCCGGGTCGGGGTCGGTCCGCTGATCGCGCAGGCAATACTGGTTCCGCTGCTGGCTATCGCGGGCTATGTCGGCATGCGCATGGTGGTGTTCCGCGAAAGAGGGAGCGCGTAGCAGCCGATGGCCAGCGCCGAAATCATCGAGCACTTCAAGCCCGTGCCGGTCGATCCCGGCAGCGGCAGCTTTGCCTTGCTCAAGTTCCGGCTGCGCAGCTGGGCCGATCTGCAACTGCTCACCTGCATCCGCTTCATCGCCGCGCATCGGGGCTTGCTGACCGGCAAGTTGCTCGATGTCGGCTGCGGCCAGATGCCGTTTCGCCACCTGCTGCAGCCCGGCGCCATCTATACCGGCATTGATATCCCCGCTGCGAGCAGCTTCGGCATGCAGCAGAACGCTGACATCGTCGAATTCGACGGCACCACGATTCCGTTTCCAGACAATCATTTCGATGCCATCCTGTGCACCGAAGTGCTCGAACATGCGATGGACCCGGAAGCACTGATCGCCGAGATGCACCGGGTGCTCAGGCCCGGCGGATCGCTGGTGCTGACCGTGCCATTCGCTGCCCGGGTCCACCATATTCCCTATGACTTCCACCGCTTCACCCGCTACCGGCTGGCGCAGATGTTCGCCGCATTCGGCCATGTGAGCATCGCTGAGCGCGGCAACGATCTGGCGGTGATCGCCAACAAGATCATCGTCGCCACCATCCGTCAGCTCAGCCCGCTGCGCCTGCCGTTGCTGCTCATCGGCGTGCCAGCCGCGCTCGCCTCGCTGGCAATCGCCCATCTCGCCCTCTGGTTTGGCTGGGGATCGCGGCTCGATCCGCTGGGCTATGGCCTGACTGCGCGAAAGGACTGACTGCAATGACCAATTATGTCGTCAGGGACGATCGCGGGTTCAACCAGGTCTTCGCCCCGATGGGCGCGACCCCGGTGCGCGCGCGCCGCCGCACCGACTGGATGCTGGCCCAGATCGCGCGGGTGGGCGCGGCGCGGGTATTGGAAATCGGCAGCGGCACCGGTGAAAACGCCGCGCTGCTCGCCGCCGAAACCGATGCCGAGGTTGTCGCGGTTGATATCAGCCAGGCCTTCATCGATATTGCCCGCCATCGCCACAAGCGCGGCAACCTGCGCTTCGAGCTGCTTGACCTCTTGGGCGACGAAGTGCTCGAATTCGGCAAATTCGACCTGGTCTGCGGCAATGGCATCCTGCACCATCTGGTGCGCCAGCTGCCGCGCGTGCTGGGCAACCTGCACCGCATGACCAATCCGGGCGGCGGGCTTGCCTTCATCGAGCCCAATTTCCTCAATCCCTATTGCGCCTTCGCTTTCGGCACCAAACTCGGCCGCCGTATGGCAAGGCTCGAGCCGGACGAGATGGCTTTCACGCCTGGCGAGCTGCGCCGCGCCCTGGCTGACTCCAGCTGGAAGGATGCCGAAGTGAACATGCGGGACTTCCTCATCCCCGGCCTGCCCATGCCGCTGGTCAGACCCGTCCTTGCGGTCGAGCCGATGCTCGAGGCGACACCCCTCACCCGCTGGCTCGCCCAGTCGCATTTCATGACTGCGAGCGCCTGATGACCAAAAAGAAGCGCATCTCGATCATCAGCCCCGCCTACAACGAGGAGGACAATGTCGAGGCCTGCTATCAGGCCGTCGCCGAACTGTTCGCGAAGGGCGGCCCGCTCGCGAATTACGAGCGCGAGCACATCTTCGCCGACAATGCCTCCGAAGACCGCACCGCTGAAATCCTGCGCGGCCTCGCCGCCAAGGATCCATGCGTCAAGGTGATCCTCAACGCGCGCAACTTCGGGCCGTTCCGTTCCAACTTCAACGCGCTGCGCTATGCCACCGGCGACGCAGTCGTGGTGTTCCTCCCCGCCGACCTGCAAGACCCGCCAGAAGTCATCCCCGAGATGGTCCGCCTGTGGGAGAGCGGCACTGAGGTTGTTGCGGGAATGCGCGCCAACCGCGAGGAAACGCTGGCGCTGCGCAGCTTCCGCCGCATCTTCTACCGCCTGTCGAACTCGCTGTCGGACTTCGAGATACCCGAGAATGTCGGCGAGTTCCAACTGATCGACCGCAAGGTCTGGGAAGTGGTGGTCAGCCACACCGATCACTATCCCTATATCCGCGGCATCATCGCCTCGACGGGTTTCCGCCGGGTTATCCTGCCCTACACCTGGAAGGCGCGCAAACGCGGCATTTCCAAGAACAATGCGCTCGCGCTCGTCGATCAGGCACTGAACGGCATATTCTCGTTCACCACCGTGCCCTTGCGGCTGTGCAGCTTTGCCGGTTTCGGCATTGCCCTGTTCGCCTTCCTCTATGCGGTCTTCACCATCATCGCGACGCTGATAGACCCCAATTCGGCGCCGGCCGGGACCCAGACGATGATCACTGCGATCTTCTTCTTTGCCGGCGTCCAGCTCACCTCGATCGGGCTACTCGGCGAGTATGTCACTGCAATCCACGCCCAGGTGCGCCGCGGGCCGATGGTCGTCGAACGCGAGCGGATCAACATCGCTGCCGACACCCCGCATGCCTGAACCCGCAGCGGCTGCCAGCTCCTCCAGAGACTTGACCCGTCTGGCCGCCTGGTTTGCCATAGCCGGCTTTGTCGCCTCGATGATGCTGGGGCTGCTGTTGCCGGTTTATACCGACGAGGTGGGATGGCGCATGCAATTGCGCGCTGGGCTTGATGGCGGGATCGATCGCATGATCAACGACATCTGCGGGCCAAACACATTCGCTGCTCCGCCATGGTTCATGCTGCCCTTCAGGCACGCAACTGCGCTGCTCAATTCGACGTTTCCCGATCCGCTATACGTGCGGAGCGCAGGCACGGCCTGCGCGCTGCTCTGGGCTTTTCTCATGCACCGGCTGATCGTGCAGCGGTCTGCCGACCGCCAGCAGCGCAATATTCTGACGGCATTGCTATTTGCGCTGCTCGGCATGGGGCTCCTGCCGATAATGCTGACCATGAGCCGGCCCGAGCAGGTCATCCTGCTCGCCATCACAGCCGGCTTGATGTGTGCCACCATCGCAGCGCGCGGCGATGCGATGCGCCCGCACCGAAACCTGTGGCCAGTCCTGATCCTTGTGCTCGGCATCGCCGCGATAAGCAGTCACCTTAAAGGCATTGTCGTCGCGCCGCTGATCCTTGCCTGCATCCTGCTGGCCGGGAAAGGCAAGGACTGGCGGTTCCGCTTGGCACCAGCCGCACTTTTCGCCGGATTGACCGCGCAAGCCCTTGGTTACTGGATTTCGCGCTTCCGGTGCCCCGCAGATCCGGTGCTGGCGGCTCAACTCGCCAACGAGAACATCGCGGCAGCCCTCACGCGTGGCGGCGGTTTTGCCTCGTTGCTTGCCTTCGGCCTGCCCGGAGCCAACCCCAACAATTACATCGCGCTCGTCGAATTGCGACCACGAGTCATGTCTGACTGGTTACCGCAGGGGCTGATCAGCGAATCGGCAGCAATGATCCGCTATGTTCCCATGAATCTGGCCTGGAACGCGCTGATGCTGATCAGTGCAATCTGCCTGTTCCATGCACTGCGCCAACGCTGGCGCGAGCGAAGGCTTGACCTCGCTGTTGCGGTCCCCCTCATCATTGCCGGGCTGGTGCTGGTCTGGGGCTTCAGCCAGCGGGTCAAGAACGACTACGAGATCATGTTTGTCATGCCGTTGATCGCGATCTTCGGCCTGTTCTCGCTAACCGCGATCAGCTGGACAGCTGAGCGCAAACGCCAGATGCGAGCGGCCGCCTTGCTCCTGGTCGCGATCTCGCTGGCTGGGCAGATCGACATTGCGCGCCGTCTCTTGCCGCCACTTTTTCAGACCGCACAGCAACCCGGCTATATCGATGGCCAGAAGGGTTCGGTTGCGGCCTTCGGCTATAGCGCGATCCGGGGACCAATCCGCCAGACCGCACGCATGTGCGGGATTGGCACGCGAGGACCTGCGCAGCGCCCGTTGGTCGACGACGTCACGGCTTTCGCTTTCACCGACAGTTGGCGACCGATGCACTACCTCGGCGTGATTGGCCAGTGGCGCGGTTCGATCCGGGATCCGCTCGCCCACCTGCGTTCGCGCGGCTCGGAGGGGCTGATCATCGGCTGCCACCTGCTGCCGCCGGAATTGCGGGCAATCGCAATCAGGAACGGCAGCTTCTGCTGTATTTCCACGAGGCAGTGATCAAAGCCCCAGTTCCGCCAGGATTTCCGCGTTGTTCGCGCCCAGGGCAGGTGCCGGCCCCTGCACCTTGCCGGGCGATGCAGAGAACCACGTGGGCACGCCGGGAAACGTCACCTCGCCATAGGGACTGGCGACTTTCTCGAAGAAGCCGATGTCGTTCAGATGCGCGTTGTCGAACAATTCGTCTGTCGAGCGCAGCGGCGCGACGGGGATCGCCAGCTCGCGCAGCAGATCGAGCCATTCCTGCGTCGTGCGGGTGAGGAAGGTTTCGCCGAGCAGGCCGTAAACCCGCCCGATCTGCTGCGCGCGCAGTTCCAGTGTGGCAAATTCAGGCGAATTCCATGCGGGCTGCACCGCCGCGATGAAGGCATTCCAGTGCTTGTCGTTATAGACCAGTGCCGCCACGTGGCCGTCCTGCGTCTTGTAGGGCCGCCGGTTGCGCTCGACCGCGCGGTGATAATGCGCCGGCCCCAGCGGCGGATCGAACAGGCGGCCATTGGCGTGCTCGACCAGCATGAAGCTCGCCATCGCCTCAAACATCGTCACTTCGACTTCCTGACCCTCACCGGTGCGCTCGCGGTGAAACAGCGCCATCATCGTCGCATAGAGCGCATGTAGCCCCGCCACTTTGTCAGCCATGATCGTGCCGACGAAACCCGGCTCGCCATTGATCAGCTTCTGGACATGGGTGATGCCGCATTCGGCCTGGATAGTATCGTCATAGGCCGGCTGGTCCGCCTCCGGCCCGCGCCGCGAATAGCCATAGCAATTGACATAGACCACGTCTGGCCGAAGCGCCTTCACTTCTTCATACGAGAAGCCGAGCTTGGCAATCGCCCGACCGCGCATAGAATGGATGAAGACATCGGCGGTGGCGACCAGTTTGCGCAGCACTTCGCGGTCCGCTTCCTCGCGCAAGTTGAGCATCACGCTGCGCTTGCCGCGGTTCACATTGACATAGACCCCGCCCATGCCCGGCACTGGTCCTGCCGAAATCCAGCGGGTGTTGTCGCCCTCGGGCGGCTCCACCTTGATCACATCGGCGCCCATGTCGGCCATGATCTGGGTGGCATAGGGACCGAACACCACACTGGTCAGATCGACCACCCGGATCCCGGCCAACGGCCCGCCGGACTGCCTGGTGGCCTCTTGGGATACTTGCATGAATCGCTCCTCTTGGGCAGGGCCTCTATCGGAAGGTATGCGGCTTTGCCAATCGTGCATGCGCCAGCCTTCACGACCGGGAGACCAACGTGGATTTCGCCTTCAACGATGACCAGCGCAATATTCGCGAAGCCGTGCTCAAGCTGTGCACCCAGTTCGGCGATGACTACTGGCTCGACCATGATCGCTCGGGCGAATGGCCGGTGGAATTTCACAAGGCCTTTGCCGAAGCCGGCTGGCTGGGTATCGCCATGCCCGAAAGCGTCGGCGGCGCTGGGCTCGGCATCACCGAGGCGGCAATCATGATGCAGGCCGTGGCCGAGAGCGGCGGCGGCCTCTCGGCGGCGTCCAGCATCCACGGCCCGGTGTTCGGGCTGGAGCCGGTGGTCCTGTTCGGCACCGAGGAACAGCAGCAACGCATGATCCCGCCGATCCTCTCAGGGCAGGAACGCATGTGCTTTGCCGTGACCGAACCCAACACCGGGCTCGACACCACCAGCCTCAAGACCCGCGCCGAAAAGGTGCCGGGTGGCTACAAGGTCAATGGCGAGAAGATCTGGATCACCAATGCCCACATCGCCGACCGGATGCTGCTGATCGCGCGGACCACGCCGCTGGAGGAAGTGACGCGCAAGACCGACGGACTGACAGTGTTCTATTGCAAGCTCGACCGCGAGGCGATCGAGCACCGCCTGATCCCGAAGATGGGCCGCCATGCGGTGGGATCGAACATGCTGTTCATCAGCGACCTGTTCATCCCCGATGAAGACCGCATCGGCGCCGAAGGCCAGGGCTTCAAGATCCTGCTGCAAGGCCTCAATCCCGAGCGCATCCTGCTGGGCGCCGAAGCCACCGGTCTCGGCCGCGTCGCCATCCAGCGCGCGGCGAAGTATGCGCGCGAACGCATCGTCTTTGGCCGACCGATTGGCCAGAACCAGGGCATCCAGCATCCGCTGGCCAAGGCCTGGATGCAGGTCGAAGCGGCCAGCCTGATGGCGTTCAGGGCCGCGACCCTGTTCGATGCCGGCGAGGAATGCGGCGTCGAGGCGAACACCGCCAAATACCTCGGTGCCGAAGCCGGCTATGAGGCTTGCCAGACCGCTGTAATGAGCATGGGCGGCATGGGCTATGCCCAGGAATACCACGTCGAACGCTATTTGCGCGAAGTGCTGATCCCGCGCATCGCGCCGGTCAGCCCGCACCAGATCATGAATTTCATCGCCGAAAAGGTGCTGGAGTTGCCGAAGTCGTATTGAGCGAGCAATCAACTTGCTTCGTCATTGCGAGGAGTGCAGCGACGAAGCAACCCAGGGCGGCTCAAACGGACTCTGGATTGCTTCGCTCCGCTCGCAATGACGAAACACATAGAGGTCAGAAACATGCCTAGCCACCACCAGCCCAGCACCGCCCGCTCGTGGCTGTTCGCCCCCGGCGACAGCGAGAAGAAGATGCAGAAGGCGATGGACGGCAGCGCCGACATCGTGCTGATCGATCTTGAGGACGCGGTCACTGCCGAGAACAAGCCGCTGGCCCGCCAGCTGGTCCATGATTTCATCGCGGCCAACGCAGGCCAGCAAGCCCGCCTGTGGGTGCGGATCAATCCGTTCGATGGACCCTATACATTGGGCGATCTCGCCGCGGTCATGCCCGCCCATCCCGGCGGGATCATGCTGCCCAAGGTCTATGGCCGGGCGGATGTGGAAAAGCTCGACCATTGCCTTTCGGCGCTCGAAGTGGCCAACGGGATCGCAGAAGGCTCCACCCCGGTCATCGTGCTGATCACTGAGACCGCCGAAGCCATGTTCCACACCGGCAGTTACAAAGGCGCGCCCCGTGTGGTGGCGCTGACCTGGGGGGCCGAAGACCTCGCAGACTCGATCGGTGCAAGCTCCAACCGCAACCCTGACGGCTCCTATTCTTTCACTTATGAGTTGGCGCGCAGCCTGACCGTGCTCGGCGCAGCAACCGCAGGCGTAACCGCCATTGAGACGATCTCGGCCGATTTCAAGGATCTCGAGGCCCTGCGCATCCGCGCGGAAGGCGTGCGCCGCGATGGATTCCGCGGCATGATGGCGATCCACCCGGCGCAGGTTGATGTCATCAACGCGGCTTTCACGCCGACTGAGGATGAGATCGCCGAAGCGCAGGAAGTGGTCGACATTTTCGCCGCCAATCCCGGCGTCGGCGCAATCGGCTGGAAGGGCGGGATGCTGGACAGGCCCTACCTCGCGCGCGCCGAACGGCTGCTGCGACAGGCGGGGAAGCTGTGAGACTTCCTCTCACACCCGCTCGCCCTGAGCCTGTCGAAGGGCTGTTATTGTTCTTTCGGCTGTGTGCGACGCATGAAGAAAAAAGCGGCCCTTCGACAAGCTCAGGGCGAGCGGGAATTGGGGAGTTGGCGCTTTGAGCACCAATGTCATCCCCGCCGAACTGGACCTGAGTCAGTTGCTCAAGCCCGGCGACCACATCGTCTTCGGCCAGGCCTGCGGCGAGCCGGTCACCCTGGTCGAGGCGTTGATTGCGCAAGGGGCGGACATTCCCGGGCTCAAGGCGTTCATCGCAACCAGCTTTTCCGGGCTGTTCACCCCTGAAACCGACGCCAGCTTCCGCCTGTCCAGCATGGGCGCAATCGGCGCGCTGCGGAGCATGACCAAAGCGCATGCGCTCGATGTGATCCCGGTCCATGTCAGCCAGATTGGCCCGATGATCGCCGCAGGCGTGATCCCGTGCGACGTTGCGATGATCCAGGTCAGCCCGGCAGACAGCCAGGGCAACCATTCGTGCGGTCTGATCAGCGACTATGTCCGCGCGGCGGTGGACAAGGCGCGGCTGGTCATCGCCGAAGTCAACGAGGCAGTGCCGTTCACCTATGGCGAGACGATCCACGCGAGTGAGATCGATGTGGCGGTGAAAGTCAGCCGACAGCCGGTCGAAGTCGCCCCGGCGAAAATTGGCGATGCCGACGCGGCGATTGCCCGTCACTGCGCGGCCTACATCGGCGACGGCAGCGTGATCCAGACCGGGGTCGGTGCGGTGCCCGATGCGGTGCTGCGCCTGCTGCATGACCGCAAGGACCTGGGCGTTCATTCGGGTATGCTGGGCGATGGCCTCGTCGATCTGATCGAGGCGGGCGTGGTCACCAATGCGCGCAAGGAAATCGACGCCGGCGTAACGATCAACGGTGCGCTGATCGGCACGCGGCGGCTCTATGACTTCGCTCACCGCAACCTCGCTATCCGCATGACCCCGACCAGCTACACCCATGATGCTGCCGTGCTGGGGCGGCTCTCGCGGCTGGTGACACTCAACTCAGCACTGGAAGTCGACCTGACTGGCCAGGTCAACGCCGAAGGGTCGGGCGCGGCCTATATGGGCGGCACCGGCGGGCAGGTCGATTTCGTCCGCGCCGGTGCGCGCTCGCCGGGCGGGCACTCGCTGATGGTGCTCGCCGCCACGGCAAAAGGCGGGGCGCTGAGCAAGATCGTGCCCGCGCTCAATGGACCCGTGACCACTGCACGCAGCGAAGTCGATGTGGTGGTGACCGAATTCGGCGCGGCGGAATTGAAGGGCCAGAGCCTGGCCGAACGAGCCCGCCGACTCACCGCCATTGCCCATCCGGATTTCCGCGAGGGACTGGAGCGGGCGGCGCACGAGATAGCGAAAAGAGGGTTCTGACCATGACCGACGCCGTCCTGTATGAAATCCGCGAGGCGGGAATTGCCCTCATCACGATCAACCGGCCCGAGCAGCGCAATTGCCTTTCCGCCGACGTGCGCGAAGGCCTGCGCGCCGCATGGGCGCGTTTCGAGGCGGACGACGAAGCCCGCATCGCCATCCTCACCGGCGCGGGCGACAAGGCGTTCTGCGCCGGCGGCGACCTCAAGGAAATGGTCGAGAAGCAGCTGAAAGTCCCGCCGCGCGACATGTTCCCGGTGCCTTACGAGAACATATCGCTGTCGAAGCCGACCATCGCGGCGGTGAACGGCGTGGCCTTTGCCGGCGGCTGGATGATCGCCCAGGCTTGCGACCTGTGCGTTGCTTCCAACAGCGCCAAATTCGCCATCACCGAAGTCAAGGTCGGGCGCGGCAGCCCCTGGGCAGCGCCGCTGATCCACATGATCCCGCAGCGGATCTATATGGAGATCGTGCTCACCGGAAAGCCGATCAGCGCCGGGCGTGCCTACGAGATCGGCCTGGTCAATCGCCTCGCCGAACCTGCGGAATTGATCGACGCTGCGCTCGAACTCGCGCGCGAAGTGCTCGAAGGCGCGCCGCTCTCGGTGAAAGCCGCGCGCGACACCGTCATGCTCGCCACCGAAATGGGCCGCGCTGCCGCACTCGACGCCGGCTATGCGGCGCACGAAGAGTGCTACAATTCAAGCGATGCGCAGGAAGGCCCGCGCGCCTTTGCCGAAAAGCGGAAACCGGTGTGGAGCGGGAAGTAACAACTCCCACTCTCGTCATTCCCGCGAAGGCGGGAACCCATCTGCCGAGCTCGGTTCAGGCTGCTCGTGCCGGAGTTGGATCCCCGCCTTCGCGGGAATGACGGAAAATTCGTCTCAATGCCCGCAGGCGAGCGCCGCCACCGCATCCTCCAGCCGCGCCGGATCGCCCAGCGCCAGCACATGGCCGTCGCTGCCCGCATGGAGCGGATCGCCGTTCCAATCGCACACCGTGCCGCCTGCGCCCTCGATCACCGGGACCAGCGCCGCCCAGTCATGCAGCTTGAGATTGGCCTCGCAAACCAGGTCGATGTGGCCCGAGGCGAGCAGCGCATAGTTGTAGCAATCGCCGCCCATCACCATGCGCTTGTGATCGGTGCGCGCGGCGAGCGCCATGAAGTGGCTGCCCTGGTGGTCGTCGAAATAGTGTGGACCAGTCGTCGCCAGCGCCGCATCAGCTAGGCTGGCACAAGTGCGCGTGCGGCAGGGTGCGCCGTTGAACATGGTCGGACGGCCGGTGGCCCCCACCCAGCGTTCGCGCAGGATCGGCTGGTCGATAATCCCCAGCACCGGCCAGCCTTCGATCACCAGCGCAATCAAGGTGCCAAAAATCGGCCGGCCGGCGAGGAAACTGGTGGTGCCGTCGATCGGATCGAGCACCCAGCTGCGGCCCGACTTGCCGGGGCTGGCGCCGAATTCCTCACCGATAACGGCGTCGCGCGGCGCTTCTGCTGTCAGGATCCGCCGCATGGCTTGCTCGGCGGCCTGGTCGGCAAGCGTCACCGGCGTCGCGTCGTCCTTGCGGGTCGCCGCGATGCCGCTGCGGAAATGGGGGCGAATGGCCGCGCCGGCGGCATCGGCAAGCCGCAGCGCCAAAGCAATATCGGCGTCCAGATTGATCGGAAGATTCATGGGCTGGCTCATGGGGCAATGTGGTCCGTCAAATGCACTTGGCGCGAATCTACAAGTCATGCGACAGGTAGGATGTCAGAGGTCAGGGACAAAGCCGAATTATCCCCGCGCCGCCAAAATGGGGCAGGGTCGCAACCGAGGCAACAGGGCATGGCAAGGCAGGCGCGCCCGGCAATCGACCGGGCGCTGGAACCGCGACATGGGGTATCGCGCGACGGGCAGCCGCTGTCCTACAACCGCGCGCCCGCCGCCGATCTCGCGCCCTGGATCGCCCGGCTCTATTTCACCGCGGTCAAAGCCCCGGCGGACTACCGCCTCGCCTGCGGGCTGTTCAACGATACCGCATTTATCCGCATGCAACTGGCCGGCGACTGGACCGCAGAGACCTGCGATGGCCCACGCGCGCTCAATCGTGCTGCGCTGTTTTTCGGCCCACACAGCCGGCTCATGCCGATCACAGTGACCGGCAGCTTCGTCAGCCTGGGCGTATCGCTGCGTCCCGGCGCGTGCCATGCGTTAAACGGCCCAAAGGTCGCCGACTTCGTCGACCGGCTGGCTGAATTCCCGGATGTGGGTTTCGCCACTCCGGGATTTCTTGACCGGGTCGATGCCGAATGCGACCCGGAGGATGCCTTTGCTGCAATCGAGGACCTGCTGCGCGAACAGATCGCGCGAACCAATGCCCGCCAGCCCGATCCGCTGACGGCCCGTTTCGAAGCGCTGGCTTTCGCCAATCCCTCTGCCGGCATCGGCCAGTTCGCAGCAGAGTGTGGCATCGACCAGCGGCGGCTGGAGCGGTTGGTGCGGCGCGATTTCGGCATGGCGCCCAAGCAGGTGCTGCGCCGCGCCCGCGCGCTCGACATGGCGAGCCACTTGCGCGGGGTTGCCGACGTGGCCGAAGCGGACGAGCTGGCACTGCGCTATTATGACCAGAGCCACCTGATCCACGAATTCGCCGAGCTGTTCGGCATGTCGCCGCGCCAGTTCGTCGCGACGCCGCAACCGATCCTCACCCTCGCGCTCGAATCGCGCCAGGCGCGGCGGCTCGAAGCGATTGCCCGGCTGGCGCCCGGCGCGAAGCGGCCCTGGGAAGTGTCAGGCTGAGGGGAGCGGCGCAGCAGCCAGCGCCTCGCTTGCGCAACATCATTGCGAGCCCCGATTCTATCCTTAGTCAAGGCCGCGCCGGAGCCATCCCGCAGAAATTCTTTTTCACAGATTCACTTTGACTCTTGCGCAAGCGACAAGTGCCGCAAGTCCCGCGCGTCGCTGCACTGCAACATGGCCGCCGCGCCGGAGTTTTACCCACGACATTGGTTAGCACGCGATTTACCCTCTTGCGTCCGATTCAGGATAAGGCACTATTGATAGTGGTCCGGCTATCAGGGGGACCTCTAGACCTAGTTTCACCCGCAAGTGGCGCGTTGCGCGTCACCGGTGCGGATTCGGGTCGGAGGATGCTGACGGAGCAACCGGGCTGGTGAGAACAAATCGGGGATAAATTCCTCCGTTTGCCTCGCCGGATGTGCTATGCAGATCGCTTGCGCATCGAATCGGTGGATTGTGGCGGAAGAGGGCGAAACCGCCCTTTGGCTGCCGGAAATTTTAGGGGCTTTCGGGTGGATTTCAGAAACGGGGATGAGCCGGAAGTGCCGGTGCTGGAGGCGTCTGCAGTGGAGACGACTGGAGCAGAGGCGGCGCAGGTTAAGGCAAAGGAGGCGGGCGCAGGCCCGGCAGTGGCCATGGCGGAAAAGACCGACGCGGGCAGCGAGGCGCTTGTCGCGCAGATGAGCGCCGCAGTGCTGGCAGGCGCAGCAACCGCCGCAGCCGGGCACGAGGATTCCAAATCCGTCCAGCCGCGCCGCTTCACCATTGTCACCGATCCGGCGCGCGATGCGCTGCTCACCCTGTTCGGCAAGGATACGCTCGACGACCGCTATCTGCTGCCCGGCGAGACCTATCAGGATCTGTTCGCCCGCGTCGCCGATGCCTATGCCGACGATCAGGACCACGCCCAGCGGCTCTATGACTATATCTCGAAGCTGTGGTTCATGCCGGCAACGCCGGTGCTCTCCAATGGCGGCACCGGGCGGGGCTTGCCGATCAGCTGCTATCTCAATTCGGTCGACGACAGCCTCGAAGGCATCGTCAACACCTGGAACGAGAACGTCTGGCTCGCTTCGCGCGGCGGCGGCATCGGCACTTATTGGGGCAAGGTGCGCGGCATTGGCGAGCCGGTCGGGCTCAACGGCAAGACCAGCGGGATCATTCCCTTCGTCCGTGTGATGGACAGCCTGACGCTGGCGATTTCGCAGGGCTCGCTGCGGCGGGGCTCGGCGGCGTGCTATCTCGATGTCAGCCATCCGGAAATCGAGGAATTCCTCGAAATCCGCAAACCTTCGGGCGATTTCAACCGCAAGGCGCTCAACCTGCATCACGGCGTGCTGCTCACCGACGATTTCATGGAAGCAGTCGCCGCCGGCAGCGAATTCCATTTGCGCAGCCCCAAGGACGGCTCGGTCCGCGCCACGGTCGATGCCCGCTCGCTGTTCCAGAAGCTGGTCGAGACGCGGCTGGCCACCGGCGAGCCCTACATCGTCTTCTCCAACACGGTGAACCGGATGATGCCCAAGCATCACCGCGATCTCGGGCTCAAGGTCTCGACTTCGAACCTGTGCAGCGAAATCACCCTGCCGACCGGGCGCGATCACCTCGGCAACGACCGCACGGCGGTGTGCTGCCTGTCCTCGCTCAACCTGGAAACCTGGGACGAGTGGCACGATGACAGGACGTTCATCGAGGATATCATGCGCTTCCTCGACAATGTGCTGCAGGACTATATCGACCGCGCGCCGCCCGAAATGGCCCGCGCCAAGTATTCGGCCATGCGGGAGCGCAGCGTCGGCATGGGGGTGATGGGTTTCCACTCGTTCCTGCAGATGAAGGGCATCGGTTTCGAAAGCGCCTTGGCCAAGTCGTGGAACCTCAAGATGTTCAAGCACATCGCATCGCGCGCCGACGAGGCCTCGATGCTGCTCGCCGA
This sequence comes from Novosphingobium sp., assembly GCA_031428115.1. Taxonomy (GTDB): domain Bacteria; phylum Pseudomonadota; class Alphaproteobacteria; order Sphingomonadales; family Sphingomonadaceae; genus Novosphingobium. The sequence continues at coordinate 94,462 of JANPOS010000008.1, read as the reverse complement.
AGAGCGCGGCGCTTGCCCCGATGCGGCGGACATGGGCGTGATGCAGCGCTTTTCCTGCAAGATGGCGATCGCGCCGACGGCTTCGATCAGCATCATCTGCGGCGGCACCAGCGCCTGCATCGAGCCGATCCCGGCCAACATCTATACCCACAAGACGCTCTCGGGCAGCTTCGTGGTGAAGAACCCTTACCTCGAAAAGCTGCTGCAAACGAAGGCCAAGGATTCCAACAATGTGTGGAATTCGATCCTCGAAATGGGCGGCTCGGTCTCGCACCTCGATTTCCTCAGCCCGGAGGAAAAGGCGGTCTACAAAACGTCGTTCGAAATCGACCAGCGCTGGCTGCTCGAATTCGCCGCCGACCGCACGCCCTATATCGACCAGGCGCAGAGCCTGAATCTCTATATCCCGGCCGATGTCGACAAGTGGGATCTGATGATGCTGCACTTCCAGGCCTGGGAAAAAGGCATCAAATCACTCTACTATCTGCGCTCGAAATCGGTGCAGCGCGCAGGGTTCGCCGGCGGGGTGGAGGCGGACAACACCGCCGAAGCACCGATCATGGAACTGGCCGCACAAACCGATTACGAGGAATGCCTGGCTTGCCAGTGATGGCAGGCGGGCAGGACGATCAGGTCAGCTCGCAGCTCGCGCGGCGCGCGAAGTTCGAGGCGCGCTATTTCCCCGAAGTCGAAGTCGGCGGCTTCACCCGGCTTTCCGCCGGCATTCTCTATTGGTCGCGGATCGCCGCGCTGATCGAGCCGCAATTTCGCGTGCTCGATTACGGCGCCGGGCGCGCGGCATTCGTCACCGAAGATCGCAGCGATTATGGCAAGTGGCTGAAAACGCTCAAAGGACGCGTGGCGCATGTCACCGGCTGCGATGTCGATCCCGCAGTGCTGGAAAACCCGACGCTTGATGCCGCGCTCGTCATCGATCCGGCCAAGCCTCTGCCCTTTGCCGACGGCGAGTTCGACATGATCGTCTCGAGCTATGTGCTCGAACATGTCGACGACCCCGCGTTCGTCGCCAGCGAACTGGCGCGGGTGACGCGGCCCGGCGGCTGGATCTGCGCCACCACGGCCAACAAATATGGCTATGTCGCGCTCGGCGCGCGGCTGATCCCCAACCGGCTGCATGTTTCCGCGCTGCGCACCATCATGCCCTGGCGCAAGGCGGAAGACGTCTTCCCCACGCGCTACCGGATGAACACCCGCAGTGCGCTGCGGCGCATCTTCGCCCGCTATGGCAAAGTCTGGACCTGGACCGATTCGGGCGAGCCGGCCTACGATTTCGGCATCGGCCCGGTCTATCGCGCGCTGATCCTGCTCCACCGGTTGCTGCCCCAGGCGCTGCATACCGGGCTGTTTGTCTTCGTCCGGCGGGAGCAGGTGCAATGACCGCCTCCCGCCCCTCTGCCCCCCGCCCCGCTCCCCGCCGTGTCGTCACCGGGCTCAACGAAGCGGGCCGCAGCTGCGTGCTGATCGACGGCGCAGTGCCGCATTTCGCCGAGCGCGGCCTGGCGCTGGTCTGGGAAACCCGCAGCTATCCCGCCGACAACAGCGGCAGCGCCGATCCGGTCCGGCCCTACGAGATCGACATGCTCCACCTGCCCGGCTCGAACTTCGCGGTCTGCACCTTCAGCCCCGGCACCAAGGCCTTCATGCATGCGACCGACACGATCGACTACCTGGTGATCATTTCGGGCCAGGTCACGCTCGTGCTGGAAGATGGCGAGGCCCAGCTTGGCCCGGGCGATCTGGTGATCGATCGCGGGGTGATGCACGCCTGGCGCAACGACACCGACGCGCCCTGCATGGCCGCAGTGGTCAACCTGCCGGCGGAGCCGGTCGGCAAAGGGCGGACGATATGACGCGCCGCATCATCGCTGCCGCGGGTCCGGATGGCCGCTCCTGCGTCGTCTCCGACGAGCCGATCACGCTGACGGCCAATCCGCAGCCAATGGCAGTCACCAACCTGTGGAACGGCGCTTGCGGCCGGGTGAGCAATGCCGAGGCATTCGTCGGCGACTTCGCGCCTTTCGGCATGCACCAGCTTACAAATCCGGTCTATTCGATGATGATCGCCGAATATGGCCCGGGGCTCGGGCGAGACGATCCCGGCATGCATTTCACCGAGACTGCCGATCACTTCTACGTGATCGAGGGCGAATGTGTGCTGGTGCTCGAAAGCGGCGACGTGGTGCTGCGCAAGGGCGATGTCGGCATATGCCGGGGCGCAGTGCATGGCTGGCGCAATGACAGCGATGCGGTGTGCCGCCTGGTCACTTTCGTGATGCCTGCCGAGCCGCTGGAGCGCAGCGCATGACCGCGCCGCTGATCCTCCACGGCATGAACAGCCCCAATGTCACCAAAGTCGTGATCATGCTCGAGGAATGCGGGCTGGACTATGAATTGCGGCATGTCGCGGTGTTCAAGCAGGCGCAGTTCTCGCCCGACTTCCTCAAGCTCAATCCGCTGGGCAAAGTGCCGGTGCTGGAAGACCCGAAAACCGGGGTCACCCTCGCCGAATCGGGCGCGATCCTGCATTATCTGGCGGAGCGCGAAGGCAAATTCCTGCCCGCCGCCCAGCCCCAGCGCGCCGAAGTGATGCAGTGGCTGTTCATCCAGATGGCGAACTACGGCCCGATGCTGGGCCAGCTGAACCACTTCCGCCTGGTCCAGGCGTCGGGCACGCATCCTTATGCCGAAGGCCGCTATGCCGCCGCCGCCGAAAAGCTCTATCGCCTGCTCGATGAGCGCCTTTCCTCGCGCCAATGGCTCGCGGGCGGGGATTACTCGATTGCCGATATGGCGATGCAGCCCTGGGCCAACTATCTTGAGCCCCACGGTTTCGATTCTGCCGCGCATCCCCATATGTTGAGGTGGCGCGCAGAGGTCGCAGCCCGTCCGGGCGTCAGCCGCGCGCTGGCCCGGTCGCATGAGGGCTTCACTGCCATCGCCGAAGCGACCCGCAAGGCCGCCAGCAGCGAAGACCTCGACAAGTTTTTCGGCCGGACAGACAGCGTTCCGGCCGCCGATTTTTCCGCTGTAGTCAAGATGTAAGGCCAGACCCATGCCACTCCTAGAAGCCCGCAAGACCTACAAGCCCTTTGAATATCCCTGGGCCTATGACATGTGGAAGCGCCAGCAGCAGATCCACTGGATGGCCGAGGAAGTGCCCTTGGGCGAGGATTGCCGTGACTGGGCGCAGAACCTCTCGGACCACGAGCGCAACCTGCTCACCCAGATTTTCCGCTTCTTTACCCAGGCCGATATCGAGGTGCAGGATTGCTACCACGACAAATACGCCCGCGTGTTCAAGCCGACCGAGATCAAGATGATGCTCGCCGCTTTCTCCAACATGGAGACGGTGCACATCGCGGCCTATTCCCACCTGCTTGACACCATCGGCATGCCCGAAAGCGAATACGGCATGTTCCTGGAATACGAGGAACTGCGCGCCAAGCACGATTACCTGCACACTTTCGGCGTCGACAACGACGAGGACATCGCCCGCACGCTCGCCATGTTCGGCGGCTTCACCGAAGGCCTCCAGCTGTTCGCCAGCTTCGCCATGCTGATGAACTTCCCGCGCTTCAACAAGATGAAGGGCATGGGCCAGATCGTCACCTGGTCGGTGCGCGATGAGAGCCTGCACTGCGAAGGCATCACCAAGCTGTTCCACACGTTCGTCAAGGAACGCGGCTGCCTGACCAAGAGCGTCAAGGAAGACATCATCGATTGCTGCCAGAAGACCGTGCGGCTCGAAGACGCCTTCATCGACCTCGCTTTCGAGCAAGGCCCGGTCCCCGGCATGAGCGCCAAGGAAATCAAGCGCTACATCCGCTACATCGCCGACTGGCGGCTGGGCCAGCTCGGCCTGCCCGCAGTCTACATGATCGACGACCACCCCCTGCCCTGGCTCGCCCCGCTGCTCAACGGCGTCGAACACGCCAACTTCTTCGAAACCCGCGCGACGGAATACAGCAAGGGCGCGACGCGGGGCGACTGGAACTCGGTCTGGACGAATTTCGACCAGCGCCGGAAGGCACAGGCGAACGACGGCGCCGAGGATGAAGTGCCGGGCGCGGGTGAGCCGGATATGTTTGGGGATGCTGCGGCGGCGGAGTGAGGTATTGACGGGAACGAATTAAGAACATACACTTTGCCAAAGCGGGGCGAGCACATGCATTCAATAGAGTTTTGCGCCGGTGCAGGCGGTCAAGCATTGGGGCTAGAGCAGGCTGGTTTCCATCACGCGGCGCTTGTCGAAATCGAGGCTGATTTTGCCAAGACGCTGCGGCTCAATCGTCCGCAATGGGATGTGCGCACGGCGGATATGAATCACTTCGATGGCCGCCCATTCCAGGGCGTGGACCTGCTTGCAGGCGGCTTGCCCTGTCCACCGTTCTCGATTGCCGGCAAACAACTGGGCGAGCGCGACGAGCGCAATCTGTTTCCCGCAGCAATCCGGCTGGTCGATGAAATTCGGCCCAAGGCGGTTATGATTGAGAATGTGAAGGGCTTCCTTTCGCCAACATTCGAAGAATACCGGCTGCATCTGAAGGCGGAATTCAGGAAGCTGGGTTACCGGATCGATTGGCGCTTGCTCAATGCCTCTGATTTCGGCGTACCACAGCTTCGCCCGCGCGTCGTGATTGTCGCGCTGCGCAGCGATCTGGTCGAGGCGTTCGACTGGCCCGAGGTGTTGCCGCACAACCCGCCGACGGTCGGCGCAACACTGCAGGACCTGATGGCAACAAATGGGTGGCTGGGCGCGAGCAACTGGGCAGCGCAGGCCAACGATATCGCCCCAACCATTGTCGGCGGCTCGAAGAAGCACGGCGGGCCAGACCTCGGCCCAACTCGTGCCCGCCAGGCATGGGCTGCACTCGGCGTCGAGGGCCGTAGCTTGTCCGAAGCTGCGCCGAATATCGACTTCTGCGGTATGCCGCGCCTCACCGTGCGTATGGTTGCCCGGATTCAAGGCTTCCCCGATAGCTGGCAATTCTTTGGCCGTAAGACCACGGCTTACCGTCAAGTCGGCAACGCCTTCCCGCCGCCAGTCGCACGGGCCGTGGCGCAGAATCTGAAAGTTGCTTTACGTGTTCAAAAGATCTTTGCGGTCAGGGCTGCGTGAAGTTCTTCGACTTGATCGGCTACCGCCCCTTACCCGAGGTACATCAAGACCACGCAGAACTAGCTTCGCTCGAAGCGGACTTGATGAAGGCCGTTGGTGGGCCGGAGCGCTTTGAGGAGAAGCTACGCTCCTTCTTCCGCTCTGCCATCGATGAAGTAATCGACACGGCCCGGACCGGGCGGCACTTTTTCAAACAGCTTGAGAAGACCGAAAAAACATACCTTGGTACCAAGTTCGAAATTTTGCTGCGCGACTGGCTCCAAGTCCCGCGCGGAGTGCGCCTCGACCTGCTGATCGGAGAGCGCGAAGTCGATGTGAAATCGACAACCGGCGGCGGATCAGGCTGGATGATTCCGCCAGAAGCCATCGACCAGTTCTGTATCTTGTTGCGGGTCAACGAGGCTTCAGCCAAATGCGCGTTCGGACTTGTGCGTGCAAGGCAAGGCTACCTTCGTGATAGCAAGAACCGCGATGCCAAGACTTCGTTTTCAGCCGCAGGGACCGCCAACATCTGGTGGCTGGTTTCCGATTTCGAATATACCCCCAATTTCTGGGCGCTAATCGACGAACCGCTGCAACGTCAGATCATGTCGGCGGGCAAAGGGACGAAGCGCCTCGCCACTCTTTTCGAGAACTGCTTGGGAGTGCCCGTATCCCGAGTGCAGGTTGCTGCAATTGCGGCGCAGGACGACTACATGAAACGCATCCGACGCAACGGCGGCGCCCGCGACTTGCTCGCTCCCAAGGGAATTGCCATCCTCTATTCGGAGTCCGATAGGAACCTTATGGTGCGCCTTGGCCTGAAGTTTGGATTCCGTGAGTTCGTTTCGTGCAGTCCTGAAAATGCCGAGCAAGAGAGTTGGCTGCGTGAAGCAGGACATATCGACTAAGCTTGGCAACCTGAGCTGTTTCGGATCATTCTCGTCATCTCCCGCTTGAAGATAAATCTGTTTTGCATAGAATATGCTTGGCGGTCTTGCCTCGATAGCCGCCTCCGCCGGAGCGAAACGCAAGATGGGCTGCTGTCCGCGGGGTTGGTGGTTATCCTGACACACAAAAACCACCATTTTTGGGTTCAGGGCCACTTCGCCTACCCCCCCTTTCCTACACGCCCCCAGCCATGCCAAACTCCCATTCCCGGGGCCCCCGGCCCCACGCTCTTTGACCTGTGAAGCCCGCTCCCCCTCGCCGCACGGCCGCAAATCCCGCGCGCGCTGTTTTTTATTTCCGGAATCGCCAATCTGTCACGTTTCGTCAGTCAAACTACTGTGTTAAAACGAGAAATTTCGGGTTACACTCGGGTGACACAGTGTCACCCACTGTCACCATCAGGCGTCCCCTGGGCAGGTTGCTGTGCCACGTACAATAGCGCCAAACTCTCGTCACCCCGGGCCTGACCCGGGGTCCAGCTTTCCTTCTCCAGCCTCGCAGCCAGTTCAGGCGTACCAAAGGCAGCTGGACCCCGGACCCTTCGACAAGCTCAGGATGAGTCCGGGGTGACGAAGCAGGGAAAGGCAGGCCCGGCGGGGACACGCCCCTTCGACAAGCTCAGGATGAGCATGTCACCGGGGCCTCCCCCCTTGCACCCCGCACCCCGCTCCGCCACAGACGCCGCATCATCATCCCCGCAGGAGCACCCCCATGAGCTTATCCACTTTCGACGCCAGCGTGCCCGTTGTCATCAAGGCGCTGACCGCGCTGTCGGGCGTGCTGGACAAGGGCGAGGCGCATGCGCTTGCCAAGGCGACCGACGAAGCCAACTATCTGACCATGCGGCTGGTGCCCGATATGTTGCCGCTGTCCACGCAGGTGCGGATCGCCTGCGATATTCCCCGGCGCGGGCTGATGCGCATGGCCGGGCAGGAGCCGGCACCGCTGGAAGACAAGGAAGGCAGCTTTGCCGACCTCAAACAGCGGATCGCGGATACCATCGCGGTGCTGAATGGCATCACGCCGGAAAGTCTGGAAGGCAGCCTGGATCGCGAGATTACCCTGCCGACCCCGCGCGGCGATCTGGTCATGCCGGGCAAGGATTTCCTGTTCAGCTTCGTGCTCGCCAATCTGCATTTCCACTGCACCATGACCTATGCCCTGCTGCGCAGCGCCGGCGTGGAGCTGGGCAAGGCGGACTATCTGGCCCGGAGCTGAAGGGCGCGGGGCTGTGGCTGGTGGTGGTCGGGGGGCTGCCACCACTCGCCCTGAGTGAGCGGGGGGGCTCGTTAGCGGGGGGGTGCCGAGCGAGTGGTGACAGTCGCAAGGTAAATGCACTGGAGCGCAAATTGTTCCCGACTGCTCAGCTGGCCAGCGCCCTCACCATTCGCCGACATTCGTCATGCTCGCCCAGGGCTCCTGCGGCGCGAGTGCCTCGCCGTTTTGCAGCAGTTCGATCGAGATATTGTCGGGCGTGCGGATGAAGGCCATGCGGCCGTCGCGGGGCGGGCGGTTGATCGTCACGCCGGCGTCGGACAGGCGCTGGCAGATGTCGTGGATATCATCGACGCCGTAGGCCAGATGGCCGAAATTGCGGCCGCCCTGATAACCCGACTCGTCCCAGTTGTGGGTGAGCTCGACTTCGGCCAGGCCTTCCTGCCCGGGCGCCGCGAGGAAGATCAGGCTGTAGCGCCCGGCCTGGCTGTCATAGCGGCGAATTTCGCGCACCCCGATCAGCTCGAACAGGCGGATGGTGGCATCGGGATCGCTGACGCGGATCATGGTGTGGAGGTATTTGGTCACGAGCGTCTTGAACTCCATTCATCGCATGTATAAAACGGTTCATCGTGCAGCAAGCCTGCCGGGCGCATGGTGTATGCTGACGACAGGGAGGTTCTGCGATGACTGACACTAGCCCCGATTTCCGCGAACGCACCAGCGCATTCTTGCGCGATGGCGATACCCGCCGCTGGCTGGCATCGGCCGGCGTGATAACCTTCGGGCTGATCGTCGGCGGCTATCTGCTGGGCAATGGCCTGGTTCGCGCGCGCGAGGCGGATCGCTCGGTGACGGTGCGCGGGCTGGCCGAGCGCGACGTGACGGCGGACCTTGCCACCTGGACGCTGACCTATTCGGCCAAGGCTGGCGATCTTGCCGGCGCGCAGGCCGAAGCGGAAGGCGACAATGCGGCGATCCGCGGTTTCTTCAAGGATCTGGGCTTTCCGGGCGATGCCTTGCAGCCCGCCGGGGTCAACGTCTCGCAATATGCGCCCAACGGCATTCCCGAAGTGACCGTGCGCCAGACCATGGTCTTGCGCACCGCCGACATCAAACGCGCGCAGGAAGCCGCACGGCGCCAGTTCGAGCTGGTGCAGCGCGGGGTGGTGCTGGAAGACGGATCGGGGCTGAATTTCCGCTTCACCGGGCTCAACGCGATCAAGCCGGGGATGATTGCGCTCGCGACCAAAGACGCACGCGCCTCGGCCGAGCAATTCGCCAAGGACAGCGGCACCTCGGTGGGTTCGATCAAGAGTGCCAGCCAGGGCTATTTCTCGATCGCCGCGCGCGATGGCGATAGCGGCGCGGACGGCGAAGGCGGCAGCAGCGGGCCGATGGATTCGCCTTACAAGCGGGTGCGCGTGGTCACGACGATCAATTTCTACTTGCGATAGGGGAGCCTCACGGCTGGGGGGCACCAGCCCGGTGATCGCCGTTGTGGAGCGAATTGCGCATGACTTGCTTCGCTCCCAAGTCCGCTCACCCAGAGCTTGTCGAAGGGCAGCTTTTAGCGTCAGGCCCCACACTCAGCTGCACGAAGTAAAGGACGCCCCTTCGACAAGCTCAGGGTGAGCGGTCCTTGTTGGTTCAGATCTGGCGCAAAGCCGCTCACAAAACACAAAGGCCCGCCCCAGCCTAAACCGGAGCGGGCCCCATCCCCCTGCTGGAATGTGCTTAGAACGAAAGCTTCAGCGTGCCTACGACGGCATCGTCGGAGAAATCGTCGACCGAAACGCCCTCGCTTCCGACGTAGCTGACGCCAAGCGACAGATTCTTCGTCACATTGACGCTCGCACCGATCGAATAATCGAGTCCGCCACCGGTATCCGGTACTGCAACGCCGGCAGCTATGCCTGACAGCAGCTTGGGCGACTGGACGCCGTCAGCATAGCCAAGGTGGGCAGAGAGCGAGATCGGCGTGTTGGGAATGCCAACGCCCCAATCGGTGTAGAGATAGACGTTGTCGCCGCCGCCCAGCGAATCCTGCGACCAGGCATAGGCAACGCCCAGCTTGGCGCTGGCCGGGCCCAACGTGGTCGAGAGCGAGGCGTAGGGCTCGAAATATTCAGCCTTGCCGACCTTGCCGTTGGGATAGGCATAATAGAGCAAGCCGACATCGGCAGTGATGCCCGAGCCGATCGGACCAGTCCAGCCGCCGAAAAGGTCGAGTTCCATGCTGCCATAAACCGGCGAATCTTCGAGATTCGAACCCCAGGCGCCGACATAGAAGCCGCTCTTGTGGTTGACGTTGATGCCGCCCTGGATGGCGGGATCGCCGGCGGTGAACGACAGGCCGCGGAAGCGATAGTCGCTTACCAGGGTAACGTTGCCAGTGATGGTGAATTCGCTCGGCGGATCAGCCTCATCGGCAGAAGCGGGAGCGGCGGTGAGCATGCCACCAGCGAGAAGTGCGGCGGCCATGAGGCCGCGAATGGACGTAAGCATAGTGAATCCCTCACGGTTATTGCTGCTTCGTCCCGCCTGCGTGCTCGCAAGTGCGCCTCGTTTCTGGACGGCATCATGCGATAACTCCTGCTGTCTGCACGGCCATGCTGCATTGCACAAGAGAAAATGTGTCAGGCAGAAGAATCGCATGGCCGCTGTTGCATCCGGGCAACGCTTTGCAAGGCAAGCCTGGCGCTTGTCTGAGTGGCTGCGGGCCTCTATGGCCCCGCTCCAGCAGCACCCCATGTTCAAAACACTCCGCAAGCTCGCCAGGCCGCAGCCAGTGCAGCCGCTGCCCGCCATTCCGGCAGGTCAGCGGATCTATGCCGTGGGCGACGTCCATGGCCGCAGCGACCTGTTCGACGCGCTGATCGCGGCAATCGAGGCCGACGACGCCGAGCGTGCTGCGGCGCAGACCACGATAATTCTGCTGGGCGACCTGATCGACCGGGGCCCGGACAGCGCCGGGGTGATCGCCGCAGCGCGAGGGCTGGCCGCGCGGCGCAAATTGCGCGCGCTTTGCGGCAATCACGAAGAAATGTTCCTGCAAAGTTTCGAGGATATCGAAGTGCTGCGCGCGTTTCTGCGCTACGGCGGCCGCGAGACCATATTGTCCTATCCCATCGACACGATCGCCTGGAACGCGGCCACCATGTCAGAAGCCCAGGCGATGATGCACTGGGCGATTCCCGAAGATGATCTCGAATTCTTTTGCACTTTCGAGGACATGATCGTGGTCGGCGACTATCTGTTCGTCCACGCAGGTATTGCCCCCGGCGTGCCGCTGGCGGAGCAGAGCACCAGCGACTTGCGCTGGATCCGCGAACCATTTCTCAGCCATGAAGGCGACCATGGCTACATGGTCGTCCACGGCCACACGATCAGCGATCGCCCGGAAGTCCGCAGCAACCGGATCGGTATTGATACGGGCGCCTATCTGCATGGCCGGCTGACCGCGCTGGGGCTCGACGGCGAGGAACGCTGGCAGCTGACCGCAAGCGAAAAGGCCGGGCGGATTGCCTGCAAAAGGCAAGCATTATGACCGGAGGAATTTCATGAAAATCGCAATGGTGGGCTCGGGCTATGTCGGGCTGGTTTCGGGGGCATGTTTTGCCGATTTCGGCCACGATGTCGTCTGCATCGACAAGGACCCGGCCAAGATTGAGCGGCTGAACTCCGGCGAAATGCCGATTTACGAGCCGGGGCTGGAAGAGCTGGTGCGCCGCAATGCGCAGGGCGGGCGGCTGTCATTCACCACCGATCTGGCCGCCGGCATCGCCGGGGCAGCGGCAATATTCATTGCAGTCGGCACCCCCTCGCGGCGCGGCGACGGCCATGCGGATCTCTCGTTTGTCTATGCCGTGGCGGCCGAGATCGGCGAGCATCTGGATCATCCGGCGGTGATCATCACCAAGTCGACCGTGCCGGTGGGCACCGGCGACGAGGTGGAACGCATCCTTGCCGAAGCGGGCACCAAGGCGCGCTTTGCCGTCGCATCAAATCCGGAATTCCTGCGCGAAGGCGCGGCGATCAGCGATTTCAAGCGGCCCGACCGGATCGTCATCGGCAGCGACGATGAATGGGCGCGCGATGTCATGCGCGAAGTCTATCGGCCGTTGTTCCTCAACCGCGCACCGATCCAGTTCACCTCGCGGCGCAGCGCCGAGCTGATCAAATATGCGGCGAATGCGTTCCTCGCCACCAAGATCACCTTCATCAACGAGATCGCCGACCTGTGCGAGAAGACCGGCGCGGATGTGCAGGATGTCGCGCGCGGGGTGGGGCTTGATGGCCGCATCGGGCCAAAATTCCTCCATGCGGGGCCCGGATACGGCGGCAGCTGCTTTCCCAAGGATACCCTCGCGCTGCTCAAGACCGCCGAGGACCATGACAGCCCGCTGCGCATTGTCGAGGCGGTGGCCAAGGCCAACGAAAGCCGCAAGCGCGCGATGGGCCGAAAGGTGATCGACGCCCTTGGCAGCGATGACGCGCTCGGCAAAAAGGTCGCGCTGCTCGGCCTGACCTTCAAGCCCAACACCGACGACATGCGCGATGCGCCCTCGCTCACCATCGCCCAGACGCTGGTTGATGCGGGCGTGGAAGTGACAGCCTACGATCCCGAAGGCATGGCGCTGGCCCGGCCGATGATGCCGCAGGTGGCGATGAAGAACGATGCCTACAGCGCCATCGCAGGCGCCGACGCGGTGGTCATCGTCACCGAGTGGGACGCCTTCCGCGCGCTCGATCTTGAACGCATCCGGCAGATTGCGCGGCGGGCGCTGCTGATCGACTTGCGCAATGTCTATGACCCGGTGGAAGTGCGCAGCGCGGGGTTTGAATATGTCAGCGTGGGGCGGCCCTGAACACTCGGCCCTAACCCGCCGTTACCCCCGCATCGATCTGGATGCAGGCCCCGTGATAGCCGCGCGCCGCCGGTGTGGCGAGGAAGGCGACGCATTCGGCGACATCCGCGATTTCGCAGAGCTCCGGCCGGGCTGAGCCGATCCGGCTGATCAGCGACATGTCGAGGTGCATGATCCGCGCCATGCCATGCGTGAGCCCGGTCATCATGCCGCCGGGTGCCACCGCGTTGATCCGGATGGGGGCGTGCATGTATTCCATCGCCAGCGCCCTGGTCATGTTGGTCAGGCCCGATTTGGTCGCGCAATAGGCGGCGAAATAGGCCTGGCCCTGGAAGGCGGCGCAGCTGGTCACATTGACGATCGCGCCTTGCGCCTCCAGCAAATGCGGCAGCGCGGCGCGGATGGCGAAGAACGGCGCTTCGAGATTGACCTTGATGGTCAGATCCCAGTCCTCGTCGGTGCTCTCCGTCGTCGCGCCCGGGCGCATCACCCCGGCGACATTGCACAGCGCATCGAGCCTGCCGTATTGCGCCACTGTCTGCGCGACCGCGCCTGCGCAGTTCGCACGCACCGCAAGATCGAGTGGCAGGACGAGCGCCTTGCGGCCTGCCGCGTGGATCGCCTCGGCGGTTGCCGCAAGCCCGTCTGCGGCCACATCGAGGATAGCCAGGTCGGCGCCCGCTTGTGCCAGCCGAATCGCCGCCGCCTGGCCAAGGCCTGCCCCGGCACCGGTGACCAGCGCCACCTTGCCGGTCATGTCGGAAGGAATGAACACCGCAGAATTTCTCCTCAGGCCATCTGGCGCGCGCGGGCGCGCTCGATCAGTTCGGGCAGGCCAAGCTCGGCGAGCGCCACCCGTTGCAGCGCGCGCGGGCCGCCCGCATAGTCCGACTTTTCGCGCCGGGCGTGTTGCAGCGCGAGATTGTCCCACATCACCACATCATCCTGCTGCCAGACGTGGTCATAGCGCATCTCTGGCGCATAAATCCGCGCGAGCAGTTCATCGATCAGCGCGCGGCTTTCCGGCTCTTCCAGTTCAAGCAACCGCGTCGCATGGTGTTCGGTCGCCAGCAGCAGCGGGCGGCCGCTCTGCGGATGGACGAAGCGGAGCGGATGATCGGCAACGAACGGCGGCCAGTCAAAATCCTTCATCTGGCTGACCAGCACATGGCGCAGCGTCAGCCCTTCGCAGCGGCGCTGGAGGTCCGCTGGCAGGCGCTCCCAGGCGGCAAAGTTGCTTACGAAGGTGGTCGAAGTGGGCGTTTCGGGCAGTTCGATCGCCTGCAGGCAGATCGCCTTGATCGGCACTGCTGTGTAGGTCAGGTCGCAGTGGAATGGCAGTTGCATCGAGCCGGCAGCATCGCGGTTGTGCAGCACCGAGACGACATTGCTCGTCCCATCGTTCGACACCGGCGCGGGAGGCCCGAACCAGCTGGCGAGCTCGGCATGGCGATCATGGCCAAGCCGCCCGCCCCCGCGAAACAGCAGCAGGCTGTAGCGATCATAGGCCTTGCGCAGCTCGGCGATTTCCGCCGGTGATCCGCCCACCTGGATGTCAAAGCCGAGCACTTGGGCGCCAAACAACGCATGGAGCGGACGCAATTCCACTGTCTCAGCCTCCCGCTGCGAACAGCGCGGGCTCACGCAGCCGTGAGCCGAGCGGCGGATAGCCCGGCACGTCGTTCTGGGTGAACCAGATCAGCCGTTCGAAAGCCTGATCGGGGCGGATCGCGAAGCGGGTCGCCAAGTCACCCACCAGATCGAAGCCCCTGGACTTGAGATAAGCGGCAGCAGCATCCGCCGAGCGGACCTTGAAGGTGATGCCGCAGATGCCCTTGACCTCGCGCACGTGGCGGGCGAGATCGCTGTCGGGATCAGCCGGGCACATCGCCTCGATCACCGTGTCGCCCATGTTGAACGTGGCGCAAGTGGCCGCCTCGCCCGGCAGCTCGCGCATGCCGATCTCGGGCCAGTCGAGCTGGCCGGCAAATATCTCGCGCGCGGCACCCAGCGAGGGAGTGGAAATGCCAATCGATTGCAGCCCTTCGATGCCCAGCGGATGTTCATCGCGCCAGCGCAGCGGGTGCCAGCCGGAGGCGACGCGCGGATCATTCGGCAAGTCCTGCCCCAGCACTTCGATGCGCAAGCCGAGCACTTGCCCCCGCCCGATCAGGAAATAGATCTCCTCCATGCCGGGATCATAATGCAGCTTGAAGCCGCGCCCTTCGAACCAGGCCGCCGCCGCGCGGACATCGTCGACCCGGATCGCCACGCCCAGCCAGCGGTTTGGCCCGGCGCTGCGGCGCAGCATCTCGCCGGTGGGTGAACTTGGCAAGCGGCCGGGGCCGGCGGGCGCGATGGGGATCAGCATGGTATCGCCGACCAGCATCAGCTTCTCCTCGCGGTCCATGCCGAGCATTTCGTTCTCGGGCGTGATCAGGATTTCGTAGGCCGTCTCGGCACCGAAAGTATCGATCACGAAAGCGTCGCAGGCCTTGCGGTCCGCGTTGTCGGCAATCGCCCAGGAAAGGTGGGCCAGCGGAATCGCCACCATCGGCTCAGTCCTTCCGGCGCAGCAGCTTGCCCGGCAGCGCGCCGGTGTGCTCGCCGTGATCGATCAGCACTTCGCCTGCGACCATTGTCGCGGCGATGCCGTGCGCGCGCTGCGAGAAGCGCCGCGCGCCAGTGGGCAGATCGTGGACCACTTCGGGCATCTGCGGGCCCACCGTAGCGGGGTCGATCACGTTGATGTCGGCGACATTGCCCACTTTCAGCTCGCCGCGCCCGGCAAAACCAAAGTGATGCGCCGAGCGCCCGGTCATCATGTGGATTGCCTCGGGCAGGCTCAGCAGGCCCGTCTCGCGGACGAAATAGGCCAGCAGGTGCGTCTGGATCGAGCTGTCAGCGATCTGGCTGACATGCGCGCCCGAATCGGAAAACGTCATCACCGAGCTCGGATGCCGCATCACCCGCACCGCTTCGTCGTCAGGGGCGCGGGTCAGATATTGCATGAACAGCGCGCTCATGTCGGTCGCGATGGCGAGATCGAACAGCACCTCGAGCGGATGCGCAGCGCCGCGCTCTGCCGCCAGTTCGGCGAGCGATCTGTAAGGCGGCATCGGCTTGTCAAAATAGTAGAAGTCATCCCACTGCGGCGGCTTGCCTTCTGCGCCCGACACCGCGCCATACTGCGCATTGTCGACCGCGTGGATCAGCGCAGCGCGCGTCGCCGGATCGGCGAGGCCCGCTTTTTGCGCTGCCAGAGGCTGGGCGCGAAACGCCTTCCACGCCGGTTGCGAATCAAAAAAGAATGCCGTGCGGAACGAGAACAGCGAGCTGACCCCGCGGCTGTGGGTCTGGCCGAACATGCGTCCGCCAGCTGCGGTCACATCGTCGATATAGTCCAGCTGGCCGAGCGCAAAGCGGCCGAGGACGCCATAAGTGGTGGCAACGCCGGAGCTGACCGCAAGCTGCTTCAGCCATTGCCAATAGGCATCGCCATCGAGATTGCCGGGCAGCAGGATCTCGTGCGCCAGTTCGAAAACTGCGCCTTTCCTGCCTTTCATCGAGCCGACCAGTGCGGCAACCTCGTCTCGGCTGGCAAGCCGCGAGGCGACGGGCTTGTCGTCCGAGGTCAGATGCGCGGCGCTGCGCGAGGTCGAAAAGCCGATCGCCCCGGCACCCAGCCCGCGCGCAAGCTCGGCCTGCATCAGCGCCAGATCGTCGGCGCTGGCTGCTTCGGTGAAAGCGCGCTCGCCCATGGCATAAGTGCGCAGTGCCGAGTGGCCGACGTAAGCCGCGTGGTTGATCCCCTTGGGCAATTTGTCGACGACATCGAGATAGTCGGCGTAGCTTTCCCAGCAGAAATCGATCCCCGCCGCCATCGCTGCGCCCGATATGTCCTCGGCGCGCTCAAGGCTGCGCGCAACCAGCGCCTGCTGGCCCTTGCGCATCGGCGCGATGGAGAAGCCGCAATTGCCCATCACCACGCTGGTCACCCCGTGCCAGCACGAATTGGCCCCTAGGTGGTCCCAATGCATCTGGGCGTCCATGTGGGTGTGGCCGTCGATGAAGCCGGGGGTGACCACGTGCCCTTCGGCGTCGATCACTCGCGCGCCATTGGCGGCAATCTTGCCGATCTCGGCGATCCGCCCGCCGACGATGCCGATATCGGCCAAGTAGCCATCAGCCCCGGTGCCGTCGATCACCGTTCCACCACGAATGACGAGATCCAGCCCGCTCATCGCATCTACTCCCATGTCTGTTTTCTCGGCCGCATTGTGAACCTGCGCCGCACCCTGTCAAGCAAGCGATGGGCTTGATTCCGGCGACCGGAAGTGCCCATGATGGAACCGACGGCGCCAAGCGCCGCACCTGGAGAGCAAGCATGAACCCGCCGATACGATCCCTGGTCCCCGAAAAGCCTTTCCAGCTGGAGGCCATCGCGCCGGGCGTCACCAGGCGGCGGCTCTATCCCGGCGGCAAGGCTGGGCCCGACGGCATCGTCAGCAATCCGATTCCAGGCGGGCAGACCTGGAGCGAGGCCCTGGTGCTGGGGAGCCAGGACGATGCCTTCATGATGCTGGTGCCCGATATCCGGATGCCGCCCAACCAGCTGTGGCCGATGCATTGGCACGATTGCTGGACTGTGGTCGTCGTGCTCGAGGGCTCGTGCATCGTCGGCGACTGGCAGATGCAGCCGCAGGACGCTTTCGTCGCTGCGCCCGGAATCGAATACGGGCCGCTGCTGATCGGGCCGCAAGGCTGCCGTCTGCTGGAAATCTTCTCCGACCTCGCGCTTGCACCGGGAGGGTATGGACCCGAATACCGCGATCATCCCACGCTGCGGGGCGGCAACCACGTGTTCAAACAGCGCGAGGGGATCAATCGCCGCAACGAGGGCCATTCCAGCCTCTCGCTCGATGGCGCGGATGGCATGTGGCAAAGCCGGCTTGTGCCTGGCTGGCAGTGGGATCTTGGCGACCACGGCGATCCCGAACGCCCGGTCGTGCGCAATATCATGCTGGCGCCGGGCGAGCACCTGCCGGCTAGCCCGCGCGGCGATGCCTATTGTGCGCTGCTGCTGGACGGCAGCGCGACTTGCGGCGGCATGGCGCTGACCGCCGACGATGCCGTACTGGCGGAGCGCGGCAGCACCGTGCCCGAGATCGTCGCCGGCCCCGGCGGCGCACAGCTGCTCGAAAATTTCCGCACCACCCGCGCGCTGTGAACCGGAGGCAATGATGCAGTTCAATCACGTTGGCATATCGGTCACCGATCTCGACCGCTCGATTGCATTCTACCGCGACATGTTCGGCATGGAACTGCTGGGCGAACCTTTCGTCTTCAAGGGGCCGCAAATGGACGAGATCATGGACATTCCGGGCGTTGAAGGACGCATGTGCATGATTGCCAGGGATTCGATGAGGCTGGAGCTGTTCGAGTTCACCAAACCGGTCGGCAAGCCGAAGGATGTGCGCTACCCCGTCAGTGATCGGGGCTATTCGCACTTTGGCATCATGGTGGACGATGTGCAGGCCACTTATGACAAGCTGAAAGCCGCCGGCGTGGTGATTCATGGCCGGCTACAGACCTTTGCCGGCGGAGGCATCCGCGCCGCCTATTGCCGCGATCCGGACGGCAATGTGTTCGAAATCATGCAGCAGAGGTGATACAATTAACGACCTTGGAGGGGTTGCCTAATTCAAAATCCGAACTAACCTTGCCGCACACGAAGGCGACAGACCTTCTGGATGAGGATCAACCTGGTCGATGAAACCCGCTATTCTGCTTGCTGCTGCCTTGGTGCTAAGCCCGCAACCGCTGCTGGCCCAGCCTGCCGACCTGCCGGTTCCGGCCGCCAAGAGTAGCGAATATCCCCCGGGCGTCGCCGTGCGCCAGACCCGCTCCGGCCCGGTCTATGCCAATGCTCGCGGGCGCACGCTCTATGGCATGGACATGCGCACCGTGCTGCGCTGGTCGCCCGATGCGTCGCAGTTCTGCAAGGATCGCTGCACCGAGTGGGAGCCGTTGCTCGCGCCCGGCGATGCCAAGCCCAACATCGCCTTCCCGCGCGGCATTGGCGGGCTGCCGGCGCCCCGCGTTGCCGGCGCTCCGCCGCGCCCGCCCGGCCTGCCGGCACTGCCGCCCGGCTTTGTCACGCCGCAAAGCGCCCCGGACTGGACGGTCATCGCCGGGCCGCAAGGGCCGCAATGGGTCTATAAAGGCTGGCACATGGTCTATGTCCGAAAGGGCGAGCCTGCCGGTTCTACCGCGCATGATGGCGCAGACGAACTAACCTGGAACACGCTCAAATATGTGCCGCCGGTTCCCCAGATCGTTGCCCCGGCGAGCGTGACGACGCTGTTCGCAGGCGGCGCCTATGCGCTGGCCGACCGCGGCGGACGCCTGTTGTTTACCGGCAAGTGCGCGGACAACGCATCCGGGGCCTGCACTGGCTGGATCCCGCTCACCGCGCCGATGGCAGGCCGGGGCCTTGGCGAATGGCGCGTCAGCCTGGCCAGTGACAACCCGCAATGGGCGTGGCGCGGCCAGCCAGTCTTCGTCAGCCCTGAAGCCGATCCGCTCAGTGTTCCCCGCAATGGAAGGGTCCTGCGGCCATGATGCGCTTCGTTCTGCATTCCCCCGTTCTGAAAGTGGGCGCGCTCGCCGCCATGCTGGCGATCGGTCCATCGGTCGGCGGCGAGGCCGCGAATCGCGCCTTGCCCGCTCCGCCGCCGGGCGGCGAAATGGGTTTTGTCGTCAACTATTTCATCCAGCCGGTGATCCAGGGGCCTGATGCCTGCCCCAGCGGCACCGTGCCCAAGCTGCGCGATGCCTATCTGCTGCGCCAGACGCCCGATGAGCGCGCGCGGCTGTCGCTCAAGGAAAACGAAGCGGAGCTGGTGCGGGCCTGGCAAAGCGACACGTTCGGGCCGGGAGGCACCAACATCTGCTCCAACCCCGACATATTCGAGCGGCCGCTGATCGGCACCGTGCAGAGCAAGCATGCCTGGGGGCTTGACCTCGACGATGCGCAAGGCGGGAAGGATTCTGCGGAGACCTGCGCGCAGGACAATTTCACCACGCCCACCGGCGAGGCCGGCATCGACAATCAGGAATACCGCGTGATGGGCTGCACGCTCGAATGGCGCGGGGTCGACGGCGTGGCCGGGGACCAGGAAATCGGCATGCGCCAGTTCCACGCCTCGGGTGAATGGACCCAGGTGATCCTGCTGCGCGGGGTCGATAGCCTGGCAAACGATGACAGCGTCGAAGTGATCTATGCCAACACTCCCGACCGGCCGATGGCCGATTCATCCGGCAAATTCCTGCCCGGCGCCAGCTTCACGATTAGCGACAAGGCACCGCGCAACCGCAACGTGCTGCGCGGCCGCATCGCGGGCGGCGTGCTGACCACCGATAGTGCCGACATCGTGCTGACCCAGACCTGGGGCCAGGGCGGCGCGCGCGACATTCGCGGCAACCGCACCAAGTATGACTTCCGCCGCGCGAAATTGCGGCTCGCCTTCCAGAGCGACGGCTCGGTAACCGGCATGCTCGGCGGCTATCGTCCGGTGTTTGACGTGATCCATTCGCCGGCCATCGGCGGGGTCGGCTCGGCGCTGACGGCCGGCATCGATTGCGCCGCCAACCTGCGCACCCTGCGCACTTATGCCGACGGATTGCGCAACCCCAGAACCGGCAAGTGCGAAGGCGTGTCCAGCGCGATCCGCATCACCGCAATTCCGGCCTTCGTCACCGATCTGCCACAACCGACAAGGACCGCCGCACGATGAGCATGACCCGAAAGTTTCGCGCCGCGGCGCTTGGCCTGACTGCGGCGCTCGGGCTCGCTGCTGGTCTGGCGCTGCTGCCCGCATCGCAGCCTGCCGCCGCGACGACAGAAACCGCCGAACTTGCGGGCCCGCAGATCGTCGCCATGCGGCGGCTCACCGAAGCGCAATACCGGGGGGCAATTGCTGACATCTTCGGGCCAGACATTCGCGTTGCCGGGCGCTTCGAACCGATCGTGCGGCCGGTGCACGAGCTGATCGCCAGTGCCGCGCGCGATGCCAGCATTTCGCCGGCGGGCCTCGAACAGTTCGATGCCATGGCGCGGGTGATCGCCGGCCAGGTGTTCGATGAAAATCACCGCAACCAGTTCGCACCCTGCGCTCCGGAGCATCCGGCTGCGGCCAATCATCCTTGTGCCGAGTCGATCCTCGCCCCGCTCGGTCGTCTCCTGTTCCGCCGTCCTCTCTCGGCCGGCGAGCGGTCCTTCTACGCGGGCTTGGCCGATGCTGCGGCTGTCAAAGCCGGATCATTCGACAAAGGGCTGGAGCTGGCGCTGTCGGCGATGCTGGTCTCGCCGCATTTCCTCTATGTCATCGAAAGGGCCGAGCCCGATCCAGCCAATCCCGGCAAGCTGCGGCTCGACAACTATACCCGCGCAACGCGGCTGGCGATGATGCTGTGGAATTCGACACCCAATGAAATGCTGCTCAAGGCCGCCGAAGCAGGCAAGTTGACCCAGCAGGCCGAGCTCGACGCGATCGCCGCGCGCATGGTCGCCAGCCCGCGCTTCGAGCATGGCGTGCACGCCTTCTTCGGCGACATGCTGCTGTTCGAGAAGTTCGACGCGCTGGCCAAGGACCCGGTGATCTATCCTTATTTCAACCAGGATGTGGCGAAAGCCATGCCCGAGCAATTACTGCGCACGGTCAGCGCGCATCTGCTCGAGCGCGGCGGCGATTACCGGACCTTGTTTACCACGCCTGAGACCTGGATGACCCGCTCGCTCGGCGCGCTCTACAGAGTGCCGGTGCGCAAGGCGCAGGGCTGGGAGCGCTATTCCTTTGCGCCCGGCGATGACCGCGCCGGGCTGCTCGGCCAGGCGGGATTCCTGGCGATGTATTCGCATTCGGGCCGCAGCTCGCCGACCTTGCGCGGCCGCGCAATCCGCGAGCTGTTGATGTGTCAGATGGTCCCCGATCCGCCTGGCAACGTCAATTTCACCGCCGTGCAGGAGACTGCCAACAAGGCGATGCCGACCGCGCGCATCCGCCTGACCGCGCATAACACCGACGAGGTCTGCGCCGGCTGCCACAAGATCACCGACCCGCCCGGCCTCAGTCTCGAACGTTTCGACGGCATTGGCGCGATGCGCAGCACCGAAAACGATGCGCCGATCGATGCCGCTGGCCAGCTCGACGGCGTGCTGTTCGAAGGCGCCACCGGCCTTGGCAAGACGCTCGCGGCCAGTCCGGACACCACCCAGTGCGTCTCGGCACGCGCACTGCAATATGCCACGGGCCTGGGCAGCGAAGCGGTCTCGCCGTGGGTCGAGGAACTCGACAAGCAGTTCGCCGCCAGCGGCTATGGCATCCGCGCGCTGTTCCTGAAAGTCGCAACCATGCCCGAGACCTGGGCGGTGCACAGCGCCCCGCTTGACAAGAACCCCGGCCATGTGGCCATGACCGGCACGAGGAGATAGAGCCATGAGCATCGATCTTTCCCGCAGGACCGCCCTCAGGGGCATGTTGAACGGTGCCGCGATCACGGTTGGCGTGCCTTTGCTCGACATCATGCTCAACACCAATGGCGAGGCATTTGCCGCAACCGGCGCGCCGGTGCCGGTGCGCTTCGGCACCTGGTTCTGGGGCCTGGGAGTCAATCCCAGCCGCTGGTTCCCGAGCAAGGCCGGGCCGAACTACGAGCTGAAACCTGAACTGGAGCCGATCCGCGCGTTCCAGTCGAAGATCAACGTGCTCGGCAATTTCACCGTGCCGCTGGATGGCGCGCCCAACCTGCCCCATACCTCCGGCGGTCCCGCCATCCGCACCGGCCGCGCGCTGACCGCCGACCGCGGCCTGCCGGGCGAGAGTTTCGACGTGACCATCGGCGACCAGATCGGCACCCGCACCCGTTTCCGCAGCCTCGAACTTTCGGCCTCGGGCGATCCCAGGAATTCGCTGTCGGGCCGGGGCGGCGGCAATCTCAATCCCAGCGAAGTGTCCGCCGCCGCGCTGTACAGCCGCATTTTCGGCACCGGCTTCAAGGATCCCAACAGCGCGACGTTTACGCCGGACCCGCTGGTCATGGCCCGGCGCAGCGTGCTGTCGTCGGTCACCGAGCAGCGCGAGGCGCTGGGGCGGATGGTTGGCGCGGGCGACAAGGCCAAGCTCGATCAGTATTTCACTTCGGTGCGCGCGCTTGAAAACCAGCTCGATGTCGAACTGACCAAGCCCGAACCGCTGCAAAGCTGCATGGTGCCGGGGGCCGCGCGCGACCTGCCGGTCAATGCCGAGATCGAGAATGTCATCATCAGCCACAAGTTGATGACCGACCTGCTGGTTATGGCGCTTGCCTGCGATCAGACGCGGGTGTTCAACATGATGTTCAACAACGGCGCCAGCTCGCTCACCCGCATCGGCAGCACGACCACGCACCACCAGCTGACCCATGAGGAAGTGCTCGACAACCGGCTCGGCTATCAGCCCAACGCCACCTATTTCCTCACCAAGATCATGGAAGCCTGGGTGCACTTTGTCGGCGCGCTTGATGCCGTGAAGGAAGGGCCGCGCACTTTGCTCGACAACACGCTGGTGCTGGCCCATTCGGAAACCGAATTCGCCAAGTTCCACACCATCGACAATATCCCGATGATGACCGCGGGCAGCGCCGGCGGGCGGATGAAGACCGGGATATATGTCGACGGCATCGGCACGCCCGTAAGCCGGGTGGGCCTGACGCTTCAGCAAGTCATGGGCGTGCCGCTCGACAAGTGGGGCACCAAGAGCCTGGAGACCAACAAGCCGCTGGGCGAGATTTTGGCCTAAGGGCGGATTGGGATTCAGCCACTTCCGCGAGCACCGCTCGGGCTGAGCTTGTCGAAGCACCGTTCGGTTTTGCTTGCCTCGCGCACCTCGGCCCGTAGCTGAAAGCAGTCCTTCGACAAGCTCAGGACGAGCGGGCGATTGCTAAATCTGTTCGCTTTTTCGCCTCGCCGCTTTAGTGCAACCCACATGCCCCGCTTTGTCATCACCGGGACCGACACCGATGTCGGCAAGACCGTCTTCGCCGCTGGCCTCGCGGCGCATCTCGGCGCGCGCTACTGGAAGCCGGTGCAGGCTGGCCTTGCGGGTGCAACTGACAGCGAATTGGTGGCACGGCTTGCGGGCGGGCGGGCGACAATCCTGCCCGAGGCCTACCGGCTGGCCACGCCATGCTCGCCGCATGAAGCCGCACGCATCGACGGCGTGACCATCGATCCCGCCCGGCTCTCCCTCCCCGCTGGCGACGGACCGCTGGTGGTCGAAGGCGCCGGGGGAGTGCTGGTGCCGCTCAGCGATGATAGGCTCACAGCCGATCTGTTCGCGCACTGGGGCCTGCCGGTGGTCGTCGTCGCGCGCACCGCGCTGGGCACGATCAACCACTCCCTGCTCACCATCGCAGCGCTGCGCGCGCGCGGGATCGCAATACTCGGCATTGCCTTTTCTGGCGACGAAAATGCGCATAGCGAGGCTGCCATCGTGCGCTTCGGCGATGTGCGCCACCTCGGCCGCCTGCCGCATCTTGAACCGCTGACCGCCGAGACGCTTGCCGCCGCCTTTGCCGCCCATATCGACACCGGCGCTTTCGCATGAGCGGCACCTCGCCCGTCTGGCACCCGTTCACCCAGCACGGCCTGGAAGAGCCGATCCCGCTGGTCGTGCGCGGCGAAGGCGCAATCCTCCACACCGCTGACGGCCAGCGCATCATCGACGCCATTTCGAGCTGGTGGGTCACCACCCACGGCCATTGCCACCCGCGCATCATGGCCGCCATCGCGCATCAGGCGCAGCAGCTGGATCAGCTCATCTTCGCCGGCTGGACGCACCAGCCCGCCGAGGATCTGGCGCGGCGGCTGGTGGACCTCGTGCCGCGTCCGCTTGACCATGTGTTCTTCTCGGACAGCGGCTCGACCGCAGTCGAAGTCGCGCTGAAGATGGCGCTGGGCTATTGGACCAATCGCGGCAAGCCTCGCCACCGCATCATCGTCATGCAGCATAGCTACCACGGCGATACGTTCGGCGGCATGTCGGTGGGCGAGCGTGGGGTGTTCAACCGGGCCTACGAGGCGCTGCTGTTCGATGTTGCGACGGTGCCGTTCCCGCGCGCCGGGGCGGAACAGGCGACGCTCGATGCGCTGGAGGCGGCCTGCGCGGGCGGCGATTGCGCCGCCTTCATTGTCGAGCCGCTGGTGCTCGGCGCGGGCGGGATGCTGGTCTATCCGCCAAGCGTGCTCGCCCACATGCGCAGCATCTGCGCGGCCCGCGACGTGCTGTTCATCGCTGACGAAGTGATGACCGGCTGGGGCCGCACCGGCACGCTGTTGGCCTGCGAGCAGGCCGGGGTGGTGCCGGACATCATGTGCCTGTCCAAAGGCCTCACCGGCGGCTCGCTGCCGCTGGCGGTGACCATGGCAACGCCGACAATCTACGAAGCGCACTTTTCAACGGACCGCGCCAAGCAGTTCTTCCATTCCTCCAGTTACACCGCCAATCCCATCGCCTGCGCCGCCGCGCTCGCCAATCTCGATATCTGGCGTGATGAGCCGGTGCTGGAGCGCATTTCTGCGCTCGCAGCGCGGCAGGCCAAAGGGCTCGCCTTGTGGGCCGAAGCCGGGCTTGAGAAACCGCGCCAATGCGGCACGATCATCGCCGCCGATTTCCCTGCCGCCGCCGACGCAGGCTACCTTGCGGACATCGGCCCGCGCCTGAAAGCGTTCTTCACCGAGCGCGGCGTGCTGCTGCGCCCGCTGGGCAATACGGTCTATGCCATGCCGCCCTATTGTATTTCAGCCGAGGATCTGGCCTCGGTGCACAGCGCAGTTGCCGATGCGGCGCGAGAGTTCGCCGGAAGCTAGTCTGCGCTCACCAGCTTGGCCCCATGCGGGTTGGCGCTGGGCCTGCCATGCTCGGCTTCCCACGCCTCGCTGGCGTCGTAACAGGCCTCGACAACTTGCGCATAAGTCTCGCGAAACAGGCCGCGCTGTTCGGGGTGGTCGAACACGAACGCGCGGTTGTGGGCAACCGCATCGAGCACCATCGGCGCGATGTCGTCAGGGTGGAAGAAAGCGAGGCTCGACTGTTCCTGGTTGACTTCGCCGACATGGACTTCGCCCTCACCGGGGCCACCAAACTGCGCCGGACGATAGCGCGCGTTGTTTTCCTTCATTCCGGTCGCCACGCCGCCCGGGCAATAGGAGGTGGTGAAAATGTCATGCTCTTTCAGCTCGAGCGCGACGTTCATCATCATGCCGATGATCCCCATCTTCGCCGCCGAATAGGGCACATGCACCGGGATCCAGCCCGGCAGCAGCCCCGCCATCGAAGCGGTCGCGCAGACATGCCCGCCGCCCGCCGCGATCATCCCGGGCAGGAATGCGCGGGTGGTGTTCATCACCCCGTGGAGATTGACCGTGAGAATCCAGTCGACGTCCTCATCGCTCATCTCGATCAAGGGATCGAACGAAGTGGCTCCGGCATTGGCGAAAACCAGCTGAATGGGCCCCAGCGCCGCCTCGGCCTTATCGCGCATCGCATTGATCGAGGGCCGGGAGCAGACGTCACATTCGATCGCGACCGCCTTGCCGCCCGCAGCAAGAATCGCGTCGGCGACTTTCTGCGCGTTGGCCAGGATAATGTCGGCCACCGCCACGCTTGCGCCCTGCCGCGCCAGTTCCTTGGCCAGCGCCATGCCGATGCCGCTGCCGCCGCCGGTGACGACTGCCGCCTTGCCGCTGATTTGTGTCATGTCGCCTGCTTCCTCACGCCATAAGCCGCTTGTCGCGCGCACTATGCACAGGACGGCGGGCTTGCCAATCGCCACGGCATTATCCGATTTGCCGGTGCCGCCGGATCGGTTACGATCAATGCTACGGCTAATAGACAGCACTGTTGATTAGCGATAATGTCGCGCCAACGATTCGAGGGAGAGATCATGGACTGCACCACCACCGCCGTTCCGCCGCGCGAGGAGATTGATATCCCGGCTTTGCGGGCGAAGTATTATGCCGAGCGGGACAAGCGGCTGAACCCCATGGCGGGTGCGCAATATATCAACGACGGGCCGGGCGATCTGCACGATCTCTATAACCACGATCCGCACATGCCGGTGGCGGCGCGCGAGGCGATTGTCGAGGATCTTGATGTCGCGGTGCTGGGCGCGGGGTTCTCCGGGGTCATGGCGGGATATTACCTGAAGAAGCAGGGCGTCACTTCATTCCGCAATATCGACCACGCCGGTGACTTTGGCGGGGTGTGGTACTGGAACCGCTATCCCGGCATCCAGTGCGACAACGAGAGCTACTGCTATCTGCCGCTGCTCGAGGAAACCGGCTTCATGCCCTCGCGCCGCTTCGCGCCGGGGCCGGAGATCATGGGCTACATTCGCCTGATGGCCGAAAAGCATGGCTTTGCCGAACAGGCGCTGTTCCACACCCTGATCACCTCGCTGGTCTGGGACGAGGCAATCCAGCGCTGGCATGTCAAGACCGACCGCGGCGACGACATCCGCGCGCGCTTCGTCATCATGGGCCAGGGCGTGCTCAACATGCCCAAGCTGCCCGGGATCAATGGCATCGCGAAGTTCAAGGGCAAGATGTTCCACACCTCGCGCTGGGAATACGATTACACCGGCGGCTCCTGCGAGAATCCGGAACTGAGCAAGCTCAAGGACAAGCGCGTCGCCATCGTCGGCACTGGCGCAACCGCGATCCAGGCGGTGCCGTTCCTCGCGCAATATGCCAAGGAACTCTATGTCGTGCAGCGCACGCCAAGCTGCATCGACACCCGGCCCAATCCGCCGACCGACGAGGCCTGGCTGAAGGGCCTCCAGCCCGGCTGGCAAGCGGAACGCATCGCCAATTTCCAGCGCTTTGCCCAGGAAGTGCCGCTTCCCGGCGAAGTGGATCTGGTCTGTGATTTCTGGACCGAGATCAACCGCAACCTGGCGACCTGGAACGCCGCCGAACCGATGGGCGAATTCACCATGGAAAAGTTCATGGAGCGCCGCGAAGTGGTCGACTATCAGGTGATGGAACGCTTCCGCCGCCGGGTCGACGAAGTGATCAAGCAACCGGAAAAGGCCGAGCGGCTCAAGGCTTATTACCGCTTCCTGTGCAAGCGTCCGCTTTCCAGCGACACCTTCTATCCCTGCTTCAACCAGCCCAATGTGCACCTCATCGACACCTCGGAAACGCAAGGCCTTGAGGAAATCACCGAGACCGGCTTTCGCCAGCAGGGCGTGGACTACGAAGTCGACTGCATCATTTTCGCCTCGGGCTTTGAAGTCTCGAGCGAGCTGGAAAAGCGTTGGGGTTTCGAGGCGATCGACGGCCGGGGTGGCCTGTCGCTCTATGATTTCTGGCGCGACGGTCCGCACACCTTCCAGGGCAACATGGCGCGCGGATTCCCCAACCTGTTCGTCATCGGCTATATCCAGGGCGCGCTCAATGGTTCGGTGACCGAGCAGTTCGGCAAGCAGTGCGAGCATTCGGCCTATATCGTCGGCGAAACGCTGCGCCGCGGCAAGCATGTCGTCGAACCCAGCGCCGAAGCGCAGGCTGCCTATGAAAAACACTTCGCCGAAGTCGAGATGGACACTACCGCCTTCCAGGCCGAATGTACCCCGAGCTACTTCAGCAACGAAGGGCAGAAGGGTGCGCCCTGGCAGCTGTTCCGCAGCTATGGTCTGGGCTGGAACGCATTCCAGAAGATGCTCGGCGACTGGCGCGCGGCGGGCAGGCTGGAAGGGCTGGAGCTCAGCTGAGTTCCGATTGTCGGGTAAATGCTGTAATTACAGGAGTTTGTGATGAACGAGATGTCGAAAGTCGGCCCCAATGGCAACCAGGGCAACATCACGCCTGAGGATATGGACGCCGAACGGCAGGTCACTTATCCGGTCGAGGCCTTCCTCAGCCGCGACTATCTCGAGATGGAGAAGAAGCGGCTGTGGCCGCGCGTCTGGCAGATGGTCGAACGCGAGTCCGACCTGCCGGGTCCGGGCGACTGGCTGACTTATAATGTCGCCGACGAATCGATCATCGTGTTGCGCAAGGATGATGGCTCGCTGCGCGCCTTCCACAACGTCTGCCCGCATCGCGGACGCCAGCTGGTCTCGGTGCCCGACGGCGTCCATTCGGTGCGCGGCAACAACCGCCAGAACTTCGTCTGCGGCTTCCACGGCTGGACTTACGATCTCGACGGCAACAACACTTTCATCCTCGATGCGCAGGACTGGAAGGGCGGACTGACCCCGGAATTGACCTGCCTGTCTGGCGTCAAGGTCGATACCTGGGGCGGCTATATCTACGTCAACATGGACCCGGAAAGCGTCTCCCTGAAGGAATGGATGGGCCGCGCCGGGGAGATTCTCGAACATTTCGAGCTGGGCAAGATGCACTACAAGTGGCGCCAGTGGTCGGTCTATCCGTGCAACTGGAAGACCGCGATCGAAGCCTTCCTCGAACCCTACCACGTCGCCGGCACGCATACCCAGCTGCTGGCCTATGGCGACTATTACGCGCTCTCGAAGCAATATGGCCTGCATTCGGTTTCAAGCTACGACACCCGCGACGACAAGTTCAAGATGGCCGAAAGCGCCGGCACCACCCGCGCCGGGGTGGGCGATGACCCCCGCGTCTCCACTTATGAGCTGATTCGCGAGAACTACGAAACGGTGAACTATGCCGCCTCGACCGAGACGCTGGTCAATGCCGCCAGCCGCCTCAAGGACGAGCTGCCAGAGACCGCAACGCCCGGCGAAATCATCGCCCACTGGCTCAAAAGCGCCAAGGCCGACGATGCCGCACGCGGGGTTATCTGGCCCGAAGTGCCGCCCGCAATCAAGGGCGAATCAGGTCTCGCCTGGGGGCTGTGGCCCAACCAGAACATTCTCCATGGCGAAACATTCGTGCTCGGCTACCGCGTGCGCCCCTTCGGCGATGACCCGAACAAGTGCATCTTCGAGGCCTATGCGCTGGAACGCTTCCCGCCGGGCGAAGAGCCGAAGACCGAATGGATTTCTCCCGAGACCACAGCCGACAACTGGGGCTCGGTGTTGATGCAGGACTTCGGCAATATGGAATTCGTCCAGAAGGGCATGAAGTCGAGCGGCTTTCGCGGGCCCATGCCCAATCCGCATCAGGAGCAGAAAGTCATCAATCTGCACCGCAATCTGGCGGACTTCATGGGGATGAGCGCGCCAAGGCTGGGATTCCCGGAGGCGTAGTAACCAAATTATGTGATGCCCCTACCCGCCGGGGAGGGGTGGATGAACCAAATTATCCGCTCAGGCCACCACGCCCTTCGCACGCAACTCGGCGATCCGCTCGGGCGACAGCTCCAGCACATCGCGCAGAATCGCGTCGGTATGCTGCCCCAGCACCGGCGGCGCGGCGGGCGGCGGCATGGCTTCATCGAACTTGAACGGACGGCTGACGATGGGGATTTTGCCCAGGCCTGCGTGCTCCACTTCCACCACCATCTCGCGGTGACGGGTTTGCGGCGAGTCCAGCGCTTCGAGCACTTTCAGGATCGGCGCGTGCGGCACTTCGTGGACGGTGAATATCTTCACCAGTTGCTGCACCGTGCGCGTGCTGGTGAACATGGTAACTTCAGCATTCACTTCCTCGCGCGCGTCGCGGCGCTTCTCGAGGCTGTCGTAACGTGGATCGTCGGTCAGCTCAGGCCGCTCAATCGCCTCGCAGATCTTGCCCCAGAAACCGGGCGTCAGGCAGGCGATGACAATCGCCCCGTCGGCGGCAGCAAATGTGCCATAGGGCACCAGATACTGGTGCTGCGAGCCGGTCGGCTCCGGGTCCTTGCCGGTGAAGAAGGCAAGCTGGGCGAAATAGCCGAGCATCCCCTGCAACCCGTCAACCAGACTGATATCGATGAACCGTCCGCGCCCGGTGCGGGTGCGCTCGAACAGCGCGCCGAGGATCGCTATCGGGCCGTTGATACCGCCGGCCAGATCGCCAAGCGGCAGCCCCAGCTTGGTCGGCAGCCGCCCGGGCTCGCCGTTCAAGGAGAAGGCGCCTGACATTGCCTGAAGCACGATATCGAAGGAGGGATTGTCTTTCAGCGGCCCGGTCTGGCCATAGCCCGAGATCGAGCAATAGATCAGCCCCGGGTTGATCGCCGAAAGCACTTCGTAGCCCAGCCCCAGCCGGTCCATCACGCCCGGCCGATAGTTCTCGACGACAATGTCGCACTTGGCGGACAGCTCCTTGACCAGCGCGAGCCCTTCGGGCGCCTTAAGATCAACGACAATGCTTTTCTTGCCGCGGTTGATGCTGAGAAAATAGTGGCTCTCGCCGCCCCGCACCGGCGGAAACCCGCGCGTCTCGTCGCCCATGCCAGGCGGCTCGATCTTGAACACTTCCGCACCGAGATCGGCCAGCGCGAGGCTCGCGGCGGGGCCAGCCAGCACGCGCGTGAAATCGAGCACGCGGATGCCGGCAAGCGGGCCGGGATAGGCGGGGGAATCTTGCATTGATTGCCTGTAGCAAGCCCCTCCCCGCGTGGGGAGGGGCTTGAAGGATCAGGCCTTGCCCGGCAGCTGGGCCACCGAAGTGCCGAATGCCGAAAGCTCGCCGCGATGCGTCGTCGCCTTCTGCTCGACCTCGATGTACTTCTTGCCGTTCTCTTCGAACTTGCGGATCACGCTGCCATCGATGAACAACACATCGCCATCGGGATTGTGGCGGCGGATCTGGCAATTGGTCTTGTGCAGGAAGCCATCATCGCCAATCCAGTTGGTCATGTGGTGCGTCAGCCACGAATTGCGCTCTGGACCGTAATCGTAAGCGCCCGGCGCGCCGACTTCGAGCGCGAATTCTTCGTCCCAGTGCACGCGCTCGGGGCAATCGGGCACATTGAAGCGGTTCTTGATGGCGAGGCCCGGGTGGGCCTGCTGCATCTTCCACGCCAGCTTGTTGGCGCGGATATAAAGCCCGCCCCAGCCCTGTGCGTAGCAGATGAAGCCGGTGACCGTCATCGGCCCCTTGACCATACGCGGTAGCACGTCGCCGACATTCACATCTTCCCAGTAACGCGGGGTCGCGCCACGCACTTCTTCGCCGGCATAAAGGTCGGAATATTCCTGTAGCTGCGCTTCGGTGAAGGGCTCAACCCGGCCGCGCGCTTCGGTGTACTTGGTGCCGCGCTCGCGGGCTTCGTCGCGGTCGGTGCGGAACACCCAGCTGTCGGCCTCGGCGACCAGGTCGCCATGCTGGTTGAAGAAATTGACGTGATAGATCTGCTGGAACGAACGCCCGGCGAACTTGGTCTGGTGCTCGACCAGGTCCTTGAGGTGCGCCTCGGTGGTGATCACGTCGCCCCGCAGCACCGGCTTGTGCCAGGTCCAGTCAGCCCCCGCCCACATCGCGTGGACGCCCGACAGGCCGCCGCAATAGCCAGAAATCAGCCGGCTGGTGGTGAACAGGAAGCTGGGCAGCGCAACCAGGCTGCCATACTTGGTCTTGGCGGCATATTCGGGATCGCACCACAGGCGGTTATCATCGCCAATCCCGTGGGCATAGTGACGGATCGCGTCGCGCGTCGCTTCATAGTTCCACGGCTCGACCGTGTTCTCGATCTTGACGCCGATGCGCTTGCGCAGATCCTCGAGGCCTGCCTCGGTGATCTTGGGAAATTTGTTGGTCGACATTTTACGTTCTCCTAGAAATGCATTCACTGATCTGATTTCCCCAAACCCGCCTACCCTGAGCTTGTCGAAGGGCTGTCCTTTTCTTCGTGGTTCATTCGCAACCCCAAGTGAAAAACAGTCCTTCGACAGGCTCAGGATAGACGGGATTAGGTCCTTGGGGCGCTCGCCGCCGCTTTCGCCAACTCGCGATCCCGCAACACCTTGCGGTGCACCTTGCCTGCGGGCGTTTTGGGCAGTTCTGCGGTGAATTCGACGATGCGCGGGAATTCGTGCTGCGCCAGGCGCTGCCGCGTGAAGTCCTGCAATTCCTTGACGTAGGCATCGGAGGCTTCGCGATCGGTGACGACGAATGCTTTCACGACCAGTCCGCGCGTGGCGTCCGGCGCGCCAATCACGGCGCATTCCTTGACGTCGGGATGCTTGAGCATGGTGTTTTCGATTTCCACTGCGCTCATCGTCCAGCCGGCGGAAATGATCACATCGTCGGCGCGGCCGCAGTGGGTGAAATAGCCGTCCTCGTCGATCTTCGCGAGATCCTTGGTGGTCTCCCAGCGGTCACGCCGCCACAGCATCAGCTCGCCGATTTCGCCCACCGGGGACGGCGTGCCTTCAGGGGTCTGCACTTCGAGCTTCTGGCCCGGAACCGCCTTGCCGAGCGAGCCGGGCTTGACCGTGAAATCAGGCGCGCCGGGAAAGTTGACCAGCACCACGCCGATCTCGGTGGTGCCATACATCGAGCAGGCGGGAACCTTGAAAGTCTGGTCGACGAAGTCGAGCGTCGCCGGGTCGATCGGCTCGCCGGTGTAGGACAGCTTGCTGAAATAGAAGGTGTAATCGCCTGCCTTGCCGTTGTTCTTCATCATCCGGTAGTGGGTGGCGGCGGCCGACATGTTGGTGATCTCGTAGTCCGACAGCGCCTTCATCAGCCGCACCGCATCGAAGCGCCCGGCAAAGGTGCCGGTGGTCACGCCCATCGCCAGCGGCGCCAGCGTGCCGTGCCACAGACCATGGCCCCATGCTGGCGAACTCGGGCAGAAAAACTCGTCACCCGGGCGGATCCCGGTGCCATAGAGCGCGGCGAACATCAGCGTGACCAGCGTGCGGTGCGAATGCTTGACCGCCTCGGGCAGTTCGCGCGTCGTGCCGCTGGTATACTGGAAGACGGCCATGTCATTGGCCTTGGACTTGGGCGTATAGGTCGCGGGATACTGCTTGATCTCGTCGAGCAGACCGTCATCGGCAACGACCACCCGCGGCGTGCCATCGGCGCCAACCGAACCGCGCGCCAGCTCAGCCTTTTCGCGGTTGGTGATCAGGATCACCGGATTGCAGTCACCGACCCGCAGCTTCAGCGCGTCCGGCCCGAACAGGGTGAACATCGGCACCGAAATCGCGCCCGTTTGCATCGCGCCAAACAGGCAGACATAAAACGGCAGCGACGGCTCGAGCATGAAAGCGATGCGATCGCCCTGCTGGATGCCCTGCGCATCGAGCCAGTGGGCGAACTGCGCGGCACCGGCGGAAATCTGGTCGAAGGTGAGGATTTCATCCTGACCGTCCGCATGGGCAATGCGCACAGCAGGGCGGCCAGTGCCGTCGGCGTGGCGGGTGATGCATTCGTGCGCGATGTTGAGATGCTCGCGGTCGCCGTCAAACAGCTCCCAGGGCGCCGCCGAATTGGCGTGGGCCTGGGCATCGGCATAGCTCGTGTAGTCGGTCAGCTTTGGCATCGTCTCACCGGAAAATAGTTGCAAAACAGCCACCGAATCGTCCGGAGGCCGCTGAGTGACTGCCCTATGTCAGATTTGCCTTGTCATTGCAAATATAGAATAGTATTCAATATACCGAATGATTGACAGCATCTCTCCAGCGCCCGCGAAGGCCCCGGCAATTGCCCGTGCCGCCGCGATCCTGCGCCTGCTTGGCCGCAGCGAAACGCCGCTTGGGGTCAATGCGATTGCCCGCGAACTGGGGCTGGTACCCTCAACCTGCCTCTATGTGTGCCGCGCGCTGGCCGAAGAGGAACTCGTCGCCTTCGATCCCGATACCAAGCGTTACAGCCTCGATGCCGGCGTGCTTACGCTAGCGCGCGGCTGGCTGCGGCGTGACCGGTTCAGCGATCTCGTCCAGCCGTCGCTGGAGCGCATCGCGCGCGAGCATGGCGTCACTACGCTAGGGGTGCAGATCGCGGGACT
Organism: Novosphingobium sp.; assembly: GCA_031428115.1. Lineage (GTDB taxonomy): Bacteria > Pseudomonadota > Alphaproteobacteria > Sphingomonadales > Sphingomonadaceae > Novosphingobium. Next base: position 60,392 of record JANPOS010000008.1, on the reverse strand, counting down.
CGAACACATTGTGGTGATTGCCGCCGCGCAAGGCGGAAGCGCAGTCCAGCTCGCCGCGCATGTCGGCAGCCGCTTTCCCGCGCTGCTCAGCGCCACCGGGCGCTGCATTGCCGCATTCGGCCAATATCCCCCGGCCCAGCTCGAAGCGAAGTTCCACACCCTGCGCTGGGACAATCCGCCCAGTTTCAAACACTGGCAGGCGCAAGTCGAACAGACCCGTGTGCAGGGCTACGGCGTCGACGAAGGCAACTACATCGCCGGGATCACCGTCGTCGCCGCGCCGGTCTGGAAGGCGCCGGGCAGGCCAAGCCACGCGCTGGTCGGCATCGGGCTTGGCGGCGCTCTGGGCCGCAAGGCCATCGAGGCGCTGGGCGCTGCGCTGGTCGGTGCCGCGCGCACCCTGTCGGAACAGATGGGCGGGGCTTAACCCGGAATCTGCCGCGCGCGCTTGTTCGCCAGCGGGCGGATATAGGACACGTCATCGGGCCCGCGCGCCGAAATTCCGTTGGCCGCAATGTCAGGCACATCGCCGAACGGAATCGGCATCACCGGCGGCAGCGTCGCCCACTCGATCGAATTGTGCCGCATCATGATGCGCCACTCGCCATCCCTGCGCTCCAGCCGGTCAACATAGCGCCCGCCGGCCTGCCACAGACTCTCGTCGCGGTTGCGCCCGGTAAAGATGTAGTAAGTCTCGCTGTGCGCCTCGTCGCCCTTGATATCGATGGAGCAGTTGAGCAGGCTGTGCTGGGTGAGGATCTGGCCGGCCTCGTGCATCGGCACCGCCCAGTCCCAGCATTCCGCCGGTGTGCCAACGAACGGTCCGGCGGCCATCGTCGCATCCTTCCAGAAGGCGGACATGTAGCAATCACGGTCAGACCGGTCCATGCCCCGGCTGAAGCGGGTCAGGCATTCGCGAATGTCCTGCTTGTCGAGCAGCGCATCGAGGCGGGCGGCTTTGTCCAGGGTCAGGGTCATCGCTTCGGGCTCCTTCAAACTGGCTGCCAGATCGGCCCGCCGCGGCTGTCGCGCGCCGACGGGATGACGCGGCCGTCGACATCGGTGATGCCGTATTCCATCGCCACTTCGGTGGTGATGAACGTGCCGCCCGAGCGCGCCATGATCTCGGGATCGCTGGCCAGCGCCGCGATCACCCGGCCCGGATGCTCGACCGAACTGCCGGTCATCGAGGTGATCGAGGAGGTCATTTTTTCCTTGGACTGCGCCAGGTTGTAGTGCGCCTTTTCGGTCAGCGTCAGGCCCTGCCAAAGCGAGATCGAGGCGACATTGTGCGGCTTGAGTTCGATTGCCATGTCGCGCGCCATGCGGTCAACGGCGGTCTTGGCAGTGCCGAACACCACGCCGAAAGTGTAAGTCACCGCCGCATAGCCATTGATCGCCACGATCAGGCCTGATTTCTGCGGGATCATCAGCGGCGCGGCGTGCCAGGCGGCGACGAAGTGCGAGCGCGGGCCGACAGCAAACATCTCGAGGTTGGAGAGCGGCTTCTCCCAGAACGGACTGGGCTCGATCAGATCATCCGAAAGCTGGAAGGCATTGTTGACCAGAATATCGAGCTTGCCTTCATCGCGTCGCACCTGATCGAACACTGCGGCGACCTGTTCGTCGTTCGCATGGTCGCAGGCGATGGCGATGCCGCGCCCCCCGCGCGATGTGCCGCGCTCGGTGCATTGCGCGGCCGTTTCGCCCACGGTTCCCGAGAGATAGTAGTCGCCAGGATTGACCGTGCGGCCCGTCACATAGACAGTCGCACCCTGCTCGGCGAGCACGAGCGCAATGCCTTTGCCGATGCCGCGACTGGCGCCGGTGACCACCGCCACCTTGCCACTGAGCGGAGCCATAGAATTCTCTCCCGTGCCGTCGATTCTGGTTGGAAAGCGGACTACACTTTGCGAGAGCCTTGGCAAGCCAGCACTTGGCAGCGAGGATGCGCAGATGACCGGCAAACTGACCTTCGGGTATCTCTATGACTTCCGCAATCCGCCGCAGTGGCACCGCGACTGGTCCGCGCACTATGCCGAACTGATTGATTTTGCCGTGTGGAGCGAGAGTGCGGGCTTTCATGCGGCGTGGTTTCCCGAGCATCACATCGCCAGCGACGGCTATTTGCCCTCGCCGCTGATCGCCTGTGCGGCCGTCGCCGCGCGGACCAGAACGATCCGGCTCGGCTCTGCGGTGGCGCTCGCCCCGCTCTATAATCCGGTGCGCTTCGCCAGCGATTGCGCGGTGCTGGACGCCATCGCCGGCGGACGTCTCGAAATCACCCTGGCGATCGGTTATCGCCGCCGCGAGACCCAGGCCTTCGGCGCCGATTTCTCCCGGCGCGGGGCGATGTTCGGCGAATTTCTCGAGATCGTCACCCGGCTGTGGGCCGGCGAGACAGTGACATTTGCCGGCAAATTCTATGACATCAAGGAAGCCCGCCTGATCCCCCCGCCGCCGCGCGGGCGCATTCCGCTGTATATCGGCGGCTTCGTGCCAAAAGCGATGGAGCGCGTCGCGAAATGGGCTGACGGCTATTTCGGCAACATCGAAGCCGCGCCGCTCTATCTCGAAAAACTGCGCGAGGCGGGCAAGGACGTGGCCAAAGCCAATATGCGGCTGCCCGAGCTGTTCACCGTGGTAACCGGCGACAAGGCGCAAGCATGGGAAGAGCTCGCCCCGCATTTCCACCACGTCAACAACACTTATGGCGAGATGGCAGCGGAAGACCAGGCGTTGGGCGTTAACGGGGATCGCGGGCTGGAAGCGATGAGCCTCGAGGCATTCAAGGCATCAGGCATCATGCGCGTGCTCTCCCCCGGCGAGGCGATCGACCTGTTCAAGGGGATGCAGGCGCGCGCGCCGGTCGATCACATCATGCTGGGCATTCCGCCCGGCTTGCCGAGCGACCGGTTCAAGCCTTACGCTGACCTGTTTGCGCGGGAGGTGATCCCGGCTTTTGCCTGAAAGGAACGGAAAATGCGGCAGATTGCAGTGCTTTGCGTCTTGACTCTCGCAGCATGCGACGGCTCGGGGAATATTCCAGCCGAGCCCGCAGGGTCGCAGTCTGCCAGAATTTCCTCACAGGCCCCTGCAGATCCAGCGGCTGCGCAGCCAGCGCCGCTGCCTTCCGCCGCCGTATCGGCCGATACCGGCGAAGTCGATTGCAAGGGCATGCCCGCTTTCGCGGCATTGACCAAGGATGCAGTGATTGATGGCTGTTTCATCAGCCAGGCAGGGCCCGGCTTCGGCAACGGCACGGTGATCTTTGCCACCATGCTCGGCGCGGACGCCGTTATCGCTTTCTATCGCAGCAAGGCGCGGGCCAGTGGCTTGGCGGATGGCCCTGCAGCTTCAGGAGCCTATGCGGCCAATGATGGCAGCAAACGCACCATCAAGGTGACCACCAGTCCAGGCGAAAACGGCGGCTTGCGGGTTACGCTGAACTGGACCCAGGACGAATAAAGCTCACGCCTCGACGTGGCGGTTGACCTCACCGATCTTCTTGCCGTCCTCGAAATAGCCCAGGCCATAATCGCCGCGGATGGTCGAGCGGATGGTGCGGCGCTCATATTTCGCGTCGCAGCCTTCGACCGCGTGGAGCATGCGCGAATTGTCCCAGATCACCATGTCGGTCGGCTTCCAGTCATGCCAATAGGCGCTGGTGCCCTTACCCAGGCGATTGATCGTGTGGCAAATTTCGTCGAACAGCGCGTCGCCGTCGGGGGTTTCGTCGTGTTCGATGCCAACGGCCATCCAGGGGGCGAGGTGCAACACCTTCTCACCTGTCTTGCGGGTCCACACCGCCGGATGCATCGCGCGCGGGAAGATGGCGACTTCCTTGAGCAATTGCGGCGTCAGGGAGTTTTCGGCAATCGGCTTGAAATTCACCCCAAAACGCATTTTGCCCATGCGGGTGTCGAGCGTGTAGACGATGTTCCTGCCTTCGATCTGGTCGCGCAATTCCTTGGGGAACTGCCGATAGGTTTCGATCCCGTCCATAAAACCAGTGCGGCCGCCCTCGGGCGCGTTGATCGGGCAGCGCAGAATTCCGGCGTAATTCAGCTCATCATTGTAGCAATGGTCGAAATGCCAGGGCGAAAACCGCGCCAGGCGCTGGCCACCGATCTCGACAATGCCATCCTGCTTTTCAGGATCGTCGCTGGGCACATAATGCATGTCGATCACGCCCTTGGCCTCATCCTCAGCCGTGCGGTTGGTCGTCGTCGTCGGATGATCCTTCAGCGGGCCGAACACCTTGCTGAGTTCGACGTGCATCTTGTTGGTCTGCTCGATATTCTCGAACACGATCATGCCGCGATCCTCGAACAGTGAACGCAGCTTGGCACGCACGTCTTCTTCGAACACATTCTCGATCGTCACACCGCCCACGCGCGCGCCAAACGAAAGATCGTCCTCAAGATTGGTGATTGTCAGCTCTGCCATCGGTCTTCTCCTGCAACGCGCTTGACTCGCGTCCAATAAATATCCCTTTCCGATGCCCTTGGCGAATGTCAAGCGGCTCTGTAGGTTCGCTCCGGCAATGACCCAGGATCACTCACTCGCCGGCCGGCTGTTGCTGGCTCTGCCCGGCATGGGCGATACCCGCTTCGACCGCGCGGCAATCGCGATGTTCGTCCACGATGCGGGCGGTGCTTTGGGCATCGATCTGGCGCATCCCTGCGATGGCATCAGCTTTCATGACATGCTCGATGAGCTTGGCATCGATCCTGGCGAAGTCCCCGATTGCCCCGTGCTGCATGGCGGCCCGGTCGAAACCGGGCGCGGCTTCGTGCTGCATTCGCCCGAGTGGACAGCTGCGGGAACGCTGGTGGTGCCGCCGCTGGGCGCGCTGACCGCTTCACCTGATGTCCTCGAGGCAATCGCCGCCGGCAAAGGCCCGCGCCGCTGGCTGTTTGCCCTGGGCTATAGCGGCTGGGGCCCGGGCCAGCTTGACGGCGAGATGCAGCGCCATGGCTGGCACGCGGCCGAGGGCAGAGCCGCGATCCTGTTCGAAACACCAATGGAGCGGCGCTGGGCGGCGACATGGCGGGCGGAAGGCATCGACCCGGCCCTGCTGGCCAGCGAAACTGGGAGGGCTTGATGAGCGATCTTGCGGTGCGGGTGCCGCCGCTGACGGTGGAGCAGTTTACCGCCGAGCAGAAGGCGCTGGTCGGCGACTGGACGCATCTGACTTTCAGCCGCGTGCTGGTGCGCCATCCCGGGCTTTACCGCGCCTTCGTACCCTACATTGCCGAAGTCATCGCCAAATCCACCCTGCCCCCGCGCGACCGCGAAGTGCTGGTGCTGCGCTCGCTGGCGCTGGGCAAGGATGTCTACGAGGCCCACCACCACATCCAGATCGCCCTGAAGGCCGGCCTCAGCGAAGCCGATATCGCTATGGTCCGCACTGGCGATCCGGCCTTGCCCGAATGGGACCGGCTGCTGGTGAGCGTAGCCGATGAGCTGGTGGCCGACCAGCAACTGAGCGATGCCACCTGGGCCGCGCTGGGCGCGCGCTACAGCCAGCCGCAGCAGATGGAAGTCGTTTTTCTGGTTGGCTGCTACAACGTCATGGCGATGTTGACCAACTGCTTCGGAATCGAGATTGAAAACGATCCCGAAACCGAAGAACGGCTCAAGGCATTGCGGCAATACACCTGAGAGGACGAACATGGCACTGATCCATGAGGCGCTGAAACCCCTGATCGGCAGCGAAGTGAAGGCAGACGCCGCCACGCTGCTGGCCGGAACCCACGGCGCCGATTTGCACGACCTGTTGATCGAGCGCGGCGTGCTGCTGTTTCGCGATGTCCATTTGGGCGAGGCAGAGCTCAATGCCTTCGCCAAAACCCTCGGCCCGCTCGACGATCAGGACGAGCAAGCCGGCAATTTCAAGGTGACAATGGATGAAAAGCTCAATCCGCTGGCGCTGATCCTCTATGGCACGCGCGCCTGGCATATGGACCGGCTGGATACGGCGCTGCCGCCGCTGGGGACTTTGCTTGCCGCAGTTCGGCTTTCGAACGAAGGCGGCGAGACCGAGTTTTCCAACACTTATGCCGCCTATGACGCGCTGTCCGATGAGGACAAGGCGCTCATCGAGAACCTCGAAGTCGAGCACACCACCATGGGCGTGTTCCGCAAGGTGGAATTTCCCGGCGGTGGCAACCCCCTCGCCGCGCTGGAAGGGCGCTCGGTCGGCGCTGCGCGGGTGCATCCGCTGGTCTGGCGGCACAAGTCGGGCCGCAGGTCGCTGGTGCTCGGATGGACTGCGACAAATGTCGTGGGCATGGACAAAGCGGAAGGCGATGCCCTGATCGCGCGGCTGATCGCCCATGCTGAACAACCGCAGTTCTGCTATCGCCACACCTGGTCGATGGGTGACGTGGTGATGTGGGACAACACCGGCACGATGCACCGGGTGACGCCGTTCGATGTCGCGAGCGGGCGCTACCTCCACCGGGTCACGCTGAAGGGCAAGGAACCGGTCGCGGCCTAAACGCAGGATTGCGCGCGGCTGCGCGCGGGGATACCCAAGCAGGCGAAAACATCCGATTGCGAGAGAGGATTTCCATGGCTGAGACACCCCCGCGCTATGTCGCGCCTGCTGCCCGTCTGGCCGAGGGCTGGTCGCTTGACCGGCTGACCCCGCCCAGCCGGCTCTATGGCGCCAATGGCCTGCGCGCCGGCAAGGACGGTCGGATCTATGTGGCGCAGGTCTGCGGCAGCCAGGTCAGCGCGATTGACCCGGTCAGCGGCGCGATCGAGACGGTCAGCCCGATGGGCGGCGGCATCATCGGCCCCGACGACCTCGCCTTCGATTCGGACGGCAACCTCTATTGCACCGAGATCACCTCCAACCGGCTCTCGGTGCTCCACCCCGACGGCACCACCCGCGTGCTCAACGGCGAGGTGCCGATTGCCAATCCGGTGACCGTCTATCAGGACCGGGTGATCGCCGGCGAATTGCGCATGGGCGCCAATATCCGCGAGTTTGATCGCAATACCGGCGAATCGCGGGTGATCCTGGCCGATGTGCCGATGCCCAATGCCTTCGAGGTCGGACCCGACGGCAAGCTCTATTTCCCCGCACAGGGCGCGAACGAGATCTGGCGCGTCAGCCTGGAAGGCGGCCCCGCTGAAGTGGTGGCGAAAGACCTTGGCGTTCCCGACTCGGTGAAGTTCGACAGCAAAGGCTTCATCATCTCCACCCAGGTCGGCAGCGGTCAGGTGCTGCGGATCGATCCGCGCAGTGGCAGCCGCGAAGTGCTGGCAGACCTTTCCCCCGGGCTCGATAACTGTGTGTTCATCGGCGAGCGGCTGTTCGTCAGCCACATCACCGGCGCCATTTTCGAGCTGTTTGGCGGCGGCAAGTGGAAGCCGTTCATCGAGGCAGGCTTCCAGTGGCCGATGGGGCTGGCAGTCAACGATGCCGGCACGGTAACGATCGCCGATGGCATGTTCGCCTATGCCATTCCGCATGGCGGCGCGCGCCAGCAGATCGGCACGCTGTTCCTGGGCAACTATCCCGGCTTTCTGCGCGGCCTCGCCAGCGCGGGCGGCGAACAATTGCTGGCGACCACGGCGAACGGCACCGTGGCACGCTGGACGCCCGGCAGCGAGCCGGAATTTCTCGCCAGCGGTTTCGACCGGCTGATGGGCGTGGCGCCCGGCGCTGGCGACGGCGCGGTTTTCGCCGACTTTGATTCCGGCCGGGTGATGCTGGCCGAAGGCGGCGCAGTCACCGAACTTGCCAGCGGCCTCGACAAACCGACGGGCGTCGCCGTCGCGGCGGACGGCACGGTTTTCGTTGCCGAAGCGGGCGCTGGCCGGGTCGCGAAGATTATCGGCGGCAGAGCGGAAACGGTGTTCGACGGTCTGGGCAGGCCGGAAGGTATCGCGATTGCGGGCGGCACGCTCTACGTGCTCGACGTGGCGGCTAAGGAAGTGCTGTCGAGCGACCTGTCTGGCAGTGCGCGCCAGACAATTGCCGCGCTGCTCCCGGTCGGCGCGCCGCCGGGGATCGTGATGAAGCCGCTGGGCGGGGTGGGCGACATGTGCGGGCCGATGACTTCGTTCGCAGGCCTTGCGGCGGGCACGGACGGCACGCTCTACATTTCGGCGGACGCGGACGGATCAGTGTTGGCATTGAAGGCCGGGTAGCCATGGCCAAGATCGACACCATCGCGCGGCTCACCGAGCTGATCCCCGATCCAAGTGCCATCGCCGCCGCCAAAGTGCTCGATCATCTCGACGATCAGGGCCAGGCCTTCATCGCGCGCAGTCCGTTCCTGATCATCGCGACCGAGAACGAGACCGGCATCGACCTCAGCCCCAAAGGCGACGACCCCGGCTTCGTCCATGTGCTGGATGACAAAACTCTACTGGTGCCCGAGCGCAACGGCAACCAGCTCAAGATGGGCCTGCGCAACATTCTCGCCAATGGCCGGGTCGGGCTGATGTTCTTCCGCCCGGCGACCGGCGACGTGCTGCGCGTGGTTGGCCGCGCTGAACTGTTCGACGACGCCGACCTGTGCGAGCGGCTCACCAGCCACGGCAAGCCCGCGATTCTCGCAATGCGCGTCGCCGTGACCCGCGCATTTTTCCACTGCCCCCGCGCGATCCTGCGCGCGCAATTGTGGAAGCCGGAAAGCTGGGACGCGGCATCGCCAGTCAAGATGGGCAAGATCTACGCAGCCGCTCTGGCCCGCCCCGAGATCGAGGAATACATCGATACCAACGGCGACGAACGCAATGAAGAGCTGTGGATTTGATTTCGTGTGGAACCAATCCCCGCCTCTTCGTCATTGCGAGCGAAGCGAAGCAATCCAGAGCCGCACAAACCGCCCCTGGATTGCTTCGCTTCGCTCGCAATGACGAACGCTTCTGATTTCTTGCAATCAAACCCGCGCTATCCCGGCCTAAACTCCAGCGGCAGGCCCTTGAGCCCCCAGGTGCCATAAAACGGCCGCCAGCTGTATTCTCCCGCCAGTTTCGGCTCGCGGAAGCGCTGGGCGATCTGGTGGAGCGCCTCCTGCAACTGGGCGCGGGCGATATATTGGCCAAGGCACATGTGCTTGCCGAGTCCGAAGGCAATGTGGCGCTTTTTGGGATCGACGACCCGCTCGGGATTGAAAGTCTGGCCATCGGGAAAGGCGACCGCGTCGCGGCCCGAAATGCTCAAGGGGAAGAACAGCATGGTGTCCCTGGGCACCAGCACATCGCGGTAAACCAGGTCCTGGTCGATGAACCGGAACGTGGTGCCCGGGTTGAAAAAGCGCAGCGCTTCCTCGATCACCTTGCGGCAATAGTCGTGATCCTCAGCGCAGCGTTGGTAGATTTCCGGGTAATCGAGCAGCGTCTTCATCGTGAAAGTCAGCACGTTTTTGGACGTGTCGTAGCCCGCGATGAAGAAGAACATGATCAGGTCCACCAGCTGGCTGTGTGCGACATTGCCGCTATCGCCGGCATCGATCAGCATGGTGAGCAGGTCCTCGACGCCATCGGTGCGCGGATTGGCGCGGCGATCAGCGATAGTCTTCTCGACAAAGGCTTCCAGCCGCACGAAACCCTCGTTGATCCGTGGCACGCGCTCTTTCTGCATCGAGGTGGCAAGGCCAATCGCCTCCAGATCATCGCGCAGGTCTTCGATGGCATCCAATGGCGCGCCGACAAGGCCGAACATCACCGAGATCGGGAAGCGCGAGGCAAATTCCTCGAAGTCGATCTTGCCCCTGGGGGCCCACTGATCAATCAGCTTGGTAATCGTCTCGATCATCATCGGGCGCAGCTGGTTGGCGAAACGCGGGGTAAACTTGGCGGCGAAAGTGTCGCGAATGAAGCGGTGCTGATCGGGCGGCATGGCGATCAGCTGGCGCCCGAAAAACTCGCCCCAGGGCGTGCCGCCGGCTTCCATCTGCTCGACAATGCCATCGAAGCTGGGGCGCAGCATGTCGTCCATGCGGTGGATTTCGTTGATCGCCGAATAGTCGAACACGCAGAACCCCGCCTCACAGCGGGCGATCCAGGGATGCTTTTTCCGTGCTTCGGCAATGAAGGCGAAGGGGTCGGTGGCAAATTCCGGGGTGGCCATCGGCAGGAACGGCAGATCGAGATCGGCTAACGCTTGCATCGGCTTAATCCTCTCAATGTGGTCTCTTCAATTGAGGACCACTATGGCTCATAGCTTGCCGGAAAACTTTGGCTCGCGCTAGTCGCAGCAGCCATCGCCTGGCCCATCTCCGACATTCTGGCTGATCTCGCTCTGGTCGCGCCACTGCAATTCGTGCCAGCCGATTTCGCGGCCGTCAGCCGCATGGATGCTGATCGGCGCAATCGGCAGGTTGTCGCGCCTGTCCGTCAGGACGGGATTCGATTCGACGCCGAGCTGATGCTTTGCGCCCCATTGCCGCAGCGCCAGCATCGCCGGCAACAGGTCGGCACCCTTTTCGGTGAGCCGGTATTCGACCTTGCGGCGATCATGCTCGCAGGTCTGGCGCTGCATGATTCCGGCCTCGACCAGTCGCCCGAGGCGATTGGCGAGGATATTGCGGGCGATGCCCAACGCTTCGAGAAACTGTTCGTAATGGACAATGCCATTGAACCCGGCGCGCAGAATCATGAACGACCAGCGATCGCCCATCACCTCCAGCGCGCGCGGCAGGCCGCACTCGCCCAGATTATCCAGCAACTTCTCCATCACGGCGGTTCCTAACCCATTTCGGCGGAACGCGCTGCCGGAAATATACATTTTAGGTTGCAACTCAAAATGTAATTTATTAAGTAGTGATTCGCAACGCAATTCGGACCCCCTCCCCGGGAAGCCACACTGCGGTGCCGCAACAGAGGAGAATCCCAATGACGACCGCAATTGCGCGGATGCTGCCGCGCGTCCTGATCCCTGCCCTGCTCGCAATGACGGGCACCATTGCCGGCTTTGCCGCCACCACTGCGCCCGCTCATGCCGCGCCGTCACCCGGTGTCTATGCCGTCTCGCTTGCCAGCCCGCTGCCCGACGAGCGGCGCGAAATCATCGACGGCGCGGTCTGGCGCTGCGCGGGAGACCGCTGCTCGGCCCCGGCAGACGGGGCCCGCGCAGTTGTCATCTGCGGCAAGGTGGCGCGCCGGTTTGGCCCGGTCGCGCGCTTCGCCGCGCCGCAGGGCGAGCTGACGCCAGAGCAGCTCGCACGCTGCAATGGCGTGAATTAGCCGATCAGCCCCCGAGCGCGCAGGTCCTCAGCCAGGCAGGCTGCATCCCTGAAGTGATGCACTTGCCAGCCGAGGGCCTGCGCGGCGGCGATGTTGGCCGCGTTATCATCGATGAACAGCATGGCCTGCGGCGCATGGCCGAACCGCCAGGCTGCCAGATCGAAGATCGCCGCGTCTGGTTTGGCCACTTTTTCGGTGCCCGAGACGACAATATCACGGAACACATCGAACACCGGCATGGTGGCGCGGAAACCTGGCCAGAACTCGGCACCGAAATTGGTGATCGCGTAAAGCGGCATCCCCGCCGCGTGCAGCGCCAGCAGCAGTTCGAAGCTGCCCGGCACCGGCCCCGGGACCGTCTCGTTGAACCGGCTGGCATAGGCCTCGATATGGGCCGCGTAGCCGGGAAACAGGGCGATCCGTTCCGCCACCATCTCGGCGAGCGGGCGGCCGGCGTCGTGCTGGAAATGCCATTGCTCGGTGACGACGGTATTCACGAACCATTCCAGCTCGTCCGCATCGTCGATCAGCTTGGCAAACAGACAGCGCAAGTCCCATTGGACCAGCACCCGGCCGACATCGAAAACGACGGCGGAAATCCGATCAGTCATGTCATGCATCCCCGACAGGTCGGGGAATCAGCAGATCAACCCTGGCGCGCCTTGAAGCGGCGGTTGGTCTTGTTGATCACATAAGTGCGCCCGCGGCGGCGAATCACGCGGTTATCGCGGTGGCGACCCTTGAGCGACTTGAGGCTGTTGCGAATCTTCATGGAACCCTCGGGGCGGCATTGTTGCCGCGAAAATCGAAGCCGGGCCGATAAGCAGGCCGCGCGCCGAAGTCAAGCCGCCCGATTCATGCAGCAGCCCGGATTTCGCTCAATCTTGCTTCCCAGGCGAGGGCATGGCCGACGATCTCGGCGAGGTCTGCGTGGCGCGGGGTCCAGCCCAGCCGCGCACGGATCAGCCGGTTGTCGGAAATCAGCGCGTCGGGATCGCCCGCGCGGCGCGGCCCGATGCGGCGCACGATCGAGCCGCCGGTGGCGCGGTCGACCGCATCCAGCACTTCGAGCACCGAAAAGCCGCGGCCATAGCCGCAATTGAGCGTGAGGGATGTCGCAGGCTCGGCAACGAGGGCCTCCAGCGCCAGTACATGCGCGGCGGCCAGATCGCTGACATGGATATAGTCGCGCACCCCGGTGCCGTCCGGGGTGGCAAAATCGCTGCCGAAGATGTCGACATGGCCGCGCTTGCTCAGCGCCGCCTCGACCGCAACCTTGATCAGGTGGGTCGCGCCAGCAGTCGATTGCCCGGTGCGGCCCAGCGGATCGGCGCCAGCGACGTTGAAATAGCGCAGCACGCCGCAATTGAGCGGATGCGCGCGGGCGACATCGGCCAGCATGTGCTCGCTCATCAGCTTCGACATGCCATAAGGATTGATCGGCACTTGCGGCGTGCTCTCGGCCACCGGCGAGACCTGGGGTATGCCATAAGTCGCCGCGGTTGAGCTGAAGATGAAATGCTTCACCCCGCCCGTCACCGCCGACTCCAGCAGCGCCCGGGTCTTGGCGGTGTTGTTGTGATAATATTTGAGCGGGTCCGTGACCGATTCGGGCACCACCACCGATCCAGCAAAATGCATCACCGCGCCGATGCCCTGCCCTGCGATGATCCGGGCGAGAAGTTCGCCATCCTCGATGTCGCCGATATGGAACGGCACGCTTTCGGGCACAGCCCAGCGAAAGCCGGTCGATAGATTGTCGATCACCGCGACCGGCCAGCCCGCATCGACAAGCGCGAGCACCGCATGACTGCCGATATAGCCCGCGCCGCCAGTTACCAGAACAGGAAGTTTGGCTTGCATGATGCCGCCAATCGCTAACGCCGAATGGTTAACATCCGGGCAATGCTCTAAGGTGCAGCTGGGCTTGCAAGTGCGCGAGGCAAGCGCCAAACCCCTCGGGCCGAGGTGGAGAACGATCGATGAAGTGCCTGCACGTTGCTGCCGCAGCCCTTGGCCTTGCCGCCCTGGCAGGCTGCGTTGCGCCGGTCGGCCCGGTCGAGGTGACGCGCTTCCATGTGCCCGAACTGGCGGCGCTGGGGCGCGGCGCGATATCTGTCGAACCAGCTCCCGGCCAGGCTGGCGACAGCCTTGAATATCGCAGCTATGCCGCCGCCGTCGCGCGCCAATTGGTTCTGCTGGGCTACAGCGAAGCGCCCGCAGGCGTGGCGAGCCCGCAGTTTGCGAGCTTGCGCATCGAGCGCCGCAGCTTCCGCGCCGATCGCCCGCGCAGCCCGGTTCGGGTGGGGGTCGGCGGATCGACCGGCTCCTATGGTTCTGGCGTCGGTCTTGGCATCGGGCTCGATCTTTCCGGCCCGCCGCCCGAACAGGTCGAGACCATGTTAGGGGTCACCATCAAGCACCGCGCCAGCGGCAAGGCATTATGGGAAGGCAAGGCCAGCTTTGCCGTGCGCACCGCCTCGCCGCTCGCCCAGACCCAGCTTGGCGCGGCGAAACTTGCGGAGGCTTTGTTCAAGGGCTTCCCTGGACAGTCCGGCGAAACTATCCAGGTGCAATGAGCGACATCCAAATCACTGCAGCATTCGATTCCGGCAATATCGAAGTCCTCTCCATCGCGGGCAGCGAGGCGCGGCTGACGATTCGCAAGGACCGCGATTCCGATTTCTTCCAGTGGTTCCACTTCCGTGTCTCGGGCTGCAAGCACCACGCGCTGACTTTGCGGCTGACCGGCCTCAATGCTTCGGCCTATCCCGGCGGCTGGCCGGCTTACCGCGCGGCGGTGTCCGAAGACCGGCAATACTGGGGCCGCGCCGAAACCAGCTGGGACAAGGATGCCGATGGCGGCACCCTGACCATCCGCCACACGCCCGCCAGCGACATCGCCTGGTTCGCCTATTTCGCCCCCTATTCGATCGAGCGGCACCACGATCTGATCACTGAGGCCGCCACGGCAGAAGGCGTGGACTACCAGTGCCTTGGCCATTCCATCGAAGGCCAGCCGATCGATTGCCTCGCTATCGGCGCTGGCAAAACACAGGTCTGGCTGATCGCCCGCCAGCATCCCGGCGAAAGCATGGCCGAATGGTGGATGGAAGGCGCGCTCGAATGCCTGACCGATCCCGCCGATCCGGTCGCGCGCGCGCTCCGCGAAAAATGCCGGCTGCATCTGGTGCCCAATGCCAACCCGGACGGATCGTGCCGGGGCCACTTGCGCACCAATGCCGCAGGCGTGAACCTCAACCGCGAATGGGCCGTGCCCAGCGCGGAGCGTTCACCCGAAGTGCTGGCGATTCGCGGCGCGATGGATGCCAGCGGCGTGGATTTCGCGATGGACATTCACGGCGACGAGGCGATTGCCGCAGTGTTCCTCGCAGGGTTCGAGGGCGTCCCGTCACTTAAGCCAGAACAGCTCGCAGGCTTCCAGCGGTACAAGGCGATCCTTGACCGGCGCACGCCCGATTTCCAGACCCGGCGCGGCTATCCGGTAGCGCAGCCCGGCAAGGGCAATGTCACCATGGCCACCAGCCAGATCGCCGAGCGCTTCGGTGCGGTCTCGATGACGCTGGAAATGCCATTCAAGGACCACGACGACATGTCTTGCGAGGAGCAAGGCTGGAGCCCGGAGCGCAGCAAGATTTTGGCGCGCGATTGCCTCGCGGCGCTGGCGGAGTGGCTGGGCGGAGCTTAGCTCTCCAGCAGCATTGAATAGTCGCGCATCATTTCATAGCAGCGCGCAGTCATCACCATCAGCTGGTCGTCGCGCTCCAGCCCGGTCTTGCGCTTGATCGTCTTGATCACCGCGTTGCGATTGGTCGGCGCCATATCGTAGAGCGTCATCAGCACTTCGGGCTGATGTGACAGACCGCGATCGAACAGCAGGTCGATGTTCTGCGGCTGGAAGCCGAAGCCGAGCAGCACCAGCCGCTTGGCGCTGGCCACCGCATTCTGCAACGCCATGATCAGTTGCCGGTTGTTCTGCTGTTCGCTCAGCGTCTTGATCTGTCCGGCCAGGACATGGATGTTCCAGGGGTTTTCAGTGCCCCATTCGCAGTCCGGCATGTCGCCTGGTTGCCAAGGCAGCCGGCCAACCGCACCATAGGGCCGCAGCACCTTGAGCTTTGCCGCGATCAGCCGCTGCGCCTCGGGCAACGTCATGCCGAACGCCATGACAAAGGCATGCGGCAGGAAGTGCTCGAGGCTGCGGTCATAATTGAACGAAACCACGGTGAGATCATCAAGGCAGCGTTCTGCCTGCGAACGCGGCACTCCCGACGTAATCAGGGTGGAGAGCTGGTAGAGCCAGCTCTCCTGACCTTGCAACGGCAGATCGCCCTCGACGCGCGGGGTCAGCCGCAAGGTCGATTTGGCTTCCGCCTGACAGATGAAATGGACAATCGCCAGCTTGCCGCAGAGCAGGACATTCTGGTCATTGTTGTGCTGCTCGAGCAGCGCGTCAATCGAGCCGCCCAGCTTGGCTGCGGTGCGGATCCGCAGCGCAGCGGCATGCATGACCTCTTCACCCCCGCCAACGCGCGCCGCGGCCTTGGCGAGATACTGCATCATCAGCGTGCTGTCGCGGGTCTGCAATTCTGCGCCATAGCGGGCAAAATCGAGCGCCGAAGCAATGCGGGCGACGAGTTCGGGGCCGCTTGGCATCTGCAACTCGCAGCTTGCCCCGGCCCCGACAATGATAACTGTCTTGGTTCTGATCATCTGCCCGCTTTGCCCTTCGGCGCTGCTCTAGCGGGGCAGCCCTACCATCACGTTAACCCTGTAAATTGTCCTTGCGAAAGGCATGTGGCAGCAGTTCTGACAGCCGCAGCTCCAGCACCTCTTCCCCTCCGCCGCACCAGATCAGCGGATCGGTGCCACCCAGCGCAGCGAGCTCGTCGAGCACCTGGCGGCAGCGGCCGCAGGGTGTGACGGTCTGTCCCGGCGCTGCCCCGGCCTGTGCCCCGGCATTGATGCCGTCCGCCGATAAAGCGCCCGTCACTGCCACCGCCACCAGCCCGCCGCGCCGTCCCTCGGCCATCGCCTGGGCCACGGCGACTGTCTCGGCGCAGAGCGTCAGGCCGTAGCTGGCGTTCTCGACATTGCTGCCGGTGACGACGCCGCCGTCGTCAAAGAGCAGTGCCGCGCCGACATGGAACTGCGAATAGGGCGCATAGGCCTGGTGCGAGGCCTCTGCGGCTGCGGCAAGCAGCCGATCGCGACTTTCGCTATTGGCCCAGCTCATGGCTGAACCACCACCCAGCGCAGCGGCGCACTGCCCGCCTCGGTCGCCAGTGCGCTGTTCGCGGTCCACAAGGCCCAGGGGCGCCCGGCATATTCAGGCTCGAAGCGATCGCGCATCAGCCACAGGTTGCGGTCAATCGCACGGGCGATGTGGAAACGCCGCTCGAATCCTGGCGCGAGCTTGAGCAGCACAGCCTTGCCGGTGTGGGTCTCAACCTCGTTGACGAAAGTCATCAGCTCGCTCTCCAGCTTGGCGTCGCTGACTTTGACCTGGCACTGCTCGGTCAGCAAGTCGAGCTCGACCGCCGGGGGCAGTAGGCCCGCCTCCCGGGGCACGACCGTGACGAAATTGGCCGCCTGCCGCTCGGCCGGCTGGCAGGGATCATAGCGATGCACCGCGCCGACCTGGAGCTTGGCGGCGCGGGCTTCCTCAAGATTGCGGGCGAAGGCCGGATCGCGGGCGAAGGCGCTGGCGCTGGCATCGATATAGGCAAAATCAGCGCCGATCGCCTTGACTGCCCGCCAGTCGATCGCGCCGTCGTCTGCGCCCACTTGGACCCCCTGCACCGGATAGACGGCGCGTTCGGGATGCCAGTGGCGCAAGTGCCACCAGCCGCCGAGCCCCGCCACCATCGCCAGCAACAGCAGCCCGCCAAGCCAGCGCAGCTGCGTGCGGCTGCTCGTTTTCCTCCGCGCCATACCCCCTGCGACCCCTTTTTTATTTCAAGCCCTGATATGGAGGACGCAGATCAGCGTAAACAGACGGCGCACCGTGGCGAAGTCGGTTTCCACTTTGCCGTCCAGCCGCTCCAGCAGCATTTCCGCCGCTTCGTTGTGCACCCCGCGCCGGGCCATGTCGATGGTCTCGATCTCGCTGGCGCTCGCCTTGCGGATTGCCTGGTAATACGAATCGCAGATCGCGAAATATTCGCGAATCGGCCGGCGCAGGCGGCCCAGGCTCAGCACCAGCAGCTCGAGCAATTGCCCCTCCGCGTCGGCTATCTCCATCGCCAGGCGGCCATCCTGCACCGACAGGCGCAAGCGGTATGGCCCTGCATGCCCGGCAGCGTAGGCGCGCAGCGGCTTGAAGCTGTTTTCCTCGATCAGATCGAACATGGCGATTCGCCGCTCCTGCTCGATATCGGCGTTGCGCGCGAGGATCGTCGCCTCGTCGAGTTCGATATGAATAATGCGCGGATCGGCCATGACGGCGCCAGCCTTCGCAAATGCGCCGATCAGGGGCAAGTGATCAGTGTCGGCATGGGCCGCCATCCCCGATATCCACAGGGCTGCTTTAGTCAGTCCGGCTTGCCGGGGCCGAAGCGAACGCGCAATGAAGCCGCACCATGCCCGAAGAAGCCATTATCCTGCGCGCCGTCGAACCGCCACCCCGCACCCTGCCCGCCAACGTCGAGGCCGAGGCGGCCTTTCTGGGCGCGGTGCTGATCGACAACCGGGTGATCGAAGAACTGCCGGTCGCGCTGGCCCCGGTGCATTTCTTCGAGCCGATTCACGCGCGCATTTTCGAGCGCGTGCTCCAGCTGCTTGACCGCAAGGCCGTTGTCACACCGGTCACCTTGCGCCCCTATTTCGAGGCTGACGAGGCGCTGAAAGAGCTTGGCGGACTGACATATCTGGCCCGGCTCACCGCGGATGGCCAGGGGCTGCTGGCGCCGCGCGAGCTGGCCGAGCAGATCTATGATCTCGCGCTGCTGCGCGAACTGGTCAGCGTCGGGCGCAACCTGGTCGAAAGCGCGCTCGACACCTCCGAAACCGTCGCCCCGCTCGAGCAGATCGAGGCCGCCGAATCGGCGCTCTACAAAGTTGCCGAAGGCGCAGGCTCGCAGAACGAGGCGCAAGGCTTTTCCACCGCAACCCGCACCGCGATCACGGCAATCGAAAAGGCGCTGAATTCAGGCGGCCACATTTCGGGCAAAACCACGGGGCTGCCCACGCTCAACGAAAAAATCGGCGGACTGCACGATTCTGACCTGATCATCCTCGCGGGTCGGCCCGGCATGGGCAAAACCGCGCTCGCTACCAATATTGCCTTTAACTGCGCCAAAAGGTTCCTCGACGATACGGTGCGAGACCGGATCGATCCCGAAAAATCAGTGGGCGCTGGGGTGGCCTTTTTCAGCCTGGAAATGAGCGCCGACCAGCTCGCCACCCGCATCCTTGCCGAACAATCGGAGATCAGCAGCGAACTGCTGCGCATGGGCAAGATCAGCCGCGAGGATTTCCAGAAGTTGTCGTTCGCCAGCCAGACGCTCGCCGAACTGCCGCTCTACATCGACGATACCCCGGCCCTCTCCATCGCGGCGCTGCGCGCCCGCGCCCGGCGGCTCAAGCGGCGACACAACATCGGTCTGATCGTCGTCGACTACCTCCAGCTGTTGCAAGGCTCAGGCAACCGCGCCAATGACAACCGGGTCAATGAGATTTCCGAGATCAGCCGGGGCCTCAAGACGCTCGCCAAGGAACTGGGCGTGCCGGTCATCGCGCTGTCGCAGCTCAGCCGCGCGGTCGAACAGCGCGAGGACAAACGCCCGATGCTCTCGGACTTGCGCGAATCGGGCTCGATCGAACAAGACGCCGACATGGTCTGGTTCGTCTTTCGCGAGGACTATTACGTCGCCAGCCGCGAGCCCAAGCAGCCGGTCGATGGCGACGACGCCAAGACCCACGAACTGCACGACAAATGGCGCGAGGAGATGGAGCGGGTTTACGGCCTCGCCGAACTGATCGTCGCCAAGCAGCGCCACGGCTCGACCGGCAAAGTGCGGCTGCGCTTTGAATCGCGCATCACGCGCTTCTCCAGTCTAGCCGGCGAGGAGTCAGGCGGAAGCAGTTATGACTGATCGGGCGGTGATGCTGGTCACCGGCGGCACCGGCTCGGTGGGCAGCGCTGTGGCGCGTGAGGCGGCGCAGCAGGGCTGGGCGCTGGTGGTCCACGGCGGCACGCGAGCGAAAGTCGATGCGCTGGTCGCCGAACTTCGCAAGACCGCTCTGGCGCAAGGTATTGCTGCCGATGTGCACGAAGCCGGGGCCGCCGAACGGCTCGTCGCGCAAGCTACCGCTGCTTTCGGGCGGCTTGATGCAGTGGTCGATTGCGTGGCTACCGGTCCATCGGGTGCGCGGCTCACCGGCCTGTTCAAGGACACCGACCCGCAGCACTACGGCGCGTTCTACGAGCTCTCGGCTGCCTGGTTCCAGCGGCTCGCCCATGCCGCCTATCCCCAACTCGCCTGCCAGGGCGGAACCTTGATCGCCTTCATTTCCGACGCCGGAAAATTCGCCGCTCCGCGCCAGACCATCGTCGGCGCGGCCCGCGCGGCAACTATCGGCTTCGTGCGCAATCTCGCGGTGGAAGCCGCGCGCGACCATATCCGCATCCACGCGATCAGCCCGAGCTATGTCGCTGGCAGCGCCGTTGCTGAACGGATGGGCGCCGAGCGCATGGCCACGGCGCAAAAGCGCGCCGGGCTGGGCCTGCCGGGCGCGGACGACATTGCCCCGATCACCGTGTTCCTGTGCGGGGCCGGCGCGGCGAAGATCACCGGCCAGGTGATCAGCGTCAATGGCGGGCTCAACGCATGAGCACTCTTCCCTTCCCGGCAAACTGCCGCTAAGCGCGCCGTCTGGCTTGAATCAGGCCTGCTGGGGCGTCGCCAAGTGGTAAGGCAGCGGCTTTTGATGCCGCCATTCGCAGGTTCGAATCCTGCCGCCCCAGCCAACATCTCCTCCCTCCGACCGTTGACATATGATACAGCGTAGATCACTTTGTGGCCAGCAGGAGTGCGCCCAGTGACCGACCAACTGACTGACTACGCCACAGCCGATTTCTACACCGACACTGCGCTGGTCGAGGATCCGCACAGCTATTTCGATTTCCTGCGCGCTCAGGGCCGCGTCACGCGGCTGCCGCACCGCAATGTCATGGCGATCACCGGCTATGAGGAAACCGTGGCGATTATGCTCGATACCGAGCATTTCTCCAGCATCAACGCCGTCACCGGGCCGATCCCCGGGGTGCCGTTCAAGCCCGAAGGCGATGACATTTCCGCCCGCGTCGAGGCCGAGCGCAAGAGCTTTCCCTTCGCCGACCAGGTGGTCACGGAGACCGGCCAGCGTCACCTCGATTTGCGCTCGATCATCGCCACGCTGTTCACCCCCAGCCGGCTGAAAGCGCTGGAGCCCAGTCTGCGTGCTAGCGCCGACGCGCTGATCGACGAATTCGCGGCAGCGGGCAAAGTCGATCTGCCCGAGCAATATGGCGGGCCCTACGCGACGCTGGTGATCGCCGACTTGCTGGGTATCCCCGAGGAAGGTCGCAACCGGTTCCGCGAATGGTTGCAGAATGCCGTGCCTGCCGCAGTCGGCGCCGGGCCGGAGGACATGAAGGACCACCCCTTCGCCAGGATCGGCAAGGAAGTGTTCGCCTATCTCGGCAAGCGGCGGCTGGCAAACCACCCGGTGCTGCGTCCCTTCGCGCGGCTCATGGGGCTGACCGGCGAGGGCGAAATCCTCACCGAGCTGGCGCTGGCCCGCTTCCCCGATGGCAGCAAGCCCAGCCTGATCGACATCACCGCGCTCGGCGCATTCCTGTTCGGCGCCGGGCAGGACACCACCAACCGCCTGTTGGCGAATGCCTTCCGCGTCATCGCCACGCGCCCCGACGTGCAAGCCGAATTGCGCGCCAATCCCAAGCGCATCGGCGATTTTATCGAGGAAATTCTGCGCTTCGACGGCTCGGTGAAGAGCGGCGGCCGGCTCTGCGTCAAGACCACCACCATCGGCGGGGTCGCAATCAAGGCGGGGACCACGATCCTGCTCAGCCACATGGCCGCCAACCGCGATCCCGCGCGCTTCGAGAACCCGCACCACTTCGACATGGACCGCCCGAAGATCAAGGAACACCTGGCTTTCGGACGCGGTGCCCACACCTGCATCGCCGCGCCGCTCGCCCGCCGCGAAGTGGCAGTGAGCATCGAGCGCCTGCTCGCCCGCATGGGCAACATCCGCCTGTCAGATGAACACCACGGCCCCGAAAATGCGCGCCGCTTCGACTATGAGCCGACCTATATCCTGCGCGCGCTGCGCCACCTGCACCTGGAGTTCGATCCGATCGGCTGACGCCCGCGCGCGGGGTTAATCATCGTTCGCGCCATCCCGGCCCTCGCTGCTGCTGCGCGGTGCTTGCCGGGGGTAACGACTGTCCTGTGGTAGTCCGCACGCCGCCGTCGGCCACTTTGAAGCATGCCACGCATTTGCGAGATGATGCCCTGCGCGAGGGAACTTGGCAGGTGCCCTGTTGTCCAGGCGACGCTTCCACGCCGAAGCAACAATCGCTAGGCTGGCGCAGCGATGACCGAATTCGACATCATGTTCGCCATGTTCGGCCTGCTGGTAGGGCTGGCGATTGCTGAAGTGCTTGGCGGCTTTGCGCGCGTGCTTAGGATGCGTCGGCGCGCACGGATCGGCTGGCTAACGCCGCTGCTCGGGCTGGTCGTCCTGTTCGATCTCAACGCCTTCTGGATCACCGCCTGGACCTTGCGCGAAGTGGTGACGATCAACAGCGGTACGCAGACCCTCGTGCTGCTGCTAGTCGGTGGTTACTACCTCGTCGCGACGCTGATCTTTCCTGACGACCCGGACGAATGGCCCGATTTCGATGCTTGGTATGACCGGCACAATCGCATCGTGCTCGGCGGCATGATCTCGATCAACCTGGCGCTGCTGGCCATATCGGTGGCAATCGCCATGGATCCCGCCTTGTCGGCAAAGGTGATGGGGGCAGGTTCCGCCACGCGCGGGCCGGTGGGCACGCTGCAGGCACTGGCGAATGCAATGGGTTCGCTGATCCTGCCCGGGCTGATCGCAGTCTGGCTGCTGAAGAATCGTAAGCTCAACGGCGTGCTCCTCGCGGTCATCGCGTTGACGACTCTGGTGCAGGCGCTGGCGAGTTTCTGAAGCGTAGCGGTGCCTCCGGTCCGACGGAACAATCGCGCCACAGATAGATTATGCCACGGAGCCGGAGGAGAGCGATCATGCCGAACTTGTCGAATTTGACGCGCCCGACGGAACCGCCGATGGGTCGGCTAAGAGCAATTCCGGGGATTGACGAACCCACGGCCGCAGACGAGATCATCGCCTGCAGCAACGGATGGAGAAACAATGACCGCGTCAGTCACAATGCAGGATCCGCGTGATCACTTTGCCCATTGCGTCCAGGTGTTTGGCGGTATCCCCGCAACTTCGCGGCGCCTCGGCATCGACGAACGGGCCATTCGGCGTTTTATCAACGGTGAGCTGCCTGTCAGCAATGGTTTGCTGGCAGACACCGCAATAGCGCTGCGCCTCCTGATCGCTGAAGCAACCGCGGCTGAAGGGCACATCGCTGCGGTTTTTGGCTCTTAGCCGAAAGCCCCCCAAATTCCGCCAATCCAGGCGGGGCCCCGCCTTTGCAGGCTGAGTGGCTGGTTTTGTCACCTTGCGCGAATGTACGCCGAGCTATGTCAACCACGAAGGCGACATCAGCCGGCTCAACGCCCGCCACAGCGCCTATGGCGGCGGCCCACTGGCGTTCTGCAGGATCATCGCCGACTGGCGCGAGGAAGGCTCGCTGGCAGGGCTGGATTTGCAAAAATGACCCGCAACATGCCCTGGCAAGGCGCCCGGCGAGCACTGTGTCTCCGACAGCTGATCCAGGCTCAGGCCTGACGCGTCCAATTTGGAAGCCTGAAAGTCCTATATTTTCGTTTAAAAACAATGGTAGCGGAGGAGGGACTCGAACCCCCGACACGCGGATTATGATTCCGCTGCTCTAACCAGCTGAGCTACTCCGCCATACCAGGCCGTGCCGCGCCGCCGTTGCGGGGGGCAGGAGCGGCCACATAAGGGGCCTCGCGCGCGGGGTCAACTGTCCACTTTGCCGCGAAAGCGCCAGATTCCCTGCGGCTCCCAATAGGGCTGGCGATAGAGATGCAGGCCGAGCCCGGCGAAGGCGAAATCGCGCGGGAGCAAGGCGGGGCCAAGCTGGGCCTGAAGCGCGCGCGCCTCTTGCGGCGTCACCTTGTTCTGGATGGTGATATGCAGGCGCGGCGCGTGGCTGTCCTGCGCGGTCAGGCTGCCATGGAAATGACCAGCGATTGCTTCTCGCAGCGCCAGCATGGCCGGGCTGCGGATCGCAAGCGCAGTCCCCCGGCCGAGATCGAGCAGGCCATCGATTCGCGCCGCCGGCGCGCGGTATTCGCTGGCCAGCTGCGCCAGAAGCCCGCGCAGTTCCTCGCGCAGGCTCGGCGCGAAGGCATGGAACAGCGTGACATGCGCGGCGAGATGGTTGCGCTCGGGCGGGAAATGCGCCCGGCGCAGGCCATCTGCCCAGCCCAGCACATCCGCCGGCAGTTCGGCCGTGACGATGAACGGTGCGGGCGGCGGCGCGGGGGGCTGAGGGTTTGGGAGTATATCGGTCACCGCCCGGTCCTAGGCGTTGTCCGATACTGCTTAAATCAAAATCGCGCGGTGCGACTCAACGGTGCCCGGTAGACGGCCGTTGCGATCACATCTCGCCGCGTGCGCGGCGGATGGCGAACCACTTTTCGACATTGGCGTTGTGCTGCTCTAGCGTCGCGGCGAAGGCATGGCCGCCGGTCCCGTCTGCCACCATATAGAGCGCATCGGTCTTGGCGGGGTGCAGCACGGCCTCGATCGAGGCGCGCCCCGGGTTGGTGATCGGCCCTTTGGGCAGGCCGAGCATGGCATAGGTGTTGTAATCGTTGATCGCCTGGATTTCGGACTGGCGGATGCGTCGGCCCAGTGGCTTGCCGCGCGTGATCGGATAGATGATCGTCGGATCGGCCTGGAGCATGATGCCCTGGCGGATGCGGTTGGAATAGAGCCCGGCGACGGTCTTGCGCTCGCTTGGCTTGCCGGTTTCCTTCTCGACGATCGCCGCCAGGATCACCGCCTCTTGCGGCGTCCTGGCCACCGTATCCGGGCCGCGCTTGGCCCACAGCTCAGCCAAAGTGCGCTGCATCGCCGCCTGCATCCGCAGCACAACTCCCTGCCGGCTCTCGCCGCGCTCGAAATCATAGCTTTCGGGCAGCACCGATCCTTCGGCAGGCACCGCCAGATCGCCGGTCAGATGCCGCTGCGCCATCAGCCGTTCGTAGACCATGACCGAAGGCATGCCTTCAGGCACGGTGATGAAGCGCCGCAGCACTTCGTCGCCCTGGATGATGCCAAGAATCTGGCTGGCGCTGGCTCCCTTGGGCAGGTTGAACTCGCCCGCCCGGATCGGCGCGCCGCCGCCCAGCAGCCGTGCGCGCAGCCGGAAGCCGTTGGCAGAGGAAATCGCCCCTTCGCGCTCCAGCTTGGCCGCGACCCCGGCCAGGCTAGAGCCATCCAGAACGATAAAGGCGGTGTCCCTGGCCAGCGGCCCTGATCCGAACCATGGCCAGAGCACGAACAGCAGCGAACCCGCCAGCACCACGCCCAGTGCGGCAAGCAGGCCGCGCCGGCGGGTCATCAGACTTTCCGCAAGACCAGGCTGGCGTTGGTCCCGCCGAAGCCGAAGCTGTTGTTCAGCACAGCGCGGACTTCGCGCTTTTTGGCGACATGCGGCACCAGATCGACCCCTTCGCAGCTGTCGCTCGGGTTATCGAGATTGAGCGTCGGCGGCACGATCTGGTCGCGCAGCGCCAGAATACAGAAAATCGCCTCAACCGCGCCGGCACCGCCAAGCAAATGGCCGATGGCCGATTTGGTCGAGCTCATCGAGACAGTCTTGATCGCATCGCCGAACAGGCGGCGCACCGCGCCCAGCTCCAGCTCGTCGCCCATCGGGGTCGAAGTGCCGTGGGCGTTGATATAGTCGATGTCGGACGGCGTGAGCCCCGCCCGTTTCAGCGCCATTTCCATCGCGCGGAAGGCGCCCGAGCCTTCGGGATGCGGCGCGGTGACGTGATAGGCATCGCCCGAGAGGCCATAACCGATCACTTCGGCATAGATCTTCGCGCCGCGCGCCTTGGCGTGTTCATATTCTTCCAGCACCACCACCCCGGCGCCTTCGCCCATGACGAAGCCGTCGCGGTCCTTGTCATAGGGGCGGCTGGCCTTCTCCGGCTGATCGTTGAATGCGGTGCTGAGCGCGCGCGCCTGGGCAAAGCCGGCGATGCCGATCGGGCAGATCGTGCCTTCCGCGCCGCCTGCCAGCATCACGTCAGCATCGTCGAGCGCGATCATCCGCGCCGCATCGCCGATCGAATGGGCGCCGGTCGAGCACGCCGTGACCACCGCGTGATTGGGGCCCATCAGCCCGTATTTGATCGAGACTTGCCCCGAAATCAGGTTTATCAGCCGGCCGTGGACGAAATGCGGGCTCACGCGGCTGGGGCCTTTTGCTGCCAGCACCAGCGATTCGCTCTCAATCCCCGGCAGGCCGCCAATGCCGGAGCCGATCGAGCAGCCCGCGCGGAAACGCTCGGCCTCACTCATTTCGGTGAGCCCGGCGTCTTCGATCGCCTGGCCAGCGGCATCGATGCCATAGATGATGAACGGATCGACCTGGCGCTGCACCTTGTGATCGACCCGCTTGTTGGGGTCGAAGCCATAAGGGTGATCGGCGGGCTTGACCTCGCAGGCGATATGGCATTTCTGATCGGAAGCGTCGAAACGGGTAATCTTCCCCGCTCCGGACTTGCCGGCCAACAGGTTTGCCCACACGGTTTCAACATCGGCCCCAAGCGGGGTTACCAGGCCAAGTCCGGTTACAACGACGCGACGCATTCACTTCTCCAGAAACACAACGAGCCCAGTGCCTTACGGCCCGGGCCCGCTGAAAAACCGGTCCTACCCTCCCCTGTCCGAACCGTCTCCAAGCCCAATCGCCTATCGACGTTTCAGGGCGGGCGGGTCAGCCCTTGTTTTCGTCGATATATTTGATCGCATCGGAAACGGTGCTGATCTTTTCGGCAGCATCATCGGGAATTTCGACGCTGAATTCTTCTTCGAACGCCATGACCAGCTCGACGATGTCGAGGCTGTCCGCGCCAAGATCGTCGATGAAGCTGGCATCTTCGGTGACCTTCTCGGCCTCGACGCCCAGGTGTTCAACAACGATCTTCTTGACCCGTTCGGCGGTGTCGCTCATCAAAAATACCCCTTCGCACGCGGATGGTTTGTGTCTGGCTTGCCGCCCTAATCATCCGTCACCGTGCTGGCAAGTGCAATGCGCCCATCCCTCCACTAGCCGCGCAGCAGGGCCATCAGCGCGCGGGCGCTGGTCCGGGGCAGATCGAGCGCGGCATCGGCAATTCTCGCGGCCCGGTCCGCAGGCATGACCAATGATGCCGAGGCCATGAATTTGGCCCGCACTTCACTGGCAGTCATCGCCCGCTCGCCCGCGCCGCTGTTGACCCGCACGTGGCGGAACAGCATCCGCCCGTCGCGCAAGCTGACGCCCACCCCGCCTGAAAAGAACTCGGGAAATGCGCTGTCAGGATCGGCGAAGCACGTCACCCGGCTCGCCAGATCGCGCACCGACGGCTGGGACAAGGCATCGGGCAGCAGGTCCGGCAAGCCGAAGCGCCCGCGCAGCAGGCAGGCGGCGACGACATGCTGGGCGCTGAACTTGGCCTCGTATTCAGTCGTCGCGCGTTCTTTGGCTGCGGCCGGTTCGGCGATAATGTGCAGCGTCGGTGGGGGCAGGTAGGCTTTGACTGAGACGATTTCGGCGCCGGCGATCTCGGCGTGCAATTCGATTGCCGCATCCGCGCAGCCATGGATGAAGTGGCAGACCGGATAGGGCTTCAGCGCAGTTTCGCCCAAGTGCCAGACCTCTCCCAGCCCGTCGCTCAGCGCCGCGAGCTTGGCCTCCTCATGCAGGTGCGTGGCGAACAGGCCGAATTTGCCTTCATAAACGCGGCTCGGCCCCTTGAACTGGCCGCGCGCCAGATAGGCCGCCGTAATCCCCGAAACCGCACCCCAGCCGGGATGTAACCGCTTGGTCCAGGCCCCTTCCTCGAGGAACACCTGGATGCCCGCCGCCGTGCTGCCGGTGATGCCTTGCGCCGCCGTTATTGCGTCCTCATCAAGACCAAGCAGCTTGCCCGCCGTGACGGTCGAGGCGAAATGCGAGACCACCCCGGTTGCGTGATAGCCAACGTGATGAAACCCGCCATCCGCCGCAAGACCAATGCGGATTGCGGTTTCCGCGCCGGCGATGAATGCGGTCAGCACGTCTTCTCCGCTGGCATCCAGCGCTTCACCCAGCGCCAGCGCGGTGGGCAGGCTGGTGCAGGTCGGGTGGATGATGCTGGCAAGGTGCGTATCGTCGAAATCGAGCCCGTGGATCAGCACGGCATTGACCATGGCGGCATCGCGCAAGGGCAGGCCCTGGCTCTCGCCGATAACCGAGCATGGCCCGGCGCCCGCCAGCGCCAGCGTGCCGCGCAACGTGCTGCGCGCATAGTCATGCACGGTCGAGGCGATGCCGAGACCAAGCGCATCGAGAATATGCAGTTTCGCGCGCTCGATCAGCGGCGCGGGCAGATCGCCCAGCCGGAGCGAGACAGCCATTTTTGCTATGGCGCGCGACGGGGAAGAGGGGCTATCCATAATGGCACCTCTTAAGTATCATAATGCGCTTGCAGTCAACCGGTGGCACTGCAGTTGACTCAGCGCCCGCCAGGACGAATGGACCACGCATGGCAAAATCCTATCAGCTTTTCATCGATGGCAAATGGCGGGCCGCATCGGACGGCGCGACCATCCCGGCGATCAATCCCTTTGATCAGACGGTCCATGCGCAAGTGCCCGTCGCCAGCGCGGGCGACGTTGCCGAAGCCATCAGCGCCGCGCGCCGCGCCTATGACACGGTGTGGAGCAAGACGACGCCGGGCGAGCGGGCGCGGCTGATGAACCGGCTCGCCGATCTGATCGATGGCGATGCGAAGCGCCTCGCCTTGCTGGAGACAACCGACAACGGCAAAGTCATCCGCGAAACCGAAAGCCAGATGGGCCATGCCGCGCGGCTGTTCCGCTATTATGCCGGCTGGGCCGACAAGCTGACCGGCGATGTGGTGCCGCTCGACCAGGCGGACACCGCCGGGCTCACCTTGCGCGAGCCTTATGGCGTGGTCGCCTGCATCACCGCGTGGAATTCGCCGATTGCGATCCTGTGCAACACCATGCCGGCGGCGCTCGCCGCGGGCAATTGCGTTATCGCCAAGCCCAGCGAACATGCCTCGACGACCACACTGGAAATCGCGGCCTTGTGCGAGCAGGCGGGCTTTCCGCCGGGCGTTTTCCAGGTGGTGACAGGCGCTGGCGAAACCGGGCAGGCGCTGTCCTCCAGCCCCGGCATCGACAAGACCAGCTTCACCGGCAGCCCGGGCGTCGGCCGGGCAATTGCCATGGCGGGCGCGGCAAACCTCAAGCCGGTCTGCCTCGAGCTCGGCGGCAAGAGCCCAAACATCGTGTTCGATGATTGCGACTTCGAGCGCGCACTGATCGGGGCCTTGGCGGGAATTTTCGGCGCCACCGGGCAGACCTGCATCGCCGGCTCGCGACTGCTGGTGCAGCGCGGGGTCTATGATCGCATGGTCGAAGGGCTTGCGGCGCGCGCCGGCCAGATCAAAATGGGCGACCCGCGCCTGCCCGAAACCGAAATGGGCACTGCCGCCAACGAGCCGCAATTTGGCAAGATCCTCTCGTTCATCGCAGCCGCCAAGCATGACGGCGCGCGGCTGGTCGCGGGCGGCGGGCGCGCCGAGGGGCCGGGGCTGGACAAGGGCTTCTTCGTTCAGCCAACGATTTTCGCCGACGTGCGCAACGACATGAAAGTCGCCGCCGATGAGATCTTCGGCCCGGTGTTGTCGATCATTCCGTTTGGCGACGAGGAAGAAGCGGTAAGCATCGCCAACGACACGCCATATGGCCTGGCTTCGGGCGTCTGGTCGCAAGATATCAACCGCTGTATGCGGATGATGCGCGCGGTCCGCTCGGGCGTGGTCTGGGTCAACACCTACCGCGTCGCCGCCGCGCAGCTGCCGTTCGGCGGGATGAAGGATTCAGGTTATGGCCGGGTGCGCGGGGCTGCGGGGATTCAGGAATGGATGCAGACCAAGACCGTGTTCATCGACTATTCGGGCGACCGGCGCGATCCGTTCTCGATGAAGTTCTAGTGGTGTATCGCGCAGAGACGCAGAGAACGCAGAGATTTTTTGATTGTGGCAGATTTCTCGGAGGCCGGCATCGACCGATATCAGCGGCCTTCGGCAAAATAATGGCTCGGCGATCTCTGCGTCTCTGCGCGAACAATAAGGCCTTCGCATGACCTATCTCGTCGCCGAAAACCTAGTCACCCAGCCCGCCGGCCAGCGGTTTCGCGCACTGGTGGAAAACCCCGGAATTCTAAAGTTGCCCGGTGCCTACAACGGCCTGTCCGCGCTTCAGGCCAAGGCCGCCGGGTTTGATGCGCTCTACCTTTCCGGCGCGGCGATGACGGCCAGCATGGGCCTGCCCGATCTGGGCGTGATCACCGTCGACGAGGTGTGTTTTTTCATCCGCCAGATCGCCCGCGCGTCGCAATTGCCGATCCTGGCCGATGGCGACACCGGCTATGGCGAAGTGCTCAACGTGATGCAGATGGTGCGCAAGTTCGAGGAAGCGGGCGCGGGCGCGGTGCAGATCGAGGACCAGTTGCTGCCCAAGAAATGCGGCCACCTCAATGACAAGAAGCTGGCCCCCGCCGAAGACATGGTCACAAAAGTCGCCGCCGCGCGGCTGGCCCGTTCGCACCTCTACATCGTCGCGCGTACTGACGGGCTAGAACGCGAAGGCATGGACGGCGCGATTGCCCGCGCGAAGCTCTATGTCGAAGCTGGCGCCGATGCGATCTTCCCCGAAGCGCTGACCGATTCGAACGATTTCGCGCGATTCTCCAGCGAAGTGAAAGTGCCGCTGCTCGCCAACATGACCGAGTTCGGCAAGACCCCTTTCATGACCGCCGACGAGTTCGCGGCGCTGGGCTACAAGATGGTGATCTGGCCGGTCTCGGCGCTGCGCATGGCGGCCAAGGCGCACGAGGAGCTTTATTCCACGCTCATGGCCGAAGGCTGGGCCAAGCCGGTGGCGCACCGTATGCAGACCCGCGCCGAACTCTATGCCACCATCGGCTACAGCGATTTCGAGGCGCTCGATACGTCGATTGCCCGCTCGCTGATCCCGAACGGCAATCCTGAGTGAAGGGGAACGGCGACCTTGCTTCTGGCGAGGCAAGCACCCTCTCCTGCCCTGCCCATCCCGCAGCCTTGCGCCAAGTCGGCCCCGCCTGGCTGACCCGTGCGTTCCATGCCTATGGTTCACTGGCGAAGGATAATTCCATCGCCGCGATCACTGCCGCCAGCGACTTCGCCGCCGGCAATTCGGGCGACAAGCTGCTGCTCTCGCTCGCCTATGCCCGGCCCGTTCCGGCCCTGCACACCGACCTGTTCGTCAAGTTCTCGCGCTGCCTTGCCGATCCGTTTCGCGATCGCCGCGCGCATGAGATGGACGGTGAAGTGCGCCTGGCCGCGCTCTCGCGCCACCCTGGCTTTCCGGTCGCCGTGCCCCGGCCCTATTTCGCCAGGTTCGATCCCGTCAGCGGCAACGGCGTGCTCATCACCGAGCGGATCCGCTTCGGCGAGGCCGGCACCATGCCGCTGCGCGCGAAGAACATGGACCACGAACTGGCAGAGCCAGCCGAATACTACCGCGCCACGCTCACCGCACTCGCGCGGCTTGCCGCCGCACACCAATCGGGCCGGCTTTCGCCCGATGCCGACCGCCTGTTTCCCTTCGATGCCATGGCAGCAGCTGCCGACCTTCCCCTGGCTTGGGATGCTGCTCAAGTGCAGGGGAAGGTCGCAGCCATCTCCCGCTTCATTGCCAGTGCGCCGCAGCTGTTCCCAGGCCGGGTGCGGTCTGCCGACTTCGCCGCGCGCCTTGCCGAAGAGGCCGCGCTGTTTCAGCGCCATGACGCCGAGGTGCGCCGCTTCCTCCACGCCGACCCGCGGCTGATCGCGCTGGCGCACTGGAACACCCATATCGACAACGCCTGGTTCTGGCGTGGCGCAAACGGCGTGCTCAACGCGGGGCTGCTCGACTGGGGCATGGTCCGCCCGATGAACCTTGCCACCGCACTGTGGGGCGGGCTGTCAGGGGCGAGCGTGGCCCTGTGGGACGCGCATCTCGACGCGCTGCTGGCGCATTTCAGCCAAGAACTGGCAGGAAACTGCGGGGCAGTGATCGCGCCGGAAGAACTGCGCCGCCATCTGGTGCTCAGCGTGATCCAGCTGACGCTCGCGCTGATGTTGGATATCCCCGCACTGATCGCCGCTCGTATGCCGGATTATGCGGCGCTCACCGGCCTCGATGATCCGCGCCTGGCCCGCGACCGGGTGGTGCAGGGCTTCCTGCATACCTTCGTTGCCGCGCTGAACCTGTGGGCGAGCGATGATCCTGGCGCGCGCCTGCGCCGGATCATCTGCTAACCGATATCCTCCAGCATTGCCGACGCGCCGTGCTCGGCATCGGGGGCATGGGCGCGCAGGAGGCTGAACAGCTCGCGGCCCGTCCCGGCGCTTGGCAGTGGCGGCGCGGCGGGGGTGCGCCCGGAAAGGTCAGCGGTGGTCTGCAACAGGCCATCATGCGCGCACAGACGGATCACATCGCCATCGCGCAGCAAAGCGAGTGCCCCGCCATTCAGCGCCTCGGGGCAAAGGTGGATCGCGGCGGGCACTTTGCCCGATGCGCCTGACATGCGCCCGTCAGTGACCAGCGCGACCTTGTGGCCCCGGTCCTGCAACACACCGAGCGGCGGGGTCAGCTTGTGCAGCTCGGGCATGCCATTGGCGCGCGGGCCCTGAAAGCGCACGACAACGACGACATCGCGGTCAAGCTCGCCGGCCTTGAAGGCCTCCTGCACCGCTTCCTGCGTATCGAATACCCGCGCCGGAGCCTCGATGGTCCAGCGGCTCTCGTCGACCGCGCTGGTCTTGAACGTCGCCCGGCCGAGATTACCGGCCACCAGCCGCATCCCGCCATCGGGCAGAAAGGGCGCGGAGACCGGCCGCAGCATGGCCGGATCGCCCGCTTCTGCCGGGGCCGGCCGCCAGGCCAGCGCGGCGTCATCGAGACAGGGCTCCTGCGCATAGGCGGCCATTCCGCCATCCGCCACGGTCAGCACGTCGCCGTGGATCAGCCCCGCATCCAGCAGCTCGCGCACGACATAGCCCATGCCGCCGCTCGCATGGAACTGGTTCACATCACCGTCGCCATTGGGATAGACCCGCGCAATCAGCGGCACGGCGGCAGACAATTCGTCAAGGTCGGCCCAGTCAAGCCGGATGCCCGCTGCGCGCGCCATCGCCGGCAGGTGGATCGCGTGGTTGGTCGATCCGCCGGTCGCCAGCAGGCCGACGCAGGCGTTGACCAGCGCTTTCTCATCAACCACCCGGGCCATCGGCCTGGGATCAATGCTGCCTTTGCCGATTGCCGCCAGCCGGTGGACCGCCGCGCGGGTCAGCGCCGAGCGCAGCGGCGTGTTCGGCGGCACGAAAGCGGCGCCCGGCATGTGCAGCCCCATCAGCTCCATCATCATCTGGTTGGAATTGGCGGTGCCATAGAAAGTGCAGGTGCCGGGCGCGTGATAGCTCGCGCTTTCGCTCGCCAGCAATTCCTCGCGGCTGGCCTTGCCCTCGGCATAGCGCTGGCGGACTTTCTGCTTGTCCTTGTTGGCAAGGCCCGAGGGCATCGGCCCCGATGGCACGAAAATCGCCGGCAAGTGGCCAAAGCGCAGCGCGCCGATGACCAGCCCGGGGACGATCTTGTCGCAGATGCCGAGCAGGGCCATGCCGTCGAACATCGCATGGCTCATCGCGATTCCGGTGGACATGGCGATGATGTCGCGGCTGAGCAGCGACAGTTCCATGCCGTCCTGGCCTTGGGTGACCCCGTCGCACATTGCCGGCACACCGCCCGCAACCTGGCAGGTCGCGCCCACTTCGCGGGCATAGAGCTTCATCGCCTCGGGAAAACGGCCATAGGGCTGATGCGCGGAGAGCATGTCGTTGTAGGAGGTGACAATCGCCAGATTAGGCCCACCCGCAACAATTGCCGCCTTGTCGCCCTCGGCAGCAGCGAAGCCGTGCGCGAGGTTCGAGCAGGAGAGAAAAGTGCGCTTGCCATGACGCTCGCCCTCGCGGTCCATCAGGTCGAGATAGCGCCGGCGGGAGTCGCGCGATTTTTCGATGATCCGCTGGGTGACGCGGGCGATGGCAGGGTCTAGATTATTCATGCCACGTCACCCCGTCACGCTCGGCCAGCGCAATTGCCGCAGTTGGCCCCCAACTGCCGGCGGTATAACTCTTGGGGACCAGCCCGTGCTCGCTCCAGCCCGAGCGAATCGCGTCGATCCATTCCCACTGCGCCTCGACCTCGTCGCGCCGCACGAACAGGGTCTGGTCGCCCTCGATCAGATCGAGCAGCAGCCGCTCGTAGGCGATCCGCCGCATCGGCCCGGCAAAGGCATCCGCCATGGCGATATCGAGCGCCACAGGGCGCAGGCGCAGCCCCTCGCGGTCGAGCCCGGGGACTTTGGCCATCAGCGTCAGCGAAATGTTTTCCTCGGGCTGGATGCCGATCACCAGCCGGTTGGGCTCGCTGCGCGCGCCCCCGCCTTTCTGATTGGGCCCGGCAAAGATCGAATGCGGCACCCGCTTGAACTGGATGACGATTTCGGTCTTGCGCTCGGGCAGGCGCTTGCCGGTGCGCAAGTAGAACGGCACGCCTTTCCAGCGCCAGTTGTCGATATGCGCCTTGATGGCGACGAAAGTTTCGGTCGCGGAGACCCGCCCCAGCTCTTCGGCATAGCCGGGCACTGCGGCTCCGTCGATTGCGCCTGCCTGATACTGTCCGGTGACAGTCTCGTCGGCACCGATCAGCCGGAGCGATCGCAGCACCTTGACCTTTTCATCGCGGACCGCGGTTGCGGCGTAGCTCGCCGGGGGCTCCATCGCGACCAGAGCCAGCAATTGCAGCATGTGGTTCGCCACCATATCGCGCAGCGCGCCCGCGCCGTCATAAAACCCGACCCTTCCTTCAAGACCCACGGTTTCGGCAACGGTGATCTGGACGTGGTCGATATGCGCTGCGTTCCACAAGGGTTCGAACAGGATGTTGGCGAAGCGCAGCGCCAGCAGGTTCTGCACGGTCTCCTTGCCGAGATAGTGATCGATGCGGAAGATGCGCTCTTCGGGAAAGGCATGGGCAACCGCGTCATTGATCAGGCGGCTTGATTCCAGATCAGTCCCCAGCGGTTTTTCCAGCCCGATCCTCACCCGCTCGCCCGCCAGGCCGCTGGCGGCGAGCCCGGCAATGGTCGGCTCGAACAGGGCAGGCGCGGTCGACAGGAAGATCGCCAAACCCTGCTCGGGGGTGCCGACCTTGCCTGCCAGCGCAGCAAAGCCGCCGGTCTGGCTGGCATCGAGCGGATGGTAATCCAGCCGGTTGAGAAACGTCGCATAGCTGCCGCGGCGCCCCGCAGGCAGGAACTTGTCCAGTGCTTCGCGCGCGAAGTTGCGAAAGGCGGCGGTATCCAGCGGTGAGCGGGCGGTGCCGACGATCGTCAGCCGCTCGGCAAGCCGCTTGTCGGTATCGAGCGCGAACAGCGAGGGCAGCAACATGCGCTGGGCCAGATCTCCGGTCGCACCGAAAAGTAGCAGTCTGTCGGCAGTGAAACTCATGCCCATTCCTTGTTGCGCCGGTTGAGCCTGCGCCGTGAATTGTGCATCGCAATAGCGATTTGTGCAATGCAATAGCGATATCTTTTGTCTGCAATCGCGCCGCCCGATCGACTGGCAATTGCACAACGCTCGCAACAATGGCAGGAACCGCGCCAACGAGGAGAGAACGATGTCTGGATCTGCTGCCGCCACCACCTTCCCGCGCTCGCTCGATGAGATCCGCGTCGATAGCGCCGATGTTCCCGCGCACGTGCCCAAGGACCGGGTCGTCGATATCAGCTTCGCCATGGGCGGCGTCCCCAACGATCTGGTCGACCCCTATGAGCCGTTCCAGTGGCTGAACGGCCCGGGCATTCCGCGCCTGCTCTACAACAAGCCCAGCATGAACGCGATGGGCGCCGCGGCGGGCGCGGGGATGCAGGGCACCTGGATCGCCTCGCACTACGAGGATATCGACCGCATTTATTGCGACAACGAGCATTTCTCCAACAAGGGCACGGCCGAATTCCAGCGGCTGATCGGCGAGACGTTTCCATCGATCCCGCTGGGGCTCGATCCGCCGGATCACACCCAGTACCGCATGTTCCTCACCCAGTTCCTGGGGCCCGCGACGATCACCCGGGTAATGGAGCCGATGATCCGCGAAGTGCTCGAGGAAATGATCGGCGAAATAGCGGACAAGGGCGAGGTCGACATGGCCTGGGATTTCGCCCGGGTGTTTCCGGTGCGCATTTTCATGGGCATGATGGGCTTTCCCAAGGAAATGTTCGACGATTTTCTCGAATGGGAATGGAACATCCTCCACTCAGGCAGCCTGGAGAAGATGCAGTGGGCGCTGACCAACGTGCTCAAATTCCTGCGCGGCTTCATCGCCGAAAAAGAGAAGAACCCCGATCAGTTCCTCACCAGCCTGATCGTCAACGGCAATATCAAGGGCCGCCTTCTCACCGAGGACGAGAAGATCGGCATGGTCTGGTTCCTTTGGCTCGGCGGACTCGATACAGTCGCCGCAACGATTGCCCAGATGTTCCGCCGCATGGCACTGCAGCCGGAAATCCAGCGCATGCTCAAGCACGATCCGTCGCTGATCAACGGCGCGGTCGAGGAATTTTTCCGCACCCAGCCAATTCTCAACACCGGCCGCCGGGCCACAAAAGATTTCGAATGGCATGGCGTGCAGATCAAGGCGGGCGACAGCTTCTCTGCCATGAACGTTTCAGGCAACTTCGATCCAACCCGCTTCGAGAACCCGCGCAAGTTCGATCCCACCCGCAAGGGCAACCGGCATTTCACCCTGGTTGGCGGGGTCCATTCGTGCCTCGGCGGGCACCTCGCCAGGCGCGAGCTGCGGATGCTGCTCGATATGTGGTTCAAGCGCATTCCCGGCGAGTTCCGGGTTAAGCCGGGAACCGATTCCACCGTTTTCCCGGGGCTGATGTCGATTCGCAACCTGCATCTGGTCTGGGATACCTGATCGCGGCCAGACCACTGCCAGCTCACCGCCGTCCGGCCGCGCATTAGGTAATTGCCCGGTTTGCGTTGCGGGTATTGCGCGCTAGACAGGCGAAGCCGCAGTCATGCGCAGGTGCTGTGTTGGGTGCAACTGAATCGCGCTGGAAGGGGCCTGACTTGCGTCTGTTTCGCTGGCTGCCCGCCGGGGCTATTCCGCCGTCGCTTGATCTGAGGCAACTGGGCTGGGAAATCGTCGAAGGCGCCGCCGCCAGCGACGAGGTCTTTCCATGTCCCGCCCTTGCCGAGGGCGATGCCCTTGGCGAACCGCACTGGAGCGGGCTTGGCGAATGGCGCTACAGGCCGCTGCGCAGCCTGGTGCTGCTCGTCGGGGTCGATGACCACGATGACCGTGCGCGCCTGCTCAGGCTCGGCTTCGGCGATGTCACCGGCAGCGCGATCAGCCTGCGCGAGATCGAGGCGCGCGCGCTCAGGGTTGCCGTCCAGGCAGAGAGCCTGCCGCGCATCCGCATGTTCGGACGCCTGCGGCTCGATCTGTTCGCCCGCGATGGCTTTGCTGATGATCGCCCGCTCGGGCTTCACCCGCGCGAATTCGCGCTGATCTGGCGCCTGTGCGATACGCCTGGGCAGGCGGTCTCGAAGAAGGCGCTGATCCGCGATGTCTGGCGCATGGCGCATGTGCCCGAGACCAACAGCCTCGCGGTCCACGCCTACCGGCTGCGCGCCAAGCTGGCGCTCGCCAGGCTGGACTGGATGGTCCAGACCACACTCGGCGGTGGCCTACCTCTTCGCAACTGGCCCAGACAAAGCGCTGGCGGCCCCATTATTGGTTGCTGCGAGCCAGCAGGCGGACGACGCCGCGAGCCTGGCGCTGTCGGTTAATCAGTGCCTGCCGAAGGAACCGCTGACGTGACCAAAAGCGGCCACCGGCTCGTGGCTCAGCGCTCAGCGCTCAGCGTTGCAGGGTAGTCAGGGCTCGCGCCTGCGCCAGCACTTCGCCCAGCGCCCGGATATCCGCCTCGCTGGCATTGAGCGTGATCGCGATGCGCAGCCGCGCGGTGCCTTGCGGCACGGTCGGCGGGCGAATTCCGCGCACGTCGAAACCGGCGGCTTGCACTGCGGCGGCCAGCGCCATGACTTCGGCATCGCCACCGATAATCAGCGGCAGGATCTGCGAGCCTGAGGCCATCGCGCCAAGCGGCCCCAGCACCTGCTCCGCCTGGCGCACGCGTTGCCACAGCGCCCCGCGCCGTTCCGGCTGGCTTTGCAGCAGGCCGAGCGCCGCGCGGATGCAGGCCGCGATCAGCGGCGAGGGCGCGGTCGAGAAGATGAACCCCCGGCCGCGATTGACCAGGAAATCGGCGACCACTGCCGGGGCGCAGACCAGCGCACCTTCGCAGCCCAGCGCCTTGCCGCAAGTGCGCACCACGATGACATTGCTGCGCCCGTCAAGATGCGCGGCGAGGCCCCGTCCGTCAGGACCGAAGACGCCGGTGGCATGGGCTTCATCGATGACCAGCACCGCATCATGGCGATCGGCAATTGCTGCCAGATCATCCAATGGCGCACGGTCGCCATCCATCGAATAGAGGCTTTCCACCGCCAGCCAGATGCGGCCGGTTCCGCCCGTCCGGCGCCAGCCCGCAGCAGCAAGGTCGAAGGCACTGGCATCGTTGTGTCGCACCGCGAGGCATTCGGCCCGGCCCAGCCGCATGCCTTCATGCGCGGATGCATGGATCAATTCGTCATGGATAATCAGGTCGCCGCGCTGGGGCAGAGTGGAAAACAGCGCCGAGTTGGCGGCAAACCCGCTCGAAAACCACAGCGCCCGTTCGGCACGAAAAAAGGCGGCGGCCTCGGCCTCCAGCGCTTCGTGCTCGGGATGGTTGCCGCGCAGCAGTCGCGATCCGCCCGAGCCGACCGGCACGCCGCGCGCCAGCGCTGCCTGCGCCGCATGGGCCAGTTCGGGCGATCCGGCGAGGCCGAGATAGTCATTCGACGAGAAATCTATGCCCGCCTGGCCGATCAACAGCCGGCGGCGGGCGCTCGCCGTCAGCCGCGCAAGGTCGGCCTGCTGGTCGGCGAACGGCATTACCCGGCTGCTTCGGCCATCCCGCAGGACCGGGATGCACGGGCCAGCGGTTCCTCGCCGGTCATCGCGCTCATCCCGAGCCGCGACAGCAGCGCCGCGTCGGCATCATCACCCGCATTGGGCGCGGTGAGCAGCCGGTCGCCGGTGAAGATCGAATTGGCCCCCGCCATGAAGCACAGCGCCTGCGCTGCGTCGGACATCGATTCGCGGCCCGCAGAAAGCCGCACCATGCTCATCGGCATGGTGATCCGCGCGACGGCCACGGTGCGGACAAATTCGATGTCGTCGATCTTGGCCAGCGGCGTATCGGCGAGCATATCGCCCAGTACCGTGCCCTTGACCGGCACCAGCGCATTGACCGGCACGCTCTCCGGGTGGCGCGGCAAGGTGGCGAGCGTGTGGATGAAGCCAACTCTATCGGCTCGCGCTTCGCCCATGCCGACAATCCCGCCAGAGCAGACGTTGATGCCCGCCCCGCGCACGTGGCTAAGCGTCTCAAGCCGGTCGTCCATGGTGCGGGTGGTGATCGCCTCGCCATAGAATTCGGGCGAAGTGTCGATGTTGTGGTTGTAGTAGTCGAGCCCGGCTTCGGCGAGCTGGCTTGCCTGGCCAGGCGTCAGCATACCCAGCGTCATGCAGGTTTCCATGCCCATCGCCGCGACACCGCGGACGATCTCGGTGATCGCCGGCATGTCGCGCTCCTTCGGGTTGCGCCAGGCGGCGCCCATGCAGAACCGCTGCGATCCGGCATCTTTGGCCTGCGCCGCCGATTGCAGCACTTCGCGCACATCGAGCAACTTGGTCGCTTTCACCCCGGCATCGGCATGGACCGACTGCGCACAATAGCCGCAATCCTCCTGACAGCCACCGGTCTTGATCGACAGCAGCGTGCACAGCTGAATTTCATCCGGCGCGTGGTTCGCCCGGTGGGTTTCCGCCGCACGGAACAGCAGCTCAGTAAATGGCAGGTCGAACAGCGCAGCGATTTCGCCCCGGGTCCAGTCGTTTCGGGGCTCATGCACCATGGGCGGTTTTCCACTCGCGCTTGATCTTCTTGGCGAGGCTCCACTTGTGGACCTCGGTCGGGCCGTCATAGATGCGGAAGGCGCGGATCTCGCGGAACACCTGCTCGACGATGGTTTCGCCGGTCACGCCGGTCCCGCCCATCACCTGCACGCAATTGTCGGCGATCTTCATCAGGCTCTCCGAGACCGAAACCTTGGCCATCGAGCTTTCGACCGTGCCGAGATCGCCGGTATCGAGCACGTCCGCGCACCAGTCGATCATCAGCTCGCACTGTTTGAGCAGGATGCGGTTTTCCGCAAGCATGAAGCCGACGCCTTCGTGATCGATCAGCACTTTGCCGAAGGCCTCGCGGCGGCAGGCATAGTCAGTGGCGATCTCCTGCGCGCGGATGCAGCAGCCAAGCCAGCGCATGCAATGCGACAGGCGCGCAGGGCTCAGGCGCACTTGCGCATATTTGAACCCCTCGCCCGGTTCGCCCAGCATCTGGTCGGCGGGGATCCGCAGATTTTCAATGGTCAGCGTCGCGTGGCCGCCTGGCATCGAGCTGTCGATGGTGTTGGGGATATGGTCGATGCGGATCGCCGGGTCGGGCAGATCGACGAGGAACATGCAGGCGCCTCCCCCCGTGTCGCTAAAGGATGCCGCTTTCGCCATGACGATGCCGACGCTCGCGCCTTCGTAGCCGGTGATGAAGCGCTTGCGGCCATTCACCACCCAATGGTTGCCGTCGGGCTCGCACATGGTCTTCATCATCGAGGGGTCCGCGCCCGCCCCGCCCCATTCGGCGGGCTCGGTCATCAGGAATGCCGAACGTGCGCGGCCCTCGACCAGCGGCTTCAGGAAGCGTTCTTTCAGCTCCGGACTGCCGACTTTGCTGATCAGGTACATGTTGCCCTCATCGGGCGCATTCGTGTTGCAGGCGAGCGGCCCCAGCGGCGAAAGCCCGCTCTTGATCAGCACCTGGGCAGTCTCGCGCTGGGTCATGTGCCCGCCGTCCGGCAGGATATGCGGGCTAAGCACACCGGCGGCGCGCGCCTTCTCCTTGAGCTCGGCCACCACCGCATCGGTCGGCGCGCCATGATGATCGCGGCGCGGATCGGCCTCGTAGGGAATCACCACCTCGCGCACGAAAGTTTCGACCGCTGCTGTGATGGCGGCTGTCCGCTCGGCTCCCGCCCCAGTCATGATCTGCACTGCTCCTTGGTGAGTGTCTTGCTGGCTGGCTTGAAGTCCGGTCTCACTATCGCCCAGAGATCGAGAAATTATTTAGCAAATTCAGACTAATAGTGCCGCAGCAAGCTGAAAGTTGGCGGATAACCCAATCCGGTGCCAAACTCAAGCGCAATTGGGGCCGGTCAGCGCACCGGTCTGCCTGCAGGAGCCCAGCCATGAGTGTCGCATTCCGCCGCGAAGGCGATGAAGAACATCTCGAACCCAAGTTCGAGATTCCGATCCCGCTCGGCCCCAATCTGGTCACGGCGCGCGGGCTGGCCCTGATCCGCCAGCGCGTGGCGGAGCTCGAGGCGCGGCTGGCGGCGCTTGCCGATGAGGCGGAGATCAAGGCCGCCAAACGCGATCTGCGCTATTGGCAGACCCGCGAAGTCACCGCCGAACTGGTGCCGGTGCCCAGTGGCACGACCGCCGCAATCGGCACGAAAGTCAGCTTCCGCCTGCGCGGCAAAACGCGCAGCCTCAGCATCGTCGGCGATGACGAGGCCGATCCCGCCAAAGGGCTGGTCAGCTTCTCGGCGCCCTTGAGCCGCGCACTGCTGGGGGCCGAGGCGGGAGACGTGATGGAGTTTGATGGGGAAGATGATGCGATTGAGGTGCTGGGGGTTGGGCTGATTGGCTAAGGAGCCTTGGCAAGGCGTCGCCAGGCGTGGGTATTCCAGCCACCCCCGCATGATATGCTTTCAGGCAGCCTCGCGAACTCCCTGAACCTGCTCCTCGCCGAGCAGAACGACCCGGTTCAGCCTGCGTCCGCAATCAAGATCGAAGGGCACGACGCGGTGCATGGTGCCGGTGTTGTCCCAGATCAGCATGTCGCCCAGCTGCCAATCATGGCTGTAGCTGTATTGCGGGTCTTCGGCCATCGCCAGCAGCCGCTGGACGAGGCCATCGCTCTGCGCCCTGTCCATGCCGACGAAATTCTTGATCGTAGTTGCCAGCAACAGCGACTTGCGCCCGTTCTCGTGCTGCCAGACCAGCGGGTGCTCCTTGGGCGGGTTGACGCCCTCGCCCCAATGCGCGAGCTGTTCCGGCGTCGGGTCGGGGAACGGGATGCGCAGGTTGTGCTCAGCCGAATGGACCGCGCGCAAGCTTTCGAAGAACGCCTTCTCCGCATCAGGCAGATCGTCGTAGAGCGCATAGGTGTTGCAGAACTGCGTCTGCCCGCCGTGCGGTGCCAGCACGCGCGGGCACAGGATCGAGGCAAGGCCGGGGGTATCGGTATAAGTCCCGTCGATGTGGAAATAGTAGGTGCCTTGCGTGTAGTCGGCAAAGATCGGGCTTTGCGACCGGTCAGCGGAAATCGTTGTGTTGGTCAGCCCATGCTCAAGCCGCACCTCGCCCATGGTCCGGGCGAACTGGAGCTGTTGCTCGTCGGTGACGTTCAGGCCGCGGAATAAGAGCACGCCGCGCTCATTCAGCAGTGCGCGCAGTGCCTTCGCAATGCGGCCGCTGGTCAGCGTTTCGATATCGGTCCGCACTTCGGTGCCGATGCGTGCAGTCAGGTCAAAGGCTTCGAAATCCATGGCACTCTCTCCGATTGACAAAGTGTCATATCAAAAGACATCATGTCCATAGAATTTTTGGGGCCGCAGAGCAGTTCTGGCCGACCGGGGAGCATAGTTTGACCAATCCCAATATCGCTATCCAGCAGCAATTCTTCACGGCGGTCTTGGCCGGCGATGCTGCGGCGCTCCGCGCGCTGTGCA
Source organism: Novosphingobium sp. (assembly GCA_031428115.1). Taxonomy (GTDB): domain Bacteria; phylum Pseudomonadota; class Alphaproteobacteria; order Sphingomonadales; family Sphingomonadaceae; genus Novosphingobium. The sequence goes on along the minus strand of JANPOS010000008.1, from coordinate 17,610 downwards.
CCGATGATTTCGTGCTCACCCAGGGTTCTGGCATGCCTTATGCCGGCACATTCGCGGGAGCAGACGGCTTCCTGCAATTCCTCGGAATTTTCGCCGATACGCTCGAGATCGAAAAACTCGAGCCGGTGCGCCATTTCCTCTCGGACGATCCCGACCTGATCGTCTTCGAATTCGACATAGCCGGGGTGCACCGCGCCACCGGCAGGCCTTACGCAACTTCGCTGCTCGAAACTTGGGCCTTTCGCGATGGCAAAGTGTCCAGCGTCAAGCCGCACTATTTCAACGTGCCGGATTGAGGGGAAGGTTGATGGTTGCACTTGCGGAGCGGCCGGTCGTTCTGGTCATCGGCTGCGGGGGCCTTGGCATGTCGATCGCCCGCGCGCTCGGCCGGCAGGCGCCGCTGCTGCTGGTCGATATCGACCGCGCAGCGCTGGACGAAAGCATCGCCGCGCTGACCCATGAAGGCTTTACCGTCAGCGGCCACCAATGCGACATCACCGATCACGCGCAGACCCGCGCGCTCGGCGAAGCGCTGGGACGAGGCCCGGGCGTGTGCACCCTGGCGCATGTCGCCGCAGTCGGCATGTCGATCGGCGACTGGCGCCGGATGATGGCGGTCGATCTCGTCGGCGCGCAACTGATTGCCGATGCGGCCGGCCCCCACATGGTCAGCGGCGGCGCGGCGATCCTGATTTCCTCGCTTGCAAGCTACCTGCCCGCGCGCAACCAGGCGCTGGAGCAGGTCCTCGATGCGCCGCTCGATCCCGGCTTGCTGGAAGCCATCGCCCGGCTGCACGGCAAGGAACCCGATTTCGACTGGACCTACAACTACGCCAAGCTCGGCGTGAACCTGCTGGCCGAACGGCTGGCGATCGCCTGGGGCCCGCGCCAGGTCCGCGCGGTCTCGCTTTCTCCCGGCATGATCGATTCGCCGATGGCGCGCTACGAAGGTCCGACGCTGCCGAGCCACGACGGCACCGAGGCTCGCGTCAGCCGCACGGACAAAGCGCGCGAGATCCCGCTCGGACGGCAGGGTTCGATCCTCGAGATCACCGCCGTGGTTGAATTCCTCGCCTCGGATGCGGCCAGTTTCGTCAACGGCATCGATGTGCCGGTGGACGGCGGCCACCGCGCGGCTTGGCGCCGCCAGGGAGTGATCGAACGATGACCGATGCCGGCAATGCGCCGCCGGGTGCTGTCCAGGCGCGGATCCGCTATCGCACGCCCTTGCGCGACGCGCAGCGCGACCTCATGCGCGCCCGGATCTGCAACGCGGCACGTTCGCTGTTTTTCGCCCAGCACTTCGACACCGCAACGATGGACGGGATTGCCGCCGCTGCGGGCATCAGGCGCTCGACGCTCTACCTCCACTTTCGCGACAAGGACGAAATCCTCCTCGAAGTCATTTCCGACTATGCCGACAAGGCCAAAAAGGTGCTGGCAACCCTGCCCGGCCCCGAGCCCTCGCGCGATCAGGTCGGGCGCTGGGTGAGCCGGGTCGCGCGGTTCGTCGCCAGGGAACAGGCACCGTTGTCGATCATCGTCGAAGTGCGCCGGCGGCAGGGCTTCGCCGAAACGCTCGAAGCGTTGACCAGTGATCTGCTCGCCAGCCTCGGCGCGCACAACCCCGGCTTTCGCACCGCCGGATGCGAAAACGCCGAACCGCTGCGGCGCGCGCGGGCGCTGATGCTGCTGCAGGAATTGACCTATGCCTGCGAAGTCCACGCCGAGGACAAGTTGGCGGCGGATGGGCGTGCGCTGCTCCAAATTGCAGCTGATGATTTCCATGCCTTCCTGAACGGCCCGGCGACCGAATTCAGGTGAACAGGTGGCAGGCCACTTGCCGCTCGGGCAGGTCTGCCAATGGCAGCAGAAGCGGCGTTTCAACGCGGCACCGTTCGAACGCATGGGGACAGCGACCGGCGAACCGGCAACCTGGTCCGATGTCGACTGGTGATGGTATTTCGCCCGTAATCGTGGTCGACTTGCGGATACGCTCCATTTGGGGATCCGGCTCCGGATTGGAGGCGATCAGGATCTGCGTGTATGGATGCTTCGGGTCAAAAAACACATCATGGGCCGGCCCGATTTCCACCAGCGCACCCAGATACATCACGGCCATGCGGTCGCTGATATAGCGGACCATCGACAAGTCGTGGGCGATAAACAGCAGCGTCAGCCCCATCGATGCCTTGAGTTCTTCGAGCAGGTTGACCACTTGCGCCTGGACGGACACATCGAGCGCCGAGATCGGTTCGTCGCAAACGACGAATTCGGGCTCGAGGATCAGCGCCCGCGCGATGCCGATCCGCTGGCGCTGGCCGCCGGAAAATTCGTGCGGGTAGCGCGACATGTAATCGGGTTCGAGGCCCACCCGGCTGAGCCAGCTGGCCACCCGGTCGCGCGTGTCATTGCTGGAAAGTCCGCTGTGCAGCTTCAGGCCTTCGCCGACGATTTCGCCCACCGTCATGCGCGGATTGAGCGATGAGTAAGGATCCTGGAAAATCATTTGCATGGTTTTCGCATGGCGCCTGAAATCGGCAGCCTCGTAGCTTTGCGGCAGGGCTTCGCCGCGATAGGTCACCGTGCCGCTGGTCTTGGGCAGCAAGCCGATCAGCGTCTTGCCGTAAGTCGTCTTGCCAGAGCCTGATTCCCCGACCAGCCCGACGATTTCGCGCTCGTGAATGGTCAGGTCCACCCCGTCGACAGCGTGAACCTTCCTCCCCTTTGGCAGAGGAAAGAACTTGGTGAGATTTTCCGTCACGACGAGGGGCGGCGAGGCGTTCAAGCAGGATCCTCCGGAGATAGGCTTGCAGCGGCAAGGATGGCGCCGCCCGCGGCCTTTTCATGGTGTAGCCAGCATTTGCCATAATGATCCGCGCCCACCACGAATGGTGCCGGTTCATGCGTGCTGCAGATCCGCATCGCATGGGGGCACCGCGCGGCATAGGCGCAGCCGACCGGCGGCGAGAACAGGTCCGGCGGGCTGCCTTCGATCGGCAGCAGGCGGTGCTCGGCATCGGGATTGTTGCTGGGCATCGCTGCGCGCAGGCCGACAGTATAGGGGTGAGCCGGGCGATAGAATATGTCGTCGACACTGCCGCGCTCGACAATCTGCCCGGCATACATCACTGCAACTTCATCGGCCATGCGCGCGACCACGCCGAGATCGTGCGTGATCAGGATGATGGCAGTGCCATGCTCGCGCTGGAGATCGCCCATCAAATCGAGCACCTGCGCCTGAATGGTAACATCGAGCGCCGTGGTCGGCTCGTCGGCGATCAGGATGGCGGGCTCACAGGCGATCGCCATGGCAATCATCGCGCGCTGCAACATACCGCCTGAAAATTCGAACGGATATTGCCTGGCCCGCTGCGCCGCTTCGGGAATGCGGACCATTTCCAGCAATTCGATTGCGCGGGCATAGGCGCGGCTGCGGGTCCAGCCGAGGTGGACTTCCAGCGTTTCGGCGATCTGCCGGCCAATCGTCATCGTCGGATTGAGCGAGGTCATCGGGTCCTGGAAGATCATGCCGATCTCGCTGCCGCGAAAGTCGCGCCCGTCGATCTGCGAGGTGCCCAGGATATTGCGTCCGCGCAATTCCGCCGTGCCCGATTTCAGCCGGCCCGGCGGCATTGGCACCAGGCCCATAAGCGCCTGTACCGTCACTGACTTGCCGCAGCCCGATTCGCCAACGATGGCGAGCGTCTTGCCCGCTGCCACGTTGAAACTGACCCCGCGCACCGCCTGAACCGTGCCGCCATAGGTATCGAACTCGACCTGCAGATCTTTGACATCAAGCAGGATTGGCTGATCTGCCAAAGGTGCGGGGACCGTCATTCGCGTGACCTCAGCTTCGCATCGAGGGCATCGCGCAGGCCATCACCAAGCAGGTTGAAGGCCAGCACCGTGATGCTGATCAACAGGGCCGGGAAAAACAGTTCATGTGGATGGGTGAGCATCGACTTGATCCCGTCATTGCTCATGCTGCCCCACGAAGCGGTGGGCGCGGCGACCCCCATGCCGATGAAGGAGAGAAATGCCTCAGTGAAAATCGCGCTGGGAATGGCAAAAGTCAGCGTCACGAGAATGACCCCCATCGTGTTGGGGATCATGTGACGCATCACCAGATAGCCGGTACGCGCACCCAGCAGCCGGGCGGCGTTGACATAGGCTTCCTCGCGCACCTGCAGGATCTGGCCGCGCACCAGCCGGGCGGTGCCGGGCCACAGCAGGATCACCATGGCCACGATCAACGGAATGATCCCGCTCTCGCCGGGGCCGATGCCAAAGGCGATCTTGAACAGGATCATGAACAGCAGGAACGGCAGCGCGACGACGAAATCGGCAAACCGCATCATCACCTGGTCCACCCGCCCGCCGATGAAGCCCGCCGTGCTGCCGTAAATCACGCCGAACAGCACGAACAGCAGCGGGGCGACGATCCCGATAAACAGCGAAACCTGTGCGCCCTGCATCAACCGGGCCAACATATCGCGGCCAAGATAATCGGTGCCCATGGGATGCAGCGCGAACTTGATCCTGCTGCCGAGCGCGGGCACCTTGCCGCCTTCCAGGAGTTTTCTGTCGGCGGCTTCCTGCAGCGTGATCGAATTGACCACATCGACGCGCAGCCTGGCCGCCCCGGGGAGTTGCCCGCCCTTCGCGTCCAGCGGCACGACCGAATAATGTGAAACGCCGGGCCGCAGATCGAGCATGTCTTCGAACCGGGTGATGTCGGCAGCGCCAGTTGGGCCGAGGGGTAGCCCATAGGGCCCTTGGCCTTTCGGTTCGACGATATTGCGATAGACCATATAATCCGCCGCGCCGGGCATGATCTGCCAGGTCAGGCGCACGGACTGGGTTGTCGCTTGGCCGACAAGTGTCAGGCCGGCATTGGCGAGCGCAGGCGGAGCGGGGGCAGGCGCATCCGTCGCGGTGCCTGCTTCCGGCGGGACTTCAGGCAGGGCCCATGGCGCGTAGGGCGCAACCAGGATCGCCGACCGGTCTGCCCCCGGCGCGCTGCTGATCTGGAGCAGGTCCTGCTCGGCAGGATTGACCCGCCAGACTTGCGGGCCAAGCACGGTAAACACCAGCAGGCCGATGATGATGTAGAGCGACAGGATCGCGCGCTTGTTTGCCTTCAGGCGGATCCAGGCATCCTGCCAGTATGACAGCGAAGGGCGCGTAAGTTTCTGCACGCGCAATTCGTTATGCATGGGCTCGAAGGCACCTTGCAGCATGGCCGGATCAGGCATGGCGGACTGAACGGATTGGGCGGTCTGGGCCATGGCTCAGCTCACCCGGACCCTGGGGTCGATCAGCCCATAAAGCAGGTCAACCACGATCACCATCAGCACCAGGAAAGCGCCGAAAAACACCGTTGTTCCCATGATGACCGTGTAATCGAGCTGCTGCACTGCCTGGACAAAATAGCGGCCAAGCCCGGGAATCGCGAAGACTAGTTCGACCACGAAGCTGCCCGTGGTAATCCCCGCAATCGCCGGGCCCAGCACGGTCACCACCGGCAGGATGGCATTGCGCATTTCATGCTGGAGAAATATCCGCGTCTGCGGCAGGCCCTTGGCCTTGGCTGTGCGGACATAGTCGGAACTGATGATTTCCAGCATCGAGCTGCGCATCAGCCGGGTGAGATAGGCCATCGTCCCCAGACCCAGCACCAGCGATGGCAGCAGGATGTGCGACACGCTGCCCCAGCCGGCAACCGGCAGCAGCGAAAAACCCAGCAACCCGTTGATCTTCACCATGGCCAGCTGGCTGAAGGCGGCAAACACAAAGCTGGGAACCGAAATACCCAGGATCACCGCCAGCATGATCACCGTGTCGGGCCACTTGTTGCGATTGAGCGCAGTCAGCGCGCCGAACAGGGCGCCGCCCAGCGCGGCAAACACCACCGCCATGATGCCGAGCGTCGCCGAAACCGGGAAATGTTCGCGGATGATATCGTTCACTTCACGGTTCTTCTGGGTGAAGGAAATGCCCAGATCGCCGCGGGCGAGGTTGCCCATGTAGATCAGGTATTGCTCACCGATCGGCTTGTCGAGACCATACTTGCGTTCCAGATTCTGGCGAATTTCGGCATTCAGGGCTTTGCCGCCGCTGAGCGGATCGCCGGGCACCGAATGCATGGCAAGGAACGTCGCCGTGGCGATGAACCATACGGTTATCAGCCCCTGAATCAGTCGCTTGATGGTGTAGGACAACATCCTGAAAGGCTATTCCTCTGCAATCTTGACGTAAGTGAAATCCGGGTCGGCACCGAACACGCGCCGGACGACCCCGGTGATCTGCGGATCCGTTGCAAAGAGCACCGTGCGTTCGTATTCAGGCAGGATCACGGCATCGTCGAAGATTATCTGCTGCATCCGGCCAAAGGCGTCCATGCGCGCTTTCCGGTCGGTCGAATTCTGGGCGATGCGCACCTGCTGGTCATAGGCCGGATTGCTATATTGCCCCCGGTTGTTGACATTACCGGTCAGAAACAGGTCGCCGAACGTCAGTGGATCGGCATAGTCCGGGCCCCAGCCAGCCATGACCAGGTCGAAATCGCCCGCCAGCATCTTGGCCAGCCGCTGTTTGAAAATCTGGCTGTCGATCCGCACATCGAGATCAAGCTGGCGCTTCAGCATGTCCTGGTAATATTCGGCAACCCGCGCAGACAGCGGCGTGTCCCCGGTCAGCAGCATGATCGGCGGGAATTTCTCCAGCCCCAGTTCCGCCTTGGCACGGGCGAGATATTCACGCGCCCTGGCGGTGTCGGGCGTATATTCGGGAGCCGGGTATTCCTTGCGGAACTTGTCGTTCACGCCGTCAAGCCAGACGGGGAAAACCGATTTGCCCGGCAGATAGCCCGGCACCTTGATGACCTTGTTGACCTCGATCGAGGAATTGAAAGCGTACTGGATGGCTTTGCGGAAATTCCGGTTTCTCGACAGCCGGCCCTGGCGGTGGTTGAACTCGACGAAAAAGACGCTGCCGTCCCGCGTGCTGCGGATGTTCCAGCCCAGCAGTTGCGCTTCTTGGAGACTTTCCTGCGCAAGCCCGGCCTGCGCGATCCGGCGGTCACGAAACAGGTTGATCCGCGCGCTGGGATCGTTGGTGAAATAGGGGATATCGATCACATTGATGGCGATCCGCCCGGCGTCCCAATAGGCCAGGTTCTTCTCAAACCGGATGTGCGCCCCATGGACCCATCTGACCATCTTGAACGGGCCGTTGTAGAGCAGCATGTCCGCGCCCGAAGCATAGCGGCCGCTGGTTTTCCTGAAGAAATCCTCGCGAATGGGATAGAACACATTGAACGCCATCAGCCGGTCGAAATAGGGCACCGGTTTGGCGAACTGGACTTTCAGGATCCGGTCGCCCTCAGCCTGCACGCCAAGCGATGCCGGCGGCAATTTGCCAGCGGTGATTTCATCCGCATTGCGGATCGCATTCATGATGTTGGCATATTCCGACGCGCTGGCCGGATCGACGGTCCTGCGCCAGGCAAAGACGAAATCATGTGCCGTAACCGGTTTGCCGTCACTCCACCTGGCGTCCGCGCGCAACCAGAAGGTCGCCCCGTCGGCGCGGATTTCCCATTTTTCCGCTACACCCGGCGCCAGCTGGTTGTTTTCATCCAGCCGCAACAGGCCTTCCATCACATGGCCCAGCACTAACGAGCTGATCTGGTCTGCGGTCAGGCTGCTGTCGAGATTGGGGGGCTCTTCCTCGATTGACACGGTAATTGTCTTGGTTGCCGGATCGACGCCCGGGCTGGCCTCGGTCGAACCGGAGAGGGCCGAAAGACCGGTCATCAGCAGCGTGACGCCGATGATTGCCGCCAGCGCCAGCGCCAGCAATTGCTGGCCCGGCGTCTTGATAAAGCGACGATATCCTGATTGGGACGCGTTCAAGTCTGTTTTGCAACCCCGGTGTTTTTGCTGCAATTTTCCCGCGAACCGCAGAAATTGAATCGAACCGCAACAGAGACTGGATATCAGGCTGATTGGCAAGTGATTTTACCGGACAAAGCGATCTTATGGCGCGGTCGAAACGAATGGATCGGCTCTGTCAACGGCTCGCGTCTAACCCTGCCTTGACCTGTTTCGCCTCAGTTGCGCACCGCAATGCACGAAAAGCCCGCCGCCGCCAGCCGCGAACAGGCCGCATCGGCGACGGCCTGGCTGGAATAGCCGCCGGCCTGAAGTTTGGTCACCCGGCCGGCTGGAACCAGCAGCTTGGGCTTGCCCGCCAGTTCGGGCCGCGTCCGGACCCGGTTCCACAAGGCATCGGCATTGCCGGCAACGCCGAATGCACCCAGCTGGACCCGCCAGCCGCCCGCAGCAGCAGGTGCCGGAGCAACCTGGGCCGGAGCCACTGCTGCGCCGGGCACGACCCGCGTTGCGGGCGGGCGCGGCGTCGCGACTGCGACAGCTGCCGGCGGGCGCGGCGCTGTCGTGACAGGCCGGGCATAGTCGGCCCCTGCGCTGCGCAGATTGGCTGGCGGCGGCGTCGCCGCAGCAATGGTGGGCGGCACCCGCGGTTGGGCTGTCACCACCGGAGCGCCTGACGTATTCGCCGGGGTATTGGGCAGCGAAGAGCCAAGATCGGCAGCGGCGAGCTGGCGGGCGCGGGTCGCCTCGGACTGGGCGCTCAGCTCCTGCGCCAGCGCGACGCTGCGCTGGCGTTGTTCCAGCGGGATGTACTGATCCATCTGCGAGAGCGCGGCATTAGCCTGCGTCAGCCCCGCTTGCTGCGCAAGGCTGACCAGCGCGTAAGCACGCACCCAGTCCTTGGGCACATTGTCACCGTTGAAACTGGCAATGCCGAGCAGATACTGCGCGCGTGGATCGCCGCGATCGGAAGCCGCGCTGACATAGGGCAGCGCCCTGGCCCGTTCGCCCCGCTGGAACAGCAACAGACCATAATTGTCCGAGGCCTGGAGATGCCCCTTGCCCGCCGCCTGGCCGAACAGCTCCTCCGCCTTGGCGAGATCCTGTTTCACCCCGCGGCCCAGCTTGTAGGCCTGCGCCAGATTGAACTGCGCGTCGGCGTCGCCCCGAGCTGCCGGGGCGTTCCATTCGGCAACCGCCGCGTTGAAATCGCCCCGCGTCCACGCATCTACCCCCGCCTTGACATCGGCCAATGCCGGCGCGGCCCCGACCCCAACAAGGCCCCACGCGATCAGCACGCAAGGTGCGGCAAAAAGCCTGAATCGAGCCGGCATATGTGGGTTCTCCAAAAAATTGTTATCCTGCTCACAAGTATTAACCTGAAAAGCGCGACTTGCCAGCGCCGAACACGGCATTTCCACTTTGCCGAGGCCAAAATGGTAAAACTACGAGGTTAACCAGACCTTGCCGCGCCTCGCGGCCAGGTATTGCCGGCAAGTTCCCGCGAATTGCCCGGGCCGGTTTTAACCCAAAATTAGGAACGTTCTGCGATCTCGCCCTGACGGACTTTGATATCGGACACTTGCTTGTTCGGAAAGCATTTCAGGGGAATTGCATTGCGCGTATTGGCATTGGCATCGCAGAAGGGCGGATCGGGCAAGACAACGCTCTCCGGCCATCTTGCCGTTCAGGCGCAGCGTGCCGGCGCCGGGCCGGTCGTGCTCATCGACATCGATCCGCAAGGTTCGCTGGCCGACTGGTGGAATGAGCGCGAGGCAGAACTGCCCGCCTTTGCCCAGACCACGGTTGCGCGGCTGGCTGCGGATCTCGCCGTGCTGCGCCAGCAGGGCTTCCGGCTTGCTGTCATCGACACACCGCCTGCTATCACCATGGCCATTCAGAGCGTCATCTCGGTTGCCGAGCTGATTGTGGTGCCCACCCGCCCGAGCCCGCATGACTTGCGCGCCGTGGGTGCCACAGTCGATTTGTGCGACCGCGCGGGCAAGCCGCTGATTTTCGTGGTCAACGGCGCAACGCCGAAGGCCAAGATCACCTCGGAGGCCGCCGTTGCGCTCTCGCAGCACGGCACAGTGGCGCCGATCACGCTCCACCACCGCACCGATTTTGCTGCCTCGATGATCGACGGACGCACCGTGATGGAAGTCGATCCGGGCGGCCGCTCGGCACTCGAGGTTTCGGCGCTGTGGGACTATATCTCAGACCGGCTGGAAAAGAATTTCCGCCGCACCGTATTTGCGCCGCCCAGCCCGGTTGCGCAGATGACCGGCAGCCAGCGCGCCGCCGGCGGCTTCGGCCGCCGCGTCGCGGGTTCCTGACGGGAGCGCGCGGACATGGCCGATGCCAAACCCCTCGCCTCGCTGACGCCAACCTTGCTGGCGCGCAAAGGCGGCGCACGCCCGGCCATCCGCACGCAAGGCCAGGACCTGACGCGGGCCGACGACGCTGGCGATGACGCTGATGCCGCTGACACAAATGCCGAAAGCCGCGCCGCGCGCGCGCGCAGCCAGGCCGGCTCCAAGGTCGTCTCGCTCAATACCATCCGCGCTGCTGCGCCCGCGGGCAAGCCCATTGCCCTGCGCCGTCAGCGCGAGCGCCTGGCCGCCAAGTTCGCCGGCAAGCCTGCGGTCAAGCCCGCACCGCGCCCGGTCGCCTTCACTGTACGCCTCGATGCCGAACGGCACCTGTCGCTGCGTCTCGCTTCCGCGCTGGACGGCCGCAGCGCCCAGCAACTCGTCGTCGAAGCTCTTGATTCCATGCTCGCAACCCTGCCCGATGTCGCCGAAATGGCGAAGCGGGCAGGCAAGCGGCGCTGATTTTTTCGCAACAGGGGGATTACCCATGACCTCGTACCGTCTCAGCCCGAAGGCTTTCAGCTCCGTCGCATCCGGCGTCATGGCAGTGGCCGTGCTTGCCGGCTGCACGGGCAGCGCCCACATGGCTCGCGCCGGCACCTACAGCGAGCGCGAAGACACGCGCGCCAGCCGGGGCGCTGACAAGATTGTCGTGCGCGCCGAACGGGCGCTGGCTCGCAGCCCGCAGAACGCCACGCTGCGCTCGTCGCTGGGTATCGCCTATCTGCAGACCGGGCGCTTCGCCTCGGCGACGCAAGTTCTCGATGATGCGATGCGGCTGGGCGACAACAGCCCGCGCACCGCGCTCAGCCTGGCGCTCGCCAAGATCGGCGCAGGCCGCAGCCGCGAGGCGGTTGCCATTCTTGATGACTGGCGCGACGGCATTCCCGCCAGCGACCTGGGTCTTGCCCTGGCGCTGGCCGGCGAAAGCAGCCGCGGTGTCGCCATCCTCACCGATGCCCTGCGCGCCGGTGACAACACCACCAAGCTGCGCCAGAACCTGGCCTATGCCTATGCGCTCGACGGGCGCTGGCGCGAGGCGCGCACGATGATGGAGCAGGATGTTCCTGCCAGCATGATCGAGCGGCGGATCAGCGAATGGGCGATGCAGGGCAGGCCCGAGGACTATCAAAAGCGCGTTGCCGCGCTGCTGGGCGCCCCGGTGCGTAATGATCCCGGCCTGCCGCAGGGCCTGGCGCTCGCCGACACGGCGCCAATCGAACAGCTCGCGGCGGAAACCTCAGGGGTGCAGACGCAGCCGGCGTCGCAGCCGGTTTCGGCGGTCAGCGAGCTGCCTGCCGCCGGTGAAGCGCCCGTGACGGTTCCGGCCGTCGCCATGGCCGAAGCTGCGCCCGCGCAGGCCACGACTTACGCACCGCTCACCCAGCCCGCGCCGCTCGCCCCGAGCGAGACCACCGCGAGCTTCACCACTGCCTTTGCCGAAAACCCCGCGCCGGCACCCGAGGCGGCAGCCCCGGTCTGGACCGCAGCGGCATCACACGCCGCCACGCCCGCTGCCGGCTGGACCGCGCCAGTCCGCGCACCGCGCGTGGTGCGCACGGTGCGTGTCGCGCTGCCCGCCGCCAAGCCGCATGTGTTGCGCAATGGCAGCCACCTGGTGCAGCTCGGTTCGTTCTCCAGCGCACAAGGCGCGCGCCGCGGCTGGGGCATCCTGACTTCGCGCAATCCCGAGCTGCGCAACTACCGGATGGTGATCACGCCCGCCTTGGTCAATGGCCGCAACTACTGGCGCGTCGCTGCCGCCGGCTTCAATGCCAGCCGTGCATCAGGCCTGTGCTCGTCGGTCAAGGGGCGTGGCGGGGCGTGCTTCGCCTATGCCGCAACCCGCGCTCCGGCAGGCGCGCTGCCAGCGACCAACCAAACCGGTGCCGGCCCGCGCATGGCGCGGCGGCGCTGATCAGCGAATAGCCTAACCGAAAATCGCCGCGCCACCCTTCCACAAGGCGGTGACCCGGCCTTGCACCGGCTGCCGGTCGAACGGCGTGTTGCCGGCGCTGGCAGCCATCTTGTTTGAATCGACAATCCACGGGCGATCGGGATCGATCAGCGCGAGATCGGCCTGCTGGCCCACCGCCAGAATCCCCGCATCGACGCCCAGCAGCCGCGCCGGGTTTGCCGCCAGCAAGGCAAAGGCGCGCGCCATGTCGATCACCCCGTCGCGCACCAGATTGAGCGTCAGCGGCAGCAGCGTCTCCGCGCCGGCCATACCCGGCTCGGCATCGGCAAACGGCAGGCGCTTGTCTTCGGGCCCTCGCGGATCGTGGCCCGAGGATATGACATCAATCGTGCCATCAGCCAGCGCGGCCAGCACGGCCTGGCGGTCCGCCTCGCAGCGCAAAGGCGGCGACATCCTCGCGAAGGTGCGGAAATCGCCGATGGCAAGATCCGAGAGCATGAAATGCGCCGGGGTGACGCCCGCTGTCACCGCCACGCCGCGTGCCTTGGCCGCGCGCACCAGCGCCAGCGCGCTCGCCGTGGTGACTTGCCGCAAGTGCAACCGCGCGCCCGCCAGTTCGGCGAGCGCAATATCGCGCGCGGCCGCCAATGCTTCGGCTTCCGCCGGGGCCGATGACAGCCCGAGCCGCGTTGCCATTTCGCCCGCCGTCGCAACTGCCTGGCCCGCCAGTCCGCCATCCTCGGCATGGGCAACCACCACCAGATCGAGCATCGCGGCATAGCGCAGCAGCCGCAGCATGGTGCCCGAATTGGCGATCCACTGCCGCCCGGTCGCAACTCCGCGCGCGCCGGCATCGCGCATCAATGCCAGTTCGGCGAGTTCGCGGCCCTCAAGCCCGCGCGTGGCTGCGCCCAGCGGATGGACCCAGAGGTCCGGCTTGCCCGATTGCGCCGCAAAGCGCACCCGCGCCGGATGATCGAGCACCGGCGACTGGTCGGGCATCAGGGCGGCACGGGTGATCCCGCCGAAATGAAACGCGGGCTTATCGATGGCGAAAGTGCCGAAATCGACGAGGCCGGGCGCAATCAGCGCGCCGCGCGCATTGACCACCAGGTCGTCCGGTTCGGGCACGATGGCACCCAGCGCGGCGATGCGGCCATCGGCGACCCGCAGCCCGCCTTTCGCCGGTGCGCCTTCGGGCAGCACCAGCAGGCCATTGGTGATGGTCAGTGGCGGAGCGACGCTCATGGTGCCCACCCCGGCAGCCCGCGCGCGCTGCGGGTGAGCACGTCGAGGCAGGCCATGCGGATCGCCACGCCCATTTCAACCTGCCGGGTGATCAAGGAGCGGGCCCCCCCATCTTTATTGGCCAGATCGGCGACATTGCTGTCGATCTCGATGCCGCGGTTCATCGGGCCGGGATGCATCACCACTGCGTCGGGCTTTGCCTTGCTCAGCCGCTCCAGCGTCAGGCCATAGAGATGGCGAAATTCGCGCGGGCTGGGCACGAACTGGCCGTCCATGCGTTCTTGCTGGAGGCGCAACATCATCACCGCATCAGCGCCCGCCAGCGCCGCATCAAAATCATAGAACGGCGTCACGCCCATCGCCTCGATGCCCTCGGGCATCAGCGCAGGCGGGGCGCAAACGCGCACGTCTGCTCCAAGGGCTGTCAGGCAAAGCATGTTCGATCGCGCGACCCGGCTGTGCAGCAAGTCGCCGCAGATGGTGATCCTGAGGCCCGCAATCTCGCCCTTGGCCTGCCGCAAGGTCAGCGCGTCGAGCAGGGCTTGCGTCGGGTGCTCGTGGCTGCCGTCGCCGCCGTTGAGCACCGGGCAATCGACCTTGCCGGCAATCAGCCGCACCGCGCCGGAGCTGCCATGGCGGATGACGATGGCATCGGCGCGCATTGCGTTGATCGTCACTGCGGTGTCGATCAGGGTCTCGCCCTTTTTCACACTCGACTGAGTGGCGCTCATGTTGACGACGTCGGCGCCCAGCCGCTTGCCGGCGATCTCGAACGACAACCGGGTGCGGGTGGAATTCTCGAAGAAGGCGTTGATGATGGTCAGCCCGGCCAGGCTTTCGTCGCGCTTGAGCGGCTGGCGGTTGAGTTCGACCCATTGCTCCGCCTCGTCGAGCAGGAACATGATCTCGTGCGGCGCGAGGCCAGCGATGCCCAAAAGGCTGCGATGCGGGAATGCTTCGCTGCCCGCCGGATAGCGGGAGAGATGAGTAGGGTTCGCCGATGTCATTGAAGCCAGTGCCTTAGACAGGGTTTCACGCGGGGGCAAGATGCAGCCGCAATTGCTCTGCGTTTGGCTGAGCCTGCCGCTAAAACAAGCGCGTGGTCGCCCCGCCTTCAACTTCGATTGCCGCGCCGTTTACAAAGCTGGACTGGCCAGAGAGCAGCCATTCAATCGGGCCGGTCACTTCATGCGATTCCCCCATCCGGTTCATCGCGCTGTGACGTCTGATAATCTTTTCAAACAAATCAGGCAGGGCCTCGGCATAGGGATCTACCATTTCGGAGTGGCAAAAGCCGGGGCACAGGGCGTTTACCCGTATGCCCTTGTCACCATAGTCAATCGCCGCTGACTTTGTCAGGCCGACTACGCCGAACTTGCTGGCTGAATAGGCCGCGTGCCCGATGTCGCTGCCGATCAGGCCATACATCGACGAGATGTTGACGATCACGCCGCCGCCGCCAGCCAACATGGCAGGAATTTCAAACTTCATCGACATGAAAACGGCGTTGAGATTGGTGTTGATCGTGGCGAACCAGTCATCATCAGCAATATCGGCAGTAAGCGTGAGCGGCGGCGGCGCAATCCCGGCGTTGTTGACCGCGCCGTCCAATCTGCCGAACCGCTCGACGGTCCGGGCAACCATCGTTTCGACATCGGACCGAACGGTGACATCGGTTTTGATGAACAGGCCTTCGCCTCCCGCTGCCGCGATCTGCCCAAGCACGGCCTGGCCCTGTTCTTCGCGGCGGCCAGTGATCGCCACTTTCGCGCCCTTGCTGGCTAGCGAAATCGCCGCCGTCGCGCCAAGGCCGGAAGTCGCGCCGGTGATGAGGATGACCTTGTCCTGAAAATCGTACACTTGTTTTCTCCCTTGCCGTTGTGTGACTACGCCCGGAATTCGGCTAGCGGCTTTGCCAAACGCTTAAGTCTCCCTAAATGTGTAGTCCACTCGCTGAGGGATGCTGGCATGATTTTCGCGCGCAAGGTCTGGAATGTGTTGGTCGCGGTCAAGGACGGGCTGGCGCTGCTGTTCCTGCTGCTGTTCTTCCTGGTGCTGTTCGCCGCGCTGTCGAGCCGCCCTGCCCCGGCCTCGGTGCGCGAAGGCGCCCTGCTGCTCAAGCTCGATGGCGGAATTGTCGAGGAACCGCATGTCATCGATCCGCTCAGCCAATTGCTGGCGCAACAAGCGCCCGCCACAGAATACCGGGCGCGCGACATCGTCGCGGCGCTGCGCACCGCCGCCACGGACAAGCGGATCAAGGCTGTAGTGCTCGATCTTGACCGCTTCACCGGCGCGGGGCTCGTGCATTTGCAGGATGTCGGCAAGGCGCTCGATGGCGTGCGAGCAGCAGGCAAGCCGGTGCTCGCCCATGCGACGCTCTATACCGACGACGCCATGCTGCTCGCCGCCCATTCGAGCGAAGTCTGGGTCGATCCGCTGGGCGGCGCGCTGATCGCCGGTCCCGGCGGCAAGCAGCTGTTCTTCGGCGGTTTGCTCGACCGGCTGAAGATCAAGGCGCACGTTTTCCGCGTCGGCACCTTCAAGAGCGCGGTCGAGCCTTACATGCGCGGTGATTTTTCTGCCGAATCGCGCGCGGCCAGCGCGGCGCTCTATGGCAGCCTGTGGGAGGCCTGGAAGGCCGATGTTTCCAAGGCGCGGCCCCGGGCAAACATCGCCCTGGCAACCGGCGATCCCGCCGCCTGGTTCAGGGCATCGGGCGGCGACGGCGCCAAGGCGGCGCTGGCGGCAGGGCTGGTTGACCGCATCGGCGATCCGGTCGCCTTCGGCACGCGGGTGGCCGAAGTGGCCGGCAAGGACCGCCGCGACAAGGCGCCCGGCGCCTATGCGCATACCTCGTTGCGCGCCTGGCTTGGCGCCAACCCTGCCGCCAAAGCCGGCAAGCCGATCGGCGTGGTGACGATTGCCGGCGAAATCGTCGATGGCGATGCCGGACCAGGCACTGCCGGCGGCGCGCGAATCGCCGACCTGCTCGACGATGCGCTGGAAGACGATCTCGCCGCGCTGGTCGTCCGGGTCGATTCGCCGGGCGGCTCGATCTATGCCTCCGAGCAGATCCGCACGGCGATCCTGCGCCACAAGGCCAAAGGCATTCCCGTGCTCGTCTCGATGGCCAACCTTGCCGCGAGCGGGGGCTATTGGGTCTCCACCCCCGCCAGCCGCATTTTCGCCGAACCGGCGACAATCACCGGTTCGATCGGGGTCTTTGCCGTGGTGCCGACATTCGAGCGGGCACTGGGCGAATGGGGGGTGACCACCGACGGCATCCAGACCACGCCGCTATCGGGCCAGCCGGATCTCGCCGGCGGCCTGTCGCCGGCGGTCGAAGGCATGTTGCAGGCCAATGTCGAGAATGCCTATGCGCGCTTTATCGGCCTGGTCGGCGCGGCAAGGGGCAAGACCGCAGCCGAAGTCGATGCCATGGCGCAAGGCCGCGTTTGGGATGGCGGAACCGCGCGGCAAAAGGGCCTTGCCGACCAGTTCGGCGGGCTGGGCGATGCGCTGGCCTATGCCGCCGAGCAGGCAAAATTGCCCAAGGATGGCTGGCACCCTGTCTATCTCGGCGCGGGCACGGGGGCCTATGCATCGCTGCTCGATCGGCTTGGCTCCGACGAGGACAGCGCCCCGCCAGAGACCGCGCGCGATTGGGCCGGGCTGGTCGCAGTTCGCCAGCAGGCGGCGATGGGAGAGGCGTTGGCGGGACTCGAGCACATGCTCGGGCGCACCGGCGCGCAGGCCATGTGTCTCGAGTGCCCGGCACCGGCGCGGCCTCAGACTGCATCGGCCAGCACCAGCACGATACTGTTGCGGCTGGAACGTCTGCTCGCCCGGCTCTGAAACAGAGGTCTAAACGCTTTGGGGCACCAGCAGGGCAGCGCACCCCTTGGGCGCTTGCCCTTTTGCCGCACTGCCACTAAGGGCACGCGCCTGAGTTTTCAGGTTATGAATTTCTTGGGCTTCCTCGACCTGCGGGCGTGGCGGAATTGGTAGACGCGCTGGTTTTAGGTACCAGTATCGCAAGATGTGGGGGTTCGAGTCCCTTCGCCCGCACCAATTTCCGCCCATGCGCCAGGCGGCGGAGCGCCCCAGCCAAACTAAGAAGGCGTTGATTGGTCATGCAAATTGTCGAAACCACCAATGATGGTCTGAAGCG
>JANPOS010000007.1:0-4663 GCA_031428115.1 Novosphingobium sp. | reverse complement strand
GCCCTGGGTGCCGACTTTCTTGGAGTCCGCGGTCAGCGCTTCGAGCTGATCTTCAAAGATCATCTTTGAATCATACAACAAGCGCCCGATCAGCGTCGACTTGCCGTCATCCACCGAGCCGCAGGTGATGAAGCGCAGCATGGACTTGTGCTGGTGCGACACGAGATAGGCGTCGATGTCCTCGGCGATGAGGGCTTCGGTGACATATACCGGATCGCCAGATTTATTGGAGGTCGTATCGGTCATCAGAAGTATCCCTGCTGCTTCTTGACTTCCATGCCGGCACCGCCTGCATCCTTGTCGATCACGCGGCCCTGCCGCTCCGAAGTGGTCGTAAGCAGGGTTTCCTGGATGATTTCCGGCAAGGTCGAAGCTGTGCTCTCTACCGCGCCGGTCAGCGGAAAACAGCCCAACGTGCGGAAACGGATCGATTTTTCGGTAATCTCTGGCTTGTAGCCCAGAACTCTTTCGAGCCGGGGAATATCATCTGCCATGAACAGCTGGCCCTCCCATTCGAAGGTCGGCCGTTTTGCTGCAAAATAGAGCGGCACGATCGGGATATCGTTGAGCTGGAGATACTGCCAGATGTCGAGCTCGGTCCAGTTCGAGATCGGGAAGACCCGGATGCTTTCGCCCTTGCTCTTCTTGGCGTTGTAGAGGTTCCACAGCTCGGGGCGCTGGTTCTTCGGGTCCCAGCCGTGGCTGGCGGTGCGGAACGAGAAGATGCGCTCTTTCGCGCGGCTTTTCTCTTCATCGCGCCGCGCGCCGCCGAAGGCTGCATCGAAGCCATATTTGTCGAGCGCCTGCTTGAGCCCCTCGGTTTTCCACATGTCGGTATGCAGCGGGCCGTGATCGAAGGGGTTGATGCCCTTCTCGTGTGCTTCGGGGTTCTGATAGACGATCAGCTCCATGCCGCTGTCGGTCGCCATCTTGTCGCGCAGCTTGTACATCTCCTGGAACTTCCAGGTGGTGTCGACATGCAGCAGCGGGAACGGCGGCGGCGAGGGATAGAACGCCTTGCGCGCGAGATGCAGCATCACCGCGCTGTCCTTGCCGACCGAATACATCAGCACCGGCTTTTCGGCCTCGGCGACAACCTCGCGCATGATGTGGATCGCCTCGGCTTCGAGCCGCTGCAGGTGGGTCAGATTATTCGACATGGTATCTCTCTCACAACTGTTGAACACCCCCTGTCAGAGCAGGCAGTTGAGGGCAAACAAGACAATCTTGGGCCGGGTAAAGTCTGCCAGAGCAGCAGGATTGCCTTACTGAATTCCCGCTCAGCCTGAGCTTGTCGAAGGCCCTGCGTATGCAAGCTCGGCATCGTAACAGGCATGTGCTTCGACAAGCTCAGCATGAGCGGGTCTGGAACAGATTGTCAGCATGGTGCTCTAGCTGCCCAGTTTCGCGTCGATCTCGGCAATCTCCGAGCGCAGCCACATCGTCTCGCTCAGGTTCTTGCCGCCGCTGGCTTTGAGCAAGGCCTGGCTGGCCGCCTTCTTGACCAGCAGCGCCTCGCGGTTGTCCGGCTCCACGCCGAGCGCGATATCGACCAGATGCAGCGCTTCGAGTGGCCGCCCGGCTTCGGCATGGGCCTGTGCCCGCGCAGCCAGCGCCCCTGCCCCGCCCGCCAGTTCCACGATGTCAGAATCGACCGCCGAACGCGGCACGCCATAGAGCGCGGTGGTGCCGTCCTCATAGTGGAACCAGCCCGAATACTCCTGCCAGATCGAGCGCACCGCCCAGCTTGCCTTGCCATGGAAATCGCCGATCGCGACATTTCCGGGGAACTGGAATTCGGCCATCAGCTTGTGGACGGTCTTGCCGGCCTTCATGCCGTCCAGCGTATAGTCGCGCACATAGGTGACAGCGGCCTCGATCCGGTCGAGGTCGTCGCGGATGCGGTCCTTGCCAATGATCGGCTCGCCGTGGCCGGTGATCAGGATTTCGGCCCCGAGATCGCGGACTTTGGCCAGCGACTTGAGGTAAGTTGCTACCCGACGCGGCTTGTCGCCGCGCAGGGTGTTGAGGAAGGGCATGGAGAGCCAGACCGGGCCGAAAGTGTTGCCGGTGAAGACGATCTTCTCTTTCGGCAGCCAGACAAGAATATTGTCGACGGTCTCGCCTTCGGGGGCGGAAATCAGCTCGAATGTCCGGTCGCCGACTTCCAGCGTCAGCCGGTCCTCGACGAGAATATCGGGGACAACATGCGGCTGCGGCTTGAGCGGCCCGCCCCTGGCCATGGTCGAGCCCCACAGCTTGAATGTGCGCGGGCCGAAAAAGCTTTGCAGCCCCATCATGTCGGCCACCGCTTCGTTGTATCCCGGTCCGCCGACGACCTTGGTGCCGTCTTCGCTGAACTCCGGCACGCCGCCGAAATGGTCGGCGTGGCTTTGGGTCAGGAAGATGTACCTGAGCGGCCCGGTGCGGTGCGGCCTGAGCAGCGCGACATTGCGGTCGGCGCTGTTGTTGAAGCCGGTGTTGACCATCACATCGCCGTCGCTGGTGGTAACCAGGTAGGCGTTCGAGACATCGTGCGCCATGAAGACGAACGGCGTGATCGCCACCGCCTCGGTCTGTGCGTCGCCGGCGCGGACCAGATTGGCCAGCGGGGTCGGCGTTTCCTCGCTCACGCCGCCTCTCCGTCCATCACGACCATGACTTTGGCCGAGCCGGGGGTGGCAGCAATCTTGAACCCGCCCAGCACATCGGCAAAGGCAACGCGGTGGCTGATCAGCGATTCCAGCTTGTCTTTCAGGCGCGGCATCGCGGCGATCACTTCTGGCATTTCGGTGGGATAGCCGACCGCCGTGGTGATCGTCATCTCGCTGGTCAGCATCGCGCCGGCGGGCAGTTCAAGCGACTGGTGATAGGCCGCTGTGATGACCATGCGCGCATGGTATTTCGCCATGGCGACGACTTGCGGCAGGATCGAGGGCGCGCCGGCCGCGTCGATATAGGCATCGGTGCCCACGGCGAGCTTGTGCATGCACATCTCGGTGCCGTGGAGCTTGCCAAGTTCGGCGGCGAGATCGACTTTGGTGGGATCGAGCGCGGCGCGCGCGCCCAGCGCCATGGCGCGCTCGCGGCGTTCGGGCGCGAGATCGAGCGCGACCACGTCAGTAATGCCCCGGTCAACCAGCCACAGAACCATGCCCAGGCCAATCGGCCCGCAGCCGAACACCACGACCTTGTCGCCGGCTTTGACCTCCATGCGGTTGACCCCGTGCATGGCGACCGCGAGCGGTTCGCACAGCGCGGCGACTTCGTAGGAAATACCTTCGGGGATCGGCAGGATTGAATCGCCCAAACGCGCCTCGCGCACCAGCAGTTGGGTGACGAATGCGCCTTCCGGTCCGCCGCTGCCGACGTTGCTGGGGGTGTTCATCGGGTTGATGATCACTGCATCGCCGGGCTTGATGCCCACGACATCGCTGCCGACCTCCAGCACTTCGCCCGCGCCTTCATGGCCGATCGGGGTGACGCCGCCGGGCTCGCGCATGATGCCGCCCCATTTGACGTAGGACAGATCGCTGCCGCAGATGCCCACGGCCTTCATCTTGACGACGACATCCTTGGCCCCGCGCTCAGGCAACTGATAGTCGTCGAGGCGAAGATCATTCACTTCGTGGATATTGAGGACTTTCATGCTCTCTCTCCCAAATTCGCCATGCTGCTTACGGGCGGCACTTGTAACCGCCGTCGATATAGACGGTTTCGCCCGACATGAATGACGAGGCGTCCGAGCACAGATAGGCACCGATGCCCTCAAAGTCCTCAGGCTTGCCGAGGCGGCGCACCGGGGTCTGCGGGGCATATTGCGCCGATAGCCAGGCTTCGGCGCCGGCCGGATCGGGGCCCATCATCGGCGTGATGATCAGGCCAGGGGCGACGACATTGGCGCGGATGCCATATTCGCCAAGTTCGACCGCGAGGCAGCGGATTACGCCTGCAACCGCGCATTTGGACGCGGCATATTCCATCTTGCCCGGCAGGCCCTGATAGAGCGAGCCCGAGCCGCATGCGACCAGGCTGCCGCCCGGCTCACCCGCCTCGGCCCGCGCCTTCATGTGGCGCGCGCCTTCGCGCAAGGTGAAGAAAGCACCGTGCAGCGCGGTCTTCTGGAAATCGAACCAGTGATCGCTGGGCAGGTCGAACACCGATTCATAACGCGGACTGGCGCCGGAATTGGCGAATACGCAGTCCACCCGGCCAAAGTCCTTCATCAACTGGCCGTAGCCGTCGATGATCGCCTGCTCGGAGGACACATCGACAATGTAGGTCTCTACCCGGCCCGCGCCTGCTGCCAGCAGCTCCGCCTTCGCCGCAGCGTTCTTTTCCGGATTGCGCGCCCAGACGGCAATATCGCCGCCCATCTTGGCGCAGCCCAGCGCAAAACCGAGGCCGATCCCGCCGTTGCCGCCGGTGACCATCGTGACTTTGCCAGTGCAATCAAACAGGCCTTTAGCCATGCAATCCTCCATTTCCCGGGTTGTTTTGCGCGCAGGTCTGTTCCGACCCGCTGCCATCCCGCGATCTTGGCTCATGGCGCTTGCACCGCAAGGCCTCTCGCTATAGAAATCCGGCCATCTCATCTCATCAGGGACAATTAATAACATGGATGGGGCAGCCTCGACCCGGAGCCCGAGCCTGACTGTCGATG
>JANPOS010000006.1:0-14830 GCA_031428115.1 Novosphingobium sp. | reverse complement strand
CGGGGTCATCATGGACCGCAAGGGGGTCAATATCCCCGATGCCGTCGTGCCGGTGCCCGCCTTGACCGAAAAGGATCGCCGCGATCTGGCGTTTGCCCTGGCGCAAGGCGCGGACTGGATCGCGCTGTCGTTCGTCCAGCGGCCCGAAGATGTCGCCGAGGCGCGGCGACTGATGGGCGGCCCGGGCCATTCGAACACGGCGCTGATGGCCAAGATAGAAAAGCCTGCCGCGGTCGAGCGGCTCGAGGAAATCATCGAGCTGGCCGATGGCATCATGGTCGCGCGCGGCGACTTGGGCGTTGAGCTCAATGCCTGGGAAGTGCCGCCGCTGCAGAAGCGCATCGTCGCCGCAACGCGCCATTCGGGCAAGCCGGTGGTGGTGGCGACGCAGATGCTCGAATCGATGATCACCAGCCCCTCGCCGACCCGGGCCGAGGTCTCCGATGTCGCCAATGCGATCTATGACGGCGCCGATGCGGTGATGCTTTCCGCCGAAACGGCATCCGGCGCCTGGCCGGTCGAGGCGGTGACGATGATGCACAACATAGCCGGCGAGGTGGAGGCTGATCCGGGCTACCGCACCCAGATGTCGTTCACCATGATCGAACCCGACCGCACCACTGCCGACGCGCTGGCCCATGCCTGCGCGACGATTGCGGCGACAGTCACGCTTGCCGGGATCATCGTATTTACCGGCTCGGGCTCGACCGCGCGGCGTGTGGCGCGTGAGCGGCCCGGCGCGCCGATGCTGGTGCTCACCCCCTCGCTGAAGACCGCGCGGCGCATCGGCCTGCTGTGGGGCGCTTATGCCGTGGTCACCCGCGACATCGGCAGCTTCGAGGAAATGATCGCCAAGGGCAAACGCATGGCGCTGCGCCACCGCTTCGGCACGGCGGGATCAAAGCTGATCGCGCTCGCGGGAGTGCCGTTTGGCACACCGGGCTCCACCAACCTGCTGCATGTCGTGACGTTGACCGGGGACGAACTGAAGCGAGCTTAGCGCGGTCTGCGAATTTTCTGCAGCACCTTGTTGAAAGCCCGCTCAGCCTGAGCCTGTCGTAGGCCCAGCGCGCGTAAGCAATGGCATCGTAACACGCCTGTGCTTCGACAGGCTCAGCATGAGCGGGTCTAGTTCGGGCCTTGTGTGAACCGCCCTAATTCCCCTCCGCCTCCGCAGCGGCCCGCGCGGCCATGATGTCGGCGATCTGGCTGCGCGAATCGGTCGCTGCCGAGCCGCCGTCGACTGACAGCACCTGGCCTGTGACTTGCGCCGAGCGGTCGCTGGCGAGGAACAGCACCGCCTCGGCGATATCGCGCGGGCTGCCCTGCCGTTTGAGCGGTTGCCAATCCATCCGGGCACCCCGAATCGCTTCGCCGATGCGCGCGGCCCTGGCCTCGCTCATGCCGGGCGTGTGGGCATAAGTGCCCATTTCGGTGGGGATGTTGCCGGGGCATATGCAGTTCACCCGGATCAGGTGCGCGCCGAGTTCGCTCGCCGCCGACTGGCTGAAATTGATCACTGCGGCTTTGGAGGCGCGATAGGAGAAGAAGCCGAAGCCGGGGCGTACGCCGCTGATCGAGGAGATGTTGATCACCGCGCCGCCGCCATGCGCGGCCATGTGGCGCGCCGCAAGCTGCGTGCCCAACATCGTGCCTTTGACGTTGACCGCCATGATCCGCTCGAATGCGCCGAAATCTGCCTCCAGCAGCGGTCCGAAAGTGCTGTCGGTGAGCCCGGCGTTGTTGACCATCGCATGGAGCCCGCCGAACGCGCTCACCGCAAAATCGACCAGCGCCGCCATGTCGCCCGGCTCGGATACATCGCAGCGCCGGTAGCACGCCGCCGGGCCAAGCTGCGCCGCCAGCGCCTCGCCTTCGGCATCGCGCAAGTCCGCAATCACCACTGCCGCGCCCTCGGCCACGAACAGCTCGGCAATCGCTGCGCCCAGCCCGCGCGCTGCGCCGGTGATCACTGCTACCTTGCCGGTCATTTCCTGTGCCATTGCGCTCTCCCGTGTCGTCCAAAGCTCTAGGTTGCGCGAAGGCCCCAAGCAATGCCATGCTGGCACCCGGGAGAGCGACATGAAGAAACGGATGTTGGGGCAGGGGCTCGAGGTCTCAGGCCTGGGCCTTGGCTGCATGAGCCTGAGCGGCGCCTATGGCGATGCCTTGAGCGAGGCCGATGCCGGCGAGCTGCTGCGCGCGGCTTATGACCTGGGCTACACTTTTTTCGACACCGCCGAAATCTATGGGCCGTTTGTCAACGAGCGCCAACTTGGCGCGGGGCTCGCCGGGATCAGGGACAAAGTCGTCATCGCCACCAAGTTCGGCTTCCGGCTGAACCCGGACGGAACCGTCGGCAAGGGCTTTGACAGCCGGCCGCAACATATCCGCGAAGTCGCCGATGCCTCGCTAATGCGGCTTAAGACCGACTTTATCGACCTGTTCTATCAGCACCGGCCCGATCCCGATGTGCCGGTCGAAGATGTCGCCGGCGCGGTCGGCGATCTGATCCGGGAGGGCAAGGTGCGCCATTTCGGACTGTCGGAATCGGGCGCCGACCTGATCCGCCGCGCCCACGCGGTGACGCCGGTGACCGCGCTGCAGAGCGAATATTCGCTGTGGTCGCGCGATGTCGAGGCCGAAATACTGCCCACTCTGGCGGAACTCGGCATCGGTTTTGTGCCGTTCAGCCCGCTGGGGCGCGGGTTTCTGACCGGTAGCGTGGCGCCGGGCTCGCTGGCCGAAGGCGACTGGCGCGCCAACATGGCCCGCTTCAAGGGCGATGCCCACGCAGCCAACATGGCGCTGGTCGAGGCGCTGGCCACGCTGGCGGCGCAAAAGGGCCACAGCCCGGCCCAGCTTGCACTGGCCTGGGTGCTTCATCGCGGTGCCAATATCGTGCCGATACCCGGCACTCGCAAGCGCGAGCGGCTGGCGGAAAATGTTGCTGCCGCCAAGATCGCACTTAGCGCAGAGGATATTGCCGCCATCGAGGCTGCATTTCCGGCAGATGCGGTGGTCGGGGGACGGTATTGGTAGTGCGCACGCCCGAAGAAATACTGGCCGAAGCGGAGAGCCGCGCGCGGCGCATCGAGACACCGTGCGGCGAAGGCACGATGGTCTGGCGTGTCTGGGGCGAGGGTCCGCCGGTGGTGCTCGGCCACGGCGGGCAGGGGGCGTGGTCGCACTGGATCCGCAATATCGACGCGCTGGCTGTGCGCCACACCGTGATCGTGCCCGATCTACCCGGCCACGGCGACAGCGCCATGCCCGATGCCGAGCGCCATACGGCGATTTCCGCCGTCCTCGCCGCAGCCATGCCCATGCTGATCGACGAGGGGCAGCAGGCTGATTTCGTCGGTTTTTCCTTCGGCGGTGCGGTGTTCACCCATTTCGCCCGGCGCCACCCCGAATGGGTTCGCCGGGTGGTGCTGGTCGGCACGGGTGGACTCGACACGCCGCACGGACACATCAATCTGAACAAGATTTCCGGCCTCAGGGGCGAAGCACGCGAGGCGATGATGCGCTCCAACCTGCTGGGGCTGATGCTGCACCATCCGGGGACGGTCGACGCGCTCGCCCTGCACATGTTGATGGCCAATGGCCGCGCGTCGCGCATGTTCGTGCCGCATCTGGTCATCCCGGACCGGGTGGTGCGGGTGTTGGGCGAGCTCAAGGTGCCGCTGGATGCGATCTGGGGCGAGTTCGACCGGCCGCATCCCGATCCGCAGGTGCAGGAGGCGGTGCTGCGCCGCTTTCAGCCGGAGCTCGACTTCCGCGTGATTGCCGGCGCGGGGCACTGGGCCATGTATGAGCGGGCGGAGGCGTTCAACGCAGCGCTGCTCGACCTGCTGGCCCAGCCCCCGCGCGTGATGGAGTGATGCCGATGATGAGCTTTGCCAATGCCCGGGTGTTCGATGGCACAAAGATGCTGCCGGGCCTGCGCACCGTGACGCTGGAGGGCAATCGGATTGCCGCGGTCAGCGAAGCGCCAGGCGGCGCGGAGGCGATTGATCTGGCGGGCATGACGCTGATGCCGGGCCTGATCACCAGCCACTTCCATCCGGATTTCTATAAGTTCACGCTGGCCATGGGCATGGCGGGCGAACCGTTGGGCAAGGAATTGCCGCCGGGCGTGCTGATGGCGATCGCAGTGCGCAATTGCGGCGTGCTGCTCGAGAGCGGGTTCACCGGCTATGTCGGTGCGACCGCCGGGCATGATATCGACGCCAGCCTGAAAATCGCCATCGAACAGGGGATCATGCCCGGCCCGCGCATCCGCGCCTGCTCGCTTCACATCGGCACCACCGGCGACGTCAATGACAGCAAGAACTGGTGGCGCGATTTCCGCACCGGCGGCACCGATGTATTTGCTGACGGGCCCGATCAAATGCGCAAGATCGTGCGCGAATTCATCCGGCGCGGGGCCGAGACGATCAAGATATTCGTCAGTTCAGGCCATGGCGGCCTGCCCTGGCCCGTCCCGCGGACCATGGCCCGCGACGAGATCGCAGCCGTGATCGAGGCGGCGCACATGCGCGGCGCGAAAGTGCGCGCGCACGCGGCGACCCGCGAAACCATCCGCGAATGCGTCGAGCTCGGCGTCGACATCATCGATCATGGCGACGAGATGGACGCGGAAATCCTGGAGCTGATGGCCCAGCGTGGCACTTTCTGGGTGCCCAGCATGGTCTATCCCGATTGCATGATCCGGCTTGGCTGGGCAGAGCCGGGCTTGCAGGATTTGCAGGCCAATGTCGCGCGGCTGCTGCCCATCGCGCAGCAGGCGGGCGTGAAACTGCTGATCGGCGATGATTACAGCGGCGTGTTCCGCGATGTGCTGGATGACGATCCGCTCGATCACAAAGTTGGCGATTATGGCCGCGAATTTGCCTTCTATGGCGCCATGGCCGGGCTCTCGGCGGAGCAAGTGCTCAGCTGGGGCACCAAGAATGCTGGCGAGGCGCTGATCGGCGCGCCAGGCCAGCTTGGCGTGGTCACCCCGGGCGCGCTGGCTGACCTGATCGTGATCGACGGCGATCCCGCGGCAGACCTGACGCTGCTGGCAAAGCCCGCCGAGGTGCTGAAAGCGGTGATCCGCGACGGCGCCATGATCATTGATCGCATCTAAGCGAGAGGATTTCTGCCCATGTTCACACCCCTGACCAATGGCAACTACATGCAGCTGTGCTGGGTTGTGCCCGATCTGGAGGCGGCGATTGCCCACTGGGTGCGTTCGGCGCGGGCCGGTCCGTTTTTTGTCTTCGAGGACGTGCATTTCACCGACAGCCACTATCGCGGCAGCCCGGCGGACATCGCCCCGCACCGCGCAGCCATCGGCCAGTATGGCGACATGCAGATCGAGCTGATTTCGCCCATTGGCGATGTGCCGGGCATCTGGCGCGATGTCGTGCCGGCGGGGCGCAGCGGCTTCCATCACACCGCGCTCTATTGCACCGACTATGCCGCCGAAGCGGCCGCTTATGCTGCGGCGGGCTGCGATATCGCCTTCGAAGGGCTGATGATGGGCGCGAAAACCGGCTACATCGACACCGTCAGCACGCTGGGCTTTATGACTGAGCTGATCACCGCCAACCCCATCGCCGAACAGGTCTTCGGCGCTTTTCGCGCAGCGGCCGAGGGCTGGGACGGGTCGGAACCGATCCGGACTTTGGGCTGAAGGAATTGGAAGCAATGAGCAATCTTTCCCGCTGTCGGACCATCACCACCGCCGAAGCACTGCATTATCAGGAAAAGGGTTGGGTGCAGCTGCACGGCTTCATCGACCCTGAAATGATCGCTACGCTGCTCGCCAAGGCCAAGGCGATGATGGGCGAAGACGGCGACAGCAACCCGCCTTACGGGATCGACCAGCCCTATTTCAACGCCTTCGCTGCCGGTGGTTACGGCGATGCGGCGGTGCGCCCGCTGTTCGGCGGGATCGGCGCGGCGGCGAAGGGGCTGACCGGCCGCAAGGGCGATGCCGGCTGGCGGCTGTTCAACGACTTTTTCGCGCCCAAGCTGCCGGCAGCAAAGCAGACCCGCAACCAGGGCAACGGACCGACCAGCTTCCATCAGGATTTCATCACCTTCGCGGTCGACCGCACCGGCGGCGCGACCTGCTGGATCCCGCTTGAGGCCTATGGGCCGGACGCCGGGACGATGTCGTTCATCGAAGGCAGCCACAAGCTGGGCGTGCTGGGCAACTACACCAGCTATGACGGGCGCGACATCCGCGAGGTCTGGCCCGAGTTGCACGATCTGCCAATGAGCGATCCGGTGGGTTATGCGCTGGGCGATGTGACGATCCACAGCCACCTGACGGTGCATGGCGCGGGTTCGAACCAGATGGACCGCCCGCGCTGGGCCTATCTCGTGCTGCCCCACCCTGCGGACGCACGTTGGAACGGCGCGCCGCCGGAGGCTTTCGATCCCGCAGCGCACAAAATGACGCCCTATGGCAAGTTTCCCGATGGGGCCTTTCCGCTAATCGCTTGAGGCGCCCCGCGCCGCCTCCCACGCCATCAGCGCCCGCGCGCGCGCAGCCTCGTGGCTGATCAGCTGATCGGGATAGGCCCCCGGGCGACCTCCGCCCATATGCATCGCATGGATCACTTTGTCGCTTTGCTCCGCCAGCTCGGGAACAAATTCGCGCACATAGTCTGCCATGGCGAACTTCTCGGACTGGATATAGGGCGCCATGATCCGCGAGAACACCGGCGCATCGACCCCGCTGCCGGCGGTGTATTGCCAGTTCATCGCATTGGCACCCAGGTTCGCATCGAGCAGCGTGTCCCAGAACCAGCGTTCGCCGCGCCGCCAGTCGATCAGCAGATGCTTGATCAGGAACGAGGCGGTGATCATGCGCACCCGGTTGTGCATCCAGCCGGTCTGCCACAGCTCGCGCATCCCGGCATCGACCACCGGATAGCCGGTGCGGCCGCGCGACCAGGCGCGCAAGTCCGCGTCGGCATCGGGGCCTTCGCGCCAGCGCAGCTGGTCGAACACCGCGCGGCCATTGCGCTTGGCATAGTCCGGAAACTGATCGACGAGATTGAGCCCGTGCTCGCGCCAGCCAAGTTCGCGCAGGAATGAGGCTGCGCCGCTGCCGAGGCCTTCGGCGGCGTGCCAGACGGCGGCAGGCGAGACTTCGCCGAAGTGAAGATGGGGCGACAGGCGCGAGGTGGCGGGCTGCGAGGGGAAATCGCGCGCCTTGGCATAGCTTGCCACGCCATCGTCCAGAAAGCGGCGCAGGGCCGCACGCGCGCCTTTTTCGCCGGGTGTCCAGTCTGAGAAACCAGTCGACCAGTCGGGCTGCGCCGGCAGCAGGCCCCAGTCTTCCAGACGGTCGGAGGCGGGCCAGCGATCGGGAGCCGGAATTGCCTCGGGCGCGGGGCAAGGCGCGGGCGGCGGCATCATCTCGCGCAACCGCGCAAACCACGGGGTGAACACCCGGTAGCGCGTCCCGCCGCCGCTCAGCACCGCGCCCGGCGGCGCGAGCTGATTGCCGTGATGCAGCACGAGCCCGGTTGTCTGCGCGACTTTGCGTTCGGACTGCTGGTGCCATGGTTCATAGTGATGCAGGGCGTGGATGCGGTTGGCCCCCGTCTCGCGCACCAGTTCCGCCAGCACTTCAGCGCTCGGTCCCCTGCGAAGGACCAGCCGGCTGCCGCGCTTGGCGAGGCTGGCGGCAAGCGCAGCAAGGCTGTGGTGCAGCCACCAGCGCTGCGCCCCGCCGATTGCCCAGCTGCCAGGGCCCACATCGTCGAGCACATAGACCGGGATCGCCGCGCCCTCGGCCAGCGCCGCCAGCAAAGCCGGCTGGTCACTGACGCGCAGATCCTGGCGCAACCAGACGAGACTTGTCGTCACGAGGCGCTCAGCGGCCCTTGAATTCAGGTTTGCGCTTGGCGGTGAAAGCCGTGACGCCCTCGATGAAATCCTCGCTGCGGCAGGCTTCGCGCTGGCCGTTGCGTTCGTTCGACAAGGCCTGCTCAAAGCTGGCGTCCGCCGCTGCCCAGGCGACGCGCTTGATCAGTCCAAGCGAGCGCGGGCCTTGCGCCAGCCGCATGGCCAGCTCCATGCCTCTCGCTTCGACCTCATCGTCAGGCACGACGAAATTGACCAGGCCCCATTCGAGCGCCTTGGGCCCGGGCAGCCGGTCGCCCAGCAGCATCAGCTCCATCGCCCGCACCCGGCCGACCGCACGGGTGAGCAGCCACGACGAGCCGCCATCGGGCACCAGCCCGACATGGCAGAAGGCCTGGAGGAAAAAGCCCGTCTCGCCGCAGACGATAATGTCGCCCGCCATCGCCAGCCCTGCCCCGACCCCGGCCGCTGCACCGCGCACGGCGGTGACTACCGGCTGGTCCATCTGCTTCATGCGGCTGAGCACCGGGTTGAAATAGCGGTCGAGCAAGTGGCCGACATCGCGATTGGGATCGCCGATCATGGTTTCGGCATCGGCAAGGTTGGCGCCCGAATTGAACCCCTTGCCCTCGCCGGTGAACAGCACGGCGCGTGCTTCGCTGGCGGCGCGGTTGAAGGCATGGACCAGCTCCTCACCCATCTGCACCGAGCCGGCATTGCGCGTGGCAGGATCGTTCATCGCGATGCGCGCGACGCCGGCTTCAAGCGAATAGTTGACTTTTTCGTAGGCCATTCCCGATTCTCCTTTGGCCCTTCCCGGACGGGAGGGGCAGCGAGACTTGGCAGCTTGCTGCCTAGTCGCAGCGGGGTGGGCTTGCGCCCTCGGAAGGGAGAACCCCCACCCCAACCCCTCCCCACCGGGGAGGGGCTTACTCATGGCGTTAGCCCAGCATTCCACCTAGCCGCGATTTGATGATGCGTGTTGCATCCGCCATGATCTGGTCGATCAGTTCCTGGCAGGTCGGAATGTCATGGATCAGCCCCTGGATCAGGCCGGCCCAGAAAATGCCGCCCTCGGTATCGCCGGACTTGAGCATTTCCGCGCCCTTGTAGCCGCGCACCAGCTCGGCGACGTCATCGAACCTGGCGCCGGGCTGCTTGAGCCGTTCGGCTACGAGGTCCGAAACGCCGTTCTTGCCGACCCGCGCGGTGTTGTGCAGCGAACGGAAGATCAGGTTGGTGCCGCGTTCGTCGTTTTCGACGTACATCTGCTTGATGTTGGGGTGGATCGGCGCTTCCCGGGTGGCGCAGAAGCGCGTCCCCATGTTGATGCCTTCCGCGCCCAGCGCCAGCGCTGCGACGAGGCCGCGCCCGTCGCCGATGCCGCCGGAGGCCAGCATCGGGATCTTCACTTTGTCGGCTGCCGCCGGGATCAGGATCAGGCCCGGAATATCGTCTTCGCCGGGGTGCCCCGCGCATTCGAAGCCGTCGATCGAGATGATGTCGCAGCCGTTGCGTTCAGCCGAAAGCGCATGGCGCACGGCGGTGCACTTGTGCAGGATGGTGATGCCGTGCGGCTTCATCATCGCCCACAGCTCGCGCACTTCTGCGGTGCCCGCCGTCTCGCAGATCTTGACGCCGCTATCGATGACGACCTGGGCGAATGCCTTGTAGTCTGGCGGAGTGACTGCGGGCAGCACGGTGACGTTCACTGCGAAAGGCTTGGCGGTCATGCCCCGGCAGCGCTCGATTTCCTCCGCCAGCGCCATGGGGCTGGGCTGGGTCAGCGCGGTGATCGTGCCGAGGCCGCCCGCGTTCGATACGGCAGAGGCGAGTTCGGCATAGCCGACATTCTGCATGCCGCCCTGGACGATGGGATGCTCGATACCGAGCATTTCGGTGATCCGGGTCTTGATGGCCATCTATGCTCCTGGAATTCTCGTTTCCGCATCCGGCTCATCCCGGCGCGCATCCTTTAATCGCGTGATTAAACGGCTTGGCGCGAAGCCGCAAGTCGCCCCGTTCATTCTCGACAGGCCCTGACTGAATGGCTAGGCTTGCCGCCATGAAGCTCATCATCGGCAACAAGAACTATTCCAGCTGGTCATTGCGCGGCTGGCTGGCCTGCAAGCAATCGGGCCTCCCTTTCGAGGAAATCCTGGTCCCGCTCTATGGCGACGAATGGGACGCGCAGAAGCGCCAGAGCGATCTTGCGCCGTCATCCGGCAAAGTGCCGATCCTGTGGGATGGCGAGGCGGTGGTGTGGGACAGCCTGGCAATCGTCGAGCACCTCGCCGACAAAGTCGGGCGCGACCGGTTCTGGCCCAAGGAAGAAGACGCCCGCGCGATGGCCCGCTCGATGGCGGCGGAAATGCATTCGGGCTATCTCGCGCTGCGCAAGCAATGCCCGATGAACGTGCGCCGCCGCGTCGAGGATGCAAAAATCGATGAGGAGGCGCGCGGCGACATTGTGCGCATCCTGACCCTGTGGGCCGAGGCGCGCGCGCGGTTCGGCAAGGGCGGGCCGTTCCTGTTCGGCTCGTTCAGCGCGGTCGACATTTTCTATGCGCCGGTGGTCAGCCGCTTCATCACTTATGGCGTTGCGGTTCCCGGTTTTGCCGTGACCTATATGCAGGCGGTGTGGGAACACGAATGGCTGCAGAACTGGATCGAGGCGGCCGAGGCCGAGGACTGGGTGATCGAGCAGTACGAAGGGCCGGTGAAGGTCAAGTGAGCGGCAAAGTCGATCCCGTCGCGCTCGCCGAAGCGCTGATCGCCTGCCCCAGTGTTACGCCGGCGGCGGGGCTGGTGTTCGATTGCCTCGAGGCGAGCCTCAAACCGCTGGGCTTTGCCGTGCACCGCGCGATCACGGGCGCAGCACCTGATGGCCCGGTCGAAAACCTGTTCGCGATCCGCCAGGGCCCGGAAGGCTCGCGCCATTTCGCTTTTGCCGGGCACGTCGATGTCGTTCCGCCGGGCGAGGGGTGGACCAGCGGACCGTTCATGCCCGAGCGTCGCGGCGACTTGCTGCACGGGCGCGGCGCGGTCGACATGAAGGGGTCGATTGCCGCGATGGTCGCGGCCGTCGCCGAGGTTCCCCGCGAGGCCGGCACGCTCAGCTTCATCATCACCGGCGACGAGGAAGGCCCGGCGAAATACGGCACTCTGGCGCTGATCGACCATATCCGCGAAGTCGGCGCGATTCCTGATCTGTGCCTGGTCGGCGAGCCAACCTCGGTCCACCGGCTGGGCGACATGATGAAGATCGGCCGGCGCGGTTCGGCCAATTTCTGGCTGGAAGTGGCAGGCGCAGAAGGCCATGTTGCCTATCCGCACCTCGCCGACAATCCCGCGCCGAAGCTGGTGGCGCTGCTCGCCGAGCTTGATGCGTTGGTGCTCGATGAGGGCACCGACTGGTTCCAGCCCTCGAACCTCGAGATCACCGATATCGCCATCGGCAATCCTGCGACCAATGTGATCCCGCCGCGGGCGGCCGCGCGTATCTCGATCCGCTTCAATGACCTGCACACCGGCGAGCGCCTGACGGCGCTGGTTGCGGAGATCGCCGCGCGCCACGGCGGCACATCGCGCAGCGTTGTCTCGGGCGAGGCATTCCTTACCCCGCCGGGCGCCTTTTCCGATCTGGTACGCGGCGCAATCGAGGCCGAGACCGGAATCGCGCCCGAAGTCTCGACCACCGGCGGCACATCGGACGCGCGCTTCCTGCGCATGATCTGCCCGGTGATCGAATTTGGCCTGAGCAATGCGACGATGCACAAGCGCGACGAAGCCGTGGCGATTGCCGACCTGCCGGTGCTGGCGCGGATCTACGCACGCATTGCCGAAGGGGCGCTCAAGGGGGAAAGCCATGACTGAAACCGCCGCGCCAGCGCCTGCCAACCACAGCCGCCTGCAATGGCGCATTCTGGCGGGCTTTCTGCTTGGACTGATCGGCGGCCTTGCGGTCTATGCTGCGGCGCCAGATGCCGCCTGGGTCGATACCATTGTCACCTACGTCACCGGACCCGTCGGGCAGATTTTCCTCCGGCTGTTGTTCATGCTGGTGCTGCCGCTGTTGTTCTCCGCGCTGGTGGTCGGGATTGCTGATATGGGCGAGATTGCCGCGCTGAAAAGCGTCGGCCTGAAAACGCTGGCCTATACAATCGTGGTTTCGGGCATCGCGGTGGCGATCAGCCTGACTGTGGTCAACGTGCTTCAGCCCGGCGCGGGTGTCGATCCGGTGGCGGCGCGAGCGATGATCGGCGATTCCAGTGCGGGCGCGGCGGGGATCATCGAGAAATCGGCCAAGGCCCCCAGCGGGGTCGACGCGGTGATCGCGATCATTCCCTCCAACCTCGTTACCGCGATGAGCGAGAACAACATCCTTGCCGTGATGTTCTTCGCGCTGTTTTTCGGTGTCGGACTGTTGCTGGTGCAGACCGCGCGGACCGAAACGCTCAAGCATGCGCTCGAAGGCGTTTTTGAGGTGTCGATGCGGCTTATCGGGCTGGTAATCCAGCTCGCGCCGATTGCGATCTTCTGTTTCATGTTCAATCTTGCCGCCCAGTTCGGTTGGGACCTGCTGATCAAGCTCACCGCCTATGTCGCAGTGGTGTTGCTGGCGCTGGCGATCCAGATGTTCGGGGTGTTTCCGCTATTGCTGAAATTCCTGGCAAAGAAGAGCCCGGCGGCTTTTTTTCGCGAGACCCAGGAGGCCACGGTCATGGCTTTCTCAACCTCCTCGTCGAACGCCACGCTGCCCACTGCGCTTCGGGTTGCCGAAACCCGGCTCAAGCTGCCGCCGCGCATTGCCCGTTTCGTGCTCACCATCGGCGCGACTGCGAACCAGAACGGCACCGCGATGTTCGAAGGCGTGACGGTGCTGTTCCTTGCGCAGTTCTTTGGGGTTGAGCTGACTTTGGCCAATCAGCTGTTCGTGATGGTGGTGTGCATTCTGGCCAGCATTGGCACGGCGGGGGTGCCGGCGGGCTCGTTGCCGGTGATCGCCCTGATGCTCAGCGCGGTGGGCGTTCCGCCCGAAGGCATCGGGTTGATCCTCGGCGTCGACCGCTTCCTCGACATGTGCCGCACCACGCTGAATGTGATCGGCGATCTGGTCGCCGCAACGGTCATTTCGGCGCTGAGCGAGGAGCCGGCGGCGGCGGCGATTTTGCCTTGAACGAACACAGGTCGGCAACCGGGCAGCGCCAGCATTCGGGCCGCCGCGCCTTGCAGACATAGCGCCCATGCAGGATCAGCCAGTGATGCGCGCCGACGCGAAACGGCTGGGGTACGCCTTTTTCTAGCTTCTTCTCGACCGCCAGCACGGTCTTGCCCTTGGCCATGCCGGTGCGGTTGCCGAGGCGAAAGATATGCGTGTCGACCGCGAAAGTCTCCGCCCCGAAAGCGCAGTTCATCACCACATTGGCGGTCTTGCGCCCGACGCCGGGCAGCGTGGTCAGCGCGTCGCGGTCCGCCGGAACCTCACCGCCAAAATCGCGCACGAGGATTTCTGAAAGCGCGATGACATTCTTCGCCTTGGCGTTGAACAGCCCGATGGTTTTGATGTGCGCTTTCAGGCCTTCTTCGCCGAGCTCGACCATCGCTAGCGGCGTTTTGACTTCGCGAAACAGCGCGCGGGTCGCCTTGTTGACCCCGACGTCGGTCGCCTGGGCGGAAAGCACCACCGCGACGAGCAACTGATAGGTGTTGCCGAATTCGAGCTCGGTCTCGGGCGAGGGGTTGGCTTCGGCGAGGCGGCGGAAGAATTCGAAAATGGCGTCGCGTTTCACGGTTTTGGCGGCGCCATGATCGGTTCCGCTGCGGGCTGCGCCGCCTTCCACTCCATTGCCCTGAGCACCCGCCTTTCGACCGAGGGATGAGTGTAGAACAGAACCTCCTGCCAGACCGCCGGGCGCGGGTAGCGATACTCGGCGGTTTTCACCAGAAATCTGGCCAATGCGTCGGGTTCGCCAACGATTTCTAATGAATATTCATCCGCCTCGCGTTCGCCGATTCGCGTCAGACTGTTGGTCAGTGGCGTAACCAGCAGGCCGAGCACGGCGCTCACCGCCAAGAACACCGGCAGCCCGCGCGGCTCGCTTAGAGTTGCATCGGTGCCCAGCAGCCGCGCCGTCGGGGCGAACAGACGGTTGAGCAGGAAGAAGAACAGCATAGCGATCAGCGGATTGACCACGACATACCGCCAGATATGGCCCAGCTTGAAATGCCCTGCCTCATGCCCGGTTACTGCGCGAACTTCGTCGAGCGAAGCTCCTTTCAAGGCAATGTCTGAAATCGCGATCCGGGCCGAAGGACCGATGCCCGTGACATTGGCGGTGAACCGTTCGGACTGGCGTGAACCATCATAAATGAAGATCCGTTCGCGCGGAATCCCGACATCGTCTGCGATCGCCTCAAGCGCGGTACGCACCTCGCCCGGCGGTACCGGTTCGAACTTGTTGAACATGGGTTGGATCAGACTGGGACCGGCAAGCAGCATCAGCAGGATGGCGACCGCAGCCAAGCCTCCGCTCCAAAGCCACCAGCGCGCGCCAGTCTTTCGAATCAGCGCGTAGATCCCGAGCAGGAACACCGAACCCAGCACGACATCGATCGCTCCGTCCAACGCCCTTTGGCCCAGGAAATCGTCGAGCGGCTGCTTGGAGAGACCGTAGGCATGCTGGCGGTGCCAATCGGTGTAGATCGCCCAGGGCAGCGTGAAGATCGCAGCAATCGCAAAGAAAGCGGCGCTTACGCCTAGCGTCGCGATGGCCCAGCTACGCCCGGAAAGCCGCGTCGCTGTCCGGTCGAGCAAGCGAGAGCGCACGATCAACCAGGCTACCAGCAGCGAAACGGCCAGCCCGGCAAACAGCAACAGATGGTTGCCCATGGTGTAGGCCTGCGCCTTGGCCAGCGCCTCGGCCCCGAGGCTGTCGATGTAGCGGGCAGTTTCGGC
>JANPOS010000005.1:0-51603 GCA_031428115.1 Novosphingobium sp. | reverse complement strand
CCGACGCGTTCCAGGACCAGAACGCACCCGACAAGCAATACGACGAAGCCGGCCTCAATGCGCCGCACATCGTCGATGCCGTGCTCAAAGCGCTGCGCTGGAATGAAACCGGGGTGGTGACAGAGGTTCGCGCATGAGCATCGTGCTGAAAAGTGGGAACCGGTTTTCAGCTTTTAACGATGTGATAACAAAGAACTAGAGCGGACGACTTGCGTCAGATTTAGCGCAGCCCGCTCTAGCGCTTGGTGTCGAAGGGGTTCTTCGTACTGCGCAAGGTCAGCCGGATCGGCACCGAGGCAAAACCGAGCTCGCGCCGGATACCGTTGACCAGATAACGCTGATAACTCTCAGGCAGCAGCTCGAGCCGGGTGCCGAACAGCACAAAGCCCGGCGGGCGGGTCTTGGCCTGGGTGATGAAGCGCAGCTTGATCCGCTTGCCACCCGGCGCGGGCGGCGGATTGGCCTCAAGCGCTGCTTCAAACCAGCGATTAAGCTGGCCGGTTGAAACCCGCTGAGACCATGATTCGCGCACAGCAAAGCCTGCCGCGATCAGATCGTCGAGCCCTTTGCCGGTTCGCGCCGAAACCGCCAGCAACGGCACGCCCCGCACTTGCGCCAGCCCATCCTCGAGCGCGGCGCGAATACCGTTGAACAGGCCCGATGGATCTTCGGCAATATCCCACTTGTTGATCGCCACCAGCAGCGCGCGGCCTTCCTCGAGCACCATCGAGGCGATCTTCAGATCCTGATGCTCAAGTCCCTGGGTCGCATCGAGCAGCAGCACAACGACTTCGGCGAAATCAACCGCATGGCGCGCGTCTGCCACGGCCATTTTTTCCAGCTTGTCGACGATGCGCGCCTTTTTGCGCATACCAGCAGTGTCGATCAGACGAACCGCGCGTTCCTCGCCGGTTTTGGGATCATGCCATTGCCAATCCACAGCAATCGAATCGCGGGTGATACCGGCCTCAGGCCCGGTCAGCAGGCGATCCTGACCCAGAATACGGTTGATCAAGGTTGATTTGCCAGCGTTTGGCCGGCCGACGATGGCGAGCTTCAACGGAGCGGCGGGATCATCCTCGTCGAGCTCACCCGCCGCCTCGGCCTCGGCCTCGTGGGCTTCGATCAACGGCAACAGCGCCTCGAACAGGTCAGCCATGCCCTCGCCGTGTTCGGCCGAAAGCGGCACCGGATCGCCCAGGCCCAGCGAATAGGCCTCCAGCATACCGCTCTCACCGGCCCTGCCTTCAGCTTTGTTGGCGATCACCACCACCGGCACGCTCTGTTCGCGCAGCCAGCGGCCGATCTCCTCGTCGAGCGGGGTGATCCCGGCGCGGGAGTCGATGACAAACAGCGCCACATCGGCGCCCTGCATCGAAACCTCGGTCTGCGCACGCATCCGCCCGGGCAGGGTGTCAGCGTCCTGGTCTTCCCAGCCGGCGGTATCGACAATGGCAAATTCGAGACCGAGCAGCTCCACTTCGCCCCAGCGCCGGTCGCGCGTGACGCCGGGCTGATCGTCGACGAGCGCGAGCTTCTTGCCGACCAGCCGGTTGAACAACGTGGACTTTCCGACATTCGGACGACCGATAATGATAACTTGTGGCAACATAACTCCCGCGCCTGCCCCGGCGCGGCGCACTTGGCAAGCCAAACGGCAAATTCTTGCCGCCTCGTTTACCAAGGTTTGCAGGCTGGACTTATCCATTCGCGGCATAATCTCTCATTTATGCCAACGCGTCTCACCCCCCTGCTTCTCGTCGCTCTTGCCGCCATTGCTGTGCCCGGCCTGGCCACTGCCGCCGTCGAAATTGGCCAGCGTAACGAACAGAGACCTGCCGCGCAGCCTTATCTGCAATGCGTTCCCTATGCCCGGACGGTCTCCGGCATCCAGATCTACGGCGACGCTCACACCTGGTGGGAGCAGGCGGCAGGCCGCTATGCGCGCGGGCGCGAGCCGCGCATCGGCGCGGTGCTGGCTTTCCGCCCCAGCGGCAACATGCGGTTGGGCCATGTTGCGGCAGTCAGCCGGGTGGTCGATTCGCGCACCGTCCTGCTGCGTCACGCCAATTGGTCGTTGATCAATGGCCGGCGCGGCCAGATCGAGGACAATGTGCGCGCGGTCGATGTCTCGCCGGGCAACGACTGGAGCGAAGTGCGCGTGTGGTATGCACCGATCGCGGGCCTGGGTACCACCCAGTGGCCGACGCGCGGTTTCATTTATAACCGCCCAGCCGCGCTGGGCGCTCCCGCCGAATCAACCGCCCGCGTGGCGCGCAACCATCCGCAAATCGCTCAAGTCAGGCGGGCACCTCAGGCCCGCAGCATTCCGCACGACGATCCAATCGGCGCCATCATCGCTCGCAAGAGTGCTCGAATCGCCGCCCGCTGATCAGCCCTTGGCGACCGGTGGGTTGTCGCCCAGATCCTCGAACCAGGCTTCCACCGCGCCGCTGAGCTTGAGCGTCAGGGGCTGACCCTTGCGGTCGAGCGTCTTGCCCGCCTGCACCCGCACCCAGCCTTCCGAAATGCAATATTCCTCGACATTGGTGCGCACCACGTCCTTGAAGCGGATGCCCACGCCGCGGCGCAGCAGCTCCTCGTTGAACCAGGGGCTTTTCGGACTGATCGCCAAATGGTCGGGCGGCACGTCGGGGCCGCTGGTTGCAGGGGTGGCGGCAGCAGCTGGGCTGGTGATTTCGTCTTCGCTCATGCCTCGCGCATCTAAGGTGATCGCGGCGCTTGTCAATTCGCCCGGCATTGCCTAAGGGCGCGCCTTCCGCTTCGGCAAGGATGGTGCAGGCGGGCGCGTAGCTCAGCGGTAGAGCACACCCTTCACACGGGTGGGGTCACAGGTTCAATCCCTGTCGCGCCCACCATCCACGAACCGATCTGGTAAAAAGTCTTTCCTACATCGTCATGGTGGTTGTAAAACTGTGGACATGATGGCGAATCGGATCGGCCGGGTGCGGTTGGTTCGCCCCATCACCCAATTCGACTTTCCACAATCGACTTCCCCCATTTGGCTTTAATCGCCGCAGCATGGCGCTTGCCCGGGATTCCCGGCTTGCATGCCTTTGCCTTGCCGCGGCCAGCTTTCGGAGCGCAGCACGCATGCACGGCACAATCGGCAACTTCCGCATTGGTGAGGATATCGCGGTCGCGCTCGACGCAATCGAGGGCGATACGGGTCTGGTCACGGCCATCATCGCCCGAATGAAGCCGGCCATCGTGCTGCACAACCGCCAGGTGCTTGACGATGCCTCAGCCGGGATCGCCATGACTGTGACCAGCCAGGGGCCGGCAGGCTGGCTGGTCTCGCTGCCGGCTGCGGCGACCGCCGCGCTGACCGCCGGCATTTATGGCATCGACGCCAGGCTGACGCTTTCGGGCGCGGTGGAAATGACCGATCAGAGCGGCTTCATTGCGCTGTCGCAGGCTGCCGTCTCATGAGCCTGATCTTGCGCTGGCGCGTTCCGGGCCGCGCCATTGTGACGCGCTGGAGCGGGCCGGACGGCATGGCCGAGGCGCTGACGCGTGATCCCGAGCTGCCGATCGCGGCGATTATCGGGCCGCCCGGCCCCCAGGGTCCGCAAGGCCCGCAAGGCCCCGCCGGCTCGCCGCTGCGCATCGATGCCGCGCTCGCCGCCACCTGGATCCTGCCGCACACCTTTGGCCGCGCGCCGATGGTGCAGGTGTTCCTCGGATCGGGAGAAGAGGTGATCGCCGATGTCGCGGCCACTTCGGCCACGATCACCGTAACCCATGCCAGCCCACAATCGGGCTTTGTCCTCATCAACTAAGGAGCCGCCACCATGGCAAAGAAGGTCTTGAACGGACTGGATCTCCAGTCCCAGCGCATCGTCGGCCTCGCCGATCCTTCCACCGGCACTGATGCTGCCAACAAGCAATATGTCGATAATGTCGCGCGCGGGCTTTACTGGAAGGCTCCAGCGCGTGTGGCAACGACTGCAGACGGGACGCTCGCCAGCGCCTATGCCAGCGGCCAGTCTGTGGACGGCGTCGTCCTGGCAACCAATGACCGCATCCTGATCAAGAATCAGGCCACCGCCAGCGAGAACGGCATCTACACAGTGAATGCCAGCGGCGCGCCGAGCCGCAGCGTCGATGCCGACACCGGCGGCGAACTGGCGCCGGGCACGTCGCTCTCGGTCACCGAAGGCACGGCGAACGGCGACAAGGCGTTCATTATCATCTCGGACGCCGCGATCACCATCGGCACGACGGCGCAGACCTGGGGCCAGCTCAGCGGCGGCGCGACCTATACCGGCGGCAACGGCATCAGTGTCGCCGGCCCGGTGATCAGCGCGGTGGCGGGCACCGGGATCGTGGTCAACGGTTCGGGCGTCAACATCGACACAAGCGTCGTCGCTCGCAAGTATTCGGCCAATGTCGGCAATGGCAGCCTGACATCGATTGCGGTGACGCACAACCTTGGCACCAAGGACGTTGCAGTTACCTTGCGCGAAATAGCGAGCGACGCAGGAGTGCTGACCGACTGGACTGCAACTGACACCAACACGGTCACCCTGTCGTTCGCCGTTGCTCCAGCGAGCAATGCCTACCGTGTCACGGTTGCCGGCTGATGAAGTCGCTCTCCGACATCATAGCCTCGGGGTTTGCCAGCAATGCATCTGCGTTTGCGGGCGGCGGCACTGGCGATGTCGTCGGCCCGGCCAGCGCAACCGACAACGCCGTTGCGCGCTTCGACGGCACCACCGGCGAGCTGTTGCAGGACAGCAAATTTGTTGTCGATGACGATGGCAGTGTGGGTATCGGCTCAGCGCCGTTCACCTCCGGGACCACCCGCTCTTTCACCATCGGCGGGACGATGTATGGCGGGATCAAGGGCTATTTCGCGACCAAGACGGTCACCGGGGTAGAGACCACCCGGATGACTTCCGGCAACACGTCGGGTTCTTTGCTTGTCGCCTCTGCCGATGGGGCAAAATATCTCTCGATCGTGACGGGCGATCCCTACAACAACACGCTGGAGTTTTTCGGCTCGGTTCTGGACATCGCGGGCTTCGGCGGCACGGTCAACGGCAACATCGCCCATTTCACCATGGACGGCCAGTTCCTGCTGGGCACGAGCACCGCTGGCGGCACCAGCCTGCTCAAGGTAGCGGGACAGATCGAAAGCACCACTGGCGGCTTCAAGTTCCCGGATGCGAGCGTGCAGATCACGGCGGCGACCGGCACCAATACCGGCGATCAGACCTCGATTGTCGGGATCGCCGGCACGCTGTCACAGTTCGATGCCGCCTGCACCGACGCCAATTTCCTGAGTACGGCGGCGGCGGCGGCGGCATATCAGCCGCTGGATGCCCAGCTGACCGATCTTGCCGCGCTGGCCTATGCCAGCAACGCGCTCAAGGTGGTGCGGGTCAACGCTGGCGCGACGGGCTTTGAACTTGCCACGGTCGCGGGCGGCGGCTCCGGTGACGTTGTCGGCCCCGGCAGCGCGACGGACAATGCCCTTGCGCGGTTTGACGCCACCACCGGCAAGCTGGTGCAAAACAGCGGAGTCATTGCAGATGATAATGCAGACATCCGCTTCGGGCTGGATGGAAACGGCAGCACCATAAATCTAACCGCGAATTACTATGGCACGATTTATGTTGGGCCGGGGCTGCACAACACATCTGCCCTGAATTTTAGCGGGACTTTTCTGGGTATCGGCCAATGTCTCCGCATTGGCGCAAACTCTTCTACTGGCGATCTTAGCTTGTCTCGTATTTCGGCGGGAGTGGCGGCGCTCGGCAACGGCACCACCGGCGACTTTTCCGCCGAACTAAAGCTGACCACGCTGCGGTTTGCCGATGGCAGCGCGCAGACCACGGCGGCAACCGGCGGCGGAACGCGCGGCGTCACCACGGTCAACTTCGGGGCCTTCCCCGGGGCGTCCGATGCCAGCGCCACGATCACCGGGCAGGCGGGCATTGCCGCAGGATCGCGGGTGCGCGCGTGGATCGAGGCGACCGCCACCGCCGATCACAGCGCCGACGAACACTGGCTTGAAACTATCGACGTAATCGCGGGCAACATCGACGATGCCACCGGCTTCACGATCTACGCGAAGAACACCGGCACGCTGGCAGAACCAGTGCGCGAGCAATGGGCAGAAACCCGGCTTGCCGGCCCCGGCACCGGCATCAATCAAATCCGCCCCGACAATGGCGGCGGCAAGGGAACCCGGCTTTACGGCCAGTTCACTGTCGCCTGGGAATGGATTTAAGGAGAAAAACACATGGCTATTCAAATTCAAGGCAATGGCGGCGCGATCGCCGAAGTCGACGGCGCCGGCTTTCGGGCGATGCGCATGTCGCCCCGCCCGCTCGATCATGGCGTGCTGGGGCACTATTCCTATGGCGGCTTCACCGGGATACTGCCCGCTGCACTTGCGGCGAATGCTGAGATTTTCCAGTTTCGCTGGACTGATGCAACGCGCATCTGCCTGATCAACGAAGTGAAAATTTCCGCCATCGTTTCGACCACGTTCTTTGCCGCCGGAGCGCCGGTGCAGATCGACATGGTCAAATCGGCGGCATGGAGCGCAGCGGGCAGCGGCGGCACGGCTATCTCGCCTGCTGCACTGCTGAAAAAGCGCACCTCCATGGGCAGCTCGCTCGTGGCATCGGGCGATATACGCATCGCCACCACGGCGGCGCTGGGCGCAGGCACCAAGGTGCTGGAAGGCGCATCGCTGGCGACGCTGGCCGCTGCCGGGCCGATCACTGCCTCGCTGAACGGCGAGATCATTGCGCCGGGCACCATCCTCTATCGCGGCGAAGTGGGCGACGGACAGCATCCGCTGGCGCTGGTGCAGAATGAAGGCTTTTCGATCCGCTCGATCGCAGTGCCCGCAACCGGCACCTGGACGGCGGCAATCCAGGTCGATTGGACCGAAGTCGCGGCATACTGATGCCCCTCGCGGCTTGACCCGGCGCGCCCGCGTCAATAGTCCGCAGCCATGCACGATATCCGCCTCATCCGTGACGACAGCCAAGCCTTCGACGCCGCTCTGGCGCGGCGGGGGGTGGCAAGCCCTTCGTCCGCCATCCTGGCGCTGGACCTCGCCCGGCGCGCCGTGGCGACCAGAATGCAGGAAGCGCAAGCTCGCCGCAACGAGGCCTCCAAGGCCATTGGCGCGGCGATGGGGCTGGGCGACAAGGATGAGGCCGAGCGGCTGAAGGCGGAGGTCAGCGCGCTGAAAGATGGCCTCCCGGCGCTGGAGCAGGAAGACCGCGAACTTTCGGCGCAGCTTCACGATGCGCTTTCGTGCCTCCCCAACCTGCCCGACCCGGACGTTCCTGACGGCGCGGACGAGGCGGG
Organism: Novosphingobium sp.; assembly: GCA_031428115.1. GTDB lineage: Bacteria > Pseudomonadota > Alphaproteobacteria > Sphingomonadales > Sphingomonadaceae > Novosphingobium. Next base: position 44,247 of record JANPOS010000005.1, on the reverse strand, counting down.
CAATGTCGAGGTTTCGCGCTGGGGCACCCCGCGTAGCTTCAATTTCACGCCGAAGGAACACGCCGACATCGGCCCTGCGCTCGGCCTCGATTTCGAGACCGGGGCGCTAATCTCCGGCGCGCGGTTCACGTTTTTGCGCGGACAGATGGCGCGGCTGCAGCGTGCACTCGGACAGTTTATGTTGGACCAGCAGACGGGCGAAAATGGCTATATCGAATGCGCCCCGCCGTTGCTGGTGCGCGAGGAATCGCTGTTCGGCACGGGTCAGCTGCCCAAGTTCGCCGATGACAATTTCCAGACCACCGATGGCCGCTGGCTTATCCCCACCGCCGAAGTTTCGCTGACCAATTCGGTGCGTGAACAGATGCTGCCCGAGGTGGACCTGCCGCTGCGCATGACCGCGCTCACACCCTGCTTCCGTTCCGAAGCCGGCGCGGCGGGCAAGGATACGCGCGGCTACATCCGCCAGCACCAGTTCGACAAGGTCGAACTGGTCACTGTCTGCCGGCCCGAAGATTCCTCTGCCGAACACGACCGCATGACGGCGGCAGCGGAATCAATCCTGCAGGCGCTAGACTTGCCCTATCGCAAGATGCTGCTCTGCGCGGGCGACATGGGCTTCACCGCGAAAAAGACTTTTGACCTCGAAGTATGGCTTCCTGGCCAGGGCGCATTCCGCGAGATCAGCTCGATCTCGGACTGCGGTGACTTCCAGGCCCGGCGAATGAATGCACGATATCGACCGGAAGGTACCGGAGAGGGATTTGGTATGGGCGGATTTGGGAAGGGTCCATACGGAAAGCCCGCTCTCACATTCGTCCATACGCTCAATGGCTCGGGGCTTGCTGTCGGCCGCACGCTGGTCGCGGTGCTGGAGAATTATCAACAGGTGGATGGCTCGGTCGACGTCCCAGCTGTGCTGCATACCTATATGGGCGGGCTCACCAAGCTGCTACCGCCCGCCTGATGCGTATTCTCCTCACCAACGACGACGGTATCCACGCCCCCGGCCTCGCTGTGCTGGAGCGCATCGCCGCCAGCCTGTCCGACGATATCTGGATCTGCGCACCGGACGAGGAGCAATCGGGCGCGGGGCATTCGCTGACGCTGAACCGGCCGGTGCGGCTCAAACAGCACGATGCGCGGCGCTTTTCGGTCACCGGCACACCGACCGACGCGGTGACCATGGCGCTCAAGAAACTGATGCCGGAGCCGCCGGACATTATCCTGTCGGGCGTCAACCGGGGCGCCAACCTCGGCGATGATGTGACCTATTCGGGCACGGTTTCGGCCGCTTTCGAAGGTGCGCTGGCGGGCATTCGCTCGATCGCACTCAGCCAGGTCTATCGCGGCGAAAGCGCGGGCCATGCGGTGCCGTTCGGGGCGGCGGAAAGCTGGGGAGAACGGGCAATCCGGCCTTTGCTGGCCCTGCCGTTTGCGCCACGAACCCTGATCAATATCAACTTCCCCCCGCTTGGTGCGGCAGAGGTGAAGGGCATTCGCGTGGTTCGACAGGGCTTTCACGACTATGCACGCGGCTCGGTTGTCGAGAGCACGGACCCGCGCGGCTTCCGCTATTACTGGTTCGGCCTGCACGGCATCGAGCATACCCCCGGCCACGCCAGCGACCTTGAGGCAATTGCCGACGGCTATGTCTCGGTGACCCCGCTCCAGCTCGATTTCACCCACGAGGCATCGCTGACCCCGCTGGCCGGGCTCTACAAATCATGAGGAAGGCGGCCTTCCTCGCCGCCCTCGCGCCGCTGCTGCTCGCCGCCGCCGAGCCCGCGCTGCCGCCCAACCAGGAAACCGAACACCTTGTGAAGCCCGGCGAAACGCTGGGCGGCATTGCCGAGCGCGCCGAAGTGCCCCGCGTGCTGATCATCGAGGCCAACCGGCTGACCGCGCCCTATGCCTTGCGCGCCGGGCAGAAGCTGACCATCCCGCGCACCCGCCACCACACCGTCGGCCGTGGCGACACCCGCTTCACCATTTCCTATCTCTATGGCGTGCCCTGGGCCGATATCGCAGTGGCCAACAGCCTGACGGCCAACGCCGATCTGCAGGCCGGTCAGAAGCTGCTGATCCCCAGCGTCATTGCGCCGGCAGCAGCCACAACGCCCGCCGCACCGGCAACGCCTGCTGCGGCCACCGCGCGTTTTGCCTGGCCGATTGCCGGCGCCGTACGGCGCGGTTTCATCCCCCGCACGCGCAGCACCGACTATCACGAAGGCATCGACATCCGCACGCCCGTTGGCACGGCAGTGCGCGCCAGCGCGGCTGGCAAAGTGCTGTTCGCCGGCGACGAACCCCGCCAGTTCGGCAAACTGGTCGTTGTCGAGCATGAAGGTGGCTGGCAGAGCGCCTATGCCTTCCTCAGCCGGATCACAGTCAAGGAAGGCGACAACGTCGGCCAGGGCGAACGCGTCGGGCTGTCAGGCCAGACCGGGCGGGCGCGCGGGCCGGAATTGCACTACGAAATGCGGCGCAACAATCGGCCCGTCGATCCGGCGGAACATCTGCCGCGGCGTAATTGACGGCACTGTGAACTAGCGCCCCATTCCCCGCGCCAGATTGCACAGGATATCGCTCATCTGCTCGCCGAGTGCCGCATTGGCCGGAGCGACATCGGCAATCGCGCGCTTCATCGCATCAGCCCATTGCCCGGCAAGTTCGCGTGAAATCGCATAGGGCTTGTGCACGCTCATCATGCAGCGGCCGGGATTGGCCTCGAACCAGTCGCGCGGGCCGCCCGCCCAGCCTGCCAGAAACTGCGCCAGTGCAGTGCGCATACGCGTCAGATCCGGCGAATGCATCGCGCGCAGCTCTGCATAGGCCGGATCCTGGTCCATCAGGTCATAGAACCGATTGCAGATCGCCAGCATGGTTTCGTGGCCACCGATCATGCGAAACGGGGTGTTGCTGGGGGCCTCGAATTCAGCTGTCTGGTTGGTGGCCAAGGATTTGCTCCGGAAAAAAGCGAGGCGCCGCAAGCACCAGACCTAGCGGCTGGTCCTGCGGGCCTCCTTGATACCGATCAAATCAATCGCTGGCATCGGGTGCGGGCTGCGCCTTCGACTTGCGTTTCGGTGCGGGCCTGGCCGCTTTCCTGACCAGCTTGGGCGGCGCCGGGGTCAACTCGAAAGTCAGCGCGTCGTCCTTCAGGCCAACGTGAACCTCGCCGCCATGATTGAGCTTGCCGAACAGCAGTTCCTCGGCGAGCGGCTGCTTGACTTTCTCCTGAAGCAACCGCGCCATCGGCCGCGCGCCATAGAGCTTGTCATAGCCCTTTTCGCCCAGCCAGCCGCGTGCGTCGCTGTCAAACTGGATGTGGACATTCTGATCAGCCAGCTGGAGTTCCAGCTGGAGGATGAATTTGTCGACCACCCGGCTGATGACTTCGGTCGGCAGGTAGGAAAATGGCACAATCGCATCGAGCCGGTTGCGGAATTCAGGCGCGAACATGCGTTTTACCGCTTCGTCGCCGGCATCTTCCTTGGAGACGTTGCCGAAGCCGATGCCCTGGCTTGCCATATCGGCAGCGCCGGCATTGGTGGTCATGATCAGCACGACATTGCGGAAATCGACCGTCTTGCCGTGGTGATCGGTCAGTCGGCCGTTGTCCATCACCTGCAGCAGGATGTTGAACAGATCGGGGTGCGCCTTTTCGATCTCGTCGAGCAGCAGCACGCAATGCGGCTGCTGGTCGATTGCGTCTGTCAGGAGCCCGCCCTGGTCGAAACCGACGTAGCCCGGAGGTGCGCCGATCAGGCGGCTTACCGAATGGCGCTCCATATATTCCGACATGTCGAAACGCTGGATCGGAATGCCCATGATGCTGGCGAGCTGCTTGGCCACTTCGGTCTTGCCGACGCCGGTGGGGCCAGAAAACAGGAACGAGCCGATCGGCTTGTCGGGATCGCGAAGCCCAGCGCGGCTCAGCTTCATTGCCGATGACAGCACGCCGATGGCCTTGTCCTGGCCGAACACCACCCGCTTCAGATCTCGCTCAAGATGCTCGAGCACCGTGCGGTCGTCGGATGAGACCGATTTGGGCGGGATACGCGCCATGGTCGCGATCACCGCTTCGATTTCCTTCGCGGTGATCACCTTCTTGCGCTTGGAGGGCGGCACCAGCATCTGCATCGCACCGACCTCGTCGATCACGTCGATCGCCTTGTCGGGCAGCTTGCGGTCATTGATGTAGCGCGCCGAAAGCTCGACTGCGGTCTTGATCGCATCGGGGGTATATTTGACCTTGTGATGCTCTTCAAAGGCGCTGCGCAGGCCCTTCAAAATCTTGATCGTATCCTCGATGGTCGGCTCGTTGACATCAATTTTCTGGAACCGGCGCAACAGCGCGCGGTCCTTTTCGAAGTGGTTGCGGAATTCCTTGTAAGTGGTCGAGCCGATGCAGCGGATCGTGCCGCCCGACAGCGCAGGCTTGAGCAGGTTCGAGGCATCCATCGCCCCGCCGCTGGTCGCTCCGGCACCGATCACGGTGTGGATCTCGTCGATGAACAACACCGCGTCGGGCATCTTTTCCAGCTCGGAAACCACCTGCTTCAGCCGCTCCTCGAAATCGCCGCGATAGCGGGTACCCGCGAGCAGCGAGCCCATGTCGAGCGAATAGATCACGGCATTGGTCAGCACCTCGGGCACATCGCCTTCGACGATCTTGCGCGCGAGGCCTTCGGCAATCGCGGTCTTGCCGACGCCGGGATCGCCGACATAAAGCGGGTTGTTCTTGCTGCGGCGGCACAGGATCTGGATCGTGCGATCCACCTCCGGCCCGCGCCCGATCAGCGGATCAATCTTGCCGCCGAGCGCCTTCTCGTTGAGATTGACGCAGAACTGGTCGAGCGCGGAATCCTTCTTGGTGGACTTGGCCTCGGCTTTTTCTTCCTGGTGCGGGGTCTCGGCATCGCTGCCTTTGGCGCTGCGATCCTCGATGCGGCGGCCGCCCTTGCCGATGCCGTGGCTGATATAGCTCACCGCATCGAGCCGGCTCATGTCCTGCTGCTGGAGGAAATAGACGGCATAGGAATCGCGCTCCGAAAACAACGCGACCAGCACATTGGCACCCGTCACAGTGTCCTTGCCCGAAGACTGGACATGCAGGATCGCCCGCTGGATCACCCGCTGGAAACCGGCAGTGGGAGCGGGATCGCCCTTCTCGCTGGTCTTGAGCGACTGATATTCCTGATCGAGATACTGCTTGACGACATCGCCGAGGTCGCCAAGCTCGACCCCGCAAGCCTCCATCACGGCGGCGGCATCGGTATCGTCGATCAGCGCAAGGAGCAGATGCTCCAGCGTGGCGTATTCGTGGCTGCGATCCGAGGCATGGGCGAGCGCGGCATGCAGGGTCTTTTCAAGGTTCTGGGCGAAACTGGGCATTTATGGCGCCTTAGCTGTTCGAGGTTTACCCGGGGACGATTCAAAATTGGTTGGGCCGCAATATGACCAAGGATGGTTAACCATTCCTATATGGGGCGTCCGCCGGTCATTGCGAAGGGGTGCAGTGCGGAAGGGCGGGCAATTCATGGCTGCTTTGACCCGAACAGCGCTTCGGCAGCAGCCATGTGGGCCGTCGCCTTGTCGCGATGCGCGCGCACCCGGGCAATCTCGTCTTCAAGCTGGGCAATGCGCAGCGCCAGTTCATCGCGCGAATAGCTGTCGAGGAGCTCGCCCTGCAGGCGGCTGGCAGCGTCTCCGCGCGGTCTCGGGCGGTCGTCTTCTTCCATTGCAATGCAACATCGGACGCTGCGCGCTTGCTGTCAACCGGTCTGGTGACTAGTACCCGGCATCTGGAAAACGTGGGGCGCGGCGGGGCTGATATGGGGGACTCTCTTCCTGAAACGATGCAGGCGGCTGGCTTCGCTGCGCCAGGCGGGCCGGACGTCCTGCGGCTGGAGACTTTGTCTCTGCCGGTGCCGGGTCCGGGCGAAGTGCTGATCCGGGTTGCCTTCGCCGGCGTCAACCGGCCTGATGTCATCCAGCGCCAGGGATTTTACCCCCCGCCGCCCGGCGCATCGCCGATTCCGGGGCTCGAAATATCGGGAACCGTCGTGGCGCTGGGCCAGGGCGCCGATCCGGCGCTGCTGGGACACGCGGTCTGCGCGCTGGTCGCGGGCGGCGGCTATGCCGAATATTGCACCGCGCATGCCGGCCACTGCCTGCCGGTTCCCGCCGGGCTGCCGCTCGCCGCGGCGGCGGCACTGCCCGAGACGCTGTTCACCGTCTGGCACAATGTGTTCGAGCGCGGCTGGGCCAAGGAAGGCGAGACGATCCTGGTCCACGGCGGCACCAGCGGCATCGGCACCATGGCCATCGCACTGGGCAAGCTGTTTGAACTCACTGTGATCGTGACTTGCGGCGGCGCCGCCAAGTGCGCCCAGGCGCTGGAGCTCGGCGCGGCCCATGCAATTGACTACAAGGCCGCCGATTTTGTCGAGGAAGTCGCCCGGATCACCGCAGGCAGGGGAGTCAATCTGGTGCTCGACATGGTCTCCGGCGACTATGTGCCGCGCAACCTCAAATGCCTCGCCGAGGACGGCCGGCATGTCACCATCGCCGTTCAGGGCGGCACGAAAGCCGAGCTCAACATGGCCGTGGTGATGAGCAGGCGTTACACCCTGTCCGGCTCGACCCTGCGCCCGCGCTCGGCCGAGTTCAAGGCGTTGCTGGCGCAGGAAATCGCGGTGAATGTCTGGCCGCTGGTCGCGGAGGGCAAATTGCGCCCGGTGATGGACCGCACTTTTCCGCTGGCCGAAGCTGCGGCGGCCCATGCGCGGATGGAAGCCGGCGCGCATGTCGGCAAGATCGTGTTGGAGATCTGATTCGCACGGGGCCCGGCGACATCTCCTTGCCCTTCGCGCGTTTCTCTCTTACACGGCTTGCAGCACGGCCGCTCCGAAAGGGGCGGCCCTTATTATTTTCGCCGGAGAATTCTCTTTCTCCTAGCCGGAGTTTTTGGCCGTGAACCAGCCCGCCCCGTTGATGCCCCATGCCACTGCTTCGTGGCTCGTCGACACCACTGCGCTGACATTCGAGCAGATCGCCGAATTCTGCGGACTGCATATCCTGGAAGTGCAGGCCATGGCCGACGATCTCGCCGCCAGCAAATATACCGGCCGTGATCCGGTGCGATCGGGCGAGCTGACCATGGCTGAACTCGAAAAGGGCCAGGACGACCCGACCTATTCGCTGAAAATGCACAAGGCCCCGGTCAATGTCAGCCGCACCAAGGGCCCGCGCTATACGCCAGTGTCCAAGCGTCAGGACAAGCCCGACGGCATCGCCTGGATCATCCGCAACCACCCCGAGATTTCCGACGCGCAGATCGGCAAGCTGATCGGCACCACCCGCAACACGATCACCGCGATCCGTGAACGCAGCCATTGGAACATCGCCAATATTCTGGCCAAGGACCCGGTGACGCTGGGCCTGTGTTCGCAGCGCGAGCTCGACGGTATCGTTGCCAAGGTAGCCAAGAAGGCCGGTCTCGAAGACAAGGCTGGCGACGATGCGCGGCTGGGCGATGACCGCGAGGCCCTGATCGAGGAACTGCGTGCCGAGCGTGAGGCAGCGACCAAGGTCGCAGGCGAAGCCGCGCAGGAAGCCGAAGCCGCTGCGTGGCTGGAAGCCAAGCGCGCTGCCGAAGCAGCTGGCGGGGCCCCCGGGGACGCCTGATTTTTTACGCTTGCCGCTTGCCCTGACCGCCAGGAACGGGCAAACTAACTTACATGAATGTAGGTAAGGCATCCGAACCCTGGCGCGCGCATTATGCGCACCCCTGCGATTGGGACCAGAGCTTCGCGCCGCTGGCGATGACAGAGCTGTTTGCCGCGAGCGTCGCGGCCTATGGCGAACGTCCCCTCGGCGACTTCATGGGCCGCACCACCAGCTATGCCGAAACCATGGCCGAAGCCCGGCGGTTTGCTGCGGGCCTCCAGGCGATGGGCATCGCCAAGGGCGACCGGGTCGGACTGTTTCTGCCCAATGTGCCGGTCTATCTCTCGGCCTATTTCGGCGCGATGCTGGCGGGCGCGGTGGTGGTCAACTTCTCGCCGCTCTACACCGCCACAGAACTTGAAGCGCAAGTCGCCGATTCGGGCGCGCGGCTGCTGGTGACGCTCGATGTGCCGGCGCTGCTGCCCACTGCGCTCGCCGTGCTGAAAGGGTCGGCGCTCGAGACGCTGGTCGTGGCGCGGCTGGCCGACATGCTGCCGTTCGTCAAGGGACATGGCCTGCGCCTGCTGCGCCGCAAAGACCTTACCCCCCTGCCGCGCCAGAGCGATGTCTGCACCTGGCGCGCGATGCTGTCCGACGCGCCGCCGCGCGATGTGGTGATCGATCCCGAGCAGGATCTCGCACTGCTGCAATATACCGGCGGAACCACCGGCACGCCCAAGGGCGCAATGCTCACCCACCAGAACCTCACTGCCAATGCGCGCCAGGTCAACGCCATCGACCCTGAGCAGGGCAAGCGCGACGTGATCGTTGGCGTGCTGCCGTTCTTCCATGTCTTCGCCAATGCCTGCGTGCTCAACCGCACCGTGCTCAATGGCGGCATGATCGCCATGCTGCCGCGCTTCGATGCCACCCAGTGCCTGGCAACCCTCGCGCGGGTGCGGGCGACGGCCATGCCCGGCGTGCCGACGATGTATCAGGCGCTGCTCGACAATCCGGCGATGGCGCGCACGGACTTTTCCTCGCTCAGAGTCTGCATTTCGGGCGGCGCGCCGCTGCCGCCGCAAGTCAAGCAGCGCTTCGAGGCCGCGGCCCATGCCAAGCTGGTCGAAGGCTATGGCCTCACCGAAACCTCAGGCGTGGTCTCGAGCAATCCCTACTCAGGCGACGAGCATCCCGGCACCATCGGCCAGCCGGTTCCGGGCACGCGGCTGTTCCTGCTCGACAAGGAAGACCCGGCCCGGCCCGCACCGGACGGCGAGCCGGGCGAGCTGGCGATCAGCGGCCCCCAGGTGATGCGCGGCTACTGGAACCGGCCTGGCGCGGACCGCGAGACCTTCACCGAAATCGCCGGCCGGACCTGGCTGCGCACCGGCGATGTCGCGACAATTGATGCTGCAGGCTACGTTCGCATCGTCGACCGGATCAAGGACATGATCGCGGTGGCCGGGTTCAAGGTGTTCCCCAGCCAGATCGAGGAGGTGCTGCGCGGCAACCCTGCGATCAAGGAGGCATTGGTGATCGGCGTGCCTGATGACTATCGCGGCGAAAGCCCGCGCGCCTTTGTGACGCTGCATCCCGGTACGAGCGAAGATGGCGCGGCGCTGGCCGTCTGGCTCAACCAGCGGCTGGGCAAGCACGAGCGCGTCGATGCGGTGGTCGTGCGCGAAAGCCTGCCCAAGACCATGGTCGGCAAGCTCGACCGCAAGGCACTGCGCGCCGAAGTGGCAGCGCAGTAGCGGGTCAGTTCGCCGAAGCGGCCAGGATCAGCACGTTTTCGCCGGTTTCGTCCGCCGCCAGCGATGGCTCGAGCAGCAATGCATCACGCTGCGAGATACGCCCGCCGACTTTGGCGCCGGGCTCGATGGTCAGCGAATCGTATTCGACATCGCCATCGATCCGGGCGGTCTTGAGGATGACCAGTTCTCCGGCCGAAATAGTTCCGCGCACCGTGCCTGCGAGCCGCGCACTGTCGACCTTGACCGCGCCGCGAATCTCGCTCGATTCGCCCTGGACCAGAGAGGCGCAGGAAATATCGCCTTCGACCCGTCCGTCGATGTGCAGATCCGCCGAAGCCGTCACATCGCCGACAATCGACATATCGGCGCCGAGCACGGAAAAGCTGGAGGCCGAGTTCATCGAGGTCTTACCGGACTGCCGGGGAGGCGGTGATTGTGGCGCCGGCTTTTTCGAAAACATGGGGTCTTGCCTCCAGGAAGGGTCGCGGATTGACCGCGCGGTCGTTGATCCGGACTTCAAAATGCAGATGCGGGCCGGTCGAGCGGCCGCTGTTGCCGATCGCGCCAATGGCATCGCCAGGCATGACCGACTGGCCGACGCTGGCCCGGTATGCCGACATGTGCGCATAGCGCGTCAACAAACCGTTACCGTGATCGATCTCGATGCAGTGACCATAGCCCTGACGCACCCCGGCAAAACTGACCACGCCTTTGGCAGCGGCATAGATCGGCGCGCCATAGGGGCCCTTGAAATCGAGCCCGGCATGGAAAGCACCTGCACCGGTGAACGGATCGGCGCGATAGCCGAAGCCCGAAGAGATGAATTCCAGGCTGGCAGGCAGAAAGCGCGGGATGCCCGCAAGCCCGCGCTCAAGTGTGGACATGCGCGCCAGGCTGAGCCCCAGTCGCTGGAACCGCGGGTCGATTTTGCCATTTGCCGTAGTAGCGAATGCAATCAGCGGGCCACCCTGTGCCGTCCGGTCGTCAAGCGATTGCAGCATGGCCTCGGGATTGAGCCCTACCTCGCGGATCGCCCGCGCCGATGCGGAGGCGCGGCGATCGGCCATGCGGGTCAGCCGTTCGACAAATGCCAGCTGGCGGGCTTCGATGCGCGCAAGCCCCGCAGCCTCGGGAAGCAGGGCGCTGACTTTCTTGATGGTCTGTTGCGCTTCGCTGCCACTGTCGGACACGGTTTCGCCGGTCCGCGCGTCCTCGGGCAGCGCGCCCACGTGGGCTTCGACCAGCTTCTCGATGGCGTCCTGGCGCTGAGCGAGATCGCTCGCGACGGTGTCAAGACCCTGGCGATAAGCGCCCACCCGGCTCTCGGCGCTGACAACCTGGGCTTCGCGGTTGAGCAGCGCCAGACGGTCACGCGAGGCGACAAATTGCGAGATCGCCATAGCCGCCATAGTGACGACCCAGAACAGCAGCAAGATCGCCGCCAGTGCCGCTGCCGCGATCTGAAGTCGCGAGGAAATCTTGATGAAACGGACCTGGCCCTGCGATCGCATGAAGAATTCGCGATCCGGAAACCACATCCGCAAACGGTCTTGCCAACCGCTGGCGGTGCTACTTTTCAAAACGACCCCTCGCTCCAGCCATTGCTTGACCGTCGGTGCCGCTAGCAGCCCGCAGACCCTCAAGCGAATCAGCCTGCGATGAGTCGGGGTGAATCGGGATGAACCGCATGAGTCGCGCGATGAGTCGTTCGCTCGGGCGACGAGTCGTTCACCTCTTGCCCGCTATCGGGCGTCCAGGTGATTCGCAGGCAGCGGCTAATGACAAGCACACGCCGCAGTGATACCGCAATCCCCATGACTGCCCAATCCACATCTGTGTCGGCTTCAGCCGATAACGTCGATGCTCTGGTCGGGCGCCTGGCCCGCGCCGGGCGCGCGGCGCAGCGCCGCCTCGCCGGACTTTCCGACGCGCAGAAGGCCGCCGCGCTGCGTGCCGCCGCCCAGGCGCTGCGCGATGCCGAAGGCGATGTTCTTGCTGCCAATGCGCGCGATATAGCCGCGGGCGAGGCGAATGGCCTCAGCGGGGCAATGCTCGACCGCTTGCGGCTCGATCCCGCGCGGCTGGCGGCAATCGCCGAAGCGGTCGATGCGGTCGCCGCGCTCCCCGATCCGGTCGGGCAAGTGATCGACAGCGCCAGCCGGCCCAATGGCCTCCTGCTCAGCCGCGTACGCGTGCCCATTGGCCTGATCGGCATCATCTATGAGAGCCGCCCGAATGTGACCGCCGATGCGGCGGCGCTGTGCCTGCGCTCGGGCAATGCCGTGCTGCTGCGCGGCGGCAGCGAGGCGGTTCATTCCAATCGGGCGATCCATGCCGCGCTGGCAAAGGGCCTGGCCAAAGCCGGCGCGCCTGCCGATGCGGTGCAACTGATGCCGACGCAGGACCGCGCGGCGGTCGGCGCCATGCTGACGGCGGCGGGCCTGATCGACATGATCATTCCGCGTGGCGGCAAGAGTCTGGTCGCACGGGTGCAGGCCGATGCGCGGGTGCCGGTGCTCGCGCACCTTGATGGCATCTGCCACACCTACATCCATTCCGCCGCCGATCCGGCGATGGCGAAAGCAATCGCGCTCAACGCCAAGCTGCGGCGCACGGGCATTTGCGGCGCAATGGAAACGCTGCTGCTCGATGCGCAGTTTCCCGCCAATGCCGATGTCGTCGGCGCGCTGATCGATGCCGGCTGCGAGCTGCGCGGCGATGCCCGCGCCCGCGCCATCGATTCTCGCTTGCAGCCAGCGAGCGCCAACGACTGGGATACCGAATACCTCGATGCGATCCTCTCGGTCGCGGTAGTCGACGGGCTGGACGACGCGCTGGCGCACATCGCGCGCCATTCCTCGGCGCATACCGAGGCGATCATCACCCAGGACGAAGCCGCCGGCGAACGCTTCCTTGCCGAAGCCGACAGCGCGATTGTCATGGTCAATGCCTCGACCCAGTTCGCCGATGGCGGCGAATTCGGGCTTGGCGCGGAAATCGGCATTGCCACGGGCCGGCTGCATGCCCGCGGACCGGTCGCGCTGGAAGGTCTGACCACCTACAAATGGCAGGTTCGCGGGCAAGGCCAGATCCGGCCTTGAGTCCGATAATTACCGGAATTTTGGGCGGCAGCTTTAATCCGGCGCACGGCGGACACAGACGCATCACCCGGTTCGCGCAAGCAGCACTGGGCCTTGATGAAGTCTGGTGGCTGGTCTCGCCCGGCAATCCGCTGAAACCCAGGGCGGGCATGGCACCGCTCGCCGCAAGGCTCGCCTCGGCTCGCCGCCATGCCCGCCGCGCGCCGATCCGCGTCTCGGCGATCGAGCGCGAGCTGGGCACGCGCTACACCATCGACAGCTTGCGCCGGATCATGCGTCGCTGGCCAAAGCGGCGTTTCGTCTGGTTGATGGGATCGGACAATCTCGCGCAGTTTTCGCGCTGGCGCGACTGGCGCGGCATCGCCCGATTGATGCCGATTGCGGTTATCGCGCGTCCGGGGTATGAAGGTCGGGCTATCGCGAGCCCCGCGATGGCCTGGCTCAGACGTTACCGCGTTGCCTCGGCCAGCCTCGACAACCGGTTCCCATGGAGCGCACCCGCGCTGGTGTATCTGCGTTTCGATCCCGACAGCCGTTCGGCAACCGCCTTGCGCCGCGCCGATCCGCACTGGGCCGGTCGCGCCAAGGTGGCGGCCCTGCGCGACGGGGTGACCCGCCGTCTGATCCCGGCAGGCGCTGCATGAACGCTTGGCACCATGGGCACTTGGCCCGGCATTCCCTTACTGGAGCTCGTTTCCCCTGCATGACCGATTTAGTTGCATGACCCCGGCACAAGACCAGCCTGCGGCCCCCGCCGCAGCCCCCGCCGCGATCACCCCGCCCCTCCCCGTTGCTGAACCCGGCTCGCTGCTCGAACTGGTGCTGCAATCGCTCGATGACGACCAGGCGCAGGACGTCGTCGCGATTCCGCTCGCCGGCAAGAGCGAAATTGCCGACTACATGATCGTCGCCTCGGGGCGCTCGAATCGGCAGGTCGCGGCCATCGCCGAGAAGCTCGCCGAGCGGATCAAGCACGGCGGCTTCGGCTCGTCGCGGATCGAAGGCCTGCCCGCCGCAGACTGGGTGCTGGTCGATGCGGGCGACATCATTTGCCACGTCTTCCGCCCGGAAGTGCGCACGTTCTACAATCTCGAACGCATGTGGGCTTTCGGTGATAGCGGGATGGCCTGAACCGGCTCCGCCATGCGCTTGCATGTCATCGCACGAGGTAAGATCGGCCGCTCTCCAGAGCATGAATTGTGCGATCGGTATGCCAAACGCATCGCCTGGCCATTCAAGCTCACCGAACTGCCCGACAGCGGCGGCACGGTGCCGCCGCCGCTCACTGCGGCGCGCGATGTGCTGCTTGATGAGCGCGGCAGGCAGCTTACCTCCGAGGAATTCGCCGCGCAGCTCGGCACCTGGCGCGACGGCGGCGTGCGCGAGACGCGGTTCCATCTCGGCGCGGCTGACGGGCATGGCCCGGGAGCATTGGGCGACGCAGCGCGAGAAAGGGCCGACCTGCTTATCGGTTTCGGCGCGATGACCTGGCCGCATCTGTTCGCCCGCGCGATGCTGATGGAACAATTGTGGCGCGCCACCAGCATTCTTGCTGGCCATCCCTATCACCGTTCGGGATAAGGCACGGGATGCTTCGCCCTGCCCGCCCTGCCCGCATTGCCCGCATTGCCCGCCTTGCCCTGGCGCTGGTCCTGCCGCTCGCGGCGGGCGGCGTGCTGGCGCAGTCCGCGCTGGTCTATGATAATTCCGGCGAAGTGCAGGCCGCACTTGCCGAGGCCCAGCGCGAAGGCGCTGCCGCAAAAGCCCGCGCCGAGAAACTCGAAGCCGCAGCCGCCAAAGCCGTCGAAGCCGCCGACAAGACCGCGCGCGAGGCGGCCGGCGTCGCTGCACGCATCCAGCAGGCCCAAGCCGAGATCGAGGCCGACAGGGCGCGCATCGGCCTGATCGAGCGGCAACGCGCCGATTTGCGCGCGCGGCTGGCGGAAAAGCAGCGGCCATTGGTGCGGCTCACCGCCTCGCTCCAGCGCCTGTCGCGACGCCCGCCGGTGCTCTCGCTGCTGCGCTCGGGATCGGTGCGCGACACGATGTATGCGCGCGCGGTGCTCGCCACCATGCTGCCCCAGATCGAGCGCCGCACCCAGGCGCTGCGCGCTGAAATCAAGCGTGCACGCGTGCTCCAGGAACAGACCCGGCTCGCCGTCGAGCAGCTCAAGGTAAGCCAGGGCCAGCTCGCTACGCGCCGCCAGGCGCTCGCCGCGCTGGAAACCAGCCAGCGCCTCGCCTCGCGCGCCAGCGGCGGCATTGCCGACCGCGAGGCCGAGCGCGCACTGGCCATGGCTGAGCGCAGCCGCGACCTTGACGCACTGTCAAAAACGGTGGGCGAAGCAGGCAGCCTGCGCGATGAGCTCGCCGCGCTGCCTGGCCCGGTAATGCGCCCCGCCCGGCCTGAAATTGCGCTGGTGGACAGCCCGCCAAGCTCTTCGGCTGCCCCGCCCGCCGGGCTTCCCGCCTATGTGCTGCCCGCCAGCGGGCGACTGGTGGCTGGCTTTGGCGAGACGCCCCAGGGCCTGCCGCGCAGCCGCGGGATCATATTGGCGGTGCGCCAGGGCGCGCAGGCTGTTGCCCCGGCGCCGGGCCGCGTTGCGTTTGCCGGGCCCTATCGCGGCTACGGCATGATCGTCATCATCGAACACCCGGGCGGCTGGACCTCGCTGATCACCGGCCTCGCCCAGCTCGATACCCGCATCGGCGACAATCTGGTGATCGGCTCGCCGCTGGGCATTGCCGGGGCCGGGCGCCCCTTGCTGACGCTGGAACTGCGGCGCGGAGGCCAAGCGGTTAATCCTCTGGACTACATCCGCACGCTATGAACCCATCCAGATGACTCAACGTTATGAACCAACGCACATATGGCTTTCGCCCGCACACAGCGGTATGCAAGCCCCGATCTGTACAGGAAAACGGCCGATGACCCTTGCCCCCTATTCGCGCGCTGCCATGTTGGCCGGCGTCCTGGCGCTGCTCCCCGCCACCACTGCCGGGCTGGCCGCCGTCGACGCGCGCTCGGGCCCGCAGTTCAACAAGCTGATCGCGGTCTATCAGCTGATCAAGGCCAATTATGTCGAGCAGGTCGATGATGCCAAGCTGCTGAAAGGCGCGATCGACGGTATGCTGACCAGCCTCGACCCGCACAGCTCCTATCTCGACGGCGCCGCGCTGCAGCGGCTGGAAACGATGATCGACGGCCGCTATTCGGGGCTGGGCCTGTCGGTGGTGATGGACGACGGCGCGGTCAAGATCGTCTCGCCGATGCGCGGCAGCCCGGCGGAGAAAGCAGGCCTCAAGGCCGGCGACTTCATCACGCATCTCGATGGCAAGCTGCATTATGGCGGCGATATTGACGAGGCCGTCTCCAAAATGCGCGGCGAGGCGGGTACCTCTATCCGGCTGACGATCTTCCGTCCGGGCCGCAGCGAGCCCTTCGATGTCACCGTGGTGCGCGGCGTGATCGACTTGAAGCCGGTCACCGCCAAATACGAGAACGGCATCGGGGTGATCTCGGTCAACGAATTCTCACGCAATGTCGGCAACGAAGTGAACCGCGAAATCCAGGCGATGCGAACGCAGAACGGCGCGCGGCTGACCGGGCTGGTGCTCGATCTGCGCTCCAATCCCGGCGGCTCGCTGGATGAGGCGGTGGCGCTGTCCGACTTGTTCCTCACCACCGGCACCATCGTCTCGCAGCGCGGGCGGGTGGCGTCCGAAAACGAGTATTACCGCGCCGAATCGATGATTCGCGGCGACGGCGCACGCGGGCTGCCGATGGTCGTGCTGATCGACGCCGGCAGTGCGTCGGCCTCCGAAATTGTCGCCGGGGCCTTGCAGGACAACAGGCGCGCGGTGATCATGGGCGAGCGCAGCTTCGGCAAGGGCAGCGTCCAGCAGATGATCAGCCTCGACCGCACCAGCGCGATCAAGATCACCACGGCGCGCTATTACACGCCGCTGGGCAAATCGGTGCAGGAAGGCGGAATCGAGCCTGACATCAAGGTGCCGCAGCTGAGCGATCCCGACGCCCGCCGCCGCGCCGAACGCTCGACCCGCGAGAGCGACTTGCGCGGCCACCTGATCAACGAGATTTCGCTCGACGAAAAGCAGATGGAAACCGACAAGCAGGATGATCCGCGCTTCAAGGTGACCTCCGCCGAACTGCTGGCCAAGGGGATCAAGGATTTCCAGCTGCACTATGCCATCGAAACCCTGCGCCGCACCGCGCCGGCGACTCAGGTCGCACGGCGACCTTGAGGTGAGCAAGGCGGACGGCATGGCGGGGCAATTGGCCCGCGCGCTGGCGCTGGGCACCCCGGCCGTGCTGCTGGGCGGGGCATACATCTCGCAATATGTCTTTGGCCTCGTCCCGTGCGAGATGTGCTGGTGGCAGCGCTATGGGCATTTCGCGGCGCTCGCTATCGCACTGGCCGCATGGCTTAGGCCGGGTGCAGCCTGGCTAACCGGCCTTGCCGGGCTCGCCATCGGCGCGGCCGGGATGATCGGGCTGTTCCATGCCGGCGTCGAATACCACTGGTGGCAGGGCCTGACGGCCTGCTCCGCCCCGGCGACCGCAGGCGGCGGCGATCCGCTCGAAGCAATCATGAACGCGCCGCTGGTGCGCTGTGACGTCGCGCCGTGGAGCCTGCTGGGCGTCTCGCTGGCGGGCTGGAACTTCCTGTTTTCCGCCGCCGCCGCGCTCGCGATCGGCTTCCTGCTGTTGCGCAAGCAGAGCGCGCCATGAGCCGCGCACCATGAGTTCCGGCAAGCGCGAGGCCATGCTGCGGGTCAATCAGGCGGGCGAATACGGCGCGACGCGGATCTATGCCGGCCAGCTGGCAGTGATGGGCACGCGCGGCGAAGGCGCCGACGAGATCGCCGCCATGGCAATCCAGGAAGCTGAGCACCTGCGGAAATTCAACGCGCTGATTGCCGCGCGCGGTGTCCGCCCGACCGCACTCCAGCCGTTCTGGCATGTGGCGGGCTATGCGCTCGGCGCAGCGACTGCGCTGATCGGGCCGAAAGCGGCAATGGCCTGCACGGCGGCAATCGAGACCGAGATCGACCGGCACTATAGCGCCCAGCTCGAAGAACTGGGGACCAGCGACGAGGAACTGTCCGGCGTGATCAGCAGCTTCCGCGACGACGAGCGCGCGCACCGCGCTGCCGCGCTGGCCGCAGGCGCCGAGCAGGCTCCGCTCTATCCGCTGCTGTCCGGCGCGATCCGCCTCGGCTGCCGGCTGGCGATCCGCCTGTCGGAAAAAGTCTGATCGCTTGCGTCAGGTCAATGCAGCCGGTCCCAGCTTCACCTAGCATTCAGCCGTCCTGCCCCTATATTGGCAGCAACCGAGACAAGGAATTCGTGACCATGCTGCGCCAGATGATTGCCGGAATTGCCCTGGTCCCTGCCGCCCTGCTGCTGGCTGCCCCGGCGCAGGCGCAAAGCGCGGATGAAAAGGTCAACCAGCTGATCATCTATGGCGACGATGCCTGCCCGCAATCAACCGCGAACGAAATCACCGTCTGCGCGCGCAAGGACGAAGCCGAACGCTTCCGGATCCCCGAAGGCCTGCGCGAGAGCCGGGCGCCCGACAACCGCGCCTGGACCGACCGGGTGCTGGCCTATGAAACGGTGGGTGCCACCGGCACGCTCAGCTGCTCGCCGGTTGGCGCCGGCGGCATGACCGGCTGCGTCGGCAAGCTGATCGACACCGCCTATGCCGAAAAGCGCGGCGACCCCAATATCCGCTTCAGCCAGCTGATCGCCGACGAGCGCGCACGCCGCCTGGCGACGATTGACCAGGATGCAGCGGAAACGCAGGCCCGCGTCGAAGTGATCGAGCGCGAATATGAAGCCAAGCAGCGCGCGCTGCAGGACCCCGAAAGCGTGCAGCCGACGCCGCCGGCCGCTTCTGCGGATAAGTGAACGCTAATCTGCGAGCGCAATATCCGGCGCATCTTCGCGCTTCATGCCGATGACATTGTAGCCGGCATCGACGTGGTGGATCTCGCCGGTCACGCCTGACGCGAGGTCAGACAGCAGATAGAGCCCCGCCCCGCCGACATCCTCGATCGTGACATTGCGGCCCAGCGGCGCGTTGAGCTCGTTCCATTTAAGGATCAGGTTGAAATCGCCGATGCCCGAAGCCGCCAGCGTGCGGATCGGCCCGGCTGAAATCGCGTTGACCCGGATGCCATCGCGGCCAAGATCGGCGGCAAGATACTTGACGCTGGTCTCCAGCGCTGATTTGGCGACGCCCATGACGTTGTAATGCGGCACGACCTTTTCCGCGCCGTAATAAGTCAACGTCAGGATCGAGCCGCCCCCGCCCCCGTCTGCGCGAATCGGCATCATTGGCGCGGCGCGCTGGGCAACCGCAGTCAGGCTGTAGACGCTGACATTCATCGTGTTGAGGAAGTTTTCCAGGCTGGTATCGCTGTAGCGACCGCGCAGCTCGTTCTTGTCGGACGCACCGATCGCGTGGACCACGAAATCGATTGTCGGCCAGCGCGCGGCAAGCGTCGCAAATGCCTCATCCAAACCCGCCTTGTCGGAAACATCGCAGGGCAGCACGAAATCGCAGCCGAGCTCTGCCGCCAGCGGGCGCACGCGCTTTTCGATTGCGGCATTGGGATAAGTGAAGGCCAGGTCCGCGCCATGTTCGCGCAGTGCCCTGGCAATGCCCCAGGCCAGCGACTTGTCGTTCGCCAGACCCATGATCAGCCCGCGTTTACCTTCCATCAAACCGGTCATTGCGCCTCATTTCGTTGCCCTGCGGCCGCTTGGCCATTTGCTGTTTTTGACCGGCTTTCAGCGCGCTCGATCAGATCGCGTTCTTCCGGCGTGACGGCCAGCGCCGCATTGAGCTCTGCCCCCACGACCAACCCTAAGCCTACCAACCAGAAAAAGAAAAGGGCGATCATCACGCCGGCCAGGCTGCCATAAGTCAGATCGTAGGTGAAAAACATGTGCAGCAGGCCCGGCAGGGCGACCGTGACCCCCAGCCACCACAGCGTGACCAGCACCGCGCCGGGCCATTTGGGATAGGCCTCGCCGCTGTATTGCTGGGGGGTGAGCGAGAGGAACAGCAGGTAGATCGATACAAAGAGCACCGCCGCCGGGGCCAGCCGCGAGGTCGCCAGCTGGCCAGACACCCCATCCATGCGCGGAAACCAGGCGGTGATCACTTCCTGCGCCGCGCTGATCGCGACCTGGGCGAACAGCGAGAACAGCAGGGTCACCACCGCGCCGAAGATCAGCGCGGACGAGAGCAGGCGCTGGCGCCAGAAGGCCTGGGTTGCCTGGGTGCCATAGGCGCGGTGGAGGATGTCGCGGATCGTCTCGATCAGGCTGGAAACCGTCCACAACCCGACCAGCCCGCCCGCCCACAACAGCCAGCCCGAGCGCGCCTCGACGACATCGCGCGCCACCGGCTCCAGCGCGCCGGCGACCACCGGCGGCAGCGCGGTGAGGAAGGCGTGGACCGAGGCCAGCCGCTGATCCGCCTCGCCGAGCAGGGTGAACACCGCAGTCATCGTCACAAAGAACGGGAACAGCGACAGGATCGCCATATAGGCGAGATTTCCGGCATGGATGAACCCATCATAATAGGCGCCGACCCAAACCCGGCGAACAATGGCCAAAGCGCGGCGCTTGCCGACCAGCACTTTGTCGATCCGCTGCTGGAAATCCCCGCGCCAGTCGAGCGCCGCACGTCGGCGGCCTTCGGGCGTCAGATCGGGATGGGTGCCGGGCTCACCGATCGGGCGTTCCTCGACCATGACGGTTACCTGCGGCCTCAAACGCCAAGCCGTGCCCGCAAGGGCCGCTCGTCGCGCCAGCCATCGAGCCGCCGGGCAAGATCCTCGTCACCCACGGGCAGCACGATTTCGAGCGTGACCAGCTGATCGCCGCGGCTGCCGTCCTTGCGCGCGAAGCCCTTGCCCTTGAGGCGCATCACTTTGCCCGAACTGCTGGCCGGGGCAATCGTCAGCATCACCGCGCCTTCCACTGTCGGCACCTTGATTTTGGTGCCGCCCAGCGCCTCGTCGAGCGAGACTGGCAGATCGAGGCGGATGTTGTCGCCGTCGCGGCGAAAGAATGCGTGCGGCTGGACCTGAATCGTCACCAGCGCGTCGCCATTGCCGCCCGGCCCCGCCTCGCCCTTGCCGGCAAGCCGCATCTGGGTGCCGCTTTCGAGCCCGGCTGGCAGTTTGAGATCGAGCGTCTTGCCGTCTGACAGGGTGATGCGTTGGGCAGCGCCGGTGGCGGCGTCGGCGAACGAGACATCGAGCCGGTATTGCATGCTGGCGCCGCGCGGCGGGGCCCGCCCGCCCCCGCGCGCGCCGCCGCCAAAACCACCGCCGCCGCCGCCGCCGAACAGGCCGCCGAAAATATCACCCAAGTCGATCGTCTCGCCGCCCCCGCCGCCGAAGCCGCGAGGGCCGCCGCCACCGCCACCGCCACCGCCCCCGCCCCCGCCATAGCCGAAGGGCATGGCCGGATTGCCATCAGCATCGATCTCGCCGCGATCAAACTGGGCGCGCTTCGCCTTGTCGGACAACAGGTCATAGGCGCCAGTCACCTCGCTGAAGCGTTCCGTCGCGCGCGGGTTGTCGGTGTTGGTATCGGGATGCAGTTCCTTGGCAAGTTTGCGATAAGCGGACTTGATGTCCTTTTCGCTCGCGCCGCGGGCCACTCCGAGAATGCTGTAAGGATCTGCTGCCATTCTGCTAAACTAGGTTTGCTTGGCGCTTACGGCAAGGCGCGCTTTTCAAATGTGCGATCCGCGCCTATGCGAAGCGGCGACCATGACCGACTCTTCTGACCCTGCCAGCAATGCCATTCCCGATAGCGATCCCATCGCCCTGTTCGCCGCCTGGTTCGACGAAGCGCGCGCCAGTGAGCCCAACGACGCCAATGCGATGGCGCTGGCCACCGCCACGCCGCAAGGCACGCCGTCGCTCCGCATGGTGCTGCTGAAGGGGCACGGGAGCGAAGGCTTCACTTTCTATACCAACGCCCGCAGCCGCAAGGGCGGCGAACTTGCCGACAATCCGCAGGCCGCACTGCTGTTTCACTGGAAATCGCTGCGCCGCCAGATCCGCATCGAAGGGCCACTGCGCGAGGTGGATGCGGCCACTGCCGATGCCTATTTCGCCAGCCGCAGCCGCGATTCGCAGCTTGGCGCAATCGCCTCCGACCAGTCGGCGCCGCTGGCCGCGCGCACCGAACTGATCGACCGGCACGCCGCCGCCGAGGCGCAATTTGCCGGGCGCGACGTGATCCGCCCGGCGCACTGGACCGGGTTCCGGCTGGAGCCTGAAACCATGGAATTCTGGATCGACCGGCCCCACCGCCTGCACGAGCGCCGCCGCTTTGAGCGCGCCGGCAACGGCTGGACATCGGGGCTGCTGTTCCCATGAGCACGCCGCCATCTTCGGCCATGCTCAACCGCAGCGCGGCGCTCGCCAGCATTGCGGTCGCGATCGTGCTGGTCTCGCTCAAGGCCTGGGCGGCCTGGACGAGCGGATCGACCGCCATGCTTGGCAGCCTGGCCGACACTGTGCTCGATCTTGTCGCCAGCATCGCAACTTTGGTCGGCGTGTGGGTCGCCGCCCAGCCCGACGACGCCAAGCACCGCTTCGGCCACGGCAAGGCCGAAGCACTGGCGGCGATGTTCCAGGTCGTGCTGATCTCGATTTCGGCGCTGGCTCTGGCCTCGCAGGCAATCGATGCCATGACCGGCGGCGCGCGGGTCGCCGGGGCGAGCGAAGGCATCGCCGTCTCGCTGATCGCGATGGCGGCGACGCTGGCGCTGCTCGCCTGGCAGCGCCACGTTATCGCGCGCACCGGCAGCCTGGCGATTGCTACCGACCATGTCCACTACCAGTCCGACCTGCTGCTCAACCTCGCGGTCATCGCGGCGCTGGCGCTAGATCGCATTGCCGGAATTGCCGGCGCCGACCCCGCTTTTGGCCTGGCCATCGCGCTGTGGCTGGGCTGGGGGGCCTGGAAAGCCTCGAGCCGGGCCATCGAGCAGCTGATGGATCAGGAGTGGCCCGAAGACAAGAAAGCGCGCTTTGTCGAAGTGCTGGGCCGCCATCCCGAGTTGCGCGGAGTGCACGATTTGCGCACGCGCACTTCCGGAAACCGCGATTTCGTCCAGTTTCACGTCTGGGTTGCGCCGGAAATGAGCGTGCGCGAGGCGCACCGGGTGATGGACGAGATCGAAGCCAAATTGCTCTCCGAATTTCCCGGCGTCGAAATGCTGATCCACCCCGACCCGGAAGGGCATGTCGACGAGACCGGGCTGGCAGCTGACGATGTGCTGCCGGCAGATGTGCCGGCCTCAGCCGCCAGGAAATAGCGCCGCGATCCGGGCGAGGTGGTCGCGCAGCGCCGGGCGCTCGTCGGTGTCAGACTTGCCCAGCCGCACCAGGGTCAGCTTTTGCGCAGGCGAGACGATAACATATTGCCCGAGGTGGCCTCTTGCGGCGAACAGGCTGGCGGGTGCCTTCCCCGGCAGCAGCGCATCACCGCCGTCGCTGCGCGGGCGATTAAGCCACAGCTGCGCGCCGTAGCCGGGATTGCGCGGGCTCGGCGCGGTCATGAATTCGATCCAGCCGCGCGGTACGACCTGCGCCCCTTTGACCGAGCCCATGTTGCGCAGGAATTCGCCGAACTTGCCCCAGTCGCGGGCGCTGGCGTGGACCATGCTCGAGCCGATGAATGTGCCCGCACTGTCGAACTCAGCCGCCGCCGAGCGCATGCCGAGCGGCTCGAACAGGCGGGTGTGGAGATAGTCATTGACCACCTGCCGGCGCAGTTCCGGCGCGCGGCTGGCGCTCAGCGCATGGGCGGCGGCATCGGCGAGAATCACCGACGTGGCCGAGGAGTATTCGAACTTGCGGCCCGGTTCGGCCTCAAGCGGCTGCGCTTCGGCATAGGCGGCCATGTCGTCGCGGCCATCGAGGAACAGCATCCGCGCTTCGTCCGCGGCGTATGGCGGCTCGGCGCTCTCGCTGTGCCGCAGGCCAGAGCGCATCTGCAACAGCTGGCGCACGGTGATCTCGCCGCGCGGATCGCCGGGGCGCTGCCACAGCGGGATCGGCGCGCTCGCGTCGAGCTGCATCCGCCCGTCGGAAATCAGCATCCCGATCATCACCCCGGTGATCGACTTGGTCATCGACCAGCCGATGAACCGGGTGTCCCGGGTATAGCCCGGCGCATAGCGTTCGGCGACGATCCGCCCGCCCTGCATGGCGAGCAGTGCATAGGTCTCGCCCGATTCGGGGTCGGCAAACAATTCGTCGATCTGACGCGCCAGTGCCTCGCGCGGAGCACCGGGCTGTTCGGCGACCGCCGCAAGCGCCGCTGTGGTCAGCGGCGGCGGAGGAGCAGGTGCGTCACCGGCGCAGCCGATCAGGGCTGGCAGAGCGAGGCCAAGCACAATAAGGGAGAGGCGGCGGGTCATCATGGCCGGCCACTCATGGTCAAGCCGGGGAAATATGGCAACAGCCAAGCCGCAACCACTGCCGCCCCGCCACAAGGCGCTGCGCCGCCTGCGCTGGCGCACGCCACTGGTGCTCGCGCTGCTCGCGCTGGTTGCCCTCGCCGGCTGGTTCTGGACCCCGATCACCAGCTATGCCGATGCGGGCGCAGCATACGGCGCTCGGGTGACCTGCTCGTGCCGTTATCTTGGTGGGCGCAGCCTCGCCGACTGCGCCAAGGACTTACTGCCCGGCATGGCACTGATTACGTTGAGCGAAGACCAGCCGGCCAAGGCAGTCACCGCGCGCTTCCCATTGCTTTCGCGCCACACCGCCCGGATGCAGCCGGGCGCAGGCTGCGTGCTCGACAAGTGGGAGGACTAGGCGGGTTCCGTAGCCTCGATCCAACCGCCGCCAATCACCCGTTCGCCCGCATAGATCACCGCCGCCTGCCCTGGCGCGACACCGTATTCTGGTGCCAGGAAGCGGATCCGGCTAGCAGCGCCTCCGCCAAAATCTTCTGGGCCCAATGGTTCTTCAAGAAACACGGGGACCGGCTTGGCCAACGAGCGCACTTTGGCCATCAGCGGCGCGCCTGCGGGCATGGGCCCAATGCGGTTGGTCTCGCTCAAGCTGGCAGCACCAACGGCCAGCAGACGGCGCGGGCCGGCGAGCACGCGGCGGCTGGCGGCATCAAGCCCGATAACATAGAGCGGCTCGGCCTGCCCGCCCACTTCCAGCCCGCGCCGCTGGCCGACGGTGAACCCGGTAACCCCGCGATGCGCGCCCAGCACAGCGCCGCTTTCGGCATGGACGATCTCGCCGGGCGCATCGGCCTCGGGGCGCAATTTGCGCACCAGGCCGGCATAATCGCCATCGGGGACGAAACAGATGTCCTGACTGTCGGGCTTTGCCGCGACTTTCAGTCCGGCCGCTGCAGCGATTCGGCGCACATCGGGCTTGGCCAGTCCGCCAAGCGGAAAGCGCAGGAATTCAAGCTGAGCTTCGGTGGTGGCGAACAGGAAATAGCTCTGGTCGCGCGCCGGATCGACCGCGCGGTGAAGCTCGGCGCCTGCCAGGCCAAGCTCGCGGCGGACATAATGCCCCGTCGCCAGGCAATCGGCGCCAAGCTCGCGCGCCATGGCGAACAGGTCGGTGAACTTTGGGCCCATGTTGCAGCGGATGCAGGGAATTGGCGTGCGCCCGGCGAGATATTCATCGGCGAAGCGGTCCACCACCTCCTCACGGAAGCTGCTTTCGTGATCGAACACATAGTGGGCTATCCCCAGCCGGTCGGCCACCGCGCGGGCATCGCGGATATCATCGCCCGCGCAGCACGCGCCCTTGCGCCCGCTCGCCGCGCCATTGTCATAGAGCTGGAGCGTGATGCCGATCACCTCGGCGCCGCTTGCGGCCGCCAGTGCCGCCACCACCGAGCTATCGACGCCGCCCGACATGGCGACAACGATCCGCCGCCCGGCCAGCGGCCCGGCGATCTGAAACAATGCGGCGGGATCGAGCCCCGCCGCCAGGAGTGCATCAAGCGTCATGGCCGTGCCCATACACGCCGGCGAGCGACTTGGGTATGGGGCGCAAAACAGCACGCAATCCGGTTAACCAACATGATCGGAAGGTAAAGACCGCCTTTACTTCGTTTGAACCTTCCTGCGCCTATAGGCTGGGCGATGGACCTTGGATTTAACCTCAAATACCCGCAACCCGCCGCTGCCGGCCCAGGCCGGGCAGGCGATTCCTGGCTCGTTCCCGAATGGCACGAATTGTCGTCGCGCCTGTTCGCCGGCTGGGCCGCGCGCCGCGAATTACTTGGCGCAGACCAGCCGCAAAGGGCGCGCTGGGGCAATTTTGACCCCGCTTGTGCCCGCGCCCTGGCCGGATTTGTTCATGCCTCACGCGACATTAACCAGACTGCTTTAGGCAATCGCAAACCTGACGGGGGCATAGGTTATTGCCTCGCCGGGATTTCCCTGTCTGGCGACCGAGGGCAACAATGATCGAGAACCAAAAGATCAAGCCAGCAATTGTGATTGGCCCGCTCGGCGAGCCGCTCACGATTGATTCGCTACCGGCGCCCGGCACAACCCGCTGGGTCGTGCGGCGCAAGGCAGAAGTCGTGGCAGCGGTTAACGGCGGCTTGCTGAGCATCGACGAAGTTTGCGAACGCTATGGCCTGACGCTGGAGGAATTCGCTTCCTGGCAGCGCGCGGTCGACCGTTCGGGGATGCAGGGGCTGCGCGTGACCCGCATCCAGCACTACCGCGATCTCTACGAGCGCCAGCTCAAATACTGATATCTGGTCGAAGTCGCCGCGAATCGACAAGCCAACGCCGCCTGACGCGAATTGTCTCAGACTGTCGCGGAACGGGCCAAAATCCATGTCCCGCATTGCCAGCCGCCGCGCCCAAGTCTATGGCCGTCGTCAAGTTGGCCCCAGTTGCTGCCCCTGGTTCCGCCGTGCGCGCTGAATAAAGGGTATATTATTGGTTTGGCTATGGAATTTCCACGCGCGAGGTCCGCGTCGAGGCGGAAGCTGACATGAATTACGATGCCAGGATCGACACCGCCGCAGCCGAGCCCGAAACATCGGGCTTTGAAACCCTGCATGAAACGAGCGAACAGGAAGCTGTCTCGCGCCGGCGGATGTGGATCATTGCCATTGTGGCCTTGCTGGCGCTTGTCGGGGTCTGGTTCCTGAACCATAGCGGCGACGCAGACACTGCTGCCGCAGGCCGGGCTTCACAGGCTCCGCTGGTTTCGGTCGTCGTTCCCGCCAAGGTGACCGTCGCAAGCGAAGTTTCCACCAATGGCAGCCTGGCCGCGCGCCGCGAATTGCCGGTCGGCGTTGCCGGCGAAGGCGGACAGATCGTGCGGGTGCTGGTCGAGCCGGGCGATTGGGTCCGCACTGGCCAGGTGTTGGCGATTGTCGACCGCTCGGTGCAGGAGCAGCAACAGGCGAGCGGCGCGGCGCAGATTCAGGTTGCTCAGGCCGATGCACGCCTTGCCCAGGCAAATCTCGAACGCGCGCTGAAGCTGGTTGAACGCGGGTTCATTTCCAAGGCCGACGTCGACCGGCTCACGGCGCTGCGTGATGCCGCCGCCGCCCGCGTGCGGGTCGCCGGTGCGCAGCTGGGCGAATTGCGCGCGCGCACCCAGCGGCTTAACATTGTCGCCCCGGCCGCCGGCCTTGTGCTCGAACGCAAGGTGGAGCCCGGCCAGGTGGTCTCGAGCGGCAGCGGCGTGCTGTTCCGCATCGCGCAAGGCGGCGAGATGGAATTGAAGGCACAGGTCGGCGAGGTCGATTTCGCCAAGCTGGGCATGGGAGCCACGGCACTGGTCACGCCGGTTGGTTCCGACAAGAGCTTCACCGGCCAGGTCTGGCAGCTCTCGCCGGTTATCGATCCGCAAACCCGCCAGGGCATGGCCCGGATTGCCCTGGCCTATGCCCCCCAGTTGCGCCCCGGCGGCTTTGCCAGCGCCACGCTGCAGGGCGGCGCGGTGGTGGCACCCAAATTGCCCGATTCGGCGATCCTTTCCGACAACCGCGGCAGCTACGTCTATATCGTCGATAAGGACGGCAAGGCGCGGCGGCGCGACATCAAGACCGGAACGGTTACCGATTCCGGCATCGCGATCCTTTCCGGGCTCGATGGCAGCGAACGCGTCGTCGTGCGTTCAGGCGGCTTTCTCTCTCCGGGCGAAACCGTTAATCCCAAGCTGGTCCGGCAGTGAGCCGGGCGGCTCAAATTGGTCCGGCTGTAAGCCGGCTGGCTGCAGCAAAGCACGGGCGGAACTGAACCGTGGATTTCCGCAATATCTCGGCCTGGTCGATCCGTAATCCGGTCGTGCCGATCATCCTGTTTATCGGGCTGATGCTCATGGGCCTGGTCTCCTTCACCCAAATGAAGGTGCAGGACATGCCCGATGTCGAATTCCCGGCTGTGTCAGTGATGATTTCGCAGCCCGGCGCAGCGCCGACCGAGATTGAAACCCAGATTACCCAGCGCATCGAATCGGCAGTGCGCACAATCAACGGGGTTGATTCGATCAGCTCAACGGCGACCGAAGGCATGAGCCAGACCTTCGTCATGTTCCTGATCGGCACCGACGTCAACGCGGCCGTCAACGAAGTGAAGAATGCCGTCGATCAGGCGCGGAGCGATCTGCCCGAAGGCATTCTGGAGCCGCGGGTCAACAAGCTCGCCGGCCAGGGCAGTGAAATCGCCGCATGGGCTGTCACCTCAGATGACATGACCCTCGAACAGCTTTCCTGGTTTGTCGACGACACCATTTCCAAGCGCCTGCTGTCAATTGAAGGCATGGCCGCGGTCGGGCGCGGCGGCGGGGTGAGCCGCGAAATTCTGGTCACGCTCGATCCGGCGCGGATGCAGTCACTGGGACTTTCGGCATCGCAGGTCAACGCCGCATTGCGCCAACTCAACGTCAATGCAGCGGGCGGCAAAGCCGAAATCGCCGGTTCACGCCAGTCGGTGCGCGTGCTCGGCAATGCCGCCTCGGCTTACGAGCTATCCCAGAAGGACGTGGCAATTGGCGGCGGGCGCACGGTCAAACTCGCTGATTTCGCGAATGTGTCGGACAGCGTTGGCGAAGTCACTTCAGCGGCCAAGCTGCGCGGCAAGCCGGTGGTCATCGTCGACATCAAGCGGGCGCGCGGGGCTTCTGACGTTTCGGTCTACGACGATACAGTGGTGCAATTGGCCAAGCTTGAAAAAGAGCATCCTGGCGTGCGCTTTTCCCGGCTCTATTCCTCGGTGGACTACACCAAGGCGCAGTATGAAAGCTCGATGGCCGCGATGGTCGAAGGCGCGATCCTCGCAGTCATCGTCGTGTTCTTCTTCCTGCGCGACTGGCGCGCGACGATCATCTCGGCGATTGCCATCCCGCTGGCCGCGATACCCACCTTCTGGTTCCTCTATTCATGGTTCGGCTTTTCGCTCAACTCCATCTCGATGCTCGCGCTGGGCCTGGTTGCAGGTGTGCTGGTCGACGATGCGATTGTCGAGATCGAAAACATTGTGCGCCACATGCGCATGGGCAAGAGCGCCTATCAGGCATCGATCGACGCGGCGGATGAAATCGGGCTGGCGGTTGTCGCAACGACCTTCTCGATCGTGGCGGTGTTCCTGCCGGTGGGCCTGATGGGCGGAATTCCCGGCCAGTTCTTCAAGAGCTTCGGCCTGACCGTCGTAACCTCGGTGCTGCTCAGTCTGGCTGTCGCACGCACGATCACGCCGATGCTGGCCGCCTATTTCCTCAAGTCACATGGCCATGCCGAACATGCCAGCGGGCCGTGGATGGATCGCTACATGGCGATCCTGTCATGGACTCTCGATGTCAGACGCGTGGCTGCCTACAAGCAGAAGCTGCTTTCCCAAGGCCGACGTCTCGGCCTCAGGCAGCGCATCGCCGCGCGCCTGCGCGATCACCGGCTGTGGATGGTAGGCGTGGGAGTGGGTGCGCTGGCGCTCACCGGGGTCTTGCTTGCATTCATTCCCAAGCAGTTCTTCCCTTCGGTGAACAGCGACTTCTCCATGGTCAACATCTCGATGGTTCCAGGCACGACGATTGCCCAGACCATGGCCGTGGCCGATCAGGTGTCGGAACTCGCGACGCAGGATCCCGATGTGCAAACCGCTTTCTCCAACGTCAGGGAAGGCAACGGCCGCATTTTCATCAACCTCAAGCGCGATCGTGACAAGACCAGCCAGGAGTTCGAGCGCGGGTTGACCCAGAAATTCCAATCCATCCCCGATGCGCGCATTTCGTTCCTGGATTTCAATTCGATGGGCGGCGGCGGCGGCGGTTCGGGCCGACCCATTTCGATCATGCTGTCAGGCTCGGACCTGGTCGCGCTCGAAAACGCGGCGGCGACGCTGGTCGAGCAGATGAAGAGCGTCGAAGGGCTGGTTGCTCCGCGGGTCAGCGGGGACTTACGGCGGCCCGAAGTGATTGTCAGGCCAAGGGTGGATCTTGCCGCCAGCCTGGGGGTGACCACGACCGCGCTCAGCCAGACCATCCGCATCGCCACGATTGGCGATATCGACCAGAACGCCGCGAAATTCTCGCTGACTGACCGCCAGGTGCCAATCCGGGTGCGCCTTTCCGAGGATTCCAGGCGCAGCCTTTCGACCATCCAGAACCTGCCGGTCCAGACCAGTTCCGGCGGCTCCGTGCCGCTGTCAAGCGTCGCCGAGATCACCTTTGGCACCGGTCCGGTCAGCGTGCAGCGCTATAACCAGAGCCGGCGGGTTTTCGTCGGTGCGGACATTGGCCCGGGTGCCGCCAAGGGCACAGTGACCGCGGCGGTGAACAATCTGCCGATCATGAAAAACCTGCCCACCGGCGTATCCAATGCGCCGTTTGGCGAGGCACGCTGGCAAGGCGAAATGTTCGCCAGCTTCAGCCAGGCCCTGGCAGCCGGGGTGCTGCTGGTCTTTGCGGTGCTGGTGCTGCTCTATCACCGATTTGTCTCGCCGCTGGTCAATATGGGCTCGCTGTTTCTGGCCCCGCTGGGCGGTCTGCTGATGCTGGCGCTGGTCGGCCAGGCGGTTTCAATGCCGGTGATTATCGGCATTCTCATGCTGTTCGGCATCGTCGCCAAGAATTCGATCCTGCTTATAGATTTCGCGATCGAGGAAATGGCGCAAGGCGCGGACAAGCTGACGGCAATTCTCGAGGCGGGCCACAAACGCGCCCAGCCGATCATCATGACAACCGTCGCGATGACCGCCGGCATGGTCCCCACGGCGGCCTCGCTGGGCGGCGATGGCGCATGGCGCGCGCCGATGGGCACTGTGGTGATCGGCGGGCTGATCATGTCGACCGTGCTCACCCTGCTGATCGTGCCCGCCGCCTTCAGCCTCGCCGACGGGATGGAAAAGCGGGTCGGGCCCAAGCTGCGCCGCTCGCTGCTCACTTATAAGCCCGAAGACGGACGCCAGGCGACCTATCCGTCGCAGGCAGGCGGTCTCGGTGAGGGCGTCCAGCCCGCCGAGTGATGCAGATACCCGCCGATCGCGGCAGGCGCATGCGGCTGGTCGCCACCGGCCTGCTGCTGGTCATGGCCATCGCATTTTTGCTGCTGCGCCGCTTTTCCGGCGAGCATCCCGGAGCCCACGCATTTTGGGGCTATGCCCTGGCCTTCACCGAAGCGGCGATGGTCGGCGGACTGGCGGACTGGTTCGCGGTCACTGCGCTTTTCCGCCGCCCCCTGGGGCTGCCGATCCCGCACACCGCGATCATCCCGGAAAACAAGGACCGCATCGCCGAGACCATGGCGGCGTTCCTGCGGGATAATTTCCTCACGCCCAATGTCGTCGCCCGGCGTATGCGCGGCTACAACATTGCCGGGGCGGCAGGCAGCTACCTCGCCGATCCGGCCAGTGGCGGCGAAGGCCGGCTGCGCGCGGGCGCCGCCAGCCTGCTGGGCGACGTGCTCGAATCGCTCGACAAGGATCAGCTCGGCGCGATGGTCAAGCAGGGCCTCAGTCGGCAGCTCGAAAAACTCGATCTCGCGCCGCTGCTCGGGCAACTGCTCACCGCCGCGATTGCCGACCAGCGCCACTTGCCGGTGATCGAAAGCTTCATCCGCCGCGCGGCCCTCACCATCGAGGACAACGAAGACCTGGTCCGCGCGATCATCCACGACCGTGCTGGCGGCATGATGCGCTGGACCGGGCTCGACGAGAAGCTCGCCAATGCGGTGCTCGACGGGCTCTACAAGCTGCTCGCCGAAACGCTGGTGATGCCGGACCATCCCTTGCGCGGGCGGATCATCGAAGGCATCGACCTGCTGGCGCACGACCTTTTGCATGATGCAGCGATGCAGGCCCGCGTGCAGCGGCTCAAGGGCGAAGTGCTGGCTAATCCCGCCATGGCGCGCTGGCTTGACGGCATGTGGGAACAGCTGCGGCTCAAACTGCTGCGGGCAATTCGCGATCCGAACCGCGTGCTGGCAGGCCAGATGGGCGACAGCATGGCTGCACTGGGCACCGCGCTGCAGAACGACGCCCGCCTGCAACTGCTGGTCAACCGCTTCGCCCGCCGCACCACGGTCGGCATGGCCACCCGCTATGGCGACGAGATCGTGCGGCTGGTGTCAGAAACCGTGCGCCGCTGGGATGCGCAGACCGTCACCGACCGGATCGAAGGCGCTGTGGGGCGCGACTTGCAGTTCATCCGGATCAACGGGACGCTGGTGGGCGGGCTGGTGGGGGTTGCGCTGCATGGGCTGAGTGAGTGGCTTTGAGCGTCAGTTGACCGTGACAAGTGACCACCAGTCGGCTGCCGAATGCAAAATGCGAACGATCCGGACACCGCGTTCAATCGGCTCGTAAAAGATCAGAACTTTGGGAAATCCATCGACCCGCCACTTGCGCAGGCTCGACAGTCCTAAGGCCCGAGTCGCCACCGGTGGACCAAGGCCGGATGTCTCCGCCAAGGCGAGGAAGCTGGTGCGAGCCTGTTCGACGAAGCGTCCCGCCGTTTCTGTGTCAGCCTCGTTCAGGAAATAATCGGTCAGGGCATCAAGGTCACGTTTCGCAGCGCGGCGGATTACCACCCTTGCGCTCATCCGCCAGCAGCCCGATTGCGGAGGCGATCCCAATCAACCTCGGTCCACTCCATGTCTTCGCCTTCCAGCCCCTCCAGCAGCAGGCCATCAAGCCGCGCCTGCGCCTTGGCCTTGGCATCGTTGCGGATCAGCTCGCGGACATATTCGCTGGCGGTGGCGTAGTGCCCCTCGGCGACGTAGCCATCGACGAATGCCTTGAGCGCAGCGGGAAGCGAGATGTTCATGCTGTCCATGGATCGGATATAGTATTTATGGCAGATAATGGCAAGATATGGCAGCAATCAACCAGCCGTCGCCTCCGCCAGCCACGGGTTGCCCGAATGCGCCATGCCCAGCGCGGCATAGGAGACATCCTCCGGCCCACGCTGCGTCTGGACGAAGCCCGCCTTGGCGAGAAAATCGCCAGCCACCGGCTGAGACGCGGACCATTCGCGCACGCAGATGCGCCGGTCGATCCGCCACTTGCCGTTCTCGCGCACCAGCCGGTCGACATAGCGTCCGCCGAGCTGGTTGAGCGTTTCGGCGCCGTCCTTGGGCGGATACATCAAGGTGGCGACGAAATAGGTCTCCACCCCCGCCTCGTCACCATCCACCCGGATCAGTGACTGGCCGAGCATGTGGCTGACCACCGTGGTGGTGCGGCTCGCTTCTTCCACCGTGTCGATCGAGAACTGGCGGCCCTCCATTTTGCGCGGTCCGTGATCGTCCCAGCTGTCCGCAGCATAAGTCGATGCCATTTCGACCTCGTCCATGCGGTCACAGCCGTGGCAATACGTGGCGAGCAACTGGCGGATCTCGTGGTGATCCCACAGCTCCTGCATGCGCGGGTCCATCGTACCTCTCCCTTTGTCCATTTGCCCGCAGGCTATGGAATTGCCGGGAGAGGGCAAGAAAAAAACCCCGGCGGTGAGGCCGGGGCTTTTCTATCTTGCGGCTGTGATCTGGATCAAAGCTTCCCCGTCAGCTCCGGCACCAGATTGAACAGATCGCCGACCAGGCCGATGTCTGCCACCTGGAAGATCGGCGCGTCTTCGTCCTTGTTGATCGCGACGATGACCTTGGAATCCTTCATGCCTGCCAGATGCTGGATCGCGCCGGAAATGCCGATGGCGATGTAGAATTCCGGGGCGACGATCTTGCCGGTCTGGCCGACCTGATAATCGTTGGGCACATAGCCCGCGTCGACCGCTGCGCGGCTCGCGCCAACGGCCGCACCGAGTTTGTCCGCCAGCGGGAAGATGACCTGTTCGAATGTCGCGGCATCTTTCAATGCGCGGCCGCCCGAGACGATGATCTTGGCGCTGGTAAGTTCCGGGCGCTCAAGCTTGGCGATTTCGGCACCGGCAAACGAGGAAATCCCCGCGTCCCCTGCGCCCGAAACGGCCTCGACACTGGCCGAACCGCCGCTGGTTTCCGCCTTGGCGAAGGCCGTGCCGCGCACGGTGATCACCAGCTTGGGGTCGCTCGATTCGACGGTGGCGATGGCGTTGCCCGCATAAGTCGGCCGGGTGAAGGTCTTGGGGCCTTCGACCGAGAGGATGTCGCTGATCTGCATGACATCAAGCAGCGCGGCGACGCGCGGCCCGATGTTCTTGCCGTGGGCAGTGGCGGGAAACAGCACGGCGTCATAACCGGCCATCAGGCCAGCCACCAGCGGCGCGACGTTTTCAGCGAGCTGTGCACCATAGGCCGCATCATCGGCCTTCAGCACCTTGGCGACACCGGCGATCTTCGCGGCGGCATCAGCGGCAGCACCGCAGGCAGCGCCCGCGATCAGCACGTGGACTTCGCCCAGCGCCGCACCAGCGGTCACTACCGCAAGCG
This sequence comes from Novosphingobium sp., assembly GCA_031428115.1. Lineage (GTDB taxonomy): Bacteria > Pseudomonadota > Alphaproteobacteria > Sphingomonadales > Sphingomonadaceae > Novosphingobium. Next base: position 9,778 of record JANPOS010000005.1, on the reverse strand, counting down.
TCGCATCCTTCAGCGAGGCATTGTCATGTTCGGCATAGACGAGAACGCTCATGATGCGACTCCCAGTTCCTTGAGCTTGGCGACCAGTGCATCGACGTCCGCCACCTTGATGCCGGCGCTGCGCACCGGCGGTTCGACCACTTTAAGTGTCTTGAGGCGCGGGCTCGTGTCAACGCCATAGTCAGCCGGGGTCTTGTTAGCCATCGGTTTGGACTTGGCCTTCATGATGTTGGGCAGGCTGGCATAGCGCGGCTCGTTGAGGCGCAGATCGGTGGTAATGATCGCCGGCATCGCCAGCTTGACCGTCTCAAGCCCGCCATCGACTTCACGCTTCACCGTGACCGCTGTGCCATCGACGGTCACTTCGCTGGCGAAGGTGCCTTGCGGACGGCCCATCAGGGCAGCGAGCATCTGGCCGGTCTGGTTGCAATCGTCGTCGATCGCCTGCTTGCCGAGAATGACCAGGCCGGGGGCCTCTTCGTCGGCAATGGCTTTGAGGATCTTGGCGACCGCCAACGGCTCGACCTCGTCATCGGTCATCACCAGAATCGCGCGATCAGCGCCCATGGCGAGCGCGGTGCGCAGGGTTTCCTGCGCCTTTTGCGGGCCGACGGACACTGCAATGACTTCCGTCGCAACGCCCTTTTCACGCAGGCGGATCGCTTCTTCGACAGCGATTTCGTCGAACGGGTTCATCGACATCTTGACATTGCCGAGATCGACGCCGGTGCCATCGGACTTGACCCGCGGCTTCACGTTATAGTCAATCACCCGCTTGACGGGGACGATAATTTTCATCGCTTGCGGTCCTTTTTAGCCGGACGATTAAATTCAGAATCGCGAGCCGCCATTGCCGTAGTTGCGGGGAACGTCAAGCCCTTGCCTGCGCATCGCATTGCCTTGATCGGTTTGTGCGTGAATGCGATGGTTGGTGATGATCGCCGGGAGAACGCAGATGAAGCGAGTTCAGGTCCTGATTGCCGCCGTGGCGCTGCTGATGCCGCCGGCGCAATCGCGCGCCGACGAGGCTCCGGCCCGAACCGAACTGACCCGCGTCGCCGAGCCGGGCGCGCCGCGCCCCGCCGCGCGGCTGGACGAGCTCGGCTGGCTCGTCGGCACCTGGGAAGGCGAAGGCATCGGCGGCAGCCCCGCCATGGAAAGCTGGGCCAGGCCAATCGGCGGCGCGATGCCGGGGATCTTCGTCCAGACCGACGGCAAGGGCGGAACGATGTTCTCCGAATACATGCAGATCGCGCCCGATGGCGAAAGCCTGGTGGTGCGCCTCAAACACTTCAACGCCGATCTCACCGGCTGGGAAGAGAAAGCGCGCACGGTCAACTTCCCGCTCGTGACACGCAGCCAGAATGCACTCTATTTCAATGGCTTGACGTACGAACGTCAGGGCAGAAACCGGCTACTGGCTGCCGTGCGCATGCGCAAGGCTGACGGCAGCCACAATGAACTGGTGTTCCGCTTCCGGCGAAAGCGCGGATAGGGTCGCCCCTGCTTCAGGCCGCCTTTCTGACTTCCGCCACGATCTTGCGGGCGGCATCGCCCAGATCGTCTGCCGGCACGATTGCGAGGCCTGATGCCGCGAGGATCGCCTTGCCCTGCTCCACATTGGTGCCTTCGAGCCGCACGACCAGCGGCACCGAAAGGTTGACGTCCTTCGCCGCGGCAATAATGCCTTCAGCGATAGTGTCGCACTTCATGATGCCGCCGAAGATGTTGACCAGGATGCCCTTCACGGCGGGATCGGACAGGATGATCTTGAACGCCGCGGTGACCTTTTCTGTGGTCGCGCCGCCGCCAACATCAAGGAAGTTGGCCGGGAACATGCCGTTGAGCTTGATGATATCCATCGTCGCCATGGCAAGGCCGGCGCCATTGACCATGCAGCCGATGTTGCCGTCGAGCTTGATGTAGGCGAGGTCATGCTTGCTGGCCTCGACTTCGGCCGGGTCTTCCTCGGTCTCGTCGCGCAGCGCCTCGACATCGGGATGGCGATAGAGCGCGTTGGGATCGAAGCTCATCTTGGCGTCAAGCACCATCAGCTTGTCGCCGCATTCGGCCAGCGGGTTGATCTCGATCATCGCGCAATCGAGCGCGACGAAAGCATCATACAGCTGACGGCTGAGCACTTGCGCCTGCTTGTTGAGATCGCCCTTGAGCTTGAGCCCGAAAGCCACCGCGCGGCCATGGTGCGGCTGGAAACCTTCAGCCGGGTCGATGGTGATGGTGACGATCTTCTCAGGGCTGTCATGTGCGACGTCCTCGATGCTCATGCCGCCTTCGGTCGAGGCGATCATCGCGATGCGCCCGGTGGCGCGGTCGACGAGGATCGAGAGGTAGTATTCGCGGTCAATATCAACGCCATCGGTGATGTAGAGCCGGTTGACCTGCTTGCCGGCATCGCCGGTCTGGATCGTCACCAGAGTGTTGCCGAGCATGTCCCTGGCATTGGCCTCGACATCTTCAAGGCTCTTGGACAGCCGCACGCCGCCCTTGGCATCGGGGCCCAGTTCCACGAATTTGCCCTTGCCGCGACCGCCAGCGTGAATTTGCGATTTCACCACATAAAGCGGCCCGGGAAGCTGCTTGGCCGCCGCGACAGCTTCGGCGACCGACAGCGCCGCATGACCTGCGGGAATCGCCATGCCGAACTTCGCCAGCAGTTCCTTGGCCTGATATTCGTGGATATTCATTGCGATGATCGCCTTTTTGCCGATGGAATGCCTTGGGGAGGATTTGTGCGCCGCCGCATAAGCACACTGAGTGCGACTTGAAAAGTGGGGGAGTGTGACTTGAAAAATCGAAGGCCGGCGGCAATGTTCGCGAATGATCGATCGCGACCGACTTGAAGCCATCGTCCGCGCCGGCGGCGAGCTTGCCATGGCAAGCTGGCCGGGGGCCGGGCACGCCCCGCACGTGTGGGAGAAGAACCCCGGCGATCCGGTTAGTGCCGCAGACCTGGCAGTCGACAGCTTCCTGAAGCGCGAACTTGGCGCGCTGCTGCCATCCGCCGGCTGGCTGTCGGAAGAAACCGCCGATGCGCCCGACCGGCTCGGCCATGATGGAACCGGGTCCGGGCTGCTCTGGCTGGTCGATCCGATCGACGGCACCCGTGATTACATCCGCGGCCGCGACGGCTGGGCCGTTTCGGTGGCGCTGGTCAGCGCGGGGCGGCCGCTGCTGGGGATGCTGAGTGCGCCCGCTCGCGGCGAATTCTGGCACGGCGAGGCCGGGCGCGGCAGCTGGCGCAACGGAACCCGGCTGAGCGCCAGTCAGCGCAGCGCGCTCCCCGGCGCGCGGGTGCCTGCGCGGATCAAGGCGGCGGAGGATACCGACCTCGTCGCTGTCCACCAGCCCAACTCGATTGCCCTGCGCATCGCCATGGTCGCCGCCGACGAGGCCGATCTGGTGGCGACACTGCGCTGGGGGTATGAATGGGATATCGGCGCTGCCGCGCTGATCGCGCGCGAAGCGGGCGCTGCCGTCACCGATGCGTTCGGAGGAGCGCTGAACTACAACAAGCGCGATCCGCGCGCTTTCGGCGTGCTGGCCAGCGCGCCGGGAATCCATGGCGCGGCGGTGGAGCGGCTGGCAGGCCGGGCAAAGATGCTCGCAGGCTAGGCTTACTGTGTGCCGGCGCGCGCGGCGCGGGCTTCTTCCTCGCTGATCGGCACGATCTTGATTTCCACCCGGCGGTTCCTCGCGCGGCCTTCCTCGGCGGCGTTATCGGCGACCGGCATGGTTTCGCCAAAGCCCTGGCTGCGGATCCGCGCCTGCGATACGCCGCGCGCCGCAAGGTAGTTCGCCACGGTGCGCGAACGGTTTTCCGACAGGGTCTGGTTATAGGCATCCGATCCGGTCGAATCGGTGTGGCCATAGACGTCGATCAAGCTGTTGGGATACTTGATCATGCTGTCCGCGACTTTATCGAGTGTCTCGCGGAATTGGGGTTTCAGCGTGTAACTGGCCACATCGAAAGTCACGCCATCGGGCAGGTTGACCAGGATCGCCTGGCCGTTATCGGTCTCGGTGACATCGACCCCGCTGCCCGCGGTCTCTTCCTTCAGCTCCTTGATCTGCTGGTCCATCTTGTAGCCGATGATGCCGCCGGCGACACCGCCGATGCCTGCGCCGACGATCCGGCCGGTCCGCCCGCCGATCAGCCCGCCGATCAGCAGGCCCACCAGCGCGCCGCCGCCGCCGCCGATGGCGGTGCGCGAAACCTTCCTTTCGCCGGTGTTGGGATCGGTGACGCAAGCCGAGGTGGCCAGCAGTGCTGCGGCGGCCAGGCTTGAGACAAACAGGCGGGAATTTTTCATCGGACGACCTTTCTCAGGACTTGGCTTTCTCAGGACCTGGCTTTCTGGGGGCTCGAGCCCGGTTTCGACCATATCTGCATTGCAACATGAATGCGCAATGGACAGCACGGCTGTCAATCGGGAGAGCCACTGACTGCACAGCTTCGCCGAAACGCCATTGCTGCCCCTTCGCCTTTGCCGCGAAAGCTGCTAACTACAGCGTTGTGATACCTGCTCCCTGGTCCGATGTGCTGATTATTGCGGCACTGATCCTGCTCAATGGCCTTTTCGCCATGTCCGAACTGGCCATCGTTTCAGCGAGGCCGGCGCGGCTGCGCGTTGCGGCGGAGCGAGGCAGCAGGGGCGCGGCTGCGGCGCTGGCGCTGGCGGCCGAGCCGGGCAAATTCCTCTCGACGGTGCAGATCGGCATCACGCTGGTCGGCATCATCGCTGGTGCCTACTCGGGCTCCAGCCTGGGCGGACCACTTGGCGACTGGATGGCCTCGCTGGGTATGCCCGCGCGCTATTCGGACGATGCGGGTTTCGCCATCGTGATCCTGGCGACGACCTATTTCAGCCTCGTGGTGGGCGAGCTGGTGCCGAAACAGATCGCGCTGCGCGCCGCCGAGCCAATCGCCAAACTTGCCGCCTTGCCGATGCAGTGGCTCGCCCGCGCTGCCATGCCGGTGGTCTGGGTGCTGGACCGCTCCTCGGCGCTGCTGCTGCGCCTCACTGGCGTGCGCCATGCCGGCGAGCCGGGCGTGACGGCCGAGGAACTGCAGATGATCTTCGCCGAGGCAACCCGGTCGGGCGCCATCGAGGAAGAAGAGCGCGTGCTGATGACCGGGATCATGCGGCTCGCCGACCGCCCGGTGCGCGAGCTGATGACCCCGCGAACCGAGATCGACTGGGTCGACATGCGCGCCGGCGAGGTCGACCTGCGCGCGCGGATCAAGGACAGCCCGCATTCGCTGCTGCCAGTCGCCGATGGCTCGCCCGACAATATCGTCGGCGTGCTGAAAGTGCGCGATGTGCTCGCGGCGATGATGGCCGGGCGCAAGCTCAACATCGCCCGGCTGATGCGCAAGGCCGAGATCATTCCCGACCAGCTCGATGCCATGGACGCGCTGCGCATCCTGCAGCAGTCGGATGTCTCGATGGCGCTGGTCCACGACGAATACGGCCACCTTGAAGGCGTGGTGACCCCGGCCGACCTGCTGACCGCGATTGTCGGCAACTTCGCCAGCCATCAGGATGCGGACGATCAGCCGATGGTGACCGAACGCGAGGACAAGAGCCTGCTGATCGCCGGCGCGCTGCCCGCCGATGCGCTTGCCGACCGGCTGGGCATCGAGCTGGCCGACAGCCGCGAGTTTGCTACCGCCGCCGGCTTTGTCCTCTCGGTGATGAAACGCATGCCCAAGGAAGGCGAACACTTCCACGAGCAGGGCTGGCGCTTCGAAGTGGTCGACATGGACGGGTTGAAGATCGACAAGCTGCTGGTCAGCGCCGAAATGCCCGCTGGCGCCGACCAGTAACCTTGGTCACACCGCGATATTATACAGCTTGGCCGAGTTGAGGCTGAGCACCTTGGCGCGTTCCTCAAAGGTGAAGCCTTCCAGCCGGCTTTCGAGATTATCGAAGGGATAGAGGCTGGTCGGGTGCGGGAAATCGGTTTCGAACAGGCAGTTGTCGACCCCGACCTGACGGACCATGTCAGCCAGATGCGGGCCCTGCTCGAACCAGAAGCAGGCGTAGAAATTGCTCTTGAAATATTCCGAGGGCTTCTTGTTGAAGCTCTTGGTCTCGGCGATTTCCTTGAGCTGATAGTCGAGCGCCTGCATCAGAAACGGAACCCAGCCGATGCCGCTCTCGACCGAGACGAATTTGAGCTTCTCAAAGCGGTCGAGCAGGCCCGAATAGATCAGGTTGGCAACTGTCTTGCCGTTGTTGAAGAACACCATCGCGCCCTGGATGCCCGAATACAAGTCGCGGGTGAGCGAGGGCCAGCCTTGCGTGCCCATCCAGTCGATCGTGGTTTCCGACGCGCCAATGTGGAAATTTATCGGAATGTTCTTGTCCTCGCAGACCTCCCACAGCGGATACCAGTGCTCCGTGCCGAGATCAGGGATGAGATTGCCGTCGGCGTCCTTGGTCATATGCGGGTCTGAATTGATGTTGATCCCGCGCAAGCCCATTTCGGCGCAGCGCGTGGTTTCCTTCACCGCCTCGTTCACGTCCCACCAGGGCAGCAGCGCCATCGGGAATAGCCGCTGGCCGCTCTCTTCCTGAATTTCGGCCATGGCGTCGTTATAGATCTGCGTGGTGATCAGCCGCAGCTCGAGATCGACTTTTGCTGATGCTTGCCCGCCAAAACCGAGAATGTTGGGATAAACGATTTGTGCATGGATGCCATTTTCGTCCATCACTGCCAGCCGCTCCTTGACCGAGCTGGAGCCGAGATGCACTTCCTCGAACTGGACTTTCAGGAACCGGTCGAGGTCGCGAATCTTGCCGCCCTCTTTCAGCACCGCGCTGTTGGGATGCGCGCCGGTGCCGATCGACTTGTCGCCGTCGATGATCCAGCTGCGCACGCCTTCGTGCATTTTTACCTGCGGCACCCGGTCGCGGAATTTGGCCGGCGCGCGGCTGGTCCACAGGTCGTGCGGCTCGGTCAGGTGCGTATCGGCATCGATGATCTTGATCGGGGCGTCAGTCATGGCTCTCTTCCTTGCATCGTCTTTAGCGCCAGTGTGGCCCCACCGGCCTTGCCGCGCAAGGGCGCTGCAACTATCTCAAGTCGCCGGTTGGGCGGGCTCCATGCCGTCCAGCGGGGTTTTCCGGCCGGGTCCGCCGCGCACCTGAACCGTCATTTCACCCAGCCCGTCCATCGTCACGTGCATGACATCACCGGGCACCACCGGGCCGAGACCTGGCGGCGGCGTGCCCGAGAAGATCACGTCGCCGGGATGCAGCGTCATCACCGAGGCGGCGTGTTCGACCAGAGCGGCGATGCCGAGCACCAGATTGGCAGTGGTATCGACCGTCCGCTCCTCGCCGTTGACGGTCAGGCGGTAGGCGAGATTGTCGGGATCGGCGATCTCGTCGCGCGTTGTCAGCCATGGGCCCATCAGCCCATAGGTGTCGAAGCTCTTGCCAAAGCTTGGGAACTCCGGTCCCTGCTGGGTCATGTCGAGCCCGATGCAATAACCGGCGATATGGTCGAACGCGTCCTTGGCAGCGATCTCGGTCCCCCCTGTGCCAATGACGATGGCGATTTCAGCCTCGTGAAACGTGGTCCGCTCGGGCCAGCGCAGGGTAACGCCGTCGCTCATCCCCGCCGCCGCATTGGTCATCTTGAACAGGAAGCCCAAACGCCGGGGATGGCCGCCCGCAGCCAGCACAACTTTGTGGTTGCCCGCGCCGCAAACGAATTTGCCCGGATTGGCCACGGGGCATTTGAGCAGCACCTGGGCCACCGGCACCGGGCTGGCTTTGTCCGCCAGTGCCGCCATCGCCGGGCGCAGCGCTTCGAGGTTGGTGATGAACTGGTCGCCCGCCGGATAGGGCCAGCGCACGGATGGCAGACTGTCGGTGACCGCAGTTACATCATAAACCATGTCGCCGCGCACCACACCCAATTTGACCGGACCCGTTGCGGAATCCTGGTAGCGGCAAATTTTCATGTCTCTCTCCTGAATGCATGGCCGGATTTCGATCCGGCTTTTGGTCTTTGCCGATGTTGGTTAGCATACTATGCGAAAACGCTATGAGGCCAATTGCCGCAAGGAACCGCAACGATGTCACCCCCCGCAAGCCCCACCGCACTCGACCCCGAGATCGCCGCGCTGATCGCGCGCGCGCGCGCCGCCCAGGCCATCTACGAAGCGTTCAGCCAGGAACAGGTCGACGCCATCGTCCGCGACATGGGCAAATACGTCTATGACAACGCCGAGCTGCTCGCCCGGATGGCCGTCGACGAGACCGGCATCGGCAACTTCGAGGACAAGGTCACCAAGAAGAAGGGCAAGGCCCGGGCGATCTGGAACAGCCTGAAGGGCAAGAAGAGCCGCGGCATCATTGGCGAGGATGCCGAGACCAACCTCGTGTTCGTCGCCAAGCCGATGGGCGTGGTCGGCGCGGTGACGCCGATTACCAACCCGGTGGTCACGCCGATGTGCAACGGCATGTTTGCGCTCAAGACCGGCAATGCGGTGATCTTCGCCGCCCATCCCAAGGCACAGGGTTGCGCCGAACATCTGACCGAGGCCTATCGCGCCATGCTGAAAGTGCACGGCGCGCCCGAGGATCTGATCCAGGTGGTGCGCAACGGCTCGATCACCCGCACCCAGCAGCTGATGGAATCGGTCGATGTGGTGGTCGCCACCGGCGGCGGGGCGATGGTCAAGTCGGCCTACAGCTCGGGCAAGCCCTCGTTCGGCGTCGGCGCTGGCAATGTGCCGGTGATCATTGATCGCGGCGTTGATCTCGCCATCGCCGTCGACAAGATCGTGATGGGTGCCAGCTTCGACAACGGCATCATCTGCAGCCACGAGCAATTCGTCCTCGCTCCGCAAGAGGCATTCGACGAGACCGTGGCCATGTTCACCGCGACCGGCAAGGTCTGGTACACCGACGATGAGGCGCAGATCCAGGCCTTGCGCGATGTGGTGTTCCCCGGCGGGCACCTCAACAAGGACGTGGTCGGCATTTCCGCGCGCAAGGTCGGCGCGATGGCTGGGATCGACGTGCCCGAAAGCGCCCGGCTGATCATGTTGCCAGCCAAGGGCGCGGGCGAGGAAGACATTCTGGCGCGCGAAAAGCTGTGCCCGGTGATCGCGATCCTGCCTTATGAATCGTTCGAGGACGCGGTGCAGAAGGCCAAGGCCAACCTGCTGGTCGAGGGCGCAGGCCATTCCGCCGCGCTGCATTCGCACGACGAAGCCAACATCCGCCACGCCGGGCTCGAGCTGCCGATCAGTCGGCTGGTGGTCAATCAGCCCTCATCGCTCACCGCCGGCGGCTCGCTGACCAATGGCTTTGCCCCCACGACCACGCTGGGCTGCGGCTCATGGGGCGGCAATTCGATCTCGGAAAACCTCGACTACAAACACCTGATGAACGTCAGCCGCATCGGCAAGGTGATCGAGGGCAAGCATGTCCCGACCGACGAGGAGATTTGGGCTTAGTGCTGAGACGGGGGCACGGTAATCCGTGTCCCCTTCCGGCGGTCTGGCCATTGAAATCATTAGGGTCCGGACTCATTACAGCCACCAGATGACGGCTGCGGCGAGTGCGATTGCTGCCATGAAGTTTTTGATGTTTCGGTCGAAGCGGGTGGCGATGCGCCTCCAGTCCTTGATGCGGCAAAAGAGGCGTTCGACGACATTGCGTTGTTTGTAGATTACAGCGTCATAGTGATACTGGATTTTGCGGTTCTTGCGCGGCGGGATGACTGGCTGGGTGCC
>JANPOS010000004.1:0-64187 GCA_031428115.1 Novosphingobium sp. | reverse complement strand
CATTCGTTGGCCATGGTGCGGGTCAGCGCGATCACGCCTGATTTCGCGGCGCCATAGGGCCCGTGCCATGGGGCGGCGTCCTTGGCGCTGATCGAGCCGATGTTGACGATCGCGCCCTCGCAGCCAGTTTCGATCCAGTGTTTCGCCAGGTCGCGGCACAGGAAGAACGTGTAGGCGAAGTTAAGCTGCATCGACTTCCAGAAGATATCGGTCGGGGTGTCCTCCAGCGGCACCCATTCCTGCGCCGTTGTGCCGCCGACGACATTGGCGATTCCGTCGATCGTTCCAACATCCTTCAGCACCTGGCCGATCACCGCCTCGCAGGCCTCAACCGAATAGAGATCGGCAACCATGGTGTGTACTTGCGCACCCAGAGCCAGCACCTGCTCGGCGGCTGCGGAGACGGTTTCCTCGTCCTTGTCGAGCAAGACCAGCGCGCCGCCCGCCCGGGCAACTGCGCGCGCTGTCGACCCGCCGATGCCGCCCTTGTGGCAGCCGCATACCAGAATGGTCTTGCCAGTGAAATCGATGGCCAGGGTCACGGGGTCTCTCCGACAATTATGATTATTTGCAATATTGAAAAGGTATTTAAAATATAGTATACTGCGCTATCCCACTGTCAATCTGGAATTGCCTTGGTCCGTCCCGCCCTTTCCGCCGCCCGCGGTTTCGACATTCTGGAATTGCTTGGCCAGGCGCCAGCGGAGGGGATGACCCTGTCCGAAGTGGCGCGCGCCACCGGCATCAATCCTGCCTCCTGCCATTCGGTTCTCAGTGTGCTCAGCCAGCGCGGATACCTTGTGCGCAGCCCGGCCAGCAGGCGTTTCACATTGGGGCCGTTGCCGGTCGCGCTTGGCCAATCGGCCCTGACCGCCCAGCCATTGCTCGCGCGGGCGCGGATTGCCGCCGACCGGGTCGGTGCCGAAGCGGGGCTGCCAGTGCTGATCAGCGCGGCAGTGGGAGACGACATAGTCGGCGTGCATGTCCGCAGCGATCTTTCGGGCCGGTTGCCGGGTCTGCGGCTTGGCGAGCGGCGAGCGATGCGGCCGCCACTCGGCGCGCCCTTTCTGGCCTGGGCTGGCGAGCCGGCGATCGAGGCCTGGCTGGCCAAGGCCCCGGCCGGCGAATCGAGCAAAGCTACAATTGAGCGGCGGCGAGGCATGGCGGCGATCCGCGCGCGCGGCTTCGAAGTGCTGGTGCGCACAGCGGCATCATCGCGGCTGGCATCGGAAATGGCGGCTCTGGCCGGAAGCGGGGGAGCGGCACCGGGCGATGGCGGCGCGCGTTTCCATGCGCTGGGGCCAAACATGGCCTTGCCCGAGCAACTCGATCCGGAACGTTTCTACGATGTTGCGCTTATCGCCGCCCCGGTGTTCGATGGTGCCGGCACTTGCCTCTACAATCTGTGTCTGGGTCCATTCCCGGACCCGCTCGATGGCGGCGCGATCACGCGTCTCGGCGATGCGTTGATGCGTGCCTGCCTTGAAGCAATGCTCGCGGGCCGAGCCTAGTCGCCCCTGATCGGCGCCATGCGCGCATCGTATTTGTACGTGGGCACCGCAATCCTTTTCTCGGCGGCGCTCATCCGACCAGCCAGAGCACCACGAACGGCAGGCCGACAACGAACAGCCATCCCAGCTTTCCCCACAAGGCCAGTTTGGGGTTCTGGTGATTCCACAGACCCAGCGCCCCTGCCGCACCCATTGCCCCTACGCCCGTAATCCAGACGCCAGCCAGACCGGCAAGTCCAAGCACCCCAAGCAAGCGGATTGCGCCGCCGGGCCGCCCCTTGGCAACGGGCCACTTGATACCGGCAAGACCGGCCAGACCGACCAGGCCGAGCAGACCCGCCAAACCACCCAGAATTTCGAACATATTGCTGCTCCCCATTCGCTGCCCGTCAGCCGATCGGCGGACGGGTGTTCCAAAGCTGGACGCGTTCGAGCTGCGCGGCAAGCCGGAAAAGCAGCGCTTCCTCGCAATAGCGGCCCATGAACATCACACCGATCGGCATGGCGCCGCTTTTGACAGCACCTGGCCGGACGGCTATGGCGCGCCTGCTTTCTGCGGGCGGGTGTAGCTCAATGGTAGAGCAGCAGCTTCCCAAGCTCCAGACATGCCCGAAATTCTGCGAGATTTTGTGTAAACCGTCGCGCTTTTCGACTGTTTAATTACAAAGGCTTACAATTCTTGTGTAAACCTTGATGGGTTTAAGCTGCGACGCAACGGCAGTTGATGGGAGCGCGGATTGTCAGCGGAACGGCAATGGTGTCGCTGGATGCCAGGAAAGCTCGTATCCCTAAGATACTGTTCGACAGGTTTCGCCGTTGCTTTGTCAGTCAGCTTGTTGACCTTGAATGAAGGTAAGGCAGCTAGATTGAAACACGCTTACAAGCTTCCGCGGTGCTTTCTGGATCGATTGCGCGGCCGAGCCGCAAATGCTTGAACAAGAAATGTCGATAAATTCTGCACAACTTTAGAGGACACTCTAACACATTGAAATAAAGCGTTAGTTTGTTTTTGATCCTGCCTTCTGTATTCGGGGTATAATTTTTTCGGCCGATTTTTCGTGTCGAATCGAGCCTGATGGCCGATCGACTAAAGGGCCCGAGTGAAATATTTTCGCGGCCGATTCCCTCCATCAGGATGGAGCAAGCGGTCCAATCCTAGGACTTCTCTGTTTTCACTCAAACAGCCCCATGCTACGCTCGCCCTGAGGACGAACGTAGCGTGTAGCCCATGTCCACTGGCGCGAGCCATTTCGGCCACGCCAACATGAACTTCGACATTTTCTCGAACACGATCACGCCAAGCCCGTCATGATCGGTAAGCGGCCCGCCGTCTTTGGTGATGATTACAAAAGCCATATCCCCGGTAAAGCGCGCAGCAGGCGATTCGGCAACCTCGGCGGTTTGTTGCCGTCCGGCAGGCTGGCGGTCAGACATTGTATTCTCTCGATGGCCGCAATTTTAGCACCAGTGAACCGATAATCGGTTTGCTTGCAGTGCTCCCGCAGTATAGCCCGCTTGATTGAATTTAAGGCTTTGCGAGGAGGCGAAGTGACTCCAATTCAGTGGGTGCGGAGCTCGATAGCCTCCGACAAATCCGCTGGCTACTGTCTGGCGCTCATGCTTGCGGCGGTGGCGGCGGCGACTGCCGTGCGTTGGGCGCTTCGCGATTTCAGTCCGCAACTCATTTTCGTCACATATTATCCGGCGGTCCTGATCTGCACCCTGTTTACCAGCTGGCGGTATGGCGCAGCTTGCGCGGCACTGTCCGGGGTGATTGGCATAATCATGTTCGCAGACCACAGCGCTGCGGGCCAGCCGGAAGTTGTCTTGTTAGCCAACTTCGTCTTGTTTCTGGCATCCTGCGTGCTCATCATGGCGACCGCGGAGACGCTGCGCCGCACTGTCCGTGAACTGGAACAGGCCAACAGCACCGCGCTCGCCCTCAACAGCGAGCTTCAACATCGGGTGCGCAACACATTGACCGTCGTTCAGGCACTGGCTTCGCTCACGGCGGAGACATGCGAGCCCGGAGGGTTTTTGGCGGCCTTCAACGGGCGTCTGCAGGCTCTAGCGGACGCCAACGAACTGCTCGGCAGGAACGCGGTTGAAACGACCAGCTTGTCAGCCCTCATCAAACAAGCCTGCGGACCGTTTAGCTGCAGCGAGAACATCCTGAAATCGGGGCCCGCCTGCCAGCTACCTCGCGAGAGCTGCGTGCCGCTGGTTCTGGCGCTGCATGAACTTTGCACCAACGCGGCAAAGTATGGCGCTTTGTCCACCCCGGAAGGCAAGGTTTCGATCTCGTGGGGCTACAGAGGTGAGCTTCAGCGGGTGGAAATCCTCTGGGAGGAATCGGGCGGCCCGCTTGTCGAGAAGCCCACCCGCAAGGGGCTTGGCAGCGCATTGCTGTCGCCCCAGACAGGCATCGCCGAGGTGGAACTGAACTTCGACGCCGGAGGGGTTCGCTGCATGCTAAGCATCGATGGGGCAGAACCGTTGGCGGCTTATTCCAGACAAGAAGCCTCTGTCTCACCTCGCGCAGTGCCGTCTATGCGCTAAGGGTGGCGTCCGAAGCGTCCGGTGCTCACCAAGCCCTAGACGCCCAACGAATTGATCTAGCCTTGGCAGGTCTGACGGGGGGCACCTGACCGCTCCAACATCTTCCCGCAGACAATCTGAATCGGAATGCACCGAAGATGGATGCTCGGGCAGCGCAGCGCACCACACCGCGCATTATGTCTGCTGTCAGCGCTGGGCTTCAAGTCTGGAGGCCGAACACGCCGGGCCTCCTCGACAGACTCGAAGCCATCGCGCCTTAACTCAGGGTGCTTGCAAATCGGTTTGGACCATTTCCCACCCCCTACCGTCATTGACTGGCCAGGCGATACCCCTGTAACCAAGGGAGAGCCATTTCAGCGGTGGTGATCGCGGTGATGTCTTCCGCGGCCTCCATGAGACAACCTCGAAATCAGCGTCTGGTCTGTGACCCATGCCCGTCGCAAAGCTGTGGCTGAGGATCCTTATGACATCGGCTTGATCTCTTGCGAGGACCAGGAGGGGCTTGAGGGTGATTTTCTCGACACGGTAGAAGCTTGTCATTTGTGACCTCGTTGCTGGTTGACCAGTTCGAGATAGCTGCATCGGTGTGGTTCGTCGGGTGGGCAATGCGCTGGCGTTGTTGGGAAATGAGCTAGTGGGCGAAATCTGACATTTGGCACCCATTTGCACGGGCGCTGAACGACCGGAATGGGAGGCTCCGGTCAGGCAGCTCGTCGTCGACAACGACCGGCAAGCCGCCATCGATTCGACCGCCCAGTCTGCGGTCGAGTCCGCTAACATTCCGGACATTCAAACCTCGAAACCATGACCCTAATTGCGGTCATTCGTTCATCGCAATAGCTGTCGGTCACACCTCGCAATTCACGATTGCTGAATTTTTGGGCATCGCCTACGAAGTGATGGTGAATCGCACCATTGACCATCTCTTGCGTCTGTTCGCTCTCGTCTGGCTTGCGCTTGGTATGAGCATTCCGGTTTCGGCGTGGACGGTTCACAACGCGGCACATGGCGCGGCGCAGGTCAGCGTCGATGCACATCATCATCACGAAGATAATGGCGGGATTTCGGTTCACGAACATGATGACGGCGAAACACCCGATGGCGGACATGATCACATGCCGAGCATCCTGCTTGGTGCAATCACCGTTCCCCAAGCCGGGTTGTCGCTGACCGAGCCTACCGTCGTTCGGCAAATCTACCCCATACCGCCATCGCGCGGTGTCGAGCGCCACGCTTCCAACGGATTGCGACGACCTCCAAGGCTCGGCTGATCGAACGATAAAGATTGCGTCTTTGCGGTCGTGATTGCCTGTTCGCTCGTCCGGAGTCTGTCATGAAATCGTTGTTGCCCGCGCGCCGTCCGCGCACATTTTCTGTCCTGTTTTTCGCCTGCACCGCGTTGACCACGCACACTGCACATGCGGGTCCGCTGAGCGAGGCCGAGGCTTTGGCGCGCGCTGCTGCGCTGCCGGAAACCGCGGCGCTCGATAGCGCGACTGGCGATGCGGCGCGCGCAGACGCGCAAGCTGTTCGCCGGTTCGAGAACCCCGAACTGCATATCGCGCGTGAACGGGTGAGCGGATCGCTTGGCACCGAAACCGAATGGTCGGCGGAAGTGACGCAGCCATTGGGCATCAATGGCGCGAACGGGCGATTGCGCGCCGCCGCCGAAGCGGAAGCGCAGGCGGTCGATGCCGATATTACCCGACGCAAGGCAGTTCGGCTTGGCGAGACGCGCAAAGCCTATGCCGAATGTGGCGCGGCCAGCGAGCGCGTTGCAATCCTGACCGAACAGGATGGGCGGCTCCGCGAGGTTGAGCGAATCATTTCGCAGCGCGAACGTGCGGGCGACGCAGCGGGCTATGATCTGCGCCGTGCCCGGCTCGAAGCGCGCGGCGTTGCTGCACAGAAAGCACTAGCCGATGGAGAGGTGCGCGCGGCCTGTGCAACGCTGTCCCGGCTGACCGGCGAAGCCGATGCTCGCGCGACGGACCCACTGTTTGCATTGCTGCGCCCGACGCGCCCTGCCCTCAAAACAGGATCGGGCCGCTCCGATCTTGAAGCGCAGCGCTACCGAGTAAGGGCGGCCGAAGCGCAGGCCGATGCCGCGCGTCGCCAGCGGCTTCCCGATCTCGCGGTCGGCGCAGGCTACAAGCGCCTTAGCGAAGGCGGATTGAGCGCCAGCGGCCCGACGGTTTCGCTGGGCATTCGCCTGCCGATTTTCAGCGGCAACGGGGCTACCCGTGCAGCCGAAGCGCGCAAACGTGCCGCCGAAGCCGAACTTGCCCTGTCATCCGCCGCTATTGCCGCAGATCGCGATGCCGCCTTTGCGCGCGCCGAAGCGGCCTACGACGCCGCGCAAATCGCGGGGCGAACTGCGGAGGACGCGCGACGCATCGCCGATATTGCCGACGCTGCCTATCAGGGCGGCGAAACTGACATCACCGATTTGATCGACGGCTACCGTGCCGGGGCCGAGGCGCGGACGAACGCCATCGACCTTGCCGAGCGCGCACTCAAGGCGCGCGCCGACCATTTGCTAGCTCAAGAAGGAGAAGAATAATGAAAACGACGATTTTGCCCGCGCTGTCCGCGCTTGGATTGCTGGCTGCCTGTTCGGGCGGGGTCGACGCGCCGAAGGAAGACGCAGCGGCCAACGCCGAAGCTCCGGCCGCTGCCGACGATGACAACGACAGTGCAGCCCCCGCTCCCGCCAAAGCGGAGGAAGACCATCCGCATGACGGCAGCGAAGGCGCTGAACACAAGCATTGATCTGAGTTGGTATTGATTTGAACGGAACGGAACGGAATGACGCGATGAAGAAAAGCATCCTCTTGCTGGCACCGATGCTGCTGTTTGCGGCCTGTTCGGGCGCTCCCACTGAAAGCGCAGCCGATGGCGGCCACGGCGCGGGGAGCGTGACCTTCACGCTTTATTCCGATCTGACCGAAGTCTTTGCCGAACACCGCCCGCTGGTGGTCGGCAAGGATCGTCGCTTCGACGCGTATTTAAGCTGGGTGGCCGACTATCGCGCTGTCGATTCCGGGACGCTGACGGTCGAGCTCGTCCATCCCGACGGCACAATAGACAAGGGCAGCGCCGGTGTCGCTGAGACGCCGGGGATTTTCCGTGTGTTGGTCAAGGCCAGCAAGACCGGCAAGCCAAAGCTGCGACTGACGCTCGTTTCGCAGGGCAAGACCAGCGTCCATGATCTCGGCCCGGTCGAGGTCTATGCCACGCGCGAATTGGCTGAAAAAGCCAATCCCGAACCGCCTGAAAACCCGAACCGCATTGCCTTTTCCAAAGAAGTGCAATGGAAAATTCCCTTCCTGACCGCGCCAGCCACCAGCGGAGAGCTAGCCGAAACCATCCCGGTGATGATCGACGTGCGTTTTGCGCCCGATGCCGAAGCGGTCATTGCCGCGCCGGTGGCGGGCATCGTCCGCACTGGCTCGAATTTCCCCGCGCCGGGAAGTGCCGTGCGGCAGGGGCAGCAACTGGCGACGCTCTCAGCACAGCTCGGCGCTGGCGAAGATGTGGCGTCGCTCGATCTGGGCGTCGCGCAAGCGCGCATTGCTGCCGATGCCGCCCGCCGCGACGTGTCGCGCTTGCAGGGTCTTTACCGGCAAGAGGCGGTGCCGCTCCGGAGATTGCAAGAGGCGCAAAGCAGCTTGCGGCTGGCCGAAGCGCAGTTGGCAGCGGCGAGCGGACGGCGCGGTAGTCTGGCGGGCGGCGGCGCGGGTGTGCCGATTGTCTCGCCGATTTCGGGGCTGATCGTGAGTTCAACACTGGTGCGCGGTTCGTCGGTGCAGGCCGGGGCCGAACTGATGCGCATCGGCAATCCAAATGCGATCTGGCTGGTCGCACGCGTTCCCGAAGCGATGGCTGCGAAGATCGGCGCGCCCGGAGGATTGGACATCACGCGTTTCGATGCGCCCGAAGCCTTGATTGTCGGGCGGCAACTCCGCCTCGTGTCGGCTGGTCGCTTTGTCGATCCGGCAACGCGGACAATGGAGGTCATATTTGCCAGCAATGGCGCAAATGGGTTCAAACCCGGCTCGCGGCTATCTGGCCGCTTGCGCACGGGCAACGTCGCGCAATCGCTCGCGGTGCCTGCCGCCTCAATCATCGAGGAAGGCGGGCAGACCGTTGTCTATGTCCAGGTCGAAGGTGAAACCTTCGAGCGGCGTATTGTCGCGCGCGGCACTGCAAGCGGCAATCTGGTTGCGATCACTGGCGACGTAAGGCCCGGTGAGCGCGTGGTGACGGTCGGGGCGGCAGCCGTGCGGGCAGCGGCGGCAACGCCCGATGCGTTCGGTCACGGCCATGCGCATTAAGGGCTGCTGAAATGATCGAACGTCTCGTCCGCTGGTCGCTTGGCAACCGCCCTGTTATCTATGCGCTGTCGCTGCTGCTGACGCTCGGCGGCCTTGTGCTGGCGCTGCGCACGCCGGTCGATGTGCTGCCCGATCTGACTGCGCCAACGGTGACGGTGGTGGTCGATGCCGGAGGCTACACGCCCACCGAAGTCGAACAGCGGGTGACGATCCCGCTCGAAACGGCGCTTAACGGTTCTCCGGGCTTGCGACGTATTCGCTCCAATTCGGCAACCGGACTGTCGGTGGTCACACTGGAATTTGGTTGGACGACAAGCCCTGCCGAAGCGCGAAGGATTACTTCCGAACGATTGCAAACCGTCGGCGACGGGTTGCCCGACGATCTTCCAGCACCGCACATGACGCCCGCCTCATCGGTGATGGGCGAAATCATGTTCATCGCACTGCGCTCGCCTGAGGATTCGCCGATGGATGTGAAAAGCGTTGCTGACTGGACGGTCAAGCGCCGCTTACTTGGCGTTCCGGGCATTGCCGACATCATGACCATCGGCGGCGATGAACGGCAGGTGCAATTGCTGCTCGATCCAGCGCAAATGAGCCTACGCGGCATCGGCGTCAACGATGTCGCCGAAGCGATGCGCGGCGCGAGCGAGAGTCGCTCGGCGGGCGTGCTGGTCGAGGGCAGCCAAGAGGTGCTGGTCGAAGGCGTGGGCCGCGCGCGCACCGCCGAAGATTTCGGCGATGTGATCGTCGGCGAGCAAGGCGGTTTGCCGGTCTTCGCCCGCGATGTCGGCACGATCCGCATCGGCGAAGGGCTGAAACGCGGCACTGGCAGCTTCAACGGCAAGCCCGCTGTGATCCTCGCGGTGCAGAAGCAACCCGGCGCGAACACGCTCGAACTAACCGAACGGCTCGATACCGAATTTGCTGAAATTCAGAGGACATTGCCGAAGGGCATGGTTCTGGAAACCAAGGTCTTCCGGCAATCAGACTTTATCAAGCGCGCGGTTGGGAATGTGCAGTCGGCACTGGTCGAGGGGCTGGTGCTGGTTTCGATCATCGTTCTGCTGTTCCTCGCCTCGTGGCGGGCAACGCTGGTGACGCTGGCCGCAATCCCTGTCTCGGTCGTCTCGGCAATCATCGCGGTCAATATGGTCGGCGGCACTATCAACACGATGACTTTGGGTGGCCTCGCCATCGCGCTTGGCGTGCTGGTCGATGACGCGATTATCGTCGTCGAGAATATCGTCCGCCGCCTGCGGCTGAATGAGGAGAGCGAAGCGCCCTTATCGAAGCTCGAAGTCGTCGCCAAGGCAACAAGCGAAGTGCAAGGCTCGATTGTCTATGCAACGCTCATCATCCTCCTCGTTTTCCTGCCGCTGTTCGGGCTGACGGGCATAGAAGGTCGTCTGCTGCAACCGCTCGCGCTCGCTTATGGTGTCGCGCTGCTCGCCAGCCTATTTGTCGCGCTGACTCTGACGCCGGTGCTGGGCCTCGATGCGCTGTCGCGTTCGACCAAGGCGTTGGGGCAGGAGCCGCAATGGGTGCATCGCCTCAAAACGCGCTATGGCAATCTGCTCGCCAGACTGCTGCCGAAATGGAAGCCGCTGGCGATGGTCTCGGTTGCATTGGTCTTCGTCGCCGGAATCGGCCTCGCCATATCGGGCCGCGCCTTCTTGCCCGAGTTCAACGAAGGTAGCCTGACCGTCAACGTCACGACGCTTCCCGGCACCTCGCTCGATGCCTCCGACAAGGCTGCCGCCGAAGTCGAGGCGGCGCTGCTCTCACAGCCCGAAGTCGCGACAACTGCGCGCCGCACGGGCCGTGCTCCCGGCGATCCGCACGCTCAAGAAGTGTTCGCTTCGGAAATCGAAGCGACACTCAAACCCGGCGGGCGCGAGCGCGAGGAACTGCTCACCGGGCTGCGCGCCGCTGTCGGAAAGGTGCCGGGGGTGCAGGCGATCTTCGGTCAGCCGATCTCGCACCGCATCGACCACATATTGTCGGGTGCGCGCGCCAATGTTGCGATTAAGATTTTCGCGGCGGACAGCGCAACGCTCGGCAGGCTTTCGCGCGACGTGCAGGCGCGGGTCGAAGCGGTCCCCGGCGCGGTCGATGTGCAGGCCGATACGCAAAGCCAGGTGCCTTACTTGCGCGTCCGTTTCCGCCGCGCCGATCTCGCCAATGCGGGGATTAGCGTTAAGCACGCCGCAGATGCGGTCAGCGCGGCGATTGGCGGCGCGACAGTCGGACAGCTCATCGAGCGCCCGGTGATCAGCGATGTCGTGGTGCGTTATGATCCGGCCATCGTCGGCGACGGCAGCACACTCGACAGCCTGATACTCAGCGGTGGCAACGGCCAGTTGCTCCCGCTGTCCGCCGTTGCCGATATTGTTCGCGACCAAGGGCCGAACGCAATTTCCCGCGAGAGCGTCGAGCGCGTCCAGTTCGTCCTCGCCAACGTGCAGGGCCGCGATCTCGGCGCGGTGGTTGCGGATATCCGCACCGCGCTCGAACCCGTGCAATTGCCGCAAGGCGCGCGGATCGAGCTTGGCGGACAATTCGAGAGCGCTGCTTCGGCCACGCAAACGCTGCTGGCCTTGGGCGTCATCGTCCTGATCGGGATGTTTCTGCTGCTGCGTCAGGTGTTCAATTCGAGCCGCGATGCCGGAATCGTCATGCTCAACCTACCGCTCGCCCTCGTCGGCGGCGTAGTCGGGCTGTGGGTGACGGGCGGCGTGCTGTCGGTCGCGACCATTGTCGGGTTCATCACTTTGTTCGGCATCGCGACGCGCAACGGCGTGATGCTGGTGAGCCATATCCAGCATGTCCAAAAGGTCGATGGCATCGCCGATCTGCGCGAAGCGGTCGCCCGCGCCTCCGAAGAACGGCTCGTGCCGATCCTGATGACCGCGCTCGCGGCGGGCCTCGCGCTTGTGCCGCTGGCGCTCGCAATGGGTGAGCCGGGCAGCGAGATTCAGGCTCCGATGGCGATCGTCATCCTGTTCGGCCTCGCCAGCTCGACCGCGCTCAACATGCTGGTGCTGCCTGCGCTCTATCTCAAACTAACCCAAAAGGAAGAAACGTCATGAAGAAAACCCTGTTGCTCATCGCTCCGCTCGCACTGGCCGGGTGCCAAGCCGAAAAGTCCGCAAGCGATAGCGCAAACTTGCATGACGATCATGCCATGCCCAAAGCCGACGCCAACGCGCTCGCCTCGGCCAAGGCTTACCAAGCCGCGAACGACAAGATGCACAAGGACATGGCTATCGCTTTTACGGGCAATGCCGATGCCGATTTCATGCGCGCGATGATCCCGCACCATGAAGGGGCAGTGGCAATGGCGAACGTTGCAATAGAACACGGCAAGGACGCGGAAGTTCGGAAGCTGGCCGAAGATGTGATAATGGCGCAGGAAGCCGAGATCGCTCAGATGAAGGCATGGTTGGCAAAGCGAGAGGCCAACAAAGCAAAATAAATCGATGTGCAAGCAAGTATGTGAACAAACGGCTGCTCTTCGTAACCGGGCTGTTAAAACCGGACTGTCAGCACTGTCGAACAACACTCCCATCGTCGAGCCGATTGAATTGGCCTTGGTGATGTCCGCTTAAAGGCCCCATCGACCTTGGCTGGAACGACCAGTAAGCTGTCGCTTGCTGCCATAGCCGCCAACATGGATTTGAAATGGCAAACGCGTCACGGCGATCGTATCCACCGAAGCGTCTGGGCTCGCCGGTCTCACCGAAGAGGACTTCTCTCACTTCGCGCCCCTTATCCGATGAACGGGCGCAACAGGAACGGGACACCGAGCAGCCATAGCCAGCCCAGCCAGCCCCACCCCTTGAGCGCAGCCGAGGGATGCTGCCACAGCCCAAGTGCGCCAGCGGCCCCTAGTGCGCCAGCGGCCCCTAGCGCGCCGGCGCCGGGGAGCCATATGCCGGCCAGTCCGCCGATGCCGATCAGGCCAAGCTTGCGCACGCCAGCACCCGGCATGTCGCGCGGGACCGGCCACTTCATCGCTACTAGCCCGCCGAGCCCGATCAGGCCAATTAGGCCGATCCCCATCACAATGTCGTCGAGCATTGCTTCTCTCTCCACGCGGCGCGACCTTGGCGGTATAGCCGGGGCGACACTATGCGCAATCTCGCGACTTCCGCAACCGCGCGGCGAGCACCGAATGGACGAAAGCTCGTGGGATCAGCGAGCAAAGCCTTTTCCGGAACATCACGTCCCATGCCGTTATCACGCAAATAAGTCGCGGCTTGCCTTCAGGGCAAGTTCGGCATCTTTCTTTTCGTCCTTCAGCAGGTGGCCATATCAAGCACGGTGTGGAGGTTGCAGCCCTCCAGCAATTCCTTGCGCAGCGCGACGCTGGCGTTGTCAGAGTTCGACAGGAAGGTGTTCTTGATGACAATCGCCGCTTCCCCGCCCGCGCGCAGCGACTTGATGAAATGCTGGAGGAACAGGAAGGCGGTTTCGCCGGTCTTGATCGCGAAGTTCTGCTGGATTTCCGGGCGCTCTGGGCAGCGTGGCGGAGATCAAGAACACGTTCCGGGGTTTTCAGAGCGACCTCTATAAGGATTGATTGGCCTAGAAAGTCGCGTCTCACCTAGGACGCGTGGACAAATTCCGCGCTGAATGAACGGCCGCTCTTGGGAAGCATTGAGAGCAAGTCGAATGGCAGGAAATGGGTGGTTTGCTGACAGGCAGGTTTCGGGTGTCAAACTGAAAAAACAGAAACCGGCCTCATGGCCTTGGGTCGGATGTCTCCCATGTTTGCCGGTGCCGCCATGGCGCTTTCGTCGCTGACTGTAGTGCTCGATGCGCTGCGCGCTTTACCGTGATAAATTGTGACTGAGGAACAATTGTGCCGCTCAGCGGTTCCGGTGCTGCGTTAACAATCCAGCACATGAAGGAAACCGCGATGAAGGCCGTTCAACTTATCTCCGTCTCCGCATTTGTAGCGTTCGCCAACCCCGCAGCTTTCGCCGCTCCGCCTATCGCGGCCGCGCCGATGGCCATGCCAATGACGTCGACTGATCACAGTGCGCACCACAGCGCACGAATGCATGCGATGGTGGCTGCAAGCCAAAGTGCGCGGACACCTGCCGAACGCAACAGGCTCATGGCTGAAAACATGGCGATGATGAAGGACCATATGGCCGAGATGTCTGCGATGATGGGGCCGATGCCGATGCCGATGGTCATGGACGCTGCGCATATGGAAAAGATGGGCCGCCACATGGCGATGATGCATCAAATGATGGAGAGCCTGATGGTCCAGCAACAATTGATGATGAAGCCTGGAAGGTGAACCAGCGCGAATAATATTCGATGCGCGAGTAAAGCTGTCGTGCCTGGAAAGTCCGTTTCCGGGCGGAAAATGGCGGATAGCTGACGCTAAGAACACGATGGAATTTGTCCACGGCGCCTAGCCTGTTGGTTGCTTATACCGCCGCTCGAATGACTGTCACGACGCAGCCTTCATTATGTCTGAAGTGGCGACGGGCAAGACCCTCAATTGCTTGAGTTGAGTGCATCGAAATCGACCGTTTACGATACACACCTCGAGATTGTATCGGAATATAGCTTGACGCTAGTTTCGATACATATAGAGTTGCGATCTACCTTTCCGATACAGGGGTCGCATCATGTCGCGCACATTTGCATATTGTCGAGTTTCGACCGCCGAACAATCAACGGACAATCAGGTTCGCGAGGTCGAGTCAGCTGGCTTCAGCGTCGATCCGAAGCGCGTGGTCGCCGAGACAGTCTCCGGCTCCGTCGCCGCAATGGAACGCGATGGTTTCAAGCGACTTGTCGATCGATTGGAACATGGCGACGTGCTGATCGTCACCAAGCTCGACCGGCTAGGTCGCAATGCCATGGATGTGCGCGCCACTGTGGAGAAGCTAGAGCGCGATGGTGTGCGAGTGCATTGCCTGGCTCTCGGAGGTGTGGACCTCACGAGCGCGGCTGGCAAAATGACAATGGGCGTGATCAACGCCGTTGCAGAGTTTGAGCGCGACCTCTTGATCGAGCGGACACATGCCGGCCTGAACCGCGCCAAAGCTGAAGGTAGAAAGCTAGGCCGCCCCGCAAAGCTATCAGCCTCACAACAAGCCGCTATCTGCACAAGCCGCGC
Organism: Novosphingobium sp.; assembly: GCA_031428115.1. Lineage (GTDB taxonomy): Bacteria > Pseudomonadota > Alphaproteobacteria > Sphingomonadales > Sphingomonadaceae > Novosphingobium. Next base: position 49,635 of record JANPOS010000004.1, on the reverse strand, counting down.
GCAAGGCATTTCACTTGGGGCTTTGGCGAAAGAGTATGGCGTTCCCCGCTCTGCAATCCAGAGGGCCGAGAAGCGGGCTACCTCCACCAGCACGTAGGCTTTACGACCCTCCCCGCGAGATAGGGGAGAAGCGCAAGCGCTGGACTCGTTCCTAAGCGTCTCTAGTCTCGCTGGATTGCCCTGGAGGTAAATCATCGTGTCCCATGCGAGCGTCATATCCAATTTGAAGCTGCTCATAAAGCAGCCCATAACCGCAAACGATCCGGGCGATCATATCGAACATCTGATCAACGAAAGCGACCGATCTTCAATCATTCTCCACGCGGCGCTCTTGGAGGAAATGTTGGTCGCCCAGCTCGAAAAGTTGATGCCGACCATCAATGGCGATGAAAGGGATCGGCTGTTCGATTTCGAGGGTCCGCTCGGCAGCTTTTCCAACCGCATCCGGCTATCGCAAGCCCTCGGCGTCATTGATCGGGCCACAAAGAAAAAGGCGGAAGTGATAAAGGATTTGCGGAACACCGCCGCGCACTGTCACAGCCGTATCACATTCGAGACACCGGAGGTCCAAGCTGCAATCGCGTGGCTGTTCGACAAGCCCGGAGACGCATTTGCGAACTGGACAAACATAGAAGTCCGCGATCTCTTCTCGGTCGCAGTTAGCTCACTGGCTCACGTCATCACATCCGACGACCTTGAGATGAACTGGACTAATTTGTGGAACAACGCTGTCGCTGCAAATCGCGCTCGGCAGAGCGCATCACATTGAAAATAGTCGGCTGCATAACGTCAAATTCATGGCCTAGCGGATTGAACAGGCAAGCGGCCTTAATCAACGCCATCAGCCTGTGTTACAAAAAATGTCTGATTGCCGAAATGCTCAATGTAAAGTTGTGACATCATCATCGAGGAACGTGGCCATCCCATCTTCCTCGACAGCCTCCTCGAAAGCAGCGAAGGCTTCATCATCGGTGTCGAACAGGTCATCCCAGACGATCGACGTTCCGTCTTCATTTACGACTTCAAGCGCCCACGTTGGGTCATCTTCGAGCCGATAAATCTGGACATCGACGGTCACGCCATCTTTTGTGAAGGTTTGGGAACGACCGGAAACGATGATGTAGGTTTCACGATCTTTCATGCACGGCTCCTTCGCCATTTGACCTGATCTGCATAGCCGATGATTGCCGTGTCGTCTTCAGGATTGCCTCAGTCCGGTGATCATCTACTGACTTCTGAGCAATCCTGGGCTCGAAGACAGACGTCCACAGGAGTATGGAGAACTTTCCATGACCCGTTCGATCCAGCCGGTTCGCGTCAATCACATGAACGCTGTTCTCGAGGACTTCGACGCCAGCGTCGCCCACTTCGGCCATCAATTTGGCGCCGAGCTCATGCTCGAAATGCCGCAGAAAGAATTTCACGCCTGCCTAGTCGAAATGGGACAGGTGATAATCGAGCTCTTCGTCCCGCACGATTTTCTCGTCAGCGTGCGCTACGGACCTCACTACCTTGGCCTCGAATGGCAGGCGGACATGGATGATGTCCGCGCGGCCGTAGCAGACCATGGCATTAGGATCGTTCGCGACATCGGGCTTGCGCTTCATACCCATCCGGCGGACTGCTTCGGCATCTCGCACGAATTCTATGGCGATTATTTTCACGATCGCGACTGGCCGCTGCTGGGCGGCAAGATTAAACCCGTCGAATACTGGCGAGACGAGCATCCGCTCGGCCTTATGGGCCTAAAGGGTTACACCCATGCCGTCAGGGACATTGATGCCGCGAGCACCTTCCTGCACAGCTTCCTCGGCGCCGAGCATGTTTTTGAAGAGGCGCGACCGGACTTCGCAGGGCGCGCGGTCGGTCTTCGGATCGCAGACGCGAATGTTGAGCTGGTAACACCTGTTGGCGAGGGCCCACTCTTGCAGCATTTGCACCGGCATGGCGAAGGCATACGCTCGACCGTATTCAAAGTGCGCGACATCGACCAGGCCCGCCGCTACTTCATTAAAAAACGTATTCCGTTTGTGGCAGGGATTACTGAGGGCAGCCTCGCCGTGCCTGCAGAAGCGAACCTGGGCTTGATGTTTGAGTTTTCCGAGTGAGCTTACTCCAGTTAGGTGAGGCGTTCGGTCTAGAGATCAACCTGCGCTCAGGCTGAGTCGGTTCAGAGATCCAGGCCATCAATCCTTGTAAAGGTCGCTCTGGAAGCCCCGGAAGGTGTTCTTGATCTCCGCCACACTGCCCAATTCGCGCACCGCGTCGCTGGGCGAGCCGTATTTGAGGTCGAGCAAGTCGGGCAGCTTGTCCATGCCCAGTTCCGCTTCGCCTTCCGCCACATATTGCGAGAGGACGAAATCCAGGAAGGCTTGCTGCTTGGCGTCATATCGGGAGAGGATGCTGGCGCGGTGGGTCTCTGCCCGCTCTGTGCGCTTCAGGGGGTGCTTGGTGTGGGCGATGTAGTTCAGCACGTCGAACAGGTCTGATTCCTCCGCGTCGATCATGTTGCGCACTTGCGAGAGCTGTTCGCCATCGAAGCCGCGCTCCGCCAATCCGGCGATCAGGGCGGCGCGGGTTTCCGGCTGGCTCCAGATTCGCCGCAGCTCGTCCTCATCCTTGAACAGTTCGGGCAGCTGGCCAAACAGGCTCTCGACAAATTGCGCGGCTGAAATCGGCTTGCCGGATGCATCCCAGAAGGTCGATGCGCTCATGTGCTGGAAGGTGCGCTCCTTGCCGTCAGCCAGCTTGATCACCAGCCGCTCCGTCGGCGGCGCGGGAGGTTCCGGCGGATCGGGCGCTTCCGGTCCACCTTCCGGCTTCTTGCGCGGCTGGCCCGGTGGATCAGGCTCTAGCGGGTCGCCATCCCATTCGGGATCGTTGAACAGCTCATAAGCCTTCACGAAATCGTAGATCGTGAAATAGTCCTTGCCGTCGAACAGCCGGGTGCCGCGTCCGATGATCTGCTTGAATTCAATCATCGTGCCCACCGGGCGCATCAATACGATGTTGCGGATGTTGCGCGCGTCCACGCCGGTGGAAAGCTTCTGCGAGGTGGTCAGGATCGTCGGGATGGTCTTGTCGTTGTCCTGAAAGGCGCGCAGCCACTGTTCGCCCATGGCCCCGTCATTGGCAGTGACGCGGACGCAATAGTTGGGATCAGCGCTGGTCTTGGCCTGGTTGATCAGATCGCGGACTTTGGCCGCGTGATCCTGCGTCGCGCAGAATACCAGCGTCTTTTCCTTCTGGTTGATCCGCTCCATGAAAATCTTGACGCGATATCGTTCGCGCGCCTCGATCTCGATTGTCCGGTTGAAGTCGCCTTCCTTGTAGCGCTTGCCCTCTTCCACGTCTCCGGCTTCGATCTGGTCGCCGGGGGTATAGACATAATCGTCAATCGTCGTGCCCAGCTCGACCACCTTGAACGGGGTCAGATAGCCGTCGTTGATCCCCTCTTTCAGCGAATAGGTGTAAACCGGCTCGCCGAAATAGGCGTAGGTATCGACATTGTCCTTGCGCTTGGGCGTGGCAGTCAGGCCGATCTGCACGGCGGGCGCGAAGTAATCGAGAATGCCGCGCCACTCGCTGCCATCCTTGGCGCCGGCGCGGTGGCATTCGTCGATCATGATGCAATCGAAGAAATCGGGCGGATATCCCATCACTTTCCCAGCACTGCCCATGATGGGATACTGCCCGGTATCAGACTCGACTTCGCGCTGATTTTTGCCGTTGCGAATGGCAAGGACTTCGCTGAATCTCTTGATCCCCCAACCCACCTTCACAGTAGCGCCCTGATCTCAGCCAAAATCCCCGCGCTCTCCGCATCCAACGCGGCGATCTCCGCCAGGATCGCTTCCGGCTCGCGCAGCGCCACCTCTTCGCCTGCATCGGGGTTCTTCACCGACAGATCGAAGCTGGCCGCATCGATCGCGCTTCGCTCCACGCTCCAGCTTTTGGGGCTCTCAGCAAAGCTCGCCTGCAAGGTAACAAATTCCGCCAGGTCGTTGTCATTAAGCGGATTGGTCTTGCCCATGTTGCGGCCCGGATCAAACTGGTAATACCAGACCCGCTTGGTCGGCTCGCCCTTCTCAAAGAACAGCACCACGGTCTTCACGCCTGCGCCCTGGAAGGTGCCGCCGGGCATATCGAGCACGGTGTGCAGGTTGCAGCTTTCCAGCAAGTCCTTGCGCAGCGCGACGCTGGCGTTGTCGCTGTTCGACAGGAAGGTGTTCTTGATGACAATCGCCGCCGTGCCGCCTGCGCGCAGCGACTTGATGAAATGCTGGAGGAACAGGAAGGCGGTCTCGCCGGTCTTGATCGGGAAGTTCTGCTGGATTTCCGGGCGCTCTTTCCCGCCGAACGGCGGATTGGCCAGCACCATGTCAAAGCGGTCCTTCTCCTGAATATCGTTGATATTCTCGCCCAGCGTGTTGGTGTGCAGGATGTTGGGCGCATCGATCCCGTGCAGGATCATGTTCATGATCGCGATCACATAGGCGAGGCTCTTCTTCTCCTTGCCATAAAAGGTGCGGCGCTGGAGGGTCTCATTGTCGCCGGTCGATTTGGCCAGCGGTTTCAAATAGTCATAGGCTTCGCACAGGAAGCCAGCCGATCCGACTGCGCCATCATAGATCTTGTCGCCGATGCGGGGTTTCACCACCTTGATCATCGCGCGGATCAGCGGGCGCGGGGTGTAATATTCCCCGCCGTTGCGCCCGGCGTTGCCGATGTTCTTGATCTTGGCTTCGTAGAGGTGGCTCAGCTCGTGCTTCTGGTCCTGGCTGCGGAAGGATAGCTGGTCGATCAGCTCCAGCGCATCGCGCAGCGAATAGCCCGAATTGAAACGGTTCTTGATCTCGCCGAATATCTCGCCGATCTTGTATTCGATGGTATCGGGCGCGGGCGCGCGCTGCTTGAAGCCTTGCAGATAGGGGAACAGCGCCTTGTCGACATAGTCGATCAGGTCCGGTCCGGTCAGCGCCTTGTTGTGATCGAATTTGCCGTCCGCATCCTTGGGCGCGGCCCAGACGCTCCAGCGATGATCCGCATCGATGATCGGCGCATATCCGAGAATGTCCGGGGGGCTTCCTGCCTGGACTTTGTCACACTGCCTGCCAAAGCGTCCACCTGCGTCATTCGCGCCCTGCCCGATGCTACCTGGTCAATATCAGGCGCGGAGCTTCCTCAATGCCAAGCTACACCACGTCCAGGGACACCATCCCAGTACGGCGATGTCACGGTAGTGCTCAGGCACAACGTGTTTGGGATCGGCGCCGGGTTCGGGCTTTAGAGGAATGTCCTGGAAAGGTCCCGAAACTGTTGGCGGTTGGGCAAGCTTGACCGGCTGTCCGCGACCGCCTTCGACAACTGTCTCGCTCCAGACCACTTTCTTCAGGCCGTCCCGGGGCTTGACCCACGGACCGCCCGTCAGGCTCCAGCCGGGAGAGCGGGCGACCGTCAGTTCAAGGCCGAGCCGGTCCGTTTCCTGCGCGGCAAGGCGGAAGGCTGGAACGCTGCGAAGCCAGCTATGGCCAGCAGGCTTGCGAAGCCGAGTGATGCCCGATGGTTTGCGTCTCAAGCCGGCGGACAGCCTCTGCCGTGGCGGCGATCTCGGCGCGAATTACCAGGTTGTGGTTGGCGAGTGCCATGAACTCCAGCGTCAGGCGCGCGTCTGCGATCAGCGCGGCGGTGCGCACCCAGCCTGCACCATGCGCCTATGGAGGTTCAAACTAGGCACTCGCCTAATTCTCTGGACCGAACTGCCGGGTTGGGATATGCGATCGACCATTCGGCATGAATGCGAAGACATTGGAGAGCGGAATGAAGGTTGCGACTGCAACGGCGACTTCAGGAGGAATCGGTCCGCTGACACAGCGTGTCTATGGTTTCGTCGAAACCCAGAAGGCCATTCTGGCCGCAGGCGTCACCCAGGAAGCTGACTGGGAGCCCTTGGTGGAGTTCATCGATCCCGGCAGATTTCTGCGGGTTGGCGCCTATCTCGAAGAGCTCAACTGGGAGGATTACAAGAAATTCCTCACCGGCTGGATGAAGGGCGGGACCCGTTTCGAGTTCACCGAGTTCCAGATCAGCGAAGTGGGAAATTCCGTTTTTCAGGAGATAGAGGAACGCCATTGGCGCGGCGAAGCATTTATCCGCAAGAACGTGATTGCCGTCTATAAATTCGATGAGGGCCAGAAGCTCATTCATCTCGATATCTACGAACAGGCGACGGATTCCGGAGACTGGATCAGGGAATCTGCCAAAGCTGCGACGGTGTGAGACCATGCGATGGAGGCGCGGCAATGATGCGCAGGCTTGAGGGCAAGACCATCCTGGTGGCAGGTGGCGGCGGCATTGGCGGCGGACTTGCCCGCCGCTTCGCCGCCGAGGGTGCCAATGTCGTGCTGGGCGATGTTGTGCCGGATGACGCGGAAAGCGTGGTGCGCGATATCGTTTCGGCAGGTCAAAGTGCGATTGCAACCCGGCTGGATGGTGCCGACGAGGCGTCTGCCAATGCTGCCGTGGCGCTGGCTTGCAGCCGGTTCGGCGGACTGGACGGGATGCATACCAATTTCGCCAATTTCATCGAACAGGATGATACCGTTGGCGCACTGGAGCTTCCACTGGCGGATTTCGACGAGACGATGCGGGTCAACTTGCGCGGCTATCTGGTGTGCACGCGCGCCGCAGTCCCCGCATTGCTCGAGCGCGGCGGTGGCAGTCTGATCTACACCAGCTCGCCGGCCGCCTGCAAAGGCGAACCGATCCGGCTTGCCTATGCCGTTGCCAAAGCCGGCGTCGAGGCACTGATGCGTCATGTCGCCAACCGCTATGGTGCCAAAGGCATCCGGGCCAATTGCATAGCGCCGGGAACGACCGTCCATCCAAAGGTTGAAGCCCAGCTCGACGACGACACCCGGGCCTGGTTGCTGGATTTGGCAATCATCAAGTCCCGGTTCGGACGGCCAGAGGACATCGCGGCCATGGCTGCGCTGCTCATGGCTGATGAAGGATCCTACATCACCGGGCAGGTCATCGGTGTGGACGGCGGCGTGACGATGCGCAGCTAGCGCGACTGCACGCGATGACGATGGCGATTTCGGGGTTAGGAGCACGCATTTTGGGCAAATCCAATGAAATACACGACATGATCGAAGTCCGGCACCGGGAAGTGCTTGGCCAGCCGCCCCGGCTGCCTCCACTGGACAGGCGGTCTGTCGCCGATCAAGTGCAGGCGACGACACAGCGGCTGCGCGGCGGCGTAGTTTCTGACCAGCCGTCGATGCCTCTCGATGCCATTCCGGAGATCATGTTCACGATGTGCCGTTTCCCGGACCTGTGGCACAAGCTGATCGACCTGACGATCGAGATCCAGGGCGCGAATGCGAGACTTGATTTGCGGGACCGGAAGCTGGCAATCCTGCGCACCGGTTGGCTTTGCCGGGCGCCTTATGAATTCGGCGAGCACGTCAACCAGGCGCGGCGTGCCGGGTTCACCGACGAAGAGATCGAGAGGATCACGGCCGGCTCGTCGGCACCGGAGTGGGATGAGCACGAACGCGCGATCCTCAGGGCTGCCGAGGAATTGCACGCGGATGCGATGGTCGGCGACGAAACCTGGGCGCAGTTGTCCAAGCGCCTCGATGAGCATCAGCTGGTCGAACTGCTCGTGCTGGTTGGGCAGTTCGTCGCGACGGCCTATTTCCAGAATTCGCTGCGGTTGCGTCTCGAAGCCGGAAATCATGGACTGGCGCTGCACCGTGCCGGCAGCTGATCCAAAGGAACCGGCGGAGAATTCGGACACGCGGACACGCATTCTCGACGCGACGGAAGTGATCATGCTCGAAGCAGGCTATGCCGGGGTCAGTTCGCGCAAGGTTGCGGCGCAGGCGGGCCTCAAATCCAAGATTTTGCATTACTATTTTTCAACGATGGACGATTTGTTCATAGCCGCATTCCAGCGCCGCGAGGATGAGCATTTCACGCGATTTGCCGGTGCGGCAGCGTCAAGCGCTCCGCTGCGAGGCCTGTGGTCGCTCAGCATAGATGCGGCCAGCAGCAAGCTTTACCTCGAATTCAACGCGCTGGCCTCTCACCGGCCCAAGGTGCGCGACTTCATTGCGCGGTCCAACACCCGCGACCGGACTGCACTGACGACGGCACTGCAAGCCGTGTTCAGGAACAGCGGTATCGATGCCGGGCAGTTTCCGCCCGATGTGATCGCCACGGTCATCGCAGGCATGGCGCGAGTATTTGCGACCGACAAGGCGCTGGGAACCGAAGCCGGACATGCCGGGGTGCTGCGAATTGTCGATCGTCTTCTCGCACAGATCGAGCCGCAATCCCGGCAGCCGCATAAGGGCGATGTCGCAGGAAAAGACCATGCAGGAGATGCCGATGCCGACGATCAATGATCTCGAACTGGAAACGATGCCGATCGCCAGTGCGGAGTTCGGCGGCGATCCGATGCCCTGGTTCAACAAGGCGCGCCAGAAACACGCCTGGCTTGCCGCCAGCGAGATTGGCTTCGTCATCACCGGCTACAAGGCTATCGACGACATCCTGCGGCTTGACGACAAGCTGACGATGCCTGGCGAGGCAATCGCCGCCATCATGGGCGCGCAAGGCACCGGCTGGGGCGACTTCGCGGTCGATCAGATGCTGGTTGCCTCGGGCGAACGCCACAAGCGGCTGCGCGGCAGCGCCAGCACGGCCTTCGGCCCCGGAAACGTCAAGCGCCTGCGTCCGCTGATGCGCGAGACAGTTACAGCAATACTCGACGAATGGGCACCCAAAGGCGCCTTCGACTTTACCGAGTTTGCCTCCCAGTTTCCCGTGCGCGTGATGTTCGCCCTGCTCGGCACCTCAACCGAACACTTGCCCAGCATCATCAAGTATCTCGAGATTCACGGCGAGAGTTTCAACCTCGAGGTCGAGAAGATGCCGGTGATCGAGGACGGCTACCAGCGGCTGTGGACGTTCGTTGATGGCCTGATCGCCGAGCGCGGCACCGATGGCGGCCAAGGCGACTTGCTCGACATCATGATTGCCGCGCGGGAACGCGGGCAGGTGAGCAACAAGGAACTGCACCAGCTGCTTATCCTGATGTTCGCGGCAGGGTACGATACCACCAAGAACTTGCTCATCCTGCTGATGCGCTCGCTGCTCGACAACCCGGACGTCTATCGCCGCTGCGGCGAGGATTTCGACTACGCCAGGAAGGTCGTGAAGGAGCAATTGCGCTTCGCGACCCCATCGAACACCATGCGCCTGGTGGCGGAAGGGTTCGTGTATGATAGCGTCGAGATACCCGCTGGCACGATGCTGATATTCCCGCTCACGATCTCCGGCCGCGATCCGGCGGTGTTCAGCGACCCGATGGCCTTCAATCCGGATCGGCCGGAAAAGCAGCCCAGCCAGGCCTTCGGACGCGGTATGCATATGTGCCTCGGCCAGTTCCTCGCCGTGGCCAATGTCGAGGAAGGCATCCACCTGATCGCCCAGCGCATCGCCAATCCGCGCCTTGTGGGCACGGTGACGTGGAAGCCGTTCCCCGGCGTATGGGGCATCACGTCGCTGCCGATCGAATTTGATCCCGTTCCTTCGGAGGCAGCGTTAGCCGAATAGCCGACCCTGATCCGCTGACGCCTTCTAGGGCATCGTGCGCTTGATCTGCACCAGCGCTTCGTCATTGCGAGCGCAGCGAAGCACTCCCGAGCCGCGTAAACCGCCCTGGATTGCTTCGCTGCGCTCGCAATGACGAATGATTCTGATTTCCTGCAAAATGGTTTAGGCAGTCGCCGCTATAGACCCCGCCCTCGCCTGCACAACCTATGCGGAGACCCGTCTTGGCCGACTCGTCATGGCAGCCCGACTGCTGGTGCTCGTCGGCACCGACGAGGGAGGACGCAGTATCAATATAGCCGGAGGCTACGCTACGCAGCCCCTTGCCTCACCTGCCCACGTGGGCAACAACGATGCCGAGGCCCTAATCGCAACTGGATGAAGGTTGGGGGTCACGTCAAGACTTCGCCCGTATCGGCGCGACGCTGCTGCGTCTGGAGATACTCTTCCGCCACTTGCCGAAACGGACGATTGAACACTGCTACGTCATGCTTCACGCGAAACCGAATGTCGGCATCCTGATCGAAAGCCCGATCGCGCGCCGACTCCCGATCAGCCGTGTGGAGTGAAATCGTTTTGTAGCGGTCCTCTTTGGGGAGCTTGATGCGGCAATAGAAATTGCGGTGCACCACATCGCCGCGCCGAAAAATGATCAGGCCGGATTTCAGCTCCTCTTTGTCGATGATAAACGCCATGCCACGCTCCACTGTGCAGAATCTGTGCAGGTTAGGGGCGAAAGCGCGCGGTAATCCATAACTGTGCAGGTGCTGTGTAGTGGTTTATGCCATATTTTATTAGGTTATTCCAGTTATTTACTGGAATCCTGTCATCCCGACCAGTTCACCCGCCGCGATCCAGGCGGGGCCAGCTTTGCCCATTCAGGCCGGCTCAGACAGCCAATTACCTAGCCTGTGCCCGCTTCACGAATGCCACCAGCAGCACGGCCGCCATGGTCACAATCGCGATCATCAGCCAGGCATCGTTGATCGCATGGACCAATGCCGCCTGTTCGACGAGCGGGCGGACCATTTCCTCGGTGAACGGGTCCGGCGGCTGCCCCAGTTGTTCGACGAACGCCTCGCGAGGGATGCCGATGCCGACCGCCGCGGCAATATCGCCCGCGCGCAACTGCGCGGCAATGGCGGCTGCGTGTGCGGCGCTGCGGCTGAAGATTACCGTGTCGATCAGGGCCAGGCCCAGTGCACCGCCGAGGTTGCGCATGAGGTTGAACAGGCCGCTGCCATCGGCGACGAGCGACGGGGCCAGCCGTCCCAGGGCCATGCGCGTCGGCGGCAACAGGCAAAACATGATCGCCGCGCCGCGCAAGATCTGCGGCAGCAGCATTTCCGCCGCGTCTGTCTCGGCAGTTTGCCCGGCGCTCAATCCCATGCCCGCCGCAAACAGGGCGAACCCCGCAAGCGTCAGCAGCCGGGCATCGATCCGTCGCTCAAGAAACACCGCAAGCGGGGCCGAGACGAGCTGCGCGATGCCGGTCGCCAGCATGATCTCGCCGATCCGCAATGCGCCGTGCTCTCGCACCAGTCCCAGAAAGAACGGCATCAGGTAAGTCGAGCCGAACAGCCCGATGCCAAGCACGAAGCTCAGCACGCAGCCGATCGTGAAGTTGCGATCGGCAAAGCAGCGCAGTTCAACCAGTGGCCAGGCGGACCGCAGAGTCTTGATGGCGAACAACAGGCCGGCAACGAGCGAGAGGCTGAGCAGGATCAGCACCTGCGGCGCGTCCCAGCCCAGCGTCGGCGCATCTTTCAGGCCGATTTCGAAGGCGATCAGCGACACTGCGAGGGCGGCGAGCGCAGCAGGGTCGAAGGCGCGGGGACTGCGCCGGTTGGTCACCTCGCCGCGCAGGAGCCATGTTGCCGCGAGCGCCGCAGCAATTCCGGGCACGATGTTTATGCGGAACAGCCAGTGCCACGACCAGGTCTCGGTGATCCAGCCGCCGACAATCGGCCCGACAGTTGGTGCCAGAACCGCAGCGACCCCGGCAATTGTGGTGGCCAGGCCTTGCGAGCGCAGTGGGAACAGCAGGAACACGGCCGAGAAAACCGCCGGGATCAGCGCCCCTCCGGCAAAACCCTGAACAATGCGCCAGGCGATCAGTGTCTCGAAATCCTGGCTTTGCGCGCAGCCCGCCGAAGCGATGGTAAAGACCGCGACCGCGCTGACGAACAGCCAGCGCATTCCCAGCCGCGCAGTCAGGTAACCCGTCAGCGGAATCGCGACGATCTCGGCCGTCAGGTAGGCGGTCTGAACCCAGACCATCCGATCGGGGGAAATGCCCAGCGCCTGCTGGATCGTCGGCAGTGAAGTGGCGACAATCTGGATATCCAGAATGGCAATGAACATGCCCAGACACATGATAATGAACCCGGCCCACGTCCGCAGCGTGGTGCCTGCTGGCAAGCGCTCGTCATTTGTCACGGCAATTTCCAATTTGCTGCAGATGGCGTGCGCAGCGCGAAAAGTGCGCACTCCATGAACATTCGCGCTATTGACTGACTGCTGCTTGGCCGGAACTTATATGAAAGAGCTCTGTTAATAGTGCAATGAGCAATGGCCGGTCAGCCGGTCCTGACAGGATGACCGCGTGACGAAAGCTGTAACTCTTCTCTCCCTGGCCACCACCACCCCGCCGCATGAGCTGTCGCAGGATGCCGCGCTCGCGGCCGCCCGCGAATTGCTGGCTGGCCAGATCGGCGATTTTGACCGCCTCAGCGCGGTTTACGCCAATGCCGGGATCGCCTTCCGGCAACTTGCGCGCCCGGTCGAATGGTATCTTCAGCCCAGAGACTTTACCGAGCGCACGGCGGTCTACCTGGAAGTTGCGCTCGATTTGTTTGTCGAGGCTGCGCAAGCCGCGCTGGCGGAGGCCGGCCTGGATGCTGAAGACATTGACACGATCGTGACCGTTTCTTCGACCGGCATCGCGACGCCCAGTCTGGATGCGCGGGCCATGGGGCGAATGGGCTTCCGTAGCGATGTGACCCGTGTTCCGGTGTTTGGACTGGGCTGTGCCGGAGGCGTTTCGGGACTGGCGCTTGCGGCCAAACTGGCGCGCGCGACGCCGGGGGCGACGGTCCTGTTCGTCACGGTTGAACTGTGCAGTCTTGCCTTGCGCACCGACGGCGTCGGCAAGGCAGATATCGTCTCGACCGCGCTGTTCGGCGACGGGGCGGCGGCCTGCGTGGTGCGCGTGGGCGACGAAGGCTTTGCCGAAGTCACCGGCAGCGCGGAAAAGACCTGGCCCGATACGCTCGACATCATGGGCTGGCAGGTGGAGCCCAGTGGGCTGGGCGTGGTCCTGAACCGCGCCATTCCGGTCTTTGCCCGGCGACAAATGGCTGAGGCGATGGAACAGATGCTCACCCCGCAAGGTTTGCAGATCGGCCAGGTTGATCGCTTCATTTGCCATCCGGGCGGGGCCAAGGTGGTGGATGCCATGGAATCGGCGCTGGCGCTGGGTCAGGGATCGCTGGACCATGAACGAGAGGTGCTGCGGCGCCACGGCAACATGTCGGCGCCGACCGCGCTTTTCGTGCTCGACCGGGTCCGCGCGCAGCGGATGCCGCCACTTTCCGTCCTCACCGCATTGGGGCCCGGCTTCACCGTGAGCACGGTGACATTGAAGCAGGCAGCCGCATGACCCTGCCTTACCTGATCATGGCACTGGTAACCCTCCAGCGGCTTGGCGAGCTGGTGATAGCATCCAGCAACACCCGCTACTTGCGGGCCTTGGGCGCGGTTGAATTCGGCCGTGCCCATTATCCGGCAATGGTCGCCCTGCACGCTTCGTGGCTGGCGGCACTGTGGCTTTCGGTCGGCGGGCGTGCCGTGAATCTGCCATTGCTGGGGCTGTTCATGCTGCTTCAGGCCTTGCGTGTCTGGGTCCTGGCCAGCCTGGGCCGACGCTGGACCACCCGGATCATCGTTTTGCCGGGCGCACCGCTCGTGACCGGCGGTCCGTTCCGGTTTCTGCGCCATCCCAATTATTGCGTGGTGGTGGGCGAAATTGCGGTTCTGCCGCTGGTCTTCGGGCTGATCTGGATCGCAGTGGCCTTCACCCTGCTCAATGCGGCAATGCTGTGGGTTCGCATCGCCAGCGAAGCCAGCGCGATTTTCGGACACGACGGCCCGGACAAAACAATCGCTCCCGGCGCCTGACGGCTAGCGCGGCGGCGCGGCTTCGCGCTCGGCCTTGATGCGCAGCATTGCCGCGTGACAGATCGGCGAAGTCTGGTCGATCTTGGCGATCATGCACGCTTCCACCCGGCGGCGACTGAACGAGCGCATTTCCGCAGGGCAAAGCCGTTTGGCTTCCTGCGCGCAGGCGCGCTTCCCCAGATCCGGCGCCGCCTGCGCCGATCCGCTAACTGCGAACAGGGCTATTGCTGCACAAAATGCAGTGAGGTGGCGGTGGCTGGCTAGGATCATGTCGGCAAATTCCATGGGCAAGCTTGGACAAGGGAACGCGAGCGGAGGCACCCGCCGGTTTAGGTAAGCAAGCACAGGCGACGATTCAACCCGTGTTTTCGCGTTGGTCGCCGGCGGTCACGGCGGCGAACCGACCCGTCGCGGGGCTGCTTGCCGCCCTTGCCGCAAGGCCGGCACGCCTGTAGAGGCGCGGGCAACTTCCCCTTATCCCAAATGTCGGAGAGACCCCGGTGGCCGCGCAATATGCCTATGTCATGAAGGACATGACCAAGACCTTCCCCGGTGCCCCCAAGCCGGTGCTGAGCAATATCAGCCTGCAATTCTATCAGGGTGCCAAGATCGGCATTGTCGGGCCGAATGGCGCGGGCAAATCGACGCTGATCAAGATCATGGCGGGGATCGACAAGGAATTCACTGGCGAGGCATGGGCGGGCGAGCACATCACCGTGGGCTATCTCGAGCAGGAACCCGAGCTCGACAAGACCAAGACCGTGCTGGAGAACGTCAAGGACGGCGCGCGCGAGACGGCGGACATGGTCGAGCGGTTCAACCAGATCGGCATGGAGATGGGCGAAGACGGCGCGGACTTCGACGCGCTCGGCGCGGAAATGAGTGAGCTTCAGGACAAGATCGACGCGGTGGACGGCTGGTCGCTCGACAACCAGCTGGAACTCGCGATGGAAGCGCTGCGCTGCCCGCCGGGTGACTGGCCGGTGGATACGCTTTCGGGCGGCGAAAAGCGCCGGATCGCGCTGACCCGCCTGCTCATACAGAAGCCCTCGATCCTGCTGCTGGACGAGCCCACCAACCACCTCGATGCCGAAAGCGTCGAATGGCTGGAAAACCACCTCAAGGAATACGCCGGCGCGGTGCTGATGATCACCCACGATCGCTATTTCCTCGATCACGTGGTCGGCTGGATTCTCGAGCTCGATCGCGGTCGCTATTTCCCTTACGAGGGCAATTATTCGACCTACCTTGAGAAGAAGGCCAAGCGGCTCGAACAGGAAGATCGCGAGGACAGCGGCAAGCAGAAGGCCTTGCAACGCGAACTCGAATGGATCCGGCAGACCCCGGCCGCGCGCCAGACCAAGAGCAAGGCGCGCGTGCGCAAGTTTGAAGAACTGCAGAACGCGCAGGACAACCGCAGCCTGGGCAAGGCGCAGATCGTCATCCAGGTACCCGAGCGTCTCGGCAGCAAAGTGATCGAAGTGAAGAACGTCTCCAAGGCTTATGGCGACAAGCTGTTGTTCGAGGATCTCTCGTTCACGCTGCCGCCCGGCGGCATCGTCGGCATCATCGGCCCGAACGGCGCGGGCAAGTCCACGCTGTTCCGCCTGATCACCGGACAGGAAACGCCCGACGAAGGCACCATCGATATCGGCGAGACCGTGCGCCTGGGCTTCGTCGACCAGAGCCGCGACCATCTCGACCCGAAGAAGAACGTCTGGGAGGAAATCTCGGACGGGCTCGACTACATGACGGTCAACAAGCAGGAAACCTCAACCCGCGCCTATGTCGGTGCCTTCAACTTCAAGGGCGCCGACCAGCAGAAGAACGTCGGCAAACTGTCAGGCGGCGAGCGCAACCGCGTGCACATTGCGAAAATGCTCAAGACCGGCGGCAACGTGCTGCTGCTCGATGAGCCGACCAATGATCTCGACGTCGAAACCCTGGGCGCGCTGGAAGTCGCGATCGAGAATTTCGCTGGCTGCGCCGTGGTGATCAGCCACGACCGCTTTTTTCTGGATCGGCTGGCGACGCATATCCTGGCCTTTGAAGGCAACAGCCACGTCGAATGGTTCGAAGGCAACTTCGAGTCCTATGAGGAAGACAAGCGGCGCCGATTGGGCGATGCAGCGGATCGGCCGACAAGGTTGGCGTATAAGAAGCTGACTAGGTGAGATAGGGCTTTTAGCATGGACATCCGTGAAGTTGCAGACGAACATCCGGAATTGCTCGCAGCTATCCTCGCGGCCTCATCCGGTCCCTTGGGGGAAATCCTCGTTGCCCGTGCATTACGCGATCGCGGCCACCAAGTCGCAGTCCTTTCTAACAATTGGCGACAAAGAGATTTGCTCGTAACCACGCCGAGCGGTCGCCAGTTTTTCGTCGAAACTAAAACCGTCACTAAAAAGGGAGCATGCTGGATCGTCAATGCGCCGCCCGACCCATCGCAGAGCGAGTTTTGGATATTGGTTCATGCGCCACGCCCCGCCGAAGGGTTGCCTCGGGACGAAGATGTTCGGTTTTTCGTACTGTCAGGCGCTCAAGCACTTGAAGCGTGGAATCGTTCGTCACCGGCCAAGAATCTGAATGCCTCAATTAAGGGAGATATCCGATGGCAGCATCTACCGGAAAATTGCGAAGGTTCATTCGATAAGCTCGACTTGTGAGGTTTAATTGTTGAAGGCTCGGCTCGAAGTCAGCTCAAGCCACCTTCAGCATCCGTTCCACCGCCATCTCCCCTTCTCGCATTCGCACCTGCGCCAGATCATACGCCGCCTGCATCCGCAGCATTGTGTCCGCCGAAATGCCAAAGGCCTTCTCGAAGCGAAGTGCCATCGTTGCCGTCAAGCTCGCATGGCCGTTCAGCAGCATGCTCATGTTCTGCCGGCTGACGCCCAAGTGTGCGGCAACCTCAGTCACCGTCAATTCGAAATGATCGAGATAAGTGCGCCTCAACCAAAGTCCGGGATGAACATATAGCGACGGATGCATCTTGAGCGCCATCAGTGATAATCCTCCAAATCAAGATCGGTGATGGTATGCTCATCGACCTTGGTGAATGTCAGTCGCCAGTTTCGCGTGACTTTCATGGCAAAGGTGCCTTTGCGATTGCCTGTCAGCGGATGGAAGCCAAAGTTTGGTGGTTCGGCGATCCGTTCGAAGTCAGCTGCCACCACAATGAAGGCGAGCATGTCGATCAGTCGTTGAGGCTCGCCAATGCCTTTCGCCTCGCCTTCCAGAAACAGGCGCCGAAGCGCCTTGTGCCGGATGCTCTCGATTTCCATCGAGCGTCACGTATTGCATGACACTGCTCGTGTCAAGCATAGCATGACGAACGGTCTGACGCAGGATTTAAGGCTGTTCACATTTCATATCGGAAACATGAACAACAGGCTTACCAAGCCATTCACCCTCGCGACAGCGCGACTCGCATACACCGCTCTTCACAGGTCGCCGCCGATGGTGCGGCGCGGGTCGATGGAGAACGGCTATGGCCGGCAAAACACTGATGGGATCAACGGGATTTGCGGCGCTGGCGGCAGCCATGACGTTTGCCGGCACACCGGCTGCGGCATTCGCGCAGGGTGTGCTGGAAGTGCCGGGCGAAATTGACGCGGCGACAGTGGCGATGGCGCAGCGCACCGAGGCGGCACCGGTCGATCTGGCGCAGGCCGATGGCGGCTGGCGCGGTCGCGGCGGTGGCGGCATGCGCGGCGGCGATGGCATGCGTGGCGGTGATAGCGGCGGTGGCGGTATGCGCAGCGAAGCCCCGGCTCAAAGCACACCGCAAGCCGCACCTCCCCCCGCAGCCCAGCGCAGCTGGAGTGGCGGCGAGGGCCCAGGCGGCGGACGTGGCTGGCGCGGCCGTGATGGCGGAAATGGTGGCGACGGCGGCTGGAATGGCGGCGGAGGCGGTATGCGCAGCGAAGCCCCGGCTCAAAGCGCACCGCAAGCCGCACCTCCCCCCGCAGCCCAGCGCAGCTGGAGTGGCGGCGAGAGCCCAGGCGGCGGACGTGGCTGGCGCGGCCGCGATGGCGGAAATGGTGGCGGCGGCTGGAACGGCGCCGGCCGCAGCGACGCGCCCACCGCGCAGGCACCGGTCGCCCAGGCTCCGCAAGCACAAGGCAACTGGGGCAACCGCAACTGGCAGGGCGGCGGCGGCCAGGGCTGGCAAGGCCGCGGCAATCGTGACGGCCAGGCGAGTGGCGGCTGGCAGGGCGGACAGCGCAGCGCGCCCGTGCCTTCAGCTCCCCCTGTGGCGCAGAACGAAAATCCGCAAGCTAATCCCGGCGGCGGTTGGCGCGCAAATCGCAGCTGGCAGGGTGGCTCTGCGGGCAATGCCCAGAACAGCGGACAGGGCTGGCAAGGGCGCGGCAATGGCAATGGCGATGGCCAGGCGCGCAGCGGCTGGCAGCAGCGCAACGAGAGCAATCGTTCCGCTGGAATCAACGGCTGGAACGGCGGAAATCGCTCGAACCAGGCCGAGCGCTGGCAGGATCGCCGGGGCGGCAACGACGGCAACCGCTGGAATGGCAACAACCGCTATCGCCAGGACGGCAACCGCTGGAATGGCAACAACCACAACGGCTACAACAACAACCGCTGGGGCAACGACAACCGCCGGTGGAACCGTGACTGGCGCCGCAACGACCGCTATAACTGGAGCAGCTATCGTAGCCACAACCGCAATGTGTTCCGGCTGGGCAGCTATTACTCGCCCTACCGTAACTACAGCTACTCGCGGCTGAGCATCGGCTTCTATCTCGACTCGCTGTTCTACAGCAATAACTACTGGATCAACGATCCCTGGCAGTATCGCCTTCCCGAGGTCTATGGCCCCTATCGCTGGATCCGCTATTATGACGACGCCGTGCTGGTCGATGTCTATTCGGGCGAAGTGGTTGACGTGATCCACGACTTCTTCTGGTAGGCAATTGCCCATTGCCGGTGAGTGGACCGGCGCTGGAGCCCTCGCGAGCAATCGCGGGGGCTCCTTTGCGTTGGCATTAAGGCTTGCTCCTCGCCGTCCATCGGATAGGCAGTTTCGCAACTCTTCCGGCTCGCTACGCAGACCATGACGCAACCTTCGATGTTCACCCGCAATTTTGCCGACCGGTCTGCGCTTGCGCGGCTGGGGCGCAGCGTGCGCGACCGGCTTGCCGCCGATGCCCAGGTCTATGCGCTGGGCGATGCGCGGGCCGAGATCTATACCGTGGCCAATTTCATCACCCCGCCCGAATGCGCCCACCTGATCGGCATGATCGACGAAGTGGCACGCCCTTCCCCGGTCTATCCCAGCGGCAATGCCAAAGACGAAGCTCCCCAGACCTACCGCACCAGCTATTCGGGCGATGTCGAGCCGGCTGACAGCTTCGTGAAAATGCTCGAGCGGCGCATCTGCGATCTGCTGGGGATCGACCAGAGTTGGGGCGAGACGATCCAGGGCCAGCGTTATCAGCCCGGCCAGGAGTTCCGCGCGCACTACGATGCGTTTGATCCCGCCGCCGCCTACTGGCCATCCGAAAAGCAGCGCGGCGGTCAGCGCAGCTGGACCGCGATGGCCTGGCTGAACGACGTGGAAGAAGGCGGCGCGACCGAATTTCCGCTGCTGGGCATCGCCTTCCCGCCGCAGGCAGGCACGCTGCTGGTGTGGAACAACGCCCTGCCCGGCGGCGCGCCGAATGCCCAGGTTTTCCATGCCGGCACGCCAATGGTGCACGGCGTGAAATACGTGATCACCAAATGGTTTCGCACCAGGCCATGGGGATGATCCTGCCCCCCTTGCCATTTGCTGCCCTGCCGCTGGCCGCGTTGCTGGTGTTCTCACCGCTGCCGGCCAGCGCCCAGGCACCTCTCGTGCGGGCGCAGGCACCTCTCGCGCGGGCGCAGGCACCTGCTGCCAGCGAGGATGCCAAGCTCGCGCGCCTGTTCGCCGAAGATTCCCGCCGCGAGGATCAGCTCGATCCGCTCGCGGCAATCTATCGCGGCCGGCCGGCCGATGCCGCAGTCTTCGCCCAGCTGTTCACCGACGCGCTCGATCGCCGCCGGCTGGCCTCAGTCCGCACCAGCCTGCGCGCGCTAGAGCGCATTGACCGGCGCCGCCTTTCACCCCAGCGGCAGATCAGTTTCGACGTGATGCAGCGCGCCAAACGCCAGCAGGCAGCCTGGCTCGAGCCCGACATACGCATCCTGACCGCAGTGCGCCCGCTCAACCACTTCGGCGGGCTGCATGTCGAATTTCCGACGCTGATCGCGCGCGGTGGGGCGCTGGCCTATGCCGACGAGGAAAGCTACCGCGCCGCCCTCGCGCTCAACGCGGTCTTCGGCCAGGTGCTGGACAATGCGGTGGCCCGGATGCGCGAAGGGGTGGCGAGCGGAGTCGTCGAATCGCAGCTGACCACGCGCAACATGATCGCGCAGATTGATGCGCTGCTGGCCGAGCGCATCGACGCCACGCCATTCGTGTCGCCGGTGCAGGAATTTCCCGCCACGATCCCGCCCGAGCGGCAGGCCGGGTTGCGGCAGGCGTTCAGCGCAGTCACCGGCGAGCGGATCCTGCCTGCCTACCGGCGGCTGCGCACGTTCCTGGCCGAGGAATACCTGCCAGCCGCTCGGGAAGCGCCGGGGCTCCTGGCGATGCGCGGCGGCGAGGGACTTTACCGCCGGCTGATCGAGCGCGAGACCACACTGCGGCTGGAGCCCGAGCACATCCACCGGCTCGGGCTCAGCGAGGTTGCCCGCATCCAGCGCGAGATGGAGACTGTGCGCCGCAAGCTGGGCATCCGGGGCACGCTGCGCGCGGCATTCGACGCGATCCGCGCCGACCCGCGGTTTCACCCGCGCACCCGCAGCGAGCTGGCCGATGGCTATGCGGCTGCCGCGCGCAAGGTCGATGCGCAGATCCCGCGCTTCTTTGCGCGCGTGCCCAAGGCCAGGCTGCTGATCGAGCCCTATCCCGCCTCCCGCGAGAAGTTCGAGGCCGGCGCGAGCTATAACCAGGGCGCTTCGGACGGATCGCGCCCGGGGGTATTTCTCTATAACACCTACGACCTGCCCAGCCGCTTCCTGTCAGGCATCACCACGCTCTATCTCCACGAAGGCATCCCCGGCCACCACTTCCAGGTCAGCCTCGCGCTGGAAGATGCCAGCCTGCCCGATTTCCAGCGCTTCGACGGCAACAACGCCTTCGTTGAAGGCTGGGCGCTTTACGCCGAATCGCTCGGCTTCGAGATGGGGCTCTATGCCGACCCGATGCAGCACTGGGGCACGCTCGACGATGAAATGCTGCGCGCGATGCGGCTGGTGGTCGATACCGGCATCCACGCCAAGGGCTGGAGCCGCGAGCAGGCAATCGCCTATATGCTGGCCAATTCAGGCATGGGACGTACAGACGCTACCGCCGAAGTCGAACGCTACATCGCCTACCCTGCGCAGGCACTCAGCTACAAGATCGGCGCCATGACCATCCAGCGACTGCGCAAACAAGCCGAAGCAGCGCAGGGCGCGAAGTTCGATATCCGCGCATTCCACGAGCAGGTGCTCGGCAGCGGCGCCCTGCCGCTGCCGGTGCTGGAAGCGAAGATCGACGCCTGGATAGCGGCGACCCGCTAAGGCTTATGGTTTCCAGTCAAAGTTGATTGCCGCAACATCGAGGATTTCCTGGCGGTCTTCGGCAAGGATGTGCCTCGCGCGGATTGCGCGGTCCAGCGCGCGGGTGAACTTCGCCATGTAGTCCGCCTTGCCGCCCGGATAGAGCCGGTCGAGTGTCGCCTTGTCGAATGGTGTTGCCGATCCTGCCAGCATGCCGATGAAACTGTCAGGATCGCCCTTGCCGGACAACCGCGCCGCCGGCACATCGACCCAGGGGGTCCGTACGCCGCCCAGCGCCAGTCCATTGGCATCCAGCGCCAGACTGGGCGCAACCCCGGGGCGGCCGCCGGTTGCCAGCTGCAGCGGACGAACGCTTGCCGGCGGACGACCGCTGCGAAGCCAGCCATCCAAGGCCGCGAGCGCTGCCTGGACGGTATAGTGATGCGGCTGGCCGGTATTGAACGGGGTCTTGCTGCTGCCGGCCATCGAAGTGGTCATCGGCCGGAAGACGCGGGCCAGTTCGGCCGCGCTCCTGCTGCCATCATCGATAAAGGCGCCCGCGAAAAGATAGTTGTCGGCATGTGCGGAGCCGGCGACTTCCCAGACCCGCAGCCGCCGGTCATCGGGCCGACGCGAAGCATGATACCCCCCAAGCCGCGCGCCCAGCAGGTCGGTCTCGGTAATCAGGGTCAGCACCGGCACGCGAAGGTTGCGGCGAAAGCGGATATGGTCCGGGTAACCAGCTGCCGCGCCCCGCATCGGCGTTCCGTCAAGCGAAGCAGCACTGCCAAACCGCGAATGTACGAAAAAGCCATCATAGACCCGCGCCAGCGGATCGACGGCGTTGAGATAAGTCGTCAGGAAAGCTGCGGACTGCGATTCGCCGATGGCGGTGACACGTTGCGGCCGCAGCCCGCCGAGCAAAGCGCCGGCCTTTACCGTCCTGCCGGCCTGCGAGAAGATATCGAAGGAATAGGCATCGCCGGGATGGGCAAGCCCGCCATAACGCGCCGGATCGGCCTTCTTCAGCGAAGAACCCTGCCCCATCACCGAGGTGCCGCCCTCGATGCCGACAACCTGCGCCGAAACCCCGACCCAGGCAAAGCCGCGCCGCAACATTTCGCGGTGGCCAACCATCCAGGTGGCGGGCGCATCCTGTCCGCTGGTCACGTTCAGCCATTCGGTCAGCACCGTGCCGTTGAACTTCGCCGGATCTCGCGGCCGGACCACCACGACTCGCGTCACAAAGGGCGCGGTCTTGTCCGCCAGTGCCGACCAGTTGCCATCAGCGGTTGGCGCAGCCGGCAGCCGGAATGACTGGGCAGTGCCCGTCAGGAAGAACTCTTCAACCTCGAAACCCAATTTGCCGAGATCGTAGGCTGCCAGCAACAGGTTAGGTTTGCCCGCCACCGGGGTGATCGCGGGGGCCTGTGCCTGGCCAGGCGACATCGCCCCAAACGACGCGAGCATGAGCGCCAGCGCAGCGCCTTTCATCCAGGTCAGCATGTCTCTACCTCTGCCAAAAAGGCCCTTGAACCTTGCACCATTTGTTCGAAACATGAACTGGTTCGGCAAGCAAGGCAAGCACGCTATGCGGCAGGAAACAGGGTCCTGGCGAGGCGAAGTGCCACCAGCCCACCCGCAAGCTGGGCGAGAACAAATCCGGGGATGTCCATCGGCGCAATGCCGGCAAAAGTATCCGACAGACTCCGCGCAATCGTAATCGCCGGATTGGCGAAGCTGGTCGAAGAGGTGAACCAGTAGGCTGCGGTGATATAGAGCGCGACGCTTGCGGGCACGGCGGCAGCGCGATGTTTGGCAGTGCCGATGATCGTCAGCAGCAGGCCAAATGTGGCAATGAATTCGCCCACCCACTGCCCCATGCCGGTCCGTGCCTTGTGCGAAATCTGCACGATCGGCAGATCGAACATCAGGTGCGCCGCCCAGACGCCGAGAATTCCGGCCAGCAACTGCACTGCCACGGTCGCCAACAGCCCCTTCCAGCAACAATTCCCGCGCAGCCGCATAACCAGGCTTACCACAGGGTTGAAATGCGCGCCGGAAACCGGCCCCAGCATCGTGATGAGGACGAACAGCATGGCGCCCGTTGCGGCGGCATTGCCCAGCAGTGCCACGGCCATGTTGCCACCCGCCAGCCGCTCGGCCATGATGCCTGAGCCGACAACGGTGCTGAACAGGAAGAAGCTGCCAAGCGCTTCGCCGAGCAATCGCAGTTTCATGTCGCCAAGCTCAGCAGCAGGTTGACTTGGACCTGGCCGATGAGACCGCCGGAGCGCAATTAGCCGAGAAAGATGCGCTGGCTGGCGCACAAGGCACCCCGCCGCAGCAGTTCTCGGTCATGTAGGCCATCAGCGCGTTCATCGCGCCAAAGTCGGTCGAATAGATGATCGAGCGGCTTTGCCGGCGCTGCGCGACCAGGCCGGCATTGGCCAACTGGGCAAGATGAAAGCTCATCGATGACGCCGGCACGCCCAGCGCCTCGGCGAGCGCGCCGGCGGGCATTCCTTCGGGGCCCGCCTGAACCAGCAGGCGAAACACCGCGAGGCGGTGCTCCTGCGCTAATGCCCCGAGGGCGCGGATAACGGAAGCGGCTTGCATTGATTTAATTCCATGATTCGATAGATTTCGAATTATGGAATTATTGGCGCCTAGTCAAGCCCCTGACCTCGGCGCAACAGACGCAGATTTGTGAGGCGTTCAGCGCAGCATCGATCTACAACATAATCCGATACAGCAGACCTTCGTCGCCGCCATAGGCGTCATCCTTGGTGAACGTGCCGACCAGATTGCCTCCTGCCCGCTCAATGCTTCGCTGTGAGGCGATATTGTCGGAACTGGTGGTCAAGTCGATATGGGCAAGGCCAAGCGCGCGGGCATCCGGCAGAAGAGCCATCACCGCCCTTGCCGCATAGCCCCGCCCGCGCTTTTCCGGGATAACGCCGAAACCAATATGGCCGAGAACATAGGAAGGCAAATCAGCCGTGCCATGCTGCCAACGAAAGCCTATGCTCCCGCAGAAATCGCCGTCCCAGAGCCAGCGCCGATAGCTGGGTAGCCGCGCTCGCGTCGTGCCGTCAGGCATCGCGATTGGCGCACCCAATGCCTCCCGATCATCCAGGGAGGCGAGAAACGCGCCGGGATCTTTGGCGATCGATTCCAACTCGCGCCTGGCGGTCACCGCACCATTTACATTGTCCGGCGACCAGCCGCCGTCCAGAGCGGCACGGTAGCCGGGCAGGTGCGGGAGCGCAGGAACGACCAAGGAGAATGCTTCGGACATAACGACATACTGCCGCAGCAGCGCACCTCGTCAAGTATCCGCTGCCTCAATCCCCCAGCGCCTCCGCGATCAACTTGCGCGTGTTCGCCACCCCATAGAGCGCGACAAAGCTGCCCATGCGCGGGCCGGCGGATGAGCCGAGCAAGGTCTCGTAAAGGCACTTGAACCAGTCGCGCAGGTTTTCAAAGCCATTGTGCGGGTCTTTGCCGATCTCGTAGACGATGGTCTGGATGTCCTCCGCCGTGGCATCGTCCGAAGTCGAGGCGAGTTCCTCGTCGAGTACCGCCAGGGCCAGGGCTTCGCTCGGCTCGGGCTTGCGCCGCTGCAAGGTCGGCGCGACAAAATCGCGGTTGTAGGCCAGCGCCGAAGTCACCAGCACGTCGAGCTCAGGATGCTCCGCAGGCGCGGCATTCGCCACGTAGTTGCCGAGATAAGACCAGACCTGCTCGCGCGTCGCGCCTGCGCCCAGCACGCCGACCAGATTGAGCAGCAGGCCATAGGTAACGGGGAGCTTGTCACCAGCGCCGGGCGGCAGCGCGCGGCCTTCGACCAGCTCAGGCTGAGCGGGCTTGGTGCTTTTGGAAACAGAGCCCTGGCCCGCTCGTGCTAAGCCTGTCCAAGCACCATCCCCGACCTGCGCATTCGCCCGCAGCAAATGCCACACCGGATTGCCCAGCTGTTGCTCGATCGGCTGCTCGGCCAGCTTCTCGCGAAACTGCCAGTATTCATCGACCGCGCGCGGCACCACGCTGACGTGCAGCTGCTTGGCGCGCTTGGGTTCGCGAAACAGGTAGAAGCCGAGGCTTTCCTCACTGCCATAGGTCAGCCACTGGTCGATGGTCAGGCCGTTGCCCTTCGACTTGGAGATCTTCTCGCCGTTCTCGTCGAGGAACAGCTCGTAGATCAGCCCTTCGGGCGGCCGGCCGCCGAGCACGCGGGCGATCTTGCCGCTTTCGCGCACCGAGTCGGTCAAATCCTTGCCGCACATTTCATAGTCGACCCCCAGCGCCACCCAGCGCATCGCCCAGTCAACTTTCCATTGCAGCTTGGCCTGTCCGCCGAAAATGCAATGCTCAATGTCCTGTCCAAGATCGTGAAAGCGCACGATCCCCGCCTCGGCATCGACCACCGTGACCGGCACCTGCAACACCTGCAATGTCGTCGGCGAGATCGGCAGCACCGGCGAATAAGTGCGGCGGCGCTCCTCGCGCAAGGTCGGCAGCATCACCGCCATGATCGCATCGAAATTGCGCAGCACGCCGCGCAGCGCCTCATCGAAGCCGCCCGATTCATAGCGCTCGCTGGCCGAGACAAATTCATAGTCAAACCCGAAGCGGTCGAGAAATTCGCGCAGCAGCGCGTTGTTGTGATGTGCGAAGCTCTCGTAGCGGCCGAATGGGTCGGGAATGCGGCTCAGCGGATGGCCGAGGTGCGCCGTAAGGAGCCCCTGATTGGGAATATTGTCGGGCACCTTGCGCAGCCCGTCCATGTCGTCCGAAAAGGCTACCAGCCGCGTCGCTGCGCCACCTGTGAGCGTCTCATAGGCCCGCCGCACCAGCGTCGTGCGCAACACTTCCTGGAAGGTGCCGATATGCGGCAGGCCAGAAGGGCCATAGCCGGTCTCGAACAGCACGGAGCTGCCATCGGGCTTTCCGCCCGGATAGCGCTTCACCAGCTTGCGGGCTTCTTCGAACGGCCAGGCCTTCGAAACCTGTGCGGCGGCGGCAAGTTCGGCGTCAGTCATAGACCGCGCCTTTCGGGCCTCATCGCAAATTTCGCAAGTGCGAAGACGTTTCCCCCTCCCGTGCCCTATTGTGATAAACGGAACAGAAGCTGTGGCCCCAAATCGATCGCCGCCAAATCACAGTCGGGGCTGGCCGCGATCAGCAGCGGAACTTCCATCGCATTCGCCAGGCCAAACCGCAGCCCCAGCGACTGGATCCGGCTGCGGATCTCATACCTGCCGCGCGGAAAATCGTCGCGATAGGTGCCGCGATAGCGATATTTGAGCACCGGCAAGCCTGGCGCAAGGTATTTGAAAGACGCCTGGCTATCGAGCGCATACTGCAGCCGCGCCTTGAGCCTGCAGCTCCCCCGCTCGGCGGCGACAATATCCCAATCATACGGCCGGTCTTCAATTTTCGCCACAAACCCTTGGCCGGCCAGCAGCGCGACCAGTTCACGATGCTGCCGTTCGGCATTCAATGGTATGATATCGTTCGGAGCCAGCGACTTGATCCCGAACGAGATCGCCAGCGCCGCAGCCACAAACAGGCTAAATGCGGCGCGGCGCGAGAGCATTGCAGCCAAGCATGGTGATGATCGCGACCACGAAAATGGCCAGCCAGGCAAACAGGAAGCTGCCCGTCCCTTCATGCCAGTAGTCAAAGCTCTCCCGGTTATGGACAATTGTCGCTAGCCGCAGGCCATTGACCAGGATGTTGGCACCAATCGCCGCGAGGCCGACCAACACCGCGCGCGGGCCAACCGGAATGCGCAGGAGTTGGGTCAGCGCCACCCATAACTGGATCGCCATGGTTATGTTGTGCATTGACGAACAGGCATAGGTGATCATGATCGGATCGCCGCCCACCGTAAAATCGACGAGATTTCCCTGCGAGCTGGTTCCGGCCAGCCAGCCGACAAACCGGGCATCGAGCGATACCAGCCCGTCGCCGACGAACATCAGCACCAGATGTCCCCAGATCAGCGAAGCCGTCAGCGCCAGCAGGATCATCCCGACACGGCCTGCGCGGCTCCCGCGCGGCGCCGTCAGCATCAGCCAGCAAGCCGCTAGCAATACCCCTGCCGATCCGGCCCATTGCACCGGCACCATGGCCAGCAGCAACACGGCCGCGACAACTGGCGTATCGCCGCGCCGCAGCGGCGCCGCACCGTCTGGCTCGAAGGCAATCGCCATTGCCACCAGCAGGGCAAACCAGAAGATCGGGTTGACGCCAAAGGTGTTGAGCAACGCTCCGCCAGCGCCTAGCTGGGTGATCGCCCAGAGCACATTGAAGGAAACGCCGTTGCAGGCAGCAACCAGCGCCACAACCGCAAGCCATTGCACACGGTCGCGGCCGAATGTTCTCGACATGGACCTGGGGGCTTGACCAGCCTTCAGCGCGGGAAGCGGCGGCGCAGCAACCGATAGCCCAGAGCGAGCATGCCGACCGCAATCAGCCCGCCAGCAACTTCAGGTTCAGGGGTAGCTGAAAGGCCTGCGAAAGCCGGGGTTGCGGCCAGCGCAGCCACAATGCTGAATCCAGCGAAATCGAAAGCAGACTTATACATGCTGTTTCTCCTGCTTGAATATCCGGCCACCCCGATGGATAACGAGATGATCATTAACATTTCATACCGGGCGCAGGAGAGCAAGTGCTGATTGGCGGCTACAAAATTGCCATGCTGCCGCTTTGCGTGATCGCTGGCTTTGCCGCGCTCTTGCTGGTCGAGGAAATCATGCGCCGAGACCGGGCGAGCGCGCCGGACTGGCACCGTATCTCGGTCAATTGGGGCCTTGGCCTCACCAACTGGGCGCTCGCGGCACTTGTCCCGGCAAGCAGCCTGCTTGCTGCCGTCTGGGCGGGCGTCCGGGCGGAGCCGGGGCTGCTCACCGGCTGGCCAGCCGCCGCCGCCTTCCTGCCGCTGCTGCTGGTGCGCAGTCTTGCCGCCTATTGGCTGCACCGCTGGATGCATCGCTCACGCTGGCTTTGGCGGATCCACCGGGTGCATCACGCCGATACCGCGATCGATTGCACCACCGGGCTGCGCAATCACCCTTTCGAAGCCCTGGTCGTGACGTTGCCGACGGTTGCCCTTGTGCTTGCGCTTGGCCCGCCACTGGCAAGTGTGGCTGCCGTCGAGGCAGTGCTGCTGATCGCAAATTTCTGGCAACATGCGGCGATAGCCTTGCCCGCAGCGCCGGCGCGCCGGCTGGAATGGCTGGTGATCACGCCGCGCCTGCACCTGCTGCATCATTCACAGGCAAAACAGGACCATGACCGCAATTTCGGCGACCTGTTTTCGCTGTGGGACCGGATGTTCGGCACTTTCGCGCCGCCTCGCGCCGAAGCGATAACGGTCGGGCTGGCGGATGAAGGCCAAACTGCGCAATCCCTGCCGCAGCAGCTTGCCGCGCCATTCCGCGGATAATGCACGCGCGGGCGGGCTTGCCTCGTGTTCCATATTCGTTCTAACAATGGGTGTGAGCGCCGACCAGACCCTTTCCGCAATCCACGCCTCGCACAGCGGCTGCTGGCTCCGCGACAGCTCCGGAATCACCCGCACGCTGGCCAAGGGCGAGGCGATCATGGCCGCCGCCGACACCCCGCTGCTCATGCTCAATGCACCGCTGGTCGCCAACCGGCTCGGCTATCCCGACCTCTCCGGGCTGGATTTGCTCGAATTGTTTGCTTTTGTGCATCCGGCGCGCTTCGTGGTGCCGACGCCCAAAGGGCTGGCCGCCGCGCTGGGGCTGGCAGCGCCGGAACGCGAGGATCAGGTGCCCGCGCTGCTCCAGCAGGCAGCACAGGCACTGCTCGGCCATTGCGAGACCGCCACCTGGCAGACCCGCGACGGGGCATGGAGCGCGCTGCAAGCGCTCGTGCGCCTGCGCTGGCCGTGGGCTTCGCTCCTCGCCGCGCGCATCGCCCGCCCCGAAAAGGCCGATCGCGGGTTCTTCGCCCGCCTGCCCGAATGGGAGGAAGCGCCAGAGCGGCCCCAGCCGGTGCAAGTCGTGCTGGAAGAGCCCGCCGTGCTCGCCCGGCTTGCTCAACTCACCGGTGCCGAAGCCGAGCAGCGCCCCGGCCAGCGCGCCTATGCCGCCGAAGTCGCAGGCATGTTTGCGCCGCGCAAGCTCGCCCAAAATGGCCGAGACGCCAGCCCGCATGTGCTGCTGGCGCAAGCCGGCACCGGCATCGGCAAGACGCTGGGCTACCTTGCCCCCGCCGCGCTGTGGGCCGAGCAATCGGGCGGCACGGTCTGGGTTTCGACCTATACCAAGGCGCTGCAACGCCAATTGCGCCACGAGAGCGCGCGCGCCTGGGCCCCATTCCGCGCCGATGGCTCGCGGCCCGTGGTGGTGCGCAAGGGGCGCGAGAATTACCTGTGCCTGCTCAACCTTGAGGATGCGCTGCAAGGCGGCTTCGGCGGGCGCGCGGCAATCCTTGCGCAGCTGGTGGCGCGCTGGGCAGCCTATAGCCAGGACGGCGACATGATCGGCGGCGATCTGCCGGGCTGGCTGGGCACCCTGTTCCGCCAGCGCGGGGTGGCCGCGCTCACCGACCGGCGCGGCGAATGCGTCTATGCCGGCTGCCCGCACTACCGCAAATGCTTCATCGAACGCTCGGCCCGCGCCTCTGCCCAGGCCGATCTGGTGATCGCCAACCACGCGCTGGTGATGGTCAATGCCGCGCGCGGCCGCGATCTCGCCCAGCGCCCGACCCGGTTGATTTTCGACGAAGGCCACCATGTCTTTGAGGCGGCTGATGCTACCTTTGCCGCCGCGCTGACGGGAGCGGAGCTGATCGAACTGCGCCGCTGGGTGATGGGGCCGGAAAAAGGCAGCGCCAAGAATTCTGGGGGCAGGCGGCGAGGACTTGCCGCGCGGCTTGCCGATGTCGCGAGCTATGACGAGGCCGGCGGAAAGGCCATTGCTGCTGCCGCCCGCGCCGTCGAAGCCTTGCCCGGCGACGGCTGGTTGCAACGGCTCGCCGAACAATGCCCTTCCGGCCCGCTCGAAGATCTGCTCGCGGCAGTGCGCAGCCTGGTCCACGCGCGTGACGAAAGCGGCGGGCAGG
This sequence comes from Novosphingobium sp., assembly GCA_031428115.1. GTDB lineage: Bacteria > Pseudomonadota > Alphaproteobacteria > Sphingomonadales > Sphingomonadaceae > Novosphingobium. The sequence goes on along the minus strand of JANPOS010000004.1, from coordinate 19,140 downwards.
AAGCGGGCTACGGGCTGGAGACCGAGGCTGCCCAGCTTGATGGCGCTTTCGTCGAATGCGCCGCGGCCGCGCAGGCCGCGCTCGGCGACCTGCGCAGCCCGCTGATCCGGCTTGGCATAAGGCTCGAAGCCATGCTCGCCGATCCGCCCGACTGGCTCGACGGACAGGGCCGATCGCGGATCGAGGGCGCGCGCCATTCGCTCGCCTGGCGGATCGACCTGCTTGCCGCCTGGGAGGCGCTGCTCGCGCGGATGGGCGGGCCTGCCGATCCCGATTTCATCGACTGGCTGGCGCTCGAACGCTCGGACGCGCGCGAATTCGATGTCGGGATTCATCGCCGCTGGCTCGATCCGATGAAGCCGTTTGCCAAGGTCGTGCTTGAACCCGCCCACGGCTTGTTGCTGACTTCGGCAACGCTGAAAACCGGCGCTGGTCACGGCAACAACGACTGGGATACCGCGATCCAGCGCAGTGGCGCAGGCCACATTGCCGTCGCTCCGCATCTCACCGCCTTCGACAGCCCGTTCGACTATGCCGCCCAGGCCGAAGTGCTGATCGTCACTGATGTGCCCAAGGGCGATCTGGCGGCGCTCGCCGGGGCCTATGGCCGACTGATCGAGGCGGCGGACGGCGGCGTGCTGGGGCTGTTCACCGCGATCCGGCGGCTGCGCGCTGTGCATGGCCGGATCGCCGACCGGCTCGCGCGAGGCGGGCTGCCGCTCTATGCCCAGCACGTCGACCCGATCGACACCGGCACGCTGGTCGATATCTTTCGCGACGATCCGCGCGCCTCGCTGCTCGGCACCGATGCCTTGCGTGACGGGGTGGACGTACCGGGCCATTCGCTGCGGCTGGTGGTGATGGAACAAGTGCCCTGGCCCAAGCCGTCGATCCTCCACCGGGCGCGCCGACTGGCGGCTGCGGACGGCGGCTCGGCGCATGACGACCGCATCATCCGTGCGCGGCTCGCCCAGGCTTTCGGGCGGCTGATCCGTGGCAGCAGTGATCGCGGCCATTTCGTGGTTCTGTCCGCCGCTTTCCCCTCGCGGCTGCTCTCAGCCTTCCCGGCGGGCACGCCAATCTTGCGGCTGGCGCTGGAGGAGGCTTTACATCGCGTCGCTGCCGGTGTTTCTGGGGCGACCGCAAGCAAGGTTCCGATCTCGACCAGCCGCACATGAAAACCCTGGGACTCTATCGCCATGCCAAATCCGGCTGGTCCGATCCGCGCGCGCGCGATTTTGATCGTCCGCTCAGCGAGCGCGGGCGGCGCGCGGCGGCGCGCATGGGCCAGCACATCCGCGATTTCGGCCGCGATGTCGGCCCGCGCTGGGAGCGGATCATATCCTCGCCAGCCGCGCGTTGCGCCGAGACGATCGAGCTTGGTTACCAGGTGATCGGACAAACCTATTCGGTGAATTGGGATCGCCGCATTTACCTCGCCAGTTCCGCAAGTCTGCTCGACCTGCTGCGCGAGCAGGAGGACGATCCCGGCTCGCTGCTGATGGTCGGCCACAATCCCGGCCTCGAAGACCTGATCTTCGATCTGGTGCCAGATGATGGCACAAGCCCATTGCGCGATGTGGTCGAGGAAAAATTTCCCACCGCGACTTTCGCCGTGCTGGAACTGGATATCGAACACTGGGATCAGGCCGAGCCGAATTGCGCGCGCCTGGTCCATCTGGTTCGCCCGCGCGATCTCGATCCGGCGCTGGGGCCGGATCCGGTGGACTAGCGAGTCGGTAAATGCTCGAATAGTTCTGTAAAGACGGAAACGCCACTCAGCCGCTCGCCCTGAGCTTGTCGAAGGGCTGTTCTCTTCTTCATGCGCCTGGATATGCTGCCCGAAGGAAAGGACGGCCCTTCGACAAGCTCAGGGTTAGCGGTCCATTGGGTGACCCCCTAGCTGGCCTCAAGCGCGGCTGCCAGCCGATCACGGATGCCGCGCAATTGCGGCGCAGCACCGGCGGCTGGCGCTGATCCCGCCGCTGATCCCGCCGCTGATCCCGGCGCTGGCGGCGCTTTGGCCCCGCCGCCGGCAATTGCCTGCCGCGCGCCGCGCAAGGTAAAGCCTTCGCGGTGCACCAGCCGGTCGATAGTCATCACCAGCGCGACATCTTCAACACGATAATAGCGCCTGCCGCCGCTGCGCTTGAGCGGGCGCAGCATGGGAAACTGTTCCTCCCAATAGCGCAGCACATGCTGGCGGATATTCAGGCCTGCCGAAACTTCGCCAATCGTCCGCAAGGCATCGGGCGCCTTGCCGTCGGCGAAAGCAAAAGGAGGCGCCACGTCGCTCATTTGCCGGCGATGCGGTCCTTGAGAATCTGGCTGGCGCGAAACGTCAGCACCCGGCGCGGGGTGATCGGCACTTCGACCCCGGTCTTCGGATTGCGGCCGATCCGCTGTGCCTTGTCGCGCAGCAGGAATGTGCCGAAACCGGAGATCTTGAGGTTCTGACCGTCGCTGAGCGCTTTGCTCATGTGGCCCAGGATGGATTCGACCATGCCGAGCGAATCGGAACGCGAAAGCCCGAGCTTGCGATTGATCGCCTCGGCAATTTCGGCCCGTGTCAACGTATCCATGGAGCGCATGAGTTCAATCCCCCGACGTTCTGCTGCTCTCCGAGCAGACAAAATCATAGGGCAATGCAAAGCAAATGCAATGCTTTGCTGATGGCCGCCGAACGCCCCAAAACGGGAGATCGGGATCGGGCCCCGCGGCGTTGCGGCCTAGATCCGCAGCAGGCTGGCGCCCCAGGTGAAGCCGCCGCCCATCGCTTCCAGCACGACCAGATCACCCTGCTTGATCCGGCCATCGCGAATCGCGGTATCGAGCGCCAGCGGCACTGACGCGGCCGAAGTGTTGGCGTGCCTGTCGACCGTCATGATCACCCGGTCCATCGACAGGCCGAGCTTGCGCGCGGTGCCTTCGATGATGCGGGAATTGGCCTGGTGCGGCACCACCCAGTCGATCTCGGAAGCCTCGGTCCCGTTCATCTCGAGCACCTCGCGCAGCACACTGGCCAGATTGTTGACCGCGTGCTTGAATACCTGGTTGCCGGTCATCCGCAGCTTGCCGACTGTGCCGGTGGTCGACGGGCCGCCATCGACATAGAGCAGCTGGTTGTGGGCGCCATCGGCATGCAGCTTGGTCGCCAGGATGCCGCGCGGTGCATCGCCTTCCGCTTCGCGCGCCTCCAGCACGACCGCGCCGGCGCCATCGCCGAACAGCACGCAGGTCGCGCGGTCTTCCCAGTCAAGAATGCGGCTGAAGGTTTCCGCGCCGATCACCAGCGCGCGGTTTGCCATGCCCGAACGCAGCATCGAATCGGCCACCCCCAGCGCATAGAGGAAGCCCGAACAGACCGCCGCGACATCGAATGCAATCCCGCCGTTGCAGCCCAGGTCGTTCTGCACGATCGTCGCGGTGGCGGGAAAGGTCTGGTCAGGGGTGGCGGTCGCCAGCACGATCAGGTCGATCGACTTTGCCTCGATTCCGGCCGCCTCGATCGCGGCCCTGGCGGCGGCGGTGGCGAGGCTTGACGTCGTCTCGTCGGGCGCGGCAACGTAGCGGTTGCGAATGCCAGTGCGCTCGGCAATCCATTCGTCGCTGGTATCGACCATCTTCGCCAGCTCTGCATTGCCCAGCGCGCGGCGCGGCAAGGCCGAACCGGTGCCGATCAGGACCGAGAGGCGAGTCATTGCGCAGCTCCTGCGGCGGCCTGGCTGTCGGCATGGATTCGCGCAAGATCCGCAGTGATCCGTTCGGTCAGGCTTTCCTCCAGCAGGCGCGCAGTGACATGCACGGCGTTGGCAACGCCCAGCGCGCTGGCGCTGCCATGGCTTTTGACGACAATCCCGCCCAGCCCCAGGAACACCGCGCCGTTGTGGTTGTTGGGATCGAGGTGGTGTTTGAGCAGCTCGGTGGCGGGCCGCGAAATCAGGAAGCCCAGCTTTGAGCGCAGCGAGGAGGCAAAGCTGCGGCGCAACAGATCGGCGACGAAACGCGCCGTGCCCTCGACCGCCTTGAGCGCGATATTGCCGGAAAATCCGTCCGAGACGACCACATCGACATCGCCGCGGTTGAGCTTGTCAGCCTCGATGAAGCCGTCGAAGCTCATCGCCAGATCATGCTCGGAAGCCTTGAGGATCGCGGCCGCATCGCGCAGGCTGTCTGTGCCCTTGATATCTTCGGTGCCGATATTGAGCAGCCGTACGCGCGGCTTTTCGCGCCCGGTGGCAATCCGCGAATAGGCCGCGCCCATCACCGCGAATTGCACCAAATTGCGGGCGTTGCACTCGGTATTGGCACCAAGATCGAGCATACACACGTCGTTGTCGCCCAGCGTCGGCAGCAGCGCGGAGAGCGCCGGACGGTCGATGCCCGGCATGGTGCGCAGCGAGAGCTTGGCCATGGCCATCAGTGCGCCGGTGTTGCCCGCGCTCACCGCAGCGCCTGCCGCGCCTTCCTTCACCGCATTGATCGCCATTCCCATCGATGTGGTCTTGGCGCGGCGGATCGCCTGGCTGGGCTTTTCCTCGCCGCTGATCGCATCGGGAGCGTGGAGAATTTCAGAGGCCGCGCGCAGATTCGGGTGGCTTTCCAGCGCCGCCTTGATCCGCAGCTCATCGCCCACCAGCAGGAATTTGAAGCGTTCGTGGCGCCGGCGGGCAAGCGCCGCGCCTTCGACCATGATGCGCACGCCCTCATCGCCTCCCATCGCGTCGACGGCGATACGCGGGAGGCTCATGGAGTTCTAATGTCCGGATGTTGCGGGCTTAGAGCCCGACCGCGACGACTTCGCGTCCGTTATAATGGCCGCAGGCCCCGCACAGGTTGTGCGGGCGCTTGAGCTCGCCACAATTGCTGCATTCGTGAAAGGCTTCCACCCTCAAAGAATCGTGACTGCGGCGCATGCCCCGGCGTGAGGGCGAAGTTTTTCTTTTTGGGACAGCCATTGCGGCACCTGTTCCTGCAAATCATCCGGTTCAAAACGACCGGCACGTGTTCTTGAATGACGCCCTAGGCCAAGCTCCCGGCGCGCACAAGCCTGCAGCAGCAAGCCCCCGCGCCATTAGCCCCACCGGCGACAGCGAAGGCGGCCCTATAGCGAAAATCGCGCGGCTTGCAACCCGCCTGCGAATGGCTATTCCTGCGCCGTCAACCTGGGGGACAAAATCATGCTGCTGACGACCACACTCTGCTTTGCCGCCGCTGCCGCTCTGGTCAACATCTGGCTGGCGATGCGCATTGGCAAGATGCGCGGCTCGGCGAAGGTCTCGATTGGCGATGGCGGCAACGAAGCGCTGATCCGCCGTATGCGCGCCCAGGCGAATTTCATCGAGCAGACGCCGATTACGCTGGTGCTGGTCGGGCTGGTTGAATTGGCCGGCAAGGGCGGCCAGTGGCTGGCCCCGGCCTGCGCCCTGTTCATCATCGGCCGCATCGCCCACGCCTATGGCATGGACGATGGCTTCAAGCCCGGCCGCGGCATCGGCATGTTGACCGCGATGCTGTTTCAGCTGGTGCTGATCGTCGTGGCGGTGATGGCGGCGACCGGAAACCTCTAGCCAAAGCGCGAATCAGCCACGAACGGATTGGTCAGCCGCTCCTGGCCAAACGTGCTGGTGGGCCCATGCCCGGGGACGAAAGCTACATCGTCCCCCAAGGGCCACAGCTTCTGCGTGATCGAATCGAGCAGGTGCTGATGATTGCCCTGCGGAAAATCGGTGCGGCCGATAGAACCGGCGAACAGCACATCGCCGACAATTGCGAGGTGCGAGGGCGCGTGGTGGAACACGACATGGCCGGGCGTGTGGCCGGGGCAATGGACGACGTCGAGCGTCACTTCGCCGACCGTGACCTGATCGCCGTCCTTGAGCCAGCGATCCGGCTCGAAACTCTCGCCCTCCATGCCGAAGCGCATGGCCGAATCGTCCAGCCCCTCGATCCAGAACCGGTCGCCCTCGTGCGGGCCTTCGATCGGCACGCCCATTTCCTTCGCCAGCACGCCGGCCTGGCCGCAGTGGTCCATGTGGCCGTGGGTGACGAGGATCTTTTCCAGCGTCACGCCGGTCTGCTCAAGCGCCGCCTTCAGTTTGGGCAGATCGCCGCCGGGATCAACCAGCGCGCCGCGCATGGTCTTGGTGCACCAGATCAGCGAACAGTTCTGCTCGAAAGCTGTGACCGGCACGATGCCGACGCGCAAGGGGGGTGATTGGGGGGGAGAGGAGGTTTCGCTCATGCTCCGCAAATGGCCCGGGGCGGCGCGAATTACAACCGCCCGCTCTTCCACACCACCCGGCCGATCACCTCGACCTCGCCCGCCGGCAGTTCAATCGCGCGGTAGGCAGGGTTGTCGCTGATCAGGCCGATTGCGCCGGGCCGGCCGGTGTCGAGCCGCTTGACCAGCAAGGCATCGCCAGTGCGCACCACATGGATGCCATCGCTCAAGGTCCGGCGCGAGCGGTCGACCAGAATTTCGTCGCCATCGCGCAAGGTCGGCTCCATCGAATCACCGGTCACCGCGATGGCCGAAAGCTGCGAGGGATCGAGCCCCTGCCCGCGCAGCCAGCGCGCGGCAAAGCGGAACGCGCCGATGGCTTGTTCTTCGCCGCCGAACGCACCCGCCCCCGCCGAGGCGCCGAGCGCGAGGCGCGGTACATCAAGCCAGTCGGCCCGGGGCGTTTTTCCTCCAATAATTCGGGAATTATCCTCCGGCGCGCCAAGCACCGATTCGTCCACGCCGAAGAACTGCGCCAGCGTTCGCCGGTCGCCTTCTTCCAGCTTGCGCGGACTGCCCTTGCGGACAAACTGCTGCAAATAACTAGAATTTCTGCCAATAAGTGCCGAAAGCTGGGCCAGGCTGACCTGCCTGCTTGCCGCCAGATCGAGCAAACGCCCGCGAGGATCAGTGTCATTCATAAAAACGTCCTACACGAAAGATTTTTCCTAGACAAGTTGGATTTCAACATGAACATAACAGGAACATGATTCGCCGATTCGACACGAAGGGCCAAGCAGAGGGACCACCATGCTGATACGCAAGATCGAGAAATTCCTGTCCGAAACCGGCATGGCCTGGACCAAATTCGGCCGCCTCGCGACGCACGATCCGCGCTTTGTCGAGGACTTGCGCAACGGCCGCACCCCCCGCCCCGAGACCGAAGCGCGGGTCGAGAAATTCATCACCAGCTATCGGACCAGTTACGGAGCGAGTGCCCATGCAAATTGACCTCAACGCCGACCGCGAGATGTTGAACCAGATTCAGGATAGGCCCCGCGCCCCGCATGTCCGCCGCCCCTGGCTGCACTTGCTCTCCGCCGTGCTTGGGCTCGCCGGCGGCAAAGCCGAACTGCTGCGCCATTCCGAGCGCCCCTGGGCCAGCGTGACTTTCTCCGGCAGCCACCACACGATTGCGCTGAGTTTTTCAGGGCACGAGGCGATTGCCCTGGGCGAGGCCTTCATCGCCGCCCTGCCCGACCACGAATTCACCCTGCCGCGCCAGATCGTCGCTGACGCCAGCGTGGTTGTGGTGGACCACGCGGTCAGCCCGGAGGCGCGGCTGATGGTCGAGGTGGAACTGCTGCTGCTGGAGGATTGAGGATTGGAAATCCAAATGAGGAAAGTCGGCTTCCAACCTTCAGGCGCTTTTGTGACCTATCCTAAGTGCAATGCACGCAGGCCCCACATCGTCGTAAAGATTGACCATGGGTGGAACGGCCGCAAGTCCCATTGTCGAGAGTGCTTCGACCAGTTCTGCAATCACCAAAGGCACGGAGCCATCCGCAGGTTTATCCCCGCTACTCATCCCTACATTGACGCCATAATATGTCTGGGAGGGCGCTATCTCCGTAATACTTTTGACAGTTTCAAATCCCGAATTTGCAAAAACATCCTTAAAATCATTGACCAAATCGATGCACTCTGGACTAAAACCGGCGGTCACGAACATTACTTTATTAAAAAATGCATCATTCTTTATAATATCCGATATTTTTTGTTGATCAATGGCGCTCAATCTTCTGGGTACAAGCCGTGCTTCCAAACGAAGGCGTTCTATGCGCTCCTTTTCGACCTCAAGCTTGAGTCTCTGAGATTCCTGAATTGCTTCAGCTGCGCGCGCATTTGCCTCACTGATTTTCTCATTGGCTTGCCTGTTGCTTATGTCAGATGCTCTGGTTGCGGTAACAGTGGAAATGAGTGACGCCGCAACGGAGACAGCGGCGGCAGCAGCTCCGACATACAGGGCCCAAGCACTAACAGACGATAGCAATGGCAGTGAACTCCACATTCCATCAACTCCTCCAGATTGGTTGTGGTATCCTGTCTTGCTTATTTTGATTTGTGGAGTCCTTGGCTGGTTGGCCTTCTCAGTTTGGCGAGGTCTAGTTCATTTCCAGTCTCTGGACAAAGGTTGCACAATTTGTGAGAAGGACCCTTCCCCCTAATACCCCAGCGCCAGATCAACCACACTCTCCAGCTTTTCCCCGCGCGCCCACCGGCCCAAATTCGCCAGAAACCGTTCGGCATTGCGCGGGAACAGCAGGGTTTGCGAGCGGCCCGACAGGTGCATCGAGATGTGCGCGTTATCGAGTGTCCACAAGGGATCGTCCGAGGGCAGCGGCTCGGGGTCAGTGACATCAAGGAAAGCGGCGTGGATGCGCTTTGCTCTCAGCGCCTCCACCAGCGCCGGCTGATCGATCACCGCGCCGCGCGCGAAATTGAGGATCGAGGCGCTGGCCTTCATCGCGCTGAGCTCTTCCGCGCCGACCATCTTGTCGGTGTCCGGCGTTGATGGAACGGCAATGATCACCCAGTCAAACTCAGACAGCCGTGCGCGCCATTCGTGCGGCTGGAGCGCGCCGGGCCTCGGCTTGCGGCGTACTTCGGTAACCTCCACGCCAAAGGGCCGCAGCAGTTCGCCGGTGCGCGCGCCGATGCCGCCCGCGCCGATGATCAGCGCCTTGCTGCCATGAAGCTCCTGCTTGCCGGGCGCGTCGGACAGCCACTCGCGGCGCTCCTGCGCCCGCACGACCTCGCGCCAGCCCTTGGCGATGGTCAGCATGCCCATCACGGCATATTCGGAAATGGTGATCGCGTTCAGCCCGGCACCATTGGTCAGGATTGCGCCCTGTTCGCGCAGCGCCGCCAGCGGGAAAGACTCGACGCCAGCGCCAAGCGTGTTCAGCCATTTCAGCTTTTGCCCGCGCCGCGCGGCCTCATAGCTGGCGGGGAAATCATAGGTATCGAACCAGCCGATCTCGGCCTCGGGCGCGAGCGCGAGCAGTTCCTCGCTGCTGGCAAACCAGCGCGGCTCTACCCAATCGGGCAGGCGGGCCTCCAGCATCGGCCGCAGCATGGCGTTGAGCACGGTGATGACCGTCTTGGGGGTCATTTGGGCAGCTTTTCGTCTTCGGCGATAGTCTCGCGCAGCGCCTGCATCAGCCCGCGCGGGAAATCGCGGGCGAGCATATTGGCGATCCGCCAGTCCGCGCCTTCGCGCCGGAACATCAGCCGGGCGCTGCGCCGCTGGCCATTGCCGAGATCGATCCCCACGCTGGCCTCGATCACCCCGCCGGGCAGCAGAGTGTAGCCCTGCGGCGCCGCGCTGAACTTTTTCGGATCCCAATCCTGACACAGGCACAGCCAGTCGCCGCCGTTCAGATTATCGACGTCGTCTGCGGGCATGACCTGCTTCCAGCGCGCGATCAGCCGGCGGATCTCGGCGGTAAACAGCGGCCGCTCCCACACCGCAGGCTGCGCGGCCTCGATGGTATAGGGCCGATAGATCGCCGCCAGCGCGCGCCCCACCGCTGTCCGGTCCTGAGGCGGCGGCGCGGCGGCGGCGATCAGCGGCATCATCAGGGCAAGCAGGGCATGGCGTTTCATGGCGGTGTCTCCCGGTAACGTTCAAGCATGGGCGGCACGTGGAGGCAATCGGCGAAACTGAAAGGCCGTGCGGTCAGTGGCGCGACCTTCGCAGCATCGCGGTGCAGCGGGTTCATCAGCACCACATCGGCTTCGGGCAAGACCCGCGAGGGAATTGCCGCGAGCAGCGAGCGCCGATCAGCCAGCCAGCTGTCGACCTGCTGGCGGATTTCCGGGTCGTCCATCCCTGCAATTCTGGCGGGCGTTGCATCGATTTCGGTCCAGCCGAGCACATAGTCCCCGTCGACGCCATCGAGGTTGTGCGGCAGATAGCGCAACACAACCAGCACCGCCAAACCGGCTTCCGATGCCAGACTGACCACCGGCCGCCCCGGCGATGAATAGCGCGTGCCGTACCGCGCTGCACCCGCGCCATCAAGCGCGACATGCGCCGCGCCGGTGAGCCGCCAGAGCCTCACGGGTTGTCCAGACCGATCATCATGTGCGCCTCAGTCAAAGCCGAGGAAGCGCACCGCCGAATCGACCGGAATGCGGGTGCGCTGATAGGTGTTGCAGATAGCCTCCGGGTCGGCGTGACCGATCGCCATGCCGCAGAAGAAAATATGGGTCTCGTCCGAAACGCCGACGTATTCCTTGATCAGCCTGCCGTGCAAGGCCATGAATTCCTGCGGGCAGGAATCCAGCCCCTCGCCGCGCAGCAGCAGCATGATGGTCTGCAACCACATGCCCACGTCCGACCACTGCGGCGGTCCCATCACGCGCGGCATATAGCACATCAGCACCACCGGCGCGCCGAAGCTGACGAAGTTCTGCCGTACGACATCAGCGCGGGCGGCCTTGTCGGCCTCATCGATTCCTTCGGCGCGGGAGCGGGCCCGCCCGATTTCCTTGAGGCGGCGCGGATATTCGGCGGGCACATCCGGCGGTGTGATCGCGTATTCCTGAGGGTCCTGGAACGGCGCGGCGAGCATCTTTTTCTGCAATTCGCGCAACGGCCTGCCGGTCAGGACGGTCGCCTCCCACGGCTGGAAATTGCAGCCCGACGGCGCCATCTGCGCCGCTTCGAGCACCCGGCGAAGCGCGGCGGGATCGACCGGCTTGTCGAGAAACGCGCGCACCGAACGGCGGCTGGCAACGGCTTGGATAACGTTCATTGTCAATCGTCCTCGAACATGTCGCGCAACACGTAGAGCGCCCGGCGCAATGTTTCGTCATCGAGGCTGCCCACATGTTTGATCAGGCGAGACTTCGAGACGACGCGGACCTGGTCTCCGAGCAGCAACCCTCGCACTTTCCGGAATTCGGTATGCGTGCGAAACCGTGTCAACTTGCTGCCGCTCGTCAGAGGCATGATGATTACCGTGCGCAAATGCGCGTTCATCGCATCGGGGCTAACAATGGCGCAAGGGCGGGTCTTGCGGATTTCGCTGCCCTCGGTCGGGTAGAGTCTGGTCAACCAGACTTCTCCCCTCGCAGCGCGTGGCGCGTTCAAGTATCGTTACCCAACCATTCTGGTGGAATGGGCGAATCGTCAGTAATTCCGTCATCGAAATCAAGCCATTCCAACTCTTCCTGGGTCAACGGCTCCGCCCCGATCCGCTTTGCATCCTCTTCCCAGCCTTCGCGCACCTTTCGCTTTGCCGGACGGGCAATCACTTCTCCGTTTTCGACGCGCAGTTCGATCTTGGCACCACTGGCCAGCCCGAGCTGGTCGAGGATTGCCTTGGGCAGGATCATGCCGGTCGAATTGCCCATTTTGCGCAAAGTCGACTGGAGTCTGGTGATTTCAAATGGCGCGTTCATGCGAGAATGTTAGCACAATGTAAGCACGAAATCAATCGTCCTCGAACAGCCCCGCCAGCTGATCGATCATCGTGCCGGCCAGCTGCTCGACATCCATGATCGTCACTGCGCGGCGATAATAACGGGTCACGTCATGGCCGATGCCGATGGCGACCAATTGCACTGGTGACTGCTTCTCGATCCAGTCGATCACCTTGCGCAAGTGGCCTTCGAGATAGCCAGCGCTGTTCACCGAAAGTGTCGAATCGTCGACCGGTGCACCGTCGGAAATGACCATCAGGATACGGCGATCCTCGTGCCGCGCGAGCAAGCGGCTGTGCGCCCAGAGCAGCGCCTCGCCGTCGATATTTTCCTTCAGCAGCCCTTCGCGCATCATCAGGCCCAGGTTTTTGCGGGCGTGGCGATAGGGCTGATCGGCCTTCTTGTAGACGATGTGGCGCAAGTCGTTCAGCCGGCCGGGATGGCTCGCCTTGCCGCCGCCCAGCCAGGCCTCGCGGCTCTGCCCGCCCTTCCAGGCGCGGGTGGTGAAACCGAGGATTTCGGTCTTGACCCCGCAGCGCTCGAGCGTGCGCGCCATGACATCGGCGCTGATCGCCGCGATGGAAATCGGCCGGCCGCGCATCGATCCGGAATTGTCGATCAGCAGGGTGACGATGGTATCCTTGAACTCGATCTCGCGCACGATCTTGTAACTGAGCGAATGGCCCGGCGAGATGACCACACGGGCCAGCCGCGCGGCATCGAGCATGCCTTCTTCCTGATCGAAATCCCAGCTGCGGTTCTGCTGCGCCATCAGGCGGCGCTGGAGCCGGTTCGCAAGCTTGGTGACAACGCCTTGCAGCCCTTTGAGCTGCGCATCGAGGTAGGCGCGCAGGCGCACCAGCTCCTCGGCATCGCACAATTCATTCGCGGCGATGACTTCGTCGAAGGCCTCGGTGAAAACCTTGTAGTCGAAGCCAGCCGGCGTGTCGGTCCAGGGGCGGTTGGGGCGGACCGGCAACATGCCTTCCTCGCCATCCTCGCCGACTTCGCCTTCCTCCATCTCGTCGGCGGAATCGCTGTCAGTCTCGCTATCACCGTCGGCCTCGCCATCGCTGGGTTCGGCGGCCATTTCCGGGCTTTGCTGGTCTTCGCCGGCATTGTCACCCTGCTCGTCGTCCTCGGTCTCCTCGTCGCCGCCCTGGTCGTCGCTGTCATCGGCGCTCTGGTCAGGCGGCTGCATCTGGGTGAGCTCGAGATGGCACAGCATATCGAGTGCGCGGCTCTGGAATGCGGTCTGGTCGTCGATCGACAGCGCCAGCGCATCGAAATCGCCCTGCGCCTTGTCCTCGATGAAGCCGCGCAGCATCTCGACCCCGGGGCGCGCCGCCTCGGGCACCGGCTGGCCGGTCAGGTGTTCGCGCAGCATCAGCGCGAGCGCGGCCTGGATCGGCACGTCGTCCGCCTTGGCCGCGCGGGTGATCGGATCGGTGCCCATGCGCACCATCATCGCCGCATCGAGATTGCCGCGAATTCCGGCATAAGCTTTGGAGCCCAGCGCCTCGTAACGCACCAACTCGACCGCGTCATAGCAGGCGCGCGCAGCTGGTTCGGCAGGCGCATGGCGGGCATGCATCGCCTCGTTGTGGTGGCGCAGCTTCAGCGCCATCGAATCGGCAAAGCCGCGCGCTTCCATCGCCTGCGCCCGCGGCAGGCTGCGGCCGGGCATCGGCACGCGCAGGTTGTTGCCGATCTGGCTGGGGTTGTCCGCCGTCCAGGCAACCTCCAGCTCCGGCTCATGCGCCAGCGCGCGCGCCGCGCCGGTGAGCACGCTCTTGAAGCGATCTATGGGGGATTCGTCGGACACTGCGCGAAAGCCTAGATCGTCTGCCCGGTCTTGGCCCAGTCGGCCAGGAAGCCTTCGATGCCCTTGTCGGTCAGCACATGCTTGACGAGGCCCCGGATCACCGCCGGCGGCGCGGTCATCACGTCGGCGCCGATCCTGGCGGCTTCCAGCACATGCATGCCGTGGCGCACCGATGCGACGAGGATCTCGGTCTGGAAATCATAGTTGTCGTAGATCAGGCGGATGTCGCTGATCAGTTCCATGCCATCAAAGCCGTTGTCATCGTGCCGGCCGACGAACGGCGAGACGAAAGTCGCGCCCGCCTTGGCGGCAAGCAACGCCTGATTTGCCGAGAAGCACAGCGTGACATTGACCATCGTGCCCTCATTGGTGAGCGCCTTGCAGGTCTTCAGGCCATCAATCGTGAGCGGCACCTTGATGCAGACGTTGTCGGCGATCTTACGCAGCACTTCGGCCTCGCGCAGCATCCCGGCGTGATCGAGCGCGACGACCTCGGCGCTGACTGGCCCCGAGACCAGTCCGCAGATCTCGCGGGTCACTTCGATGAAATCGCGCCCCGCCTTGTGGATCAGCGAGGGATTGGTGGTGACGCCATCGAGCAGGCCGGTGGCGGCGAGATCGGCGATTTCGGCAGTGTCGGCAGTGTCAGCGAAGAACTTCATGGCAGCTTGGGCCCCGGGCAATTGAGTCGAGAGGCCTAGTGCCACTTCTCGCGGCCGATACCAACCCCCGCGCGCGGGTGCCATGGCTTGCACGCGGGGGCAAAGCTGTTAGCCCTTGGCCGTCCGGCGAAGGCCGGGCCGCTGTTGCTGGTGACGGAGGCAAATCGATGCGCGGCTGGCTGATGTTCCTTGCGGCGCTGCTGCTTGCCGCGCCGGCTGCGCTGCTGGCCCAGCCTGGCGGCAATGAACCCGCCGTGCTGCGGATGCGCGCCGCCGATGCGGTGGCGGTGATGCAGCGGCTGCGCCCGGCGTCCGATGTGTTCAGCGGCCGGTTCCTCGCCGAGGTGCCGCCGGCGCGGCTGGCGGGGATCATCGCCCAGATTGAGGCGCAGCACGGCAAGCTGCTGAGAGCGGAAAATCTGGTGCAAACCGGGCCGGGCGCGGCCAAGATGACGCTGATGTTCGAGCGCGCGCGGGCAAGCGCGACCATGGTGCTCGAACCCGTCCCGCCACGGCGGATTTCCGGGCTGTGGATCACCGAAGTGACGGCGCTGGGCGGAACTGCGCCGCAATCGCTCAGCGCCGAATTCGTCGCGCTGCCCGGGGTCGCAGGCTTCAGCGTCGCCCGGCTCGGCTTGGGCAGCCCGCAAGTCATCCAGGCGCACCGGGGCGACCAACCGCTGGCAATCGGCTCAGCGTTCAAGCTGTGGGTGCTCGATGCAGTGGCCGAAGAGGTGGCGCAGGGGCGGCTCAAGTGGGATCAGTTGGTCCCGATCGGACCGCGCTCGCTGCCCAGCGGGATCACGCAGGACTGGGCGCCGGGAACGCCTGCAAGCCTCGAACAGCTGGCCACGCTGATGATTTCAATCAGCGACAACACCGCCACCGACACGCTGATCCGCCTGACCGGGCGCGAGCGGGTGGAGGCGCGGGTGGCGGCAACCGGGCATTCGCGGCCCGAGCTGCTGCGGCCCTTCCTGATGACGTCCGAAGCGTTCAACCTCAAGCTCGGCCCGCAATCGGCGCGCGAGACCTTTGCAGGTTCCAGCAGCTTCGACCGGGCGCAAATCCTTGGCGCAATGCCGCAAGGGATCGATCCTGCGGTGACCAGCAACGTGGCCGCCTTCAGCTCTGGCCCGCCAGTGGCGATCGACAGCGCCGAGTGGTTCGCCTCGGCCAATGACGTGATCCGGGTGCTCGATGCGCTGCGGCGGCGCAGCGATCCCAAGGTGCTGGCGATCCTCGGTTCGTCGCAAGGCATGAGCCCGCAGCTGCGCCGCGGCTTTGCCTTTGCCGGATACAAGGGCGGATCGGAGCCGGGCGTGCTCAACCTCAGCTGGCTGCTGCGCCGCCCTTCGGGCACCTGGTATGCTGTCAGTGCCAGCTGGGTGAACAAGGCCGCGCCGCTCGACAACAGCCGGATGGAACTGCTCGCCCAGAAGCTGTTCGCCCTGGCGCCCTGAACGCGCGCCAAATTCCCCGCTTTCCTACACCCGTCGCTCCTTGGTAAAATCGAGTCGCCACCCAAGGAGACCTCCACATGTTTGCAATTCATCGCCGCGCGGCAGCCCTTGCCGCGCCTTTGGCGCTCGCCGCCTGCCTGACTGCCGCTCCCTCCACCGATCCGCAGCTGGCCGATTTCGCCAGAGCGTTCCAGGCCCAGGCCGCGCGTTTCTATGGCGCGCTGGCCATCGAATCCGCGCCGCAATGTTCATACGAACAAAACAAGAACTACTACGACGATCTGCAGGATTCGGCGGTGGCCATGCAGGCCGGCATTGCCGCTCGCGGCTCAGGCCCGGCGCTGGCACAGGCCGGCAAGGCGCTGGTCCGGCTGGTCGGCGATGCCCGCGCCAGCCACCAGGCAGCATCAGCGCGCACCGACGATGCCTATGGTCCGTGCATGGCCCCCGGCGCGATTGCGCTCAATGCCGGCGCATTCGACCGCGCAGCCGCCGCCATCGCCGCATCCCAGACCCTTGCAGGAGACCAGTAATGACAATCGATCTTCCCGCCCTCGCCGCCCCGCTGGCCAAGGCCATGCTCGCCTCGCTCAAACCCGACAGCGCCCGATTGAAAATGCTCGCGCTGGCCGAGGCCGAGGCGCTGGCTTTCGCGATCACCCGCATTGCCGGTCTTGCCGCGTCCGGCGCGGTGACTGGCGATGAGGCGAAAGTGCTGCTCAGCGTCCAGCGTGATGCAAGCGAAGCGGTGCTCGCCAGCCTTGCCGAAGTCAGCCGGATTTCCGCCAACAAGGCCGTTGGTGCGGCGCTGCGTGAGGCGCTGGAGCAAACGCTCGGCCAGGGCGCGCTGGCGCCGCTCTTGAAAGCGATTGCCGGCTGATCCTTCGCGCCAAATCCTGCACCCCTTGCCAGCCCGTGCGGGGCGACCTATCGGCTTTGGCCAGGTCAACTCGCACGGGAATGGGCAATGCAGCGTTTCGAAGGCACCAAGAATTATGTCGCAACCGACGATCTGAAAGTTGCGGTCAATGCCGCTGTGCTGCTGCGCCGCCCGCTGCTGGTGAAAGGCGAGCCCGGCACCGGCAAGACCGTGCTCGCGCATGAGATCGCCAAGGCCGTGAATGCCCCGCTGATCGAATGGAACGTCAAGAGCACCACCAAGGCGCAGCAGGGCCTTTATGAATACGACGCCGTCGCCCGCCTGCGCGATGGCCAGCTCGGCGATGAGCGGGTGCATGACATCAGCAATTACATCCGCAAGGGCAAGCTGTGGGAGGCCTTCACCGCGCCGCAGCTGCCGGTGCTGCTGATCGACGAGATCGACAAGGCCGACATCGAGTTTCCCAACGATTTGCTCCAGGAACTCGACCGGATGAGCTTCGACGTTTACGAGACGCACGAGCGGATCGAAGCCAAGGAACGCCCGATCGTCGTCATCACCTCGAACAACGAGAAGGAACTGCCCGACGCCTTCCTGCGCCGCTGCTTCTTCCACTACATCAAGTTTCCCGACCGCGAGACGATGCAGGCGATCATCGATGTCCACTTCCCCAAGATCCAGCAGACGCTGGTCACCAAGGCGATGGATATCTTCTACGAGGTCCGCGATGTTCCGGGGCTGAAGAAGAAGCCGAGCACCAGCGAACTGCTCGACTGGCTCAAGCTGCTGATGAACGAGGACATGCCGCTCGACGTGTTGCAAAACCGCGACCCGACCAAGGCGATCCCGCCACTGCACGGCGCGCTGCTGAAGAACGAGCAGGACGTGATGCTATTCGAGCGGCTGGCGTTCATGGCGCGGCGGAGCGGGTGATCGGCTTGACGGGAACTAAATAGGAACATATGTTTCTGTAGTTTCCAAATCAGGGGGAGTCCGTGCGCTCAATTGAACTTTTTGCCGGTGCTGGTGGACTTGGTTTGGGCAGCAATCTGGCTGGCGCTATTCCACAGTTGATCGTCGAACGCGACCGCTGGTGCTGCGCCACTTTGCGCCGCAACGCTGCGGGGCAATGGCCCGATCCCTTTGAGGGCGATATTCGTTCTGTCGATTTTCGGAAATTCGAAGAGAAGGTCGAACTCGTCACCGGCGGACCGCCATGCCAGCCATTCTCTTTGGGCGGAAAGCACAAGGCGCATGCCGACCACCGTGACATGTGGTCAGAAGCTGTACGGGTAGTACGCGAAACCAAGCCAAGTGCGTTTGTCTTTGAAAATGTCAAAGGTCTCACGAGAAGCAGTTTCTCAGCCTACTTCAACTACATAACCTTACAACTTACCTATCCTGAATTGACTCAGGCAGACACAGAAACATGGCCTGAGCATCTCGCTCGGCTCGAGCAGCACCACAGTTCAGGCAAACAGATTGGACTCAAGTATCAGGTCATTCCGCCGCGGGTTCTCAACGCTGCGGACTACGGAGTTCCCCAGCGAAGGGAGCGCGTGTTTTTCATCGGTTTTCGTGATGACATCTGCGCCAATTGGGCGTTCCCAAAGGCCACACATAGCCTGGAAGCGCTTCATCAGGATCAGTCCGAGCGAGGCTCATATTGGGATTTGCACCAACTGCCCCGCAGCCGCCGAACCGGCTTTCGGCCAATCCGCGATGAAGCAAGCGCCGCGTTGGCTCCATGGCAGACAGTTCGCGATGCTTTGGCGGATCTGCCAGATCCCGAGTTGCATCCCAAGGCCGCATCGAAGTTTCTCAACCACCGGTTTCAGCCCGGCGCCCGCGCATATCCCGGCCACACCGGCAGCCCGATCGATATGCCCGCCAAGGCCTTGAAGGCTGGCGTCCACGGCGTGCCTGGCGGCGAGAACATGATGGTCCGGGACGATGGCAGCCTGAGATATTTCTCGGTTCGGGAGAGCGCCAGATTGCAGACTTTTCCGGACAACTTTGCTTTCGAAGGATCATGGTCAGAAGCAATGCGGCAACTGGGCAATGCAGTCCCCGTCGATCTGGCAAGAGTTGTCACTGCTTCTGTCGCGAACCATCTGGCATCGCTCCGTGGCTGATGTTTACAATCCGCTGGACAAGCTGAACCTCGGAAAATCCGTCGTTGAGGCGCTGCTTGAAACGGGTTCGGTTGGCTTGGAAGATGTATCGGCATTCGGTGGTGCCGGAATTTATTCGATCTATTATCACGGGCCATTCGAACCTTATCGTCCGATAGCCGGACTTGACGACACGCTCGGCCAGACTCCGATCTATGTCGGCAAGGCAGTCCCCTCCGGGTCACGCAAGGGAGCGAGCCTCACGACAAGCAGCACCGGAAAATGGCTATGCAACCGGATTGTGGAACATCGCGATTCGATCAAGGCTGCGCAAAATCTGGGACTGCATCACTTTGAAATGTGATCCGGCTGACGAATCTCGCAATCGGTAGCGGCGGGTGCTATGATGCTTGACGCCAAGCAATCAGGAGCTTCCATGCCCAAGGGTCCATCCGGTCAAAAGCGCCCAGCCGACGTAGT
>JANPOS010000003.1:0-30527 GCA_031428115.1 Novosphingobium sp. | reverse complement strand
GCCGCTCGACAGCAGATCGCGGTAAAGCCGCACGTCGTTGACCTGGCCGACGGCGATCACCACCGTGCCCGGCTCGCAGACTTCGGCCAGCGCGTTGATGTCGTTGAGCGGATCGCCGCTCTCCGACAGGTCGACCATCAGAATGTTCGGGCTCGCAGTGATCGAGAGCGACTGCACTGCGTTGCGCAAGCCGCCCTTATTGCACTTTTCGGGAGCCCAGCCCATTTCGATGACGACGGGCCGGAGCACGTCGAGCGAGTTTTCGTCGCAGATGAACGACGCGAATGCGTCGCGAGTGCCTTGCGATCCGGATTTCCAGGGTGCGTTCATGGCTTACTTCTCGCTCGAAGAGGTTGCTTTGAGGCCGCCTTCGCCGGTCGGCTTGGCTTCGCGGTAACTGCCGATGGCCTTGGTCGAGCTGGTCACGACCGTGTCGCTCCTGCTCGCATCGCCCTGGATCAGGTGCTCGGGATTGGCGACCATCGCGGCAAGATTGCTGTTGGTCGAGCAACCGTAGTTGCTGCTGGTGGCGTTCGCCAGATTGACGTCGGAATTGGCCGACCAGTCTGGGCATCCCGGCACATGCGCCTTGGAGCGGCTGACGACGACACGGACCGTGCCGGCATTGACATAGCCCGGCGTCACCGGTGCTTCGGCGCCGAGCAGCAGGCCATAACGGCCGGCAGTTGCCTCGATCGCCGAGCGGGTGGCGCTGCTCTGCAGTGGATCGTCGAGCATCACCCGGTCGCCATAGCGCAGGCCCATCGCCTCGAACCATCCGGTCAGGCGTTGCTGTTCGGAATAGCTCAGGCCGCCCGGACCCGTCGTCAGATCAAGCGTATAGAGCGTGCGCTGGACGACAGGCTGATGCAGGCTTTCAAGGCTGCGGTTGTTCGGCATCCCGCCGCAACCAGCAGTCAAAAGACCCAGCGAGAGAGCTAGCGCGGCACCGGCGGCGCGGGGCCCAGACGTAATCAGGTTCTTGGTCATGGTCATGATCTCTCTCACTTCAGATTGAAGCCAGGGGCGGGCGCATCGCCGGCAGAGCCGCGCGAGGCGGTGCGATTTTCGCTGCGATTTTCGCCGCGATTTTCGTTCCGGGGCTTGCCTTCGGAAATCGCCGGTCCGCCGATGCTGACTTGCGGGTTTGTCGGCGTGACCTGCTCGGCCCGGGGCATCGGGCGCAGCGCGCCGGACTTGCCATCGGAGCCCATGTTGCCCAGCAGCCGCTGGATTTCCTGCGGGCTCTGATAGCCGTCGGTCGGCAGCACGATGTCATTCGCGTTGACCGGAGTGACCAGATAGGGGGTGACGATGATCACCAGCTCGGTCTCGCCGCGCCGGAAGTTGGTCGAACGGAACAGCGTACCCAGGATCGGGATGTCGCCGGCACCCGGGGTCTTGTCGATCATGTTCTGGGCGTTGTTGCTCATCAGCCCGGCGATCATGAAGCTCTGACCCGAGCCGAGCTCGACCGTGGTCTCTGCGCGGCGGATGGTCAGCGCCGGGACCTGGAAACCATTGAGCTGCACTGCGCCCTGGGTCGAAAGCTCGGAGACTTCCGGACGCACGCGGAGCGAGATACGGCCATTGGCCAGCACGGTCGGCGTGTAGGACAGGCTGACGCCGAAGCGCTTGTATTCGATCGAGGTGGCGCCGAGACCCTGGCTGATCGGGATCGGATATTCGCCGCCCGCCAGGAAGTCGGCGGTTTCGCCCGAAAGTGCGGTGAGATTGGGCTGCGACAGCGTCGTCACCAGGCCGATCCGTTCCGCCATGTCGAAGCTGGCTGCAACATTCATCCCGAACAGGCGCCCGGCGAGGCTGACCGCAGTCTGGCCGACATTGTTGGCGACAGGTGAGAACAGCGAACCACCGACGACATATTTGCCGCTGACCGGATCGAACGGCAGGCTGACGGTGCCTGCGGGCAGGCCAAGCGCGGTCGAAGCGTCAAGCACCGGCAGACCGGTCGTATTGACACCGCTGATCGTGTTCGGAGTATTGGAGAAAGTTCCGCCGCCATTGCCGCGCGAAACCCCGAACAGCATACCGCCCTGGTTGTCGCGCGATGAGAGGTTGGAACTGATTTCGCGCACCAGGCTGCGGCTGACTTCGGCAAAACGGACTTGCAGGTTGACCTGCAAGGGCGTCGCCATGCGCAGTCGGCTGATCACATTGTTCGCGCCGCTCGCGCCGTTGGTCTTGCCAACGAACGCCTCGACCAGCCGCTGTGCTTCAGCCGCGTCATCGGGCGAAGAGACAGTGCCGGTCAACAGGAAGGTGTTGGCGCCAATCGTCGAGACAGCAACTTTGGCCTCGGGCATGGCCAGCTTGAGCATCTGGTCGATGCTCTCGATGTTCGAGCCGACGCGCACGTTGGCGGACCAGATCGTCTGGCCAGCTGCGTTGCTGGCATAGACTGTCGTCTCGCCCCCGGCCTTGCCGAAGATATAGAGCTGGCGCTGCGACTTGATCTGTACGTCGGCGACTTGCTCGTTGGCGACGAAGACATCGCTCATCGCGCCGGGCACGCTGATCAGCTGCCCGCGACCGATCGACAGGACAATATCGTTGGCCGGACGCGAGACTGACTGGGCCTGGGCGGGGCTGGCGAGAGCCAGCGGACCGCCGGCGCAAGCAGCTGCCAGAAGTGAGAGAGTAATGCGGCGTTTCATGCTGTTGCCCCTAGCGATAGCGATGGCGGCGTTGTTGGCGGCGACGCGGAATGGGCCGGCCTTTTCGGTTGCCATGTTACTTACTCCCCACTTGTTCTTCGGTGGTGTTCTTGCCCCGGGTGACGCGAACCACCGGACCGGTGCGCTGCTCGGCAGCGCGCGGCGAGATGCCTGAGGGAAGTGCGCCAGATGCGTTCATCATCGGTCCTGCGGTCATCGCGCCGGGCCGGGGCGTGATCGAACCCGTGCGGCGCTGGAAGCGCGAGACATCACCGCCGGTGACGTAAGACGTCGCGCCTTCGATCGGCTGGCTCAGCACCTTGTTGAGGATGCGGTCTTCTTCAACTTTGGTCGCACCCTCGGGCAGTTTGACCGAGCCGCTGGCAATCGCCTTTTCCAGTTCGGTCTGGTTGTCGGCAATCGAGCGCAGCGACAGGCTGATCGTGCCGATGGTATCGGCAACCGCGATCTTCTCGCCGATGCGCGGGGTCACTTCGAGCGTGATGGTGCGTGCCGAGCGGACCACGGTCTTGCCGTTTTCGGTCTCGGTTTCGGTCGATTGGTCGGTGGCGAGCACGCGCAGGTTGCGCAGGATGGTCTCGGCGGCCTTGAGCGATTCGCCCTGATCCATGGTCTTGACGGTCTGCGTCAGCACCAGGTCGACCCGGTCACCCGGGAAGACGAACCCGGCGACGCCGGTCTTCTGGCTGACGGTGATGGTGACAGCGCGCATACCCGGGCTGAGCGCCGCAGCAAGGAAGCCGCGGTCGCCGGGAGCGACCAGCGCGCCCTGGGTGACCGGCTGGCCAGCAGTCACCGGGAAGCGGACAACCGTTCCGATCAGCTTGGCCATGTCGGTCTCGCCTTCAAGGAAGTAGGCGTCCTGCACCATTTCTTTGGGCCAGGGCTGGAACGAGATCGAATCGGCGGTGATGATCGTGCCGACCGGCAAGGCGCGCTGGGCGACCAGGGCCTTGGGGCCTTGGTTGGCAGGCGCGACCGCCTGGGCCTGAGGCGTGCTCGCCCCGCTAAACAGGCTCCTTGCAGCAAGCGCCGTGCCGATCGCAATGACCAGCGCGCCCAACAGCAACATCAGCTTCTTCTTGTCCATGGCTATGCAAGCCCCCTAAGAAAATACCCCGGTTTCACCCCTGTGAAATCGGCCAAAATGGTTAAGATCGGGTCAACCCGATAAAATCGTTGAACCGGCGGTCGAAAAATATTCGCTGAAGATCACCCAGATCCCGGCGAACGAGATGGCGATGCCATAGGGAACCGCGATGCGGCCCTCGCGTTTGCGGACATGATGCAACACCACCATGACCAGCGTCAGCAGCCCGCCGAGCACCGACATGATCACCAGCAATTTGACGAACGAGATCGGATCGATCCACAGCGCCAGCGCGGTCAGCAGCTTGACGTCGCCGCCGCCCATCGCGCCAAATGCGAAGAGCACCGCCAGCAGCGTGAAAACGACCAGCGCGATGGCAATGTGGAATCCGACATCGACCAGCCCCTGGCCGCTCGCCAGCCAGAACAGCGGCGCGGCCAGTGCGATGGCGGCATTGAGCCAATTGTCGATCTGGCGGCGCTGCAAGTCGGTGACGGCAGCAAACATCAGCGCGATTGCCAATGCAGCGAGCAGCCCGTATGAAAAAAATCCGCCCTGCATTTTAGCCCCCTGAGAACTAAGGGCTTGTTTAGCTGCGAGGGCTTACCAAAAAGTAACCACCCCAATCAGGCTGGAATTAGCTCTTCGTGACGGCAGACCAGAAGCGAGCAAATGGCGGCTTCGACCGCCGCGCGATCCCGGCAGAAGCAGTGGAAACGCGCTGGCGGTCCGCCGATGGCCACGTGCTGCGGCGGATCGACTGGCTGATGCCGCAAGGCAGCGTGCGAGGCTCGATCCTGTTCATGCCCGGGCGCGGCGATGCCTACGAAAAATATCTTGAAACACTTGACCACTGGCACCGCAGCGGCTGGCGGGTGACCGCAGCGGACTGGCGCGGGCAGGCCGGATCGGGTCGGCTCGGGCGCGACGGGGTGACCGGCCATATCGATGATTTTTCGGTCTGGAGCGACGATCTCGCCGGTTTCTGGGCGCAATGGTGCCAAACTGTGCCTGGGCCGCACGTGCTTGTCGGCCACTCGATGGGCGGGCATCTGGTTTTGCGCGGCCTGGTGGAAGGCCGCATGAAGCCCGATGCGGCAGTGCTGATCGCGCCGATGCTCGATCTGATCCGCCACGGCGTGCCGCTGGTGCTGATGCATGGCCTGGCGCGGCTGATGGCCCGCCTCGGCGATCCGCGCCGACCCGCCTGGAAATGGGGCGAAAAGCCGCTGGCCCTGCCAGCCGACCGGATCAACCTGTTGACCAGCGATCCACAGCGCTATGCCGATGAAGTCTGGTGGCGCGATGCGCGGCCCGAGATTGCCATGGGTCCGGGCAGCTGGGGATGGGTCGCGGCGGCCTATGCCTCAATTCGCAGCCTTTATCGCCCCGGTGCGCTTGAACAAGTGAAGGTCCCGGTGCTGCTGCTCTCGGCGGACGCTGACCGGCTGGTCAGACCGGCGGCAATCGAGCAAGCGGCGCTGCGCCTGCCACGCGGCGAATTGCTGCGCTTTGGCTCCGGGGCCCGTCACGAACTGCTGCGCGAAGCCGATGCGATCCGCAACCGGGCGCTGGCAGGGATTGCCGATTTCCTTGATCGCAGCGCGCCGCGGCGCGAGTGAGCCGACCATGAACCCAGCCATGTCCGAACGCTTCGATATCGCCATCATCGGTGCCGGGATAGCCGGTGCCTCGCTGGCCGCCGGGCTCGCGGGCAGGGCGCGGGTGCTGCTGATCGAAGCGGAGGATCGTCCCGGCTACCACGCCACGGGCCGTTCGGCGGCGTTCTGGCACGAGAGCTATGGTGGGCTGGGGGTTCAGCCGCTGACCAGCGCTTCGGGGCCTGAATTGCACGCGCTGGGCGTACTCAGCGCGCGCGGTGCCTTGACCATCGGCCGGATTGACCAGGAAGCCGCGGTCGAGCGGTTCTGCGCCACGTTTTCGGCCATCGGGGTCGATTGCCAGCAAGTTGGACGCGGCGTGCTGGAGGAATGGATTCCGGGTTTGCGCGCGGGCTGGAGCCACGGCGCGCTCGAGCCGCTGTGCAGCGACATTGATGTCGCCGGGCTGCATCAGCACTACCTTGCAGAGGCGCGCCGCCACGGAGCCGATTTGTGGTGCCGGGCTGAACTGACGGGCGCAGAGCGGACAGCGCGTGGCTGGCGGCTGACCCTGGCCGACGGTCGCACCGCCGATTGCGCGGTGCTGGCAAACGCCGCCGGGGCCTGGGCGGATCCGGTTGCCCGGCTGGCGGGAATCGCGCCGCTGGGCATAACCCCGCTGCGCCGCACCGTCGCCGCGCTGCGCACTGATCCGCAGCCACCGGCAAATTTGCCGCTTGTCCTCGCGATTGACGAGACATTCTATTTCAAGCCCGATTCAGGCCGGTTGTGGCTCAGCCCCACCGATGAAACGCCCAGCGCGCCCTGCGACGCCGCGCCCGAAGACATCGACGTCGCCACCGCGATTGCCCGGTTCGAGGAAGTGGTCGACTGGCAGATCCAGCGGGTCGAGCACAAGTGGGCCGGGCTCAGGAGCTTTGCGGCGGACCGATTGCCGGTTTACGGCTTCGACACACGCGTTCCGGACTTTTTCTGGTTCGCGGGGCAGGGCGGTTTCGGCATCCAGACCGCCCCGGCAGCCGCGCGGCTGGCGGCAGGGCAGTTGCTGGGCGAGGCGGACGGCGCGGTCGATCCGGCGCCTTATGCGCCGGCGCGGTTTGGCTAACGACCCGCTGCCACCGCAGCATCGCTCGCCAACTGGTCTGCGCGTTCGTTTTCCGGGTGGCCGTTATGGCCCTTGACCCATTCCCACGCGATCTTGTGGCGCAAGGCGGCTTCGATCAGTTCATGCCACAGGTCCTGGTTGCGCACCGGCTGCTTGCTGGCATTGACCCAGCCCTTGCGCTTCCAGCCCTCGACCCATTTGGTCATGCCGTCGATGACATAGCGGCTGTCGGTGTGGAGCACGATTTCGCATGGTTCGATCAATGTCGTCAGCGCGCGGATCACTGCGGTCATTTCCATGCGGTTGTTGGTCGTGTCCGCCTCGCCGCCGCTCAATTCCTTCTCATGGCGACCCATGCGCAGGATCGCGCCCCAGCCGCCGGGGCCAGGATTTCCCTTGCAGGCACCATCGGTGAATATTTCAACGCGTTTCACTGCGGGTCCCTCAATCTTGCCTATGCCCCGAAGCAGGCCGCGTTTTGCGGATCTGCGTAGAACGCCAGACGCCGCGCGAATGCCATCGGATCCTTGCGGGTGACGAGCGCGTCGCTGGCGGTATGCAGCCAATCATAAGATCGCGTCATCAGGAAGCGCATTGCCGCGCCGCGTGCCAAAACAGGAAGCTTTGCCTGCTCTTCGCTCGATAGCGGGCGGATGGCCCGGTAGCCCGCCAGCAGCGCCTGCGACACTTCGGCATCAAAGCGCCGCCCGGCATCGCCGAAGCACCAGGCGGCATGGGTGATGGCCAGGTCGTAGGCGGTGATATCGGTGCAGGCGAAATAGAAGTCGATGAGGCCTGAAACAGCATCGCCCAGCATCAGGACATTGTCGGGGAACAGATCGGCATGGATCACCGAGCGCGGCAGATCGCTTGGCCATTCGCGTTCGAGCACTGCCAGTTCGCGCGCGACAAGGCCGGCGAGGCCCGGATCAATCGAGGCCAGCCCGGCGGGCCCGCAGGCATCCGCGAGCGCCTGCCAGTCCGAAAGCGCCATGCTGTTGGCGCGGCTTTCGGGAAAGTTGGCGGCGGCAATGT
Source organism: Novosphingobium sp. (assembly GCA_031428115.1). Lineage (GTDB taxonomy): Bacteria > Pseudomonadota > Alphaproteobacteria > Sphingomonadales > Sphingomonadaceae > Novosphingobium. The sequence goes on along the minus strand of JANPOS010000003.1, from coordinate 22,976 downwards.
GCACTTTGGCCAAAGCACCGCCGACCGCGCGCGCCTGCGCCGGGCTGGGCGCATCGACCGAAATGCCGGGCAGAAATTCGATCAGCGCCAGCGCCTTGCCGTCATGGAAACGATAACTCGCGCCCGCCCGGTCGTGTATTGTGCGCGGCACCGGACAGCCGCGCGCGGCGAGGTGATCGAGCAGATCGAGGAAAAACGGCAGCTCGCCGACATCGGTGCGCTGCTCATACATCGTCAGGATGAAGCGCGTGTTCCGCCCGTCCGCGCCCGCGGTTTCGATCAGCCAGTTGCTGTTGGAAACGCCCTCGGCGATGCCCTTGGCCGAAACCAGCGCGCCGACATCAAAGGCATCGATGATCGCGCCGAGCGCCTCGCCGCCCAATTGCGTGTAGACCGCCATCGGGGCTTAATCCGAGAGCTGGCGGGGGAGCTTGAACACCATGCGCTCGACAGCGGTGGTTATAATTTCCTCGGTCACTTCGCGCCGCGCGGCGAGGTAATCGGCGACTTCGCGCACCAGCGATTCAGGCGCGGAAGCGCCCGCAGTGAGCCCCAGCACGGTAACGCCGTCAAGCCAGGCCGGATCGATGTTTTCGGCCCGCTCGATCAGATAGGCCCTGGCGCCAAAACGCTCGGCAACCTCGACCAGGCGGCAAGAATTCGAGCTGTTGGGCGCGCCGATCACCAGCACCAGCTGGCATTCGGGCGCTATCGCCTTGACCGCTGCCTGACGGTTCGATGTCGCATAGCAGATGTCGTCGGCCTTTGGCCCGGCAATCGCGGGGAAACGCTGTTGCAGCGCAGCGACCATGTCGGCGGTATCGTCGACCGACAGCGTGGTTTGCGTCAGGAAAGCCAGCGGCGCATCGGCGGCAAACGGCAGCGCGGCGACATCTTCCAGCGTTTCCACCAGCGTCATCGAGCCGTCGGGCACCTGGCCCAATGTGCCGATCACTTCGGGGTGCCCCCGGTGGCCGATGAACAGGATATGCCGGCCGGCGTCGATCTGGCGCTCGGCCTGGCGGTGGACCTTGCTGACCAGCGGGCAGGTGGCATCGAGCCAGTCCAGCCCGCGCGCCGTTGCGGTCTCCGGAATGATCTTGGGCACGCCGTGCGCCGAGAAGATTACCGGCGCGCCATCGGGCACTTCATCGAGTTCTTCGACGAAGATCGCGCCTTTGGCCTTCAGGCCATCGACGACATGCCGGTTGTGGACGATCTCGTGGCGGACATAGACCGGCGCGCCATAGCGTTCGATCGCCAGCTCGACGATGGCAATGGCGCGGTCGACCCCGGCGCAGAAACCGCGCGGCGCGGCGACCAGCAGTCGGAGCGGCGGCTTGGCGGACGATGGCTCCGATGGCGACGGAGCGTGTGGAGGAAAGGGTGCATTCATATTTGCGCCTCTAGCGGTTTGCGGTGAACACCGCTAGGGCATCGCTTGATGCTGTTTCGGGTTTTTTGAGCCCGTCGTCCCGTTGCAGACTTGGGAATGCCATATATGAACCGCTCCGCCCGCCTGATGACTATTGCTCTGGTTGCTCTCGCCATGGCCGGTTGCCGGTCGAAGGGCGAACTGGTGATTGATGACGGCGTCGGTGTCACCGCAGTCAGAAGCGCGTGCCCGGCTGTGGGAATACCCGACTACACCGGCGATGTTACGGTGATGCGCGCGGGCGGCGGCACCACTGCGGACGATATCGACCTCGTCGCCTCGATGACCAACGTGCGCAGCCAGTGCAACGAAGGCGCGCGCGACAGCACCGCCAAAGTCTTTGCCTCGGCGACATTCGATGTACTTGCGCGGCGCAGCGATGCGCGCGGCGCCCGCCAGGTCGTGCTGCCCTATTTCGTTACCGTGCTGCGCGGCGGCAGTGAAGTGACCTCGAAGCGGGTGGGACAGGTCGTGATCAACTTCGCCGATGGCCAGGAGCGCGCCAAGGCGAGCGGGCAGGGCTCTGTCTATATCGACCGCTCCGAGGCAACCCTGCCGCAGGAGATCCGCGAACGGCTGGTCCGCAAACGCCGCGCCGGCGATGCCGATGCCGCGGTCGATCCGCTGACCGAGCCCGACATCAAGGCCGCGGTCACCCGCGCGACGTTTGAGCTGCTGCTTGGTTTCCAGCTAGACGACGCGCAACTGGCGCATAACGTGCGGCGTTAATCCGCCTTCGCTTCAAGCGCTGAAAGAATCGCCGCCCGCGCCGCAACGGCCATCGTCTTGCGATTGGCCAGTGCCTCGCCGGCCAGCGGTTCGAGAAAGTGCACCGTCAGCTCCACCTTGCGGCGGCGCGCCAGGATGCGCAGGAAATTGGCCAGCCCAGGCTCGGTGCCAACCCAGGCGATATCGGCCGCCTCCGCGCCATAATCGAGCAGCACCGGCTGGACCGCGACGCCGGGCGGCGGCGGGTCGAGTGCGGAGAGCAGCGAGCTCTTGAACGCCAGCAAGCCGGTGCCGTCGCTGGTGGTGCCTTCGGGAAAGATCGCCAGCGCGCCTGCGCCGATGACCGCAGCGCGCACCTGTTCGACCTGGAGGTGAACCGAGGCGCGGTCGTGGCGGGCGACGAACACGGTGCGGTTCATCGTGCAAAGCCAGCGCACGAAAGGCACCCCGGCAAGCCCGTCGTGCGCCACGAACGCGGCACCGCTGGTCGCGGCAATCGCCGGAATATCGATCCAGCTGACATGGTTGGCGAGCAGGAACTCGCCGCCGCTTGGCCGTTGGCCGCGCGTTGTCAGCACAACTCCGGCAATTTTTGCGATCCCGCCGAGAAAACGGCGCGGCCAGGGATTATGCGTGCTTGCAAGCCGCCAGGCGTAGAACAGGGGGATACACAGCAACAGCCAGCCGAGCATCGCGGCCAGGCGAAGGCCCATGCGGACCCGGCCCGCCATGGCTAATCCCCGGGCGCAGGATCGGGCCGTTCCAGCTTGACGCCGTATAGCTCCATGCGGTGATCGACGAGGCGGAAGCCCAGCCGCTCGGCAATCTGGCGTTGCAGCGATTCAAGTTCGGGATCGACGAATTCAATCACTTTGCCGCTCTCGACGTCGATCATGTGATCGTGGTGCGCCTCGGGCGCGGCTTCATAGCGCGAGCGGCCGTCGCCGAAATCGTGGCGATCGAGGATGCCCGCCTCTTCGAACAGGCGCACCGTGCGATAGACCGTGGCGATCGAAATCCCGGGATCGAGTGCCACCGCGCGGCTGTGCAGGCTTTCGACATCGGGATGGTCCGAGCTTTCGGACAGCACCCGCGCGATCACCCGGCGCTGATCGGTGATGCGCAGGCCGCGCTGTGCGCAGAGTTCCTCGATGTCGATGTTCTGCGGCACGTGCGATCCGGAATGAAATGAAAGGCCCCGCCAGACCATAGTCCGGCGGGGCCAATATTCAACCAGTCAATCTTGCGCGATCAGCGCTTGGGCTTGCGCGCGGTGCGCGGGCCGGGCTTGCGGCCCAGGCCGATCTTCTTGGCCAGCTCGCGGCGCTTTTCGGCATAATTGGGAGCGACCATCGGATAGTCCGCAGCCAGGCCCCAGCGCGCACGATACTGATCGGGGGTCATGTTGTAGCTGGTCATCAGATGCCGCTTGAGCATCTTGAGCTTCTTGCCGTCCTCGAGGCAGACAATGTAGTCCGGCTTGATCGAAGCGCGGATCGAAACCGCAGGCTCGGGCAGGGCTTCGGGTGGCGGAGCGGCATGACCAAGGCTGGCCAGCGCACCATAAACATTGACGATCAGCGCGGGGACATCTTCCACGGCAATGCCATTATTGCTGACATGGGCCGCGACAATGTCGGAAGTCAGCGTGATCAAAGTCTCGTTCATATCGCTCTCGGGGTTATCCATTTTGGAGTTCCTGGGACTTGGTAAGGGCACTTGCCCGTTGCAATCGTCCGGCGAAAACCGCCAGACCAATTGCCGGTGCTTTGCAACAACAGCTGTGCTTTGGCAAGATGCAATTCTAACGAATTTACATCGCAGTCAATTGTATTTCGTTGGCATTACGTTGTGGCGCTATTCGACTGCAAAACATTCGCGCACGAAAGTGATCGCATCGAGCTGCATGCCATCGGCGGTGCGGTAATAGTTGGCCCGGCGCCCGACCGGCACGAAGCCATACCGGCGATAGACTTGCTCGGCGGGGTTGTCCTGCCGCATCTCGAGGAACAGGCTCGAGGCGCCGCGCGCCACTGCTGCGGCGATGAAGCGTTCGAGCAGCCGGCTGCCCAGCCCCTGCCGGCGAGCCGCAGGCGTGATCGCGAACAGCAGCAGCTCCTCTTCCTCATAGCCATGGCGCGACAGGAAAAATCCTGCCGCCGCAGCGCCTTGGGCCGGTGCGTCGCCCGCTTCGCCGATCAATTCGTAGTGGCATTTTCCCAGCAGCAGCGCGTCTTCCAGCTGCCTGCGGTTCCACGCCTCGCCGAATGCGGGATCAAAAGCGGCGGTCATCACTGCCATGATCCGGTCGATGTCGTCCGCCGGCGGGGTCACGGCGCGCTTGCCGGATTTATTGCCGGCAGCCGCGCGTCGGGCGGGCGGCCGTAATGCGGCTGGACCGAGGCCGTGAGCAGGTCCGCAGACAGCAGGCTGAAGGCACGCGCATCGGGCAGCAGGTCAAGACTGTTCCCGCGTCCGCGCAGCGCCACCAGCGCGGCGGCCTGCGATCCGGCGACCAGATCCTCGCTGATTTGCGCGGCGGCGGCAGCGGGGGTGAGCGAGGCAAGATCGCCTGCCGCAAGCCCGTCCGCGCCGAACGCCTGGACGAACCATTCGCCGTGCCCGCCGACCATCGCCACTGCGAGCGCGCCCGCGCCGCTTTGTGCCCGGGCTATCGCGGCGACCAGCGCCAGGCTGGGATAGCCGAGCACTTCGGCCCGCCAGGCCAGCCCCAGCGCGCGCGCCGCTGCAATTCCGACCCGCAGGCCCGTGAAACTTCCCGGCCCCAGCGCGACGGCTATCCGGCCTGCGCGGCCCTTGCCGGGGAGCGCGGCGATCATCGGCACGAGCTGTTCGGCATGGCCGCGCCCGAGCACGCGAAAATCACCGGCGATGAGCGCATCGTCCTCGAACAGGGCTACCGAACAGGCCTCGCTCGCGCTGTCGATCACCAGAGTGCGCATGGCAACCAATTGCGCCGATCAGGCGGCGCGGACTTCGGCAACCTCGGGGACATAGTGCTTGAGCAGCCCCTCGATGCCCTGTTTCAGCGTGGCGGACGATGACGGGCAGCCCGAGCATGAGCCCTGCATCTGGAGGTAGACCACGCCTTCGCGGAAGCCGCGATAGACGATATCGCCGCCATCGTTGGCGACTGCCGGGCGCACGCGGGTTTCGAGCAATTCCTTGATCTGCGCGACGACATCGGCGTCGGCGGGGTCCTCGCCATAGTCCGCGTCTTCAGCGGCGACAGCAATGCCGCTGGCGTCCGGTCCGGCGAACAAGGGCGCGCCCGAGACGAAATGATCGAGCAGCACCGTGACGACCTGGCCCTTGAGCGCACTCCAGTCCACGCCCGGCGCAGCGGTCACCGAGATGAAATCGCGGCCGAAGAACACGCCGGTGACATCGCCGAGGCTGAACAGCGCGGCGGCGAGCGGCGAGGCTTCGGCCTGCTCGTCGTCGGTAAATTCACGGGTGCCAGACGCCATGACCTGCTCGCCGGGCAGGAACTTGAGCGTGGCCGGGTTCGGCGTGGTTTCGGTTTCGATGAACATGATTGCTCGCTTGTAGGCCTTGCCGGCGGCGGGTCAAGGGCAGGCGGCGGCGAATGCGGACGTATCGAAGCGTAAAACTGGGCGAAGCGTAAAACTGGCAATCGCGCGCGGGCGTGCCTATAGTCGTGGATGGGACAGAAGCGGCACTGACGAAAGGATCGAGCATGGCGACGCGCGACAAGAATTCCGGCCAGGACGACAGCACGAAGCCGGAAGCCGATGAAGCGGCCAGCGCATTTTTTGGTGCCGAAGGGCCCTTTGCCTCGCTGTTCAAGGCCATGGACCCGCGCGCCATGATGGAACAGAGCATGGAGCTGTCAAAGACCATGTTCGCTATCGCCTCCGGCAAATCCGAGCTCGCGCCCGATCCGAAGGATCCGCGTTTCAAGCACGAAGCCTGGAGCAAAAACCCGGCCTACAAACGGATCGCCCAGGCCTATCTCGCCGCTACCGAAGCGGTCGAGAAGATGATTCCCGACGATCTCACCCCCGAAAACCGCCAGCGCGCCGAGCTCGCCGCATCGATCGTCACCAGCGCCATGGCGCCGACCAACACCGTGATGGGCAATCCCGCCGCGCTCGCCAAGACGATCGAGACCGGCGGCAGCAACCTCACCAAAGGCCTCGCCGCCTTCCTCGATGACATCAAGAACAACGGCGGCCTGCCCAGGCAGGTCGACAGTTCGAATTTCGAGGTCGGGGTCAATCTGGCGATCACCCCGGGCAAGATTGTCCTGCGCCACGAGATGTTCGAGCTGATCCACTACACGCCCAGCACCAAGCAGGTCTATCAGACGCCGGTGCTGCTGATCCCGCCGCAGATCAACCGCTTCTATTTCACTGACCTGGCGCCCGGCCGCAGCTTCGCCGAATATACCGTGGCCCAGGGCATGCAGTATTTCGCGATCAGCTGGCGCAACCCCCAGGCCGAACAGCGCGACTGGGGGCTCGACAAATATGCCGAAGCTGCGCTCGCCGCGATGGACGCCGTTGCCGAGATCACCGGCGAACCGAAGATCAACCTCGTCGGCTTCTGCGCCGGCGGCATCACGGCAGCGATGGTGATGGCCTATCTTGCGGCGAAGCAGGACAACCGGGTGAACAGCCTGGCGCTGTGTGTGACGATGCTCGATTTCAAGGTTGACGCCGCGCTCGGTGCGTTCCGGCTCCCCGCCCTGCTTGGCCTCGCCAAAAAGACCTCGGCGAAAAAGGGCATCCTGCCGGGTGCGGAGCTCGGCAAGATCTTCACCTGGCTGCGGCCCAACGATCTTGTCTGGAACTACTGGGTCAACAACTATCTGATGGGCGAACCGCCGGCAGCTTTCGATATTCTCGCCTGGAACAACGATTGCACCAACATGGCGGCGCAGCTGCACGAGGATTTCCTTGCCCTGTTCGAGGAGAACGCGATCATCCAGCCGGGCAAGGCGAAAGTGCTGGGCGAGCCGGTCGATCTCGGCAAGCTCAAGTGCGATGCCTTCGTGGTCGGCGCGGTTACCGATCATCTCACCCCGTGGAAGGCCTGCTATCAGGCCAGCACCCATCTCGGCGCGAAGAATGTCACTTTCGCGCTGAGCAACGGCGGGCACGTGGCGGCGCTGGTCAACCCGCCGGGCAATCCCAAGGCATATCACTACATGGGCCCGCGCGATGCGCCCGATGGCGATGCATGGCTGGAGAAAACCCCCAAGCTGCCAGGCTCGTGGTGGGAAAGCTGGAACAAGTGGTGCGGCGAGCGCAGCGGCAAGCTGATCGATGCGCCGAAGAAGCCGGGCTCCAAGGCCTATCCGCCGATCTGCGATGCACCGGGAGCCTATGTGAAACAGTAAGATAGACCTTCCGCGCAGACTGACTTGGGGGAAAATACCGTTTTCAGGTTCAGATTTGTGCAATCAGTGTTACAGTACGGATACAAAAAGCCGGTCTGGTGCCGCATTGGGCCAGAATCGGTATGCCTTGGGAAGGTGCGAACACACAGGGGGTTTTTGTTTTGATTTATAAGGCCATTGAAGCTGCACGTCTTTCGAGTCGGCCGCTGTTCCACATTCTCGATACCGGCCAGAAACTAGCCCGCCACGAAAAAAATCCCCTGCGAGACACGCTGCCGATGCGCGCGCTCGCTGCCGCCTGGGAGCTGCCTTCGCGCCAGCTCAAGACTTATGACAAGCCGACCTATGACGTCCGGGAAAAGCTTGGCGACGAAGAAGTGCCGATCCATCCCGAACTGATCCAGAGCCTGCCCTTCGCCGATCTGCTGCGCTTCACTCCCGATGACCGCCGCGACCGGCCCAAGGTGCTGATCGTCGCGGCGCTTTCGGGCCATTTTGCGACGTTGCTGCAGGACACCATCCGCGGTTTCGCGCGCGATTTCGATACCTACATCACCGACTGGAAAGACGCGCGGCAAGTGCCGCTGGCGGACGGCGATTTCGGGCTTGATGACTACACGTCCTATATCATGCAGTTCCTGGAGACGCTGGGCCCGGGCACGCATGTCGTCGCCACCTGCCAGGCCGCGCCGCCCGCGATGGTGGCAACCGCGGTGATGGAAGCGCAAGGCGCGCCTTGCGCGCCGGCCTCGCTCACCCTGATGGGCGGCCCGGTCGATACCCGGCTGGGCGAAGACAACGTGCTCAAGAAGCTGACCACCACGCTGCCGCTGGGCATGTTCAAGAAGCTGAACATCCACGAGGTTCCCCCGGGCTATCCCGGGGTTGGTCGCCGCGTCTATCCTGGCTTCCTGCAACTCGGCGGGTTCATTTCCCTGAATCCCAAGCCGCACATCACGCAGTACAAGAATTTCGTCAGCAATTCGCTCAAGGGCGATGACGATGCGCTGGAGCGCTTCCGCGATTTCTACGACGAGTATTTTGCCGTGCTCGACATGGCGGAGAGCTTCTATGTCGAAACGCTCGACAAGATATTTTTCAACCATCACATTGCCACCGGACAGATGACCTTCCGCGGCGAGCCAGTCGATTTCGGCGCGATCCGCAAGGCCGGGCTGCTCACGGTCGAAGGCGCGAACGACAATTTCTGCCCACCCGAACAGACTGAGGCGGCGCACGACATCTGCCCCAACGTGCCCGATGACATGCGCGGCCACTATGTCCAGCCGGGCGTAGGCCATTACGGGGTGTTTTCCGGATCGAAGTTCCAGGCGGAAATCTATCCGGTGATCCGCGATTTCATCTTCCATACGATGGCCGAGCCCGAAGAGGGCAAGCCGCGCACCGCGCCGGTCAAGTCGCTGCGCCCGGGCAAGGGGCATCATGCCGACGAAGGCACTACTTTTGCGGACATGGCGCTGGTTTAAGGCGAAGATTCCATTTTCGTCACCCCGGGCCCTTCGACAGGCCCAGGCCGCGACCGGGGTGACGGCGCAGTGGTGCAATTGGCAGCCCCGCTATTCACTGGCCCTTAATCGCGGGCCGCCTTATAGCCAGCGCATGATATCACTGCGCTGCTCGCTCGCCTGTCTGCTGCCCGTTCTCTTGCTGGCCGCGCCGCCAGCCTTCGCCGAAACTGCGAAGCCGGTGGCCGTCGCCGCCGCGCCCGCCAAGGCCGGTCCCTGGCTCTATCGCGGCAGTGATGTGCCGCCCGATCCGGCCTGGCTGTTCGGCGAACTGCCCAATGGCCTGCGCTATGCGGTGCGCAAGAACGGCGTGCCGCCCGATCAGGTCTCGATCCGCATCCGCATCGATGCCGGATCGCTGCACGAGGCTGACAGCGAGCGCGGCTTTGCCCACCTGATCGAGCATCTGGTGTTCCGCGAGTCGAAATATCTCGGCGAAGCGCAAGCGATCCCCACCTGGCAGCGGCTCGGCGCGAGTTTCGGCAATGATACCAATGCCGAGACCACCCCGACGCACACCGCCTACAAGCTCGACCTGCCGGGTGCGACGCCGGCCTCGCTCGACGAGAGCTTCAAGCTGCTATCCGGAATGATGGCCGCGCCGGCGCTGTCGGACGCCAATCTGCGCGCCGAAGTGCCGATCGTGCTCGCCGAAAAGCGCGAGCGCGGCGGGGCGGGCGAGCGTGTTGCGCAGGCCACCCGCGAGACCTTCTACGCCGGCCAATTGCTCGCCGTGCGCTCGCCGATCGGGACCGATGAAACGCTCCAGGGCGCGACTTCGGCGGCCGTGCGCGCGTTCCATGCGCGCTGGTATCGCCCGGAAAACGCGGTGATCGTCGTCTCGGGCGATGCTGATCCGGCAGAAATGGCGCGGCTGATCGGCAAATGGTTCGCCGAATGGCGCGGCGTGGGGCCGAAAGTGCCCGCGCCAAGTTTTGGCGATCCCGCGCCGCCACCGGCCACCGCGCCGGTCGCCGAGGGCGCCGTGCCGGTGGGCGAGACCCGTGTGATTGTCGAGCCTGAATTGCCGCGCGGGCTCAGTTATGCGGTGCTGCGGCCCTGGCGGCAGGTCAACGATACGATTGCCTACAACCAGGGACTGATGCTCGATTCGCTGTCGCAGGCGCTGATCAACCGGCGGCTTGAGGCCAAGGCGCGTGGCGGCGGCAGTTTCCTGTTCGCGCAAGTTCAGCAGCAGGATGTCAGCCGCACGGTCGACGGCACCTTTGTCAGCGTCACCCCGCTTGGCGAAGACTGGAAGAGCGCGCTGCGCGATGTCCGTGCGGTGATCGCCGATGCCGTGGCCGCGCCGCCGACGCCGGAGGAAATCGCCCGCGAAGCCGCTGAAATGGAAATCGCCTATCAGGTGCCGGTTGAGCAGCAGGCATTGCTGGCGGGATCGAAAGTCGCTGACGATCTGGTCACCGCGCTCGATATCCGCGAGACCGTCGCCGCGCCGGCCGATGTCCTGAAAATTTTCCGCAGCTCGAAGCTGCTGTTCACCCCCGAAGCCGTGCTGCGCCACACCCGGACGCTGTTTTCCGGCGCAGTGACGCGCGCGGTGCTGGTCACGCCCAAGGCAGGCGAGGGCGATGCCGCCGTGCTGCGCCAGGCGCTGGCCGCGCCAGTTGCGGCCGATGGCAAGATGCGGATTGCCGCAAAGCCGATCCGCTTCGACCAGCTTCCTGCGATCGGTCCGGTCGGCAAGATCACCGAACTGGCACCAACCGGCCTGCTTGGAATCGAGCAGGTCTCGCTCGGCAATGGCGTCAAGGCGCTGATGTGGCAGACCCCCGAAGAGCCAGGGCGGATGACGGTGAAAGTGCGCTTTGGCGGCGGCTACCGCATGTTCGGCGCCAATGACGCGGCCAATATCGCGCTCGGCGAAATGGCACTGGTCAGCTCGGGCGTCGGGACGCTTGGCCAGGAAGAGCTCGACCGGATTTCGACCGGGCGCAAGATGGGCTTCGAGTTCAAGATCGAAGATGCCAGCTTCGAATTTTCCGCCGAAACCCGCGCCGCCGACCTTGCCGACCAACTCTATCTGTTCGCGGCAAAGCTGGCCAAACCGCGCTGGGACGTGAACCCGTTCCTGCGGGCCAAGGCGGCGTCGCGGCTGCAATACGATGCCTTCGCTTCGTCACCGCAAGGCGTGCTGGAGCGCGATTTGCGCTATCTCCAGCGCGATAGCGACCCCCGTTTCCGCACCCCGACCCCCGATGATATCGAGAAGGCGACCCCGGCGGGCTTCCGCGCGCTGTGGAGCCGCGCGCTGGCCTATGGGCCGGTCGAAGTGCAGATTTTCGGCGACTTTGATCGCAATTCGGCGCTGGCCGCGCTCCAGCGGACGTTTGGCGCCTTGCCGGAGCGCAAGCCGCTGCCGGCGGGCACCGCGCCCGCAGTGGGCCGGTTTCCGCCGCCCAATGCCCAGCCGGTGGTGCTCACCCATCGCGGCGATGCCAACCAGGCGGCGGCGGTGATTGCCTGGGGCACTGGCGGCGGCATGGCGGGGGTCAGCGAATCGCGCCAGCTCGAGATCCTCAGCCAGCTGTTCACCAACCGGCTGATGGACGCGATGCGCGAGCGGCTGGGTGCGAGTTACGCGCCGCAAGTGGTCAACAACTGGCCGCTTGATCTGGCGAGTGGCGGCTCGATCATGGCTTTCGCCCAGCTCCAGCCCTCGGCCACCACGGCATTCTTCGCCGCAGCGCAGGAAATCGCCGCCGATCTTTCCGCCCGCCCGCCCGGCGATGACGAGCTGACCCGGGTGATCGAGCCCTTGCGCCAGCAGCTTACCCGCGCCACCACCAGTTCGGCATTCTTCATGGGCCAGCTGGAAGGCGCGACGCAGGACCCATCGCGGTTTGCCGCGGTGCGCAGCCTGCTCACCGACTTCACCCAGACCACTCCGGCAAAGATGCAGGCGCTCGCCGCAAAGTATCTCGATCCGGCCAAGGGCTGGCGGCTCGCGGTGGTGCCGCAAGCGGCGCTGGCGTCGGGAGCGCCGGCAGCGCGCTGATCGCAGCGGGGCGTTTTACAGTGCCCTTTGCATTCCGCCCGGTCTGTCGCTAAAGGCCCCGGCCTGCATAGGAGCATGACCGTGGCGAGCAACTGGACACCCGATGGCTGGAAAGCCCATGAGGCGCGGCATCTGCCGGCCTATGAGGACGCGAGCGAGCTCGCCGGGGCCGAGGCGACGCTGGCGAGGTTTCCGCCGCTGGTGTTTGCCGGCGAAGCGCGTGCGCTTAAGGCCGATCTCGCCGAAGTCGCCGCCGGCAAGGGTTTTCTGCTCCAGGGCGGCGACTGCGCCGAGAGCTTTGCCGAACACACCGCCGACAACATCCGCGATACCTTCCGCGTGCTTCTCCAGATGGCGGTGGTGATGACCTTTGCCAGCAAGCAGCCGGTGGTCAAAGTCGGGCGCATGGCCGGCCAGTTCGCCAAGCCGCGCTCGGCGGCGACCGAGACGATCGGCGGCAAGGAGCTGCCAAGCTATTTCGGCGACATCATCAACGGCATTGAGTTCGAAGACGCCACGCGCCGCAATGACCCGGGCCGGATGGTCCAGGCATATGGCCAGGCGGCAGCGACGCTCAACCTGCTGCGCGCCTTCTCGGGCGGCGGCTATGCCAACTTGCGCCGGGTGCACAACTGGACGCTCGACCACATCGGCCGCAGCCCCTGGGCAAAACGCTTCAGCGAAACCGCCGACCGTATCGGCGAGGCGCTCGATTTCATGGCGGCTTGCGGCATCGATCCCGAAACCGTGCCCCAGCTTCAGGGCACCAGCTTCTACACCAGCCACGAGGCGCTGCTGCTGCCTTATGAGCAGGCGCTGACCCGGCGCGATTCGCTGACCGGCGACTGGTACGACTGTTCGGCGCACATGCTGTGGATCGGCGACCGCACCCGCTTTGAAGGTTCGGCGCATGTCGAATTCCTGCGCGGGGTGGGCAATCCCATCGGCATGAAGTGCGGGCCTTCGCTGGAGCCGGACGCGCTGTTGCGCCTGCTCGATACGCTCAATCCCGCGCGCGAAGCCGGTCGGATGACGCTGATCAGCCGCTTCGGGCATGACAAGGTTGAAGACGGTCTGCCCAAGCTGGTGCGCGCGGTCCAGCGCGAGGGGCATTCAGTGGTCTGGTCGTGCGATCCGATGCACGGCAATGTCATCAAGGCCGCCTCAGGCTACAAGACCCGCCCTTTCGAGCGCATCCTCGCCGAAGCCAAGGGCTTCTTCGCGGTCCACCGCGCCGAAGGCACGCACGCCGGCGGCATCCACATCGAGATGACCGGGCAGGACGTCACCGAATGCACCGGCGGCGCTGTTGACATCACCGACGAGGCGCTGGCCGACCGCTATCACACCCATTGCGACCCGCGGCTCAACGCCGCGCAGTCGATCGAGCTTGCATTCCTGCTGGCGGACATGCTCAACCTGGAAGCAACCGAGCGGGCGAAGAAGGCGGCGTGATCGCCGATCAATAATGATAGCGGCACTGGGCCACTTGCAGGCTCTGCGTGTCGCCTTTGCCTTCGACGCGGTATACCAGCCGGTGTTCGCCGCTGATCCGGCGGGACCACCAGCCCCTGAGGTTGCCTGAAAGTGGTTCGGGCTTGCCAGTGCCCTTGAACGGGTGCTGTCGGCATTCTTCAATCAGTGCGTTGAGTTTGCCGAAGATCTGCCCATCCTGCTCATGCCAATGGCGATAGTCGTCCCAGGCCGCGGGCCAGAAAACGATCTTCACCGTTCGAGCAATTCGTGCACCTCACCATTGCCAGCTTCGAGGCCGCGCACGGCATCCAGCAGCCGCTCGGCGTTGCGCGGCGAGCTCAGCAGGTGCAGGGTCTCCTCAATCGAGGCCCACTCGCTCTCGGAAACCAGAACCGCGCCCTCGCCGCGCTGCCGGGCGATGGCGACAGGGGCCCGGTCCGCGACGACTTTGTCGAGCACGGCCTTAAGGTTGGCGCGAGCAAAGGAATAAGAGATCGCTTGCATCCTCGATATATGGACAATATTCTGTACAATGTCAAGCAATGCAACAAGAACGGAGAGGCGCCATGAACCTCGAAAAATACGGCCCCTGGGCGCTGATTCCCGGTGGCTCCGAAGGGGTCGGCGCGGAATTCGCGCACCAGCTTGCTGCGGACGGCTTCAAGCTGGTGCTCACCGCGCGCAAGACCGGTCCACGCGAAGAAACCGCCAGGTCGGCGCTCGAACAGAAGGAACAGTTCGGTGAGCGGTGAAGCATTCAGCCTGAAGGGCAAGCTCGCCCTCGTCACCGGCGGGGCGAGCGGCATCGGCGCGGGCATTGCCGAAGTGCTGGCGGAAGCGGGCGCCAAAGTGGTGATTGCCGATATCGATGCGGCGGGAGCCGAACGGCAGGCCGCAGCCCTGGTGTCAGGGGGGCATGATGCCGCATGGGTGCAGCTGGATCTGGCGGATGAAGCATCGGTCGTCGCCGCCTGCGCTGAGGTGATCGCGCAACACGGCGCGCCCTGGTTGCTGGTCAACAACGCCGGGTTGCAGCACCGCGAGCTGTTGCTCGAAGGCACGGCGAAGTTCTGGGACATGACCCACAGCGTCAATGCGCGCGGGGCCTTCCTGATCTCCCGCGAGCTTGCCAGGGCCATGGTGGCTGGCGGCAATGGCGGCCGGATCGTCAACTGCGCCACGACTGGCCTCGCCGGCCAGCTGTGCCATGGCCACGCGGCCTATCTCTCGTCAAAAGGCGCGCTGGCGGCGCTGACCAGCGCCATGGCGCTCGAGCTTGCCGAACATGCGATCACGGTCAACACCGTGCTGCCCGGCGGGGTCGGTACGCCTGGCTCGATGGGTGCCGAGGGGCCAGCGCCAACCGGCCCGGGCATTCGCCGTCCGCTGCTCGGTTTTTGCGAGCCGCGCGATATCGCCAGCGCGGTGCTCTATTTTGCCACCCCTGCGGCGCGCTATGTCACCAATCAGACGCTTGCAGTGGATGCCGGATTTTCGATTTGCTGATCTAGCTTAGCTTTTTGCCTTGCGCATTGCGCGCGCGCTTGCTTTGGACGGGCAATGCTTGCTGCGTATCGTTCTCACTTGGCCGTCTCGGCGCTTGCATTGCTCACGATGCCCGCTGTCGCCCGCGCCCAGCGCGCGAGCGAGAACGCGGTGAACAGCGCCGACGATGCTTTCGGTTCGAGCGTCGGGCTGGAGCAGACGGGCATTTATTCCGATCAGGATACCCGCGGGTTCAGCCCGTCGAAGGCGGGCAATGCGCGGATTGACGGGGTCTATTACGATCCGGTGGGCGCGCTCTCCTCGCGGCTGCGCTATGCCAATGTCGTGCGGGTCGGCTTTGCCGCCGAGGACTATCCGTTCAGCGCGCCGACCGGGATCATCGAATATCGCCTGCGCCCCATGCCTACCGAGCTGGGCGTAAGCCCGGCCTACAATGTCATGGCCTTCGGCGGCTTCATCCGCGAGTTCGATCTGCGCGTGCCGATCGCCGGCAACAAGCTCGCCTTTGTCGGCGGCGCCGCGCAATCGGACCTGCGTCAGAGCGACGGCGCCAGAAATGAGGCGTGGGGGGTAACCCAGCGCTTCATCGCCCGGCTGGGCGCGGTTGAATTCGCCCCGTTCGCCGCTGTCAGCTGGTTTACGCAAAACCATGTTCGCCCACTGACCGTGGTGACCGGTGACACACTGCCCAAACTTCCCGAAGCGCGCCGCTATCTCGGCCAGGAATGGGCGAGCGGGCATTATGACAACCACACATTCGGCGGAGTCCTGAAGGCGGCGATCACCCGCAACCTGTCGCTGCGTGCCGGGCTGTTTCATGGCAAGGGCAACCGGCCGGAAAACTATTCGGAGATATTCAACCTGGTGCCCGCTGCCAGCGGCGTCGCGCCGACGCTGGCGAGCCATCTGGTGCTGTCCGATCCATTCCATGCGATCCATTCGACCAGCGGCGAGGCGCAGATTGCGCTGAAGCTTGGCAGCGGGCGCTGGCAACACCGCCTGATCGCCGGCTTTCGCGCGCGCGACCGGTTGACGCAGACCGGTGGGTCCGATGTGCAGAATTATGGCACGGTTCCCTATGGCGTGCCGGATCCCCGCCCGGTGCCCAGCTTTGTCTTCCGCGATCCGAACGACGGGCGGGTGCGCCAGCACGCCTTCATGCTGGGCTATCTCGGCAAGGTCGAGGGGCTCGGCATGATCAACCTCGGCTTGCAGAAAGCGAAATACCGGGGATCATCGCGCGACGGGCGTACTGGGCTTGTCACCCGCTCAATTGACGATCCCTGGCTCTACAACGCCAGCCTCGGGCTCGATCTGACGCCATCGCTGGCGATCTTCGCGGCGACCCAGAAGGGGCTTGAGGACAGCGGCACGGCGCCGGAAAGCGCAGTCAACCGCAACGAACAGCTGCCTGCCACCCGCTCGGTCCAATACGAAGCCGGAATGCGCTGGAAGTTCGCTGGCGGGCAACTGGCGGTCAACGCGTTCCAGATCACCAAGCCCTATTTCTCGTTCGATGGGCTGCGCAATTTTACCCAGGTCGGCACGTTGCGGCTGCGCGGACTCGAAGGCTCGCTTAGCGGGCATTTCGGCAAGCGGCTGACCGTGATCGCCGGGGCCGTGGCGACCCAGCCGCGGGTGCTCGACCGGCAGAGCGGCGTGGGCGAGCGACCAGCGGGGATGCCATCGCTCTATGCGCGGGTCGATCTCAACTACCGCACCGACATTTTCGGCGGGCTGACCCCGACCGCCACGTTCAGCCACACCGGCGCGCGCGCGGTAGGTGCCGGTCCGCTGGCGAGCCTTGGCGGCAAGCAGTTGATGGTGCCCGGCTACACCACGCTCGATCTTGGCCTGCGCCAGTCGTTCAAGCTGGGCAAAGTGCCGATGAGCTTCCGCGCACTGATGTGGAACGTGTTTGATGCGGCGAGCTGGAAAGTCGTCGCCGCCAACACCCTGTTGATGGAAGAGCGGCGACGCTTTAACCTGACGGTGACGGCGGACTTTTGAGGGCCGCGCGGCAACGCGACTCTGCAGTTCCGGCTTACTTCGGTGGCATGCGTATCGCGCCGTCGAGGCGGATCAACTGGCCGTTGAAATAGGTGTTGCGGGCCAGTTCCATCACCAGGCTGCCAAATTCCTCCGGCTTGCCGAGGCGCTTGGGGAAGGGCACCGAGGCTTCCAGCCCGGCGAAGACGGCGGGCGCGCTTTCCTTTACTCCCAGCATTGGCGGGGTGGCGAAAGTGCCCGGCAGGATCGCGTTGACCCGGATGCCGAGGTCCATCAGGTCGCGCGCCATCGGCAGGACCATGGAATTGACCGCGCCCTTGGCGCCGCCATAGGCAACCTGGCCGATCTGCCCGTCCTGTGAAGCCGCCGACGACGTGAGGATTATGCAGCCGCGCTCATTATCATCATTGAGCACATCGGCATTGGCCATGCCCAGCGCCGCCATCGAGGCGATGCGGTAGGAGGCAACGAACGTGCCAAGCGCAGCCTTTTCGATGCCGGCAGTCGGCGCGCGCTTCCAGCCGCCGGTGGTCTTGTCAAAGCCGACGGTCTTGCCGCCGCCCGCGACCACGGCGCAGTGAACGACAATGCGTTCCTGGCCATGCGCGGCGCGCGCCTTGGCAAAGCCGGCCTCGCAGCTTTCCTCGCTCATAATGTCGACATTGCAGAAAATGCCGCCCAGTTCCTTGGCCAGGGCCTCGCCTGCTTCTTCGCTGATGTCGAAGATGGCGACCTTGACGCCGGCGGCGGCGAGCGCCTGGGCGGAAGCGCGGCCGAGGCCGGAAGCGCCGCCGGTGACGACGGCAGCAAGGGTGTTGTCGATTTTCATGGGTCTCTCCAGATGCCTGCGAATCAGAATGTGAAAATGCGCCTAGCCCGATTTAATCGAGCGTGAAATGCTGCATCGAGCCGCCTTCGCCAAAGAACGGCCCGGCAACCTCGACGAATTTGGCGAAGCCTGGTGTTGCCTTGGCGGCATTGTGGGCATCGACCGAATCCCATTCGATCATGAACAGCACATTCCCGGGGTTTTCGATGCCGGGCAGCAGGGTCACCTTGTTGCAGCCGGGGCAGGAAAGCAGCCCTTCGGTGCCGCCCTGTTCGGCCATCGCCTTGAGCAGGCCCTTGGAGTCGCCGCCTTTGGCGCAGAGGATGGCAATTTCGAGGTCCATGGTATTCTCTCCCTGACTGTCGTGTCTCCCGCACTCATGCCCGCGCCTTTTGGCTGGCGCAAGCGGGCGCGGGCGCTAAGATCGCCGGGGCGAACGAGAAGGTGAGAGACATGGAATTCGATCTGGCAATGACCGACGGGCTGCTGTCGACCACGCGGGCGGTGCGCAAGCGGCTCGATCTCGACAAACCGGTGCCGCGCGCAGTGGTGATGGAGTGCATTGCGCTGTCGATGCAGGCACCCACCGGCAGCAACAGCCAGGGCTGGCGCTGGGTGGTGGTTGATGATGCCGAAAAACGCGCGGCGCTGGGCCAGATATACAAGGAGGCGGGCAGTGCCTATCTCGCCGCCGGCGCGGAAGCGACCAAGGGCCAGGGTCAGCAGGGCCGGGTGATGAGCTCGGCGCTGTGGCTGTCGGAGAATATGGGGCGCGTGCCGGTGCTGGCCATCCCCTGCATCGAAGGCGCGTTCCCCGAAGGCACGCCAGCTGCGATGATCGCCAGCCAGTATGCCTCGATCTATCCGGCGGTGTGGAGCTTCCAGCTGGCGCTGCGCAGCCGCGGCCTGGGCTCTACACTGACCACGCTGCATCTGCTGCAGGCGGCGCGGGCGGCCAAAATTCTGGGTTTGCCTGACAGCATCCAGCAAGTGGCGATGCTGCCAGTGGCCTATACGGTCGGCACCGATTTTAAGCGCGCCGAGCGGCCGGGGCCGGAGACGATCACGCATTGGAACGGGTGGTAGGCCGAATTCACAAGTCGTCGAACCCGGGACAATCGCGCGCGGCCTTGCGCAGCATCGCCGGCCAGAACAGGTTCTCGGCATAGCCATCGACCCAGTCCGGGTTCTGCGCGGTCATCATGCCGGCGATCACTTCGCTGTCGGGGAGGACAAATTCGCGCCCCATCGACAAAGTGCGCACTTGCGCGGTGCAGGCCCATTCGAGGTGGTAGATGCGCAGGAAAGCCGAAGCAATTGACCGCCCGCAACTCAGTGTGCCGTGGTTGCGCAGGATCAGCATGTGTTTGCTGCCCAGATCGCGGCCCAGCGATTCGCGTTCGCGCGCAGCATCGACCACGCCCTCAAACTCGTGGTAGCCGACATCCATGCAGACCATGAGCGCATTCTGGCTCAAGGGCAGCAAGCCTTCCTTCAGCGCCGAGACCGCCACGCCGTCGCGCGAATGGAAATGCATCGCCGCATTCATGTCGGGCCGGCCGATCAGCACCGCGCTGTGCACCCCGTAGCCCGCCGGGTTGAGCATCATGCCCTCGGGGATTTCGAGCACATTGCCGTCCAGATCCATCCGCATCAGTTGCGAGGCGGTGATCTCGTCGAACATCAGCCCGAACGGGTTCATCAGGAAGGTGCCATCGGGCAGCCGCGCCGACATGTGGGTGGCGAGAGTATCGTCCCAGCCGAAATGTGCTGCGAGGCGGAAGGCAGCGGCCAGTTCCACCCGCGCCTTGCGTTCTTCCTCGCCCATTGTCCGCAATTTCGCCACGCTTGCCATGGTCCACTCCTCTATCGTGCGGGCGATAGTGCGACGCGCGGGCTTGCGAGTCCAGTTCTGCCGCGCTGAAAGCGATCCGGCAGAAAGTGGAGTGGATACGATGAACAAGCCCAACATGGCCTTCGATACCAGCGACGTCGACAAATGGGTCGGCAAGCCGGTGATCTTCGCCGAGCTGTGGGATCCGTGCAGCGCGACCGATATCCGCCGCTGGGTCCAGGCGATGGACTATGCCAATCCGCTGCACTGGAACGAGCAGTTTGCACGCGATTCCGAATTCGGCGGCATCGTCGCGCCGCAGAGCTTCACCGTGGCGATGGACTATGGCCACGGCTGCCATCCCAGCTGTGTCGGCAAGCTCCCCGGCAGCCACCTGATTTTCGCCGGCGAGGAGTGGTGGTTCTATGGCAGCCACGTGCGCCCGGGCGATCACCTGAAACAGGAGCGCAGCTTCGCCGGCTACAAGATCGCCGAGACCGCCTTTGCCGGGCCGACCATGTTCGCCAATGGCGACACCGTGCACCGCAACCAGCATGGCGCGCTGATCGCCAAGGAGCGCGCCACCTCGATCCGCTATCTGGTCGAGGAGGCCAACAAGCGCGGGGTTTACGGCAAGCAAAGCCGCAGTCCCAGGCTGTGGACGCATGGCGAACTGGACGCGGTGAACCGCGAGCGGCTGGGTTGGATCAGGTCGAATCGCGAGGGGCTTTCGCCGCGCTATGGCGATGTGAAAGTCGGCGACACCCTGCCGCGCCGCCCGATCGGCCCGCACAGCCGGGTGACTTTCGCGCTCGAATGCCGCGCTCACCGGCAGAACATCTGGGGCTCCTATCGCTGGAACGCGCCCGAAGGCGTCCATGATCCGGCCAAGGAAGACGCCGGTTTTGCCAGCGACATGACCTATGATTTCGAAGCCCAGAAGATCGACCCGCGCCATGCCGACGGATTGTTCCACGGGCCCAGCTCAGGGCATATCAATGCCGAAAAGGCCGAGAATGTCGGCATGGGCGGGGTCTATGGCTATGGCTCGTCGATGAATGCCTGGCACATGGATACGGTCGCCTATTGGGCCGGGCACCAGGGCTATATCTGGCATTCGAAGACCCAGTTTCGCAGCCCTGCTTTCGAGGGCGATGTCGCCTATGTCGATGGCACGGTGACCGAGAAAATCGACCAGAGCGAATGGGGCATTCCGGTGGTTCGCATAGCAACCAGCATGACGACTCAGACCGGAGATGTTATCCTCAAAGGGACGGCGGAAGTTTCTCTGCCGGTGTGAACGGGAGAATGACCATGCACAAGCTGCCAGTGGATCGCCGGGGCCTGCTGGCAGGCGGCATGTTTCTCGCCGCCGGCAGCGCGATGGCCGCGCCCGCCGCCGCGCAAGGTTCTGCCACGGCGCGCGCCGTCTATGCGCCCGTGCCGGTGCCACTGCCGTTCGATCCCAAGGCCATGCCGGGGCTGTCGGAAAAGCTGCTGACCAGCCACCACGCCAACAATTATACCAGCGCAGTGAAGCGGATCGCGGCGATCAATGGCCAGCTGGCTGCGCTCGATCCGGCCACTGCGCCCGGGTTCCAGCTCAGCGGTCTCAAGCGCGAGGAACTGATCGCGACCAATTCGATGATGCTCCACGAGCTCTACTTCGCCAATCTGGGGTCATCGGGCGGCGCAAGCACGGGCCTCGCCGCGATGATCGAGCGTGATTTCGGCAGCATGGCGCGCTGGCAGGCGGAGTTCTCCGGCACCGGCAAGGCACTCGGCGGCGGTTCGGGCTGGACCGTCCTGCAATACCAGCACCGCGACAAGCGGCTCGCCATCCAGTGGGCGAACGATCACACCATGGCGCTGGTCGGCGGCACACCGCTGTTGGTGCTTGATATGTTCGAACATGCTTATGCGACGGATTATGGATCAAAAGCAGCGGCCTATGTCGATGCCTTCATGGCAATCATAAATTGGAACGCAGTCAGTGCCCGCTTCGCCTGGGCCATCAACGAATAGGATCATGGCATGTCAGCCGACCGCGAAGAGATCATCCAGCTGATCAACCTCTATGGTTTCGCCATGGATACGCAGGCCTGGGACCTGTTCGACCGCATCTTCGCCGAATATGTCGATGCCGACTACGGCGCCACCTCGCACTGGACCGACCGCGAGAGCTTCAAGCGCGATTTCGGCAGCTTCCACGAAGTGTTCGACGCCACCCAGCACGTTATGACCAACCACCTCGTCACCATCGCTGGCGACGAAGCCCATTCACATACTTACGGTGCCTGGCGGCTGATCCGCCACGCCGCCGGCGATCCGCCGGTGTGGGATGGGACGGGCTGGTATGACGACACCTGGGTGCGCACTGCCGGCAGCTGGCGCATAGCGAAGCGCAAATGCGGCGTGGTGTTCTGGACCGGCAATCCGCGCGTGCAGACCCCGAGCGACGATCTCGTCTTCCAACTCGACCTCGTCTCGATGCGCACCGAGGCGCGGGCGGGCCGGCTCGACTATCTGAAAGCAATCAGCTGATGGCAAAATCGCGTGATGCAATTCGCATGAACGAGGCCGAACAGGCCGCGCTGTTTGCCGAGTGCAAGAGCCTGCAAGTGGCCACCCTCGGCCCCTCGGGCGAGCCGCACCTGACCACGCTGTGGTACACGGTGCATGAGGGCGACGTCCTGTTCGAGACCTATGGCAAGAGCCAGAAGGTGGTGAACCTGCGCCGCGATCCGCGCATCGCGGTATTGTGTGAGGCGGGCACCGAATATGCCCAATTGCGCGGCGTTTCGATCCAGGGCCGGGCCGAACTGGTCGAAGAGGGCGAACGGCTGCAGGAACTGATGCAGGTGGTGGTCGGTCACCATTTTCCGGGGCAAACGCCTGAGAAACTTGCAGCGACTGCGGCGAAAATGGCGGAAAAGCGGATTGTCGTCGTGGTCCACGCGGGCAAGACGATCAGCTGGGATCACAGGAAGCTTGGCGGGAAAGGGCCGGTCTAGATCAGCTTGGGCCAAATCTGAACTAGCAAAAACCGCCGACCCTGAGCTTGTCGAAGGGCTGTCCTTTACTTTAGGTCATAAACTCATAAAAGGGATTCCCAAAGGCGGGGTGTTCTGATTCAATCTCACAAAGGAGATTGGAGATGACATCACGCCGATATGAGCTAAGCGACTTTGAGTGGTCGATTATCGAGCCTCTGCTTCCAAACAAG
>JANPOS010000002.1:0-11945 GCA_031428115.1 Novosphingobium sp. | reverse complement strand
CACTTCGGGAGGGGGGGCGTGCTTCACATGCTTTTGCCCCGCAAACTGACTGAGCCCCTACCCTTTGGGGTGGGGTGGGGGGGGGGGCTCGACGCCAGCGTGCACGCTCGGCATCCGCCTCGCTCCCCCACCCCCAGCCCCTCCCCGCCGGGGAGGGGAGTTTGATAAGAGTGCCCGTCCCCGCCGGGGAGGGGAGTTGTGGTGTCGGCTTAAATTCGCGTCCCCGTCAGCTTGGCCGATCCGAACATGCCCATCTTGACCTTGCCGGAGATCGCATCGCCATCGACCAATAGGTCATATTTGAGCGTGATCTTCATCGGCTGCTCAACCTTGAGATCGAATTTCAACCGGCCAGCTTCGACCGTACCGGCAAAATCCTGACGGCCCTGCTCGCTCGTCACGTAGCCCGCCAGCGCCGATCCAGAAGTCTCGAAATGCCCGGTCATCACTTGCGCGCCCATCGGGGTGGCGAGCGTCATCTGCCAGTCGCCGTCAATCCGTGCTTCGCCGAGCGGCGCTGCTGCCGGCGCTTCGGCGGGTACACCAGGCTCCGGCGCTCGCCTCAGCTCCGACCCAGGCGCCGCCGCATGGCCGGTCCAGCCGGAAATATCCCGCCCCTCGATCACATCGAGAATCTTGGCCGGGGTCAGTGGCAGGTTCACCGCGATCTCGCCGAACGGCGACAGCGCATCGGCAATCGCGTTGACCAGCGTCGGCGGACCGATGATCGCCCCGCCCTCGCCCACGCCGCGCATCCCGCCCAGCGACTTCGACGGTGTGTTGGCGTGGAGGAATTCGAACACCGGAATGTCCGAAATCGCCGGCAGCAGATAGTCCTTGTAGGTCGCCGCAATCGGATTGCCGCGCGCATCGTAGCCAGCCTCTTCGAGCAGCACCATGCCGATTGCCTGGGCCAAGCCCCCGGTCACCTGCCCCTCAACCACCGCCGGATTGATCACCGTGCCGCAGTCTTCCGAAGTGACCCAGCGCAAGATCTTGACGAAACCGGTCTCGGTATCGACCTCGACAACGCAGGCGTGCGCTGCGCTGGTCATGGTCATCGCCGGCGGCTGATAGCGGAACTGCACTTCCAGCCCCGCCTCGAATCCCTGCGGCCAGCGCAGCGGCTCGCCATAGGCAATGTCGGCAATCTCGCGCAGCGTCCGCGACATTTCCGGCGCCCCGGCGATATGCACCATGCCATCGGCAATGCTGACAGCCTCGGGGCTGGCGTTGTAGAGATGCGCGGCGAGCGACTTCACTTTGGCGACCAGCAGGTCCGCTGCGCCCAACGCCGCGCCGCCGCCGGCGACTGCCTGGCGGCTGCCCGCCGCGCCGGGGCCGAAGCCGCCGTGCATGTTGTCGCCCTCGAAGACAGTCACATCCTCGTAGGCCACGCCAAGCCGGTCGGCGATAACTTGCGCCATGGTGGTCGCGGTGCCGTGGCCCTGGCTGTGGGTGCTCATCGCCGCGGTCACTTTGCCGGTCGGCTCGATGCGGACCTGGGCAAGCTCGCCGGTCATGAAATTGATCGAGCCCGCCGACGCCGTCGGCTCGACATAAGCGGCAATCCCGAGACCGAGATAGCGCCCCGCTTTGCGCGCTGCGGCCTGCTGCTTGCGGAATGCCGGAACGTCGAAGTTCTCGAGCAGTTTTTCAAGGCAGGTCGCGGTGGTGATGTCGTCTTGCGGAATGCCCATGGCAGTGGCGGTCGGCTGATCCGCCAGTTGCAACATATTGCGGCGGCGCAGCTCGACCGGATCCAACCCCATCGCCCGCGCGGCCTTGTCCAGCGCCGTCTCGCGCACGAGGCTTTCGATTGCCCAGGGGCCGCGATAGGCGGCAAGGCCGGTGGTGTTGCTATACCAGCCGCGCGTCAGGAACGAGTAGGCAGGCATCTTGTAGGCCGCCCACAGGAACATGTGCGCGGCCAGATTGTTGTCCGCGCCTTGCGGGAAAGCGCCGTTGTTGGCGCTGTAATCGCCGTGGGCAGCGACGAATCTGCCGTCCTTATCGTAGGCGATGGTCAGCTCGAACTCCTGCTCGCGGCACTGGCAGCACGACGTCATGTGCTCGTAGCGGTCCTCGATCCATTTGAGCGGTCGGCCAAAGCGCAGCGCGGCGATGATGGTCGCTGTCTCCTCGCGCCATGGCTGGTTCTTGAGGCCGAAGCTGCCGCCGACATCCTTGGCAATGACATGGATTGCGGTCTGCGGGAAGCCGAGCGCCTGGCTGACCCAGCGCGCGATCATGTGCGGGCTCTGGCAGGTGATGTAGAGCCGCAGCTCCTGATTGCCGTCGCGGGTGGCGACAATCCCGCGGGTTTCCATCGGCGATTGCGAAATGCGCTGGTGGATGACCTTGTGCGTCACTTTGTGGGCCGCGCCATCGATCAGCGCCGCCAGCGCTTCATCCATTTCTTCCTCGCCGGCTTCGGCGGCGATGTTGTCGTCGGCATCGGGATGGATCGGGCCCATGGCTTTGGCCTGGGCGATGGTAACGACCGGATCTTGCTCCTCGTATTCCACTTCGATCAGCGCGGCGCCATCCTCGGCCAGCGCGCGGCTGTCGGCGATGACCAGGGCAATCGGCTCGCCGACATAGCGCACGATATCGCTCGCCAGCAGCGGCGTCGCGACTTCGGTGGGGCGCAGATACATGCTCATCATCTGGAAACCGGGATATTCCAGATCGGCGGCAAGCCAGACGGCATGAACCCCGGGCAGCTCCCTGGCCGCCGCGCAATCAATCGAGAGCACTTTCCCCCGTGCGATCTGACTGCGGTGGAAAGCGACGTGCAACATGCCGGGCAGCGAAATGTCATCAACGAATTGCCCGCGCCCGGTGAGCAGGCGGGGGTCTTCCTTGCGCGGCATGCGCTCGCCGATATAGCGCGCGGCGCGAATTCCTGGAACCGGCGCGTTCATGCCGTCTCTCCCGCAGCCAGCCGCGAAATTGCGCGGCGGATGCCCTGATAGCCGGTGCAGCGGCAGATATGGCCGGACATCGCGGCCAGCATCTGCTCTTCGCTTGGCTTCTCGCCGCCTTGGCACAGCGCCGCCAGCGTGCAGACCACGCCGGGTGTGCAAAAGCCGCATTGTAACGCATGTTCATCGCGCATCGCCGCCTGGACGGGATGGAAGGTGCCGTCCGGCTCGGCGAGGCCTTCGACCGTGGTGATATCGGCGCCATCGGCCTGCACCGCGAGCATCAGGCAGGAGCGCACCGCCCTGCCATCGAGGATCACCGTGCAGGCACCGCAGACGCCATGCTCGCAGCCCAGATGCACCCCGGTGTAGCCCGCATCCTCGCGCAGGAAATCGCCGAGCGACTTGCGCGCTTCGACGTGCCCGGTCTGGCGGCGGCCATTGATCGTCATTTCGAGGCTGAATTCAGCCCGAGGTTCATTGCGCGGCTCGCTCATGCGGCCCTCCGGATATCGAGTGCTTCGCCCAGCGTGCGGGCAAAAATGCGGCGACCGACGGTGCGGCGGTATTCGGCGCTGGCGTGGTGATCGTCGAACGGCGCGGTTTCGGACAGGGCCAGCGCGGCGATTGCCGCCGGATCGATGCCAGCGATGCCTTTGCCCAGCAGCGCCGCCTCGGCGGCGCGCGCCCTGATCGGCGTCGGACCCATGCCGAACCAGGCGATCCCGGCGCGGGCGATTGTGCCGCCTTCGAGTGCGAGCGCACCGACCAAGCCGACCAGCGCGAAATCGCCGGGCCGCTGGGCCACCTCGCGAAACAGCGTTACATGGCCCTTGGGCCAGGCGGGGTAATGAATGCCAGTTACCAGCTCATCGGGCTCCAGCACGGTCATGTAAGGCCCGAGATAGAAATCGTGCGCGGCGATCTGCCGGGTGCCGCGCACTGAGCGCGCTTCGATCATGGCACCCAGCGCCACCGCCGTCGCCGGCATTTCCGCCGCCGGCTCGCCCAGCGCGACCGAGCCGCCGATCGTGCCGCGATTGCGCGTCTGGTGATGGCCGACATGGCCGAGCGCCTCGACCAGCACCGGCAGTTCGCTGGCGAGCAGCTCGTTCGCCAACGCATCGGCCTGCCGGGTGGCGGGGCCAATGCGGATGCCACCCTCGGCGCGTTCGATGCCCGTGAGTTCCGCGATCCGGTTGATATCGACGACGATGAACGGCTGGCTCATCCGCAGGTTCAGCAGTGGCATCAGCGTCTGCCCGCCCGCCAAAATGGTCGCGCCGCCGCCCGCCTCGGCGAGCAGCGCGCAAGCCTCCTCAATGGTCGCGGGCGCGGCGTAGTCGAACGGGGCGGGCTTCATGGCCTGCCTCCCCCAGTTTTACTGGCGCTGCGGCGCCCGGCATCATAGCCGAGCCCGAGCGTGGCAAGCGCCAACAGCAAGACTGCCACCACCCACCAGTCAGCCGCCTCGCTGCGGCCAAGCAGGAAGCCAGCGAGGATTGCAAGGCCGAGCGCCACGGCCCAGGTCCAGGGAAAGCCGCCGGCAGAAGCGGTCGGCGCGCTGGCGGCGGCTGCTGCGGCAACGGGAGCAGCAACTTGGGAGGTCACCGCACCGAGCGGCGCTGGAGCCGCCTCGCCGCCCACCACTTCGCCGAATTTGGCAAAGAACCGGTCGGCCATCTGCCGCGCCGTCGCGTCGATCAGCGGACCGCCGAGTTGCGCCATGCGCCCGCCGACCTGCGCTTCGACCGTGTAAGCCAGGAGCGTGCCTGCGCCATCGGGGCTGAGGCGGACCTTGGCCGTGCCCTTGGCATTTCCCGCGACGCCGCCGCTGCCCTGGCCGGAAATGGTGTAGCCGCGCGGCGGATCGAGATCGCTGAGCGCCACGGCCCCCTTGAAGCGCGCGCCGATCGGGCCGATTTTCACTTCGGCGACGGCATTGAAGCGGTCCTCGCCATCGCGTTCCAGGCTTTGGCAGCCCGGGATACACGCGCGCAGCACCGCAGGATCGTTCAGCGCCTCCCACACCTGTTGCGCAGGTGCGGCGATCCGCCGCTCACCGGCCATTTCCATTGCGATGTCTCTCCCGACTTATGAGTTATGCTGTTCTATAAGTTCCGATCTCAAAGGCAAGCCTGTGGATCAGGTAAGTGTCACTGAATCGCTGCGCTCGATCAGCCAGCTGTCGCCGTGGCGCAGCAGCCGGACCGTGCTGGCGGCGAGGCAGGTGAAGGCCCCGCCCTGCATCCAGTTGGTCACGAGATTATAATAGCGGGCGATGACAACATCGCGGCTGGTGCCATCATACTCACAATTGAGGCTGCCGACGTGATGGCGCAGCTTGCCGCCTGAGCTGGCAAAGGCGCCGCGCGGAATCTCTTTCAGCGCCTCGCGGCCAACCACCGGCTCGGGCATGACTCCGGCGAACACGCCATCTTCGGCCCACAGCGCCGCCCAGCCGTCCTCGTCTCCGGCATCGACCAGCCAGCAATAGCGGCCGAGAAAATCACTGACCGAAACGTAGTCGTCGGTGGAAACTGGCATTGCGCCTCTCCCTAATCTGCTTGAGCGCCGAGCCTAACCGCAAGCCTGCATCAGCAACAAGGAGAATCCGGGCGAGGCACGCTCAGGGCGGCGGCGCGCCGCGCGCGAGCAGCAGATACATCGCCGGAATGACAATCCGGCTGAGCAAGGTGGAGGAAATCAGCCCGCCGATGATCACCCAGGCCAGCGGCGCATAAAGCGGCGCACCCGAGAGCGCCAGCGGCAGCAGCCCGCCGATCGCTGTCACCGAGGTGAGCAGCACCGGCAGGAAACGGATCTCGCCGGCGCGTTCGATTGCTGCCATCAGTTCCATGCCCTCCTGGCGCAACTGGGTGGTAAAATCGACCAGCAGGATCGAATTCTTGATCTCGATGCCGATGAGCGCGATGAAGCCGATGATCGCCAGGTACGACAGCGAATTGCCGGTGACGATCAGCGCGATCAGCCCGCCGAACAGCCCCAGCGGGATCACGCCCGCCACCACGGTGACCTCGCGAAACCGCCCGAATTCGAGCACCAGCACGCTGAGGATGCCGAACACCGCGAGCAGCGCAATCCCGCCGATGCCGCTGCGGTTGCGCTCGGCAATCTCGGCCTGCCCGCCGATGCTGAGTGCATAGCCAGGCGGCAGCGGCAGTTTTCGCACCGCAGCGACCACATCCTCGTTGACCTTGGACGCAAGGAAACCCTCGGCGATGTAGGAAGTCACCGTGACCGAGCGCTCCAGTTTGTAGCGGTTGATCGAGGCCGGCACCGATTTCAGCCGGGGCGTGGCGATCTGGCCGAGCGGAATCGCGGCTCCCGACAGCGAACTGACATAGAGCCGGTCGAGCATGGCGACCGGTACCTCCTGCGCGAATGGCAGCCGCACCACCACCGGGTAGGCATCGCCTTCGGCATCGCGCAGCGTGCTGGCGCGTTCGCCCGAGATGGCCAGGCGCAGCGTGCGGCGCACCGCATCGGGCGCAACACCCAGCAGACCGGCCTTGGCCGGGTCGACATCCAGGTCGAGGTCGATCCGGTCGATCGCCAGCGGATCGACAATGTCGCGGGTGCCGGCGGTCTTGCGCGCCGTCTCGGCAACCAGCGCCGAAAGCCGCTTGAGCTCGGCAAGTTCGGGGCCGATCACCCGGACGGCAATCGGCGCATCGACCGGCGGCCCCTGCTCGAACTGCTCGATGGTCACCCGGGCCGCCGGATAACGCTCGAGCTCGCCGCGCAGCCGCTCGACGAGTGCCGGAGTGTCCTTGGGCGAAAATTCCTTGAGCGTCACGAACAGCTCGCCAAAGCGCGTATCGGCCTCTCGCGGGATGGAATTGTAATAGATCTGCGGGTTGCTGCGCCCGGTGTTCTCCATGATGTCCCTGATTTCCGGGCGGCCAACCAGCAGCTTCGCCACGTCGCGCACCGCCGCATCGGTCGCCGCCAGGCTGGCTCCTTCGGGCGCGGAAATCTTGACCAGGAAATAGGGCACGTCGGCCTTGGGAAACAGGCTGAAGCCGATGCCCGGAATGGTAAGGCACATCGCCGCGCAGGCCGCCATCGCGCCCCACACCGTCTTGTGCGGATTGGCGAGGCTCCAGTGCAGCGCGGGGCGATACCATTGCTCGATCTTCGCGGTGACCAGGCGCAGGAACCGGTTGCCTTGCGCTGCCTCATGCGGCGCCAGGATGCGGCTGGCCGCCAGCGGGATCAGCGACAGCGAGACCACCAGCGAGGCAGCCACCGTCAGCATCACCGCCATCGGCAAGCTGCGGGTGAAATCTCCGGCGGTCTCTGGCAGAAAGGCCAGCGGCAGGAAGGCAAAAATCAGCACGCCGGTCGATCCCATCACGGCCATGGCAATTTCGCGCGTGCCCTTGACTGCCGCGGTGATCCGATCCTCGCCCATGCGGATGTGGCGTTCGATATTCTCGGTCACGACAATCGAATCGTCAACCAGCAGGCCCAGCGCGACAATGAACCCGGCAACCGTCAGCTGGTTGAGTGAGAAGCCGAGAAAATCGAGCCCGATCAGGCCGACAGCGAGCGAGGTGGGGATCGACAGCATCACCACCGCCGAAGCGCGCGGCCCCAGCGGCAGCAACGTGATCAAGACCAGCGCCAGCGCGATCAGAAAGTCGCGGGCAAGTTCGGACAGCTTGCGCTCGATGTCGTTGCTCTGATCAAACACCGAGATCATCTTGATGTCGGGCGGCAGGTTCGGCGCGAAGCGGGCCTTCACTTCGCGCAGCGCGTCGCGCAGTGCCAGGGTGTCGGTCGTGTCCTTCTTGCGCACACCGATGAACACCGCGCGCTGGCCGTTGAGCCGGGTGATATGCAGCCGTTCACCTTCTGCCCATTCGACTTTTGCGACATCGCCGACGGTGAGCAACTGGCCATCCCCGCCGCGCAGCGCGATCCCCGCGATCGCTTCGACCGAGCGATAGGCACCTCCCGCCCGGACGTTGAAGCGCCGGTTGCCCGCAGAGACGGCACCGGCGGGCACATCGCTGCCGCCCTGCGAGATGGCATTGGCAACGGCTGCGGGCGCCAGCTTGCGCTCGGCAAGGCGGGCGGGATCGAGCGAAATCCGCACTTCGGGCGCGGGCAGGCCATAAAGCTGCGTGTTGCGCACCCCGCGCAGAATCCCCAGCCGGTCGCGCAAGTCCTCGGCATATTTTTCCATCCGCCGCCAGGATGCGGTCTCGCTGACCAGGGCGATCTGCGAGATCGCCGCCTCGGTGGTGCGCGGGCGGCGCAGATCGAGCCGGGTTATCCCGGCGGGCAGCGAGGGACGCAGCGCGTTGATCTCGCGCACGGTGCGGTCCAGCGACTGTTC
The DNA here is from genome assembly GCA_031428115.1 of Novosphingobium sp. GTDB lineage: Bacteria > Pseudomonadota > Alphaproteobacteria > Sphingomonadales > Sphingomonadaceae > Novosphingobium. The sequence continues at coordinate 3,650 of JANPOS010000002.1, read as the reverse complement.
GACATCAACGCCATAATCGAACGCAACGCTGATCGATGCCGCCCCGTCGCTGCTGGTTGAGCTGACTTGCCGCAAGTTATCGAGCCCCTGCAACGCCCGCTCGATCGGCTTGGCGACGGTCTCCTCGATCTCCGCCGCATCGGCGCCGGGCAGGGTCACCACCACGAAAACTGCGGGAATCGGGAAATAGGGATCGACTGCGCGGGGGATCTGGCGAAAGGCGTTATAGCCAAGCATCACCAGCAACAGGAATGCCACCAGCGTCACCTGCCAGCGGCGGACTGCCACTTCGAAGAAGTTCACGGCTCAAGGTCTTTCACGGTGCCCAATTTTTCATGGCGCCCAATCTTTCATGGCAAGGCGCGGACCGGATCGATGGCAAGGCCATCGCGCAGCCGGTCAAGATTGGAGATGACGATAGTCTCGCCGGTCGCCAGACCGCTCAGCACTTCGCTGCCCCCCGGGCGCAGCGGCCCCAGCGCCACCTTGCGGACGCGAACCTTGCGGTCGCGGCCCACGACATAGACAAAGCCTTCTTCGGCGCGCACGGAAAACAGCGCGGTTGGCGGAATGACGATGAGTGTCGAGCCGCCTGCCGCAGGCACAGCAATCCGCGCCGTGCCGACCAGCCCGGAGCGCAGCCGCGGATCGGGGGGCAGCGCAATCTCGGCCATGAAGGCCCCGCTGGCGCGGTCCGACCGGCCGCCGACCTCGATTACCCGGCCCGCCAGCACCGTGCCCGGCAGCGCCTCGAAGCTGACCTCGGCGCCGATCCCTGCCCGCAGGCGCACGGCATCGCGGTCGGCCAGCAAGGTGCGCAGCACATAGCCGCTGCTGCTGTCGCCCAGCGTCACCACCGGCGTGCCGACATCGGCGTTCTGTCCTGGCTCGGCTCCGCGCGCCAGGATAATGCCGCTGGCCGGTGCCACCACCCGCGCGGTATCGAGCGTGAAGCGGCGCTGGGCGACACTGGCATCGGCGCTGCGGGCAGCAGCCTCGACCGCTTCGAGCCGGGCCTTGGTGACCCAGCCTTGCGCAAACAGCGTGCGGAACCGCTCCAGCTCTGCGCGCGCGCGCACCTGCTCGGCCGAGGCCCCGGACAATGCAGCACCGACGCTGGTGGTATCGAGCGTGGCCAGCACCTGGCCGCGGCGCACGAAATCGCCTTCCTGCACCAGGACGCGCGCGATGCGCCCCGGAGAAGTGAACCCCAGCGGAATTTCCTTGCGCAGCGCTGCGGTGCCCGCCGCCTCGATTATCGGCATTGCGGCCTGCTGGCCAACGGTCGCCACGCTGACCCTGAGCGGTGCTTCCGGCGCGGGTGCCGCCGCCTTGTCACTGCCACAGCCGGCCAGCGCGAGCGCCAGCAGAAAAGGCAACGAATCTTGGCGGCGAAGCATGGCCCGGGTCATGCACCGCCGGGTTGCAAATTGCTACCCTGTCCGACTGCCGCTGTCCGACTGGCGAGCAACTGGCCTCAGAATTTCATGCCCGCCTCGACGCCCCAGAGTCGCCGTCCGCCGGGCGAGATGAACGAGCCGCCGAATTCGATCGCCGGGATGGCCTCGGCGATATAGGCCTTGTCGGTCAGGTTCTCGGCGAAGAACATCAGGCTGTAGCGATCCGACTGGAAGCCGGCGCGCAGGTTCAGCACACCAAAGGTATCGCGCTGCGCGACGTTGTAGCGCGCATCGCCGACGAAGCCGGGCAGCGCCAGCGCCGAGATCGGCAGCAGGCCGGAGAACAGCGACGGACGTATCTGGTCCTGGACCGAATGGAACCAGGTCGGACCGGTCAGGCGATAGTCGGCGCGGGCCGAGAACTTGAAATCGCCGCTCACCGGGATGCTGACTTCGCCGCCGACATTAAGCGTCCAGTCGGCTGTATAAGGCGACTTGTTGCCGACCGTGTAGGTGCGCGAGGTGTTCTTCTTGATCTCGCTGTCGGTCACGTTGAACGAGCCGAACAGCTTGAAGCCATTGGTGACCTTGGCAGTCAGGTTGATCTCGGCGCCCTTCACATCGACCCGGTCGATGTTGGAGACGACGCGCAGCAGGCCGAAGCTGCCGACGAAGAATTCGAAGAACTGCATGTCGGTGACCTGGGTGTAATACCCGGCCAGATCGAAAGTGATCCGGTCATCGAACAGGCTGCCCTTGACCCCCACCTCGAAGGCGCTCGAGCGTTCCTTGCGGTACTGGTCGTTGATCCGCACGTTGGCGTTGATCGTGCCCGGGGTCACGCCGTTGTTGAAATTGGCATTGATGATCGCCGACGAGCCCTGGTTGTTGAACCCGCCTGACTTGAAGCCGATTCCCCAGTTGGCGTAGACATTCAACTGGCGGCTGGGCGTCCAGCTGAGCGTCACCTTGGGCTGGAACTGCTTGAAGCTCGCGCTCTTGGGGGTGAACGCACCAAAGGCCTGGCCGGGATTGATCGGCCCGCCGGTGAACGGATCGGTTGCGGTCGGCACCAGCGATGACGATTTGCGCTCCTCGATATCATAGCGCAGCGCCAGGCCTGCGGTGAACTGGTCGCTCGGCTTGTATTCCATACTGCCGAATGCCGCATAGACATCGGTCTTGAACTTGTCGGCCAGCAGCAGCGAAGTGGGGTTGGTGCTGGTCGGCGCGTTGTAGAGCTGCTTGATCACCCCGGCCCCGGTATCCGCGCTCAGGCTGACCCCGACGGTGCGGTCGATGTTGAGGTAATAGGCGCCGAGCTGCCAGTCCAGCGGCCCGCTGCCATCAGAGACCAACCGGACCTCGGCGCTGAAATCCTTCTGGTTGCGCAGCTGGTACTGAATGCCATCGCAGGTCGTCGGGCTGTAGGGCCCGAAGGTCGAGCCATTGGCGGGAGCGAAAATAAACGGCACCGGGATCGCGCCAATGGCGCCCGGCTGATTGACCGGAAAGCCGGTGTTGGCCGCCGTCGTGGCGAAGCATTTGTTCACCGCCGCCGCGCCAGGTGGCAAAGCCGAGCCGATATAGCGGGCGAAGTCAGCCGAGGTGCCATCGGCGACAAGATCCTGCTTGACGTCGGAATAAAGCAGCCAGGCGATCAGCTTCATGCCGCCGAAATCGTGATCAATCTTGGCCGATACGTCGAAGCTGGTTTGGTCGTTGGTCGGGCGGACATTGCTGTAGAACCGGAAGACGTGGTCATCGATGTCTTCATAGAACTTGGGGTTCACGGCGGCAAAGTTGGGCAGATGGAACGCGGCGTTGAACGGCAGCGAGGCACCCTGGAACTCGCCATAGCGCGCCTTGATGTCGAACTGGGTGTCGCTGTTCATGCCGAACATCAGCCGTCCGTCGATGCCCCAGCTCTCGCGGTCGTCGACCACCTTGGTATTGCCGAGGAACAGGTTGCGATAGAACCCGTCGGTCGCGCTGTAGGTGCCCGACACGACAAACCCCGCACCCTCGCCCAGCGGCCCGGCGACATGCGCGCTGGCATCCCAGCTGTTCTCGTTGGCATAGGAGACCTTGGCCGCGCCGGTGAAGGTGTCGGTCGGCTTGATCGTTTGCAGCACGATTGCACCGGCGGCGGCGTTGCGGCCATAAAGCGCGCCTTGCGGGCCCTTGAGGATTTCGACCTGCCGCAGCGTGCCCTGCATCTGGTTGAGCTGCGCGGTGTTGGTCTTGAGG
>JANPOS010000001.1:0-46531 GCA_031428115.1 Novosphingobium sp. | reverse complement strand
TCCGCGGTGCGGATGCACATGTAATCGCCGGCGGCTTCGATGTGTTCGATTGAATCGACATCGATGCGGAAAATCTGGCCGCGATCCTTGATGTTGATCAGCTTTTCGAAACGGCCCGCACCCATGTTGCTCGCAGCATCGGCTTCTTCGGGCATGGCCTCCATCGCATCGGGGGCGACTTCGGCGAGCACGATCTTGAGCTTCTCGGCTTCCTCGGACGAGCGCTTTTCCGCCAGCCGGGTTTTCACCCGCTCGAGCGTATCGGCCAGCTTGTCCTCGTCCACCGGCTTCATCAGATAGTTGATCGCGTTGGCCTCAAAAGCGCGCACCGCATGTTCCTGATAGGCGGTGACGAAGACAAACAGCGGCGGCTCGATCTCCATCACCCCCTTGACCACCGAAAAGCCGTCGAAGCCGGGCATCTGGATGTCGAGGAAGACGAGATCGGGCTTCTCGGTCTTGATCTTGCGGATCGCTTCGCGCCCGTTCGAGCAGGTGTCGATGATCTCGACTTCGGGAAACTTGGCAAGCCGCAGTTGCAGGCCCTGGATAGCCAGCTTTTCGTCATCGACGAGAATGGTTCGGATGGTCATCGATCAGTCCTGACTCATAGCCCCCGGTGAGGGGCGGGGTAATGCCGATCAGCCCGCGACCAGGGCCAGTCGGGGCTTTTCGGCGGGGGCTGCCGACACTTCGCGGCGTTCGAAGGGAATTTCGATCTGCACGGCAAACCCACCTTCCGGCGGGTCAAACACCTCGAAGCGATGCTGGTCGCCATAGGCCTGCGCCAGCCGGTCGCGCGTGTTGGCAAGGCCCACGCCTGTTGAAACCGGTTCTCCGCCGTCGAAACTCACGCCGGTCAATCTGTTGTCGCTGGCTTCGGTTTGCAATCCCGGGCCGGTGTCGGAGACGGTGATGCGAAGGTTTGGCCCGACGAGTTGCGTCGAAATGGTGATTTCCGCGCCGGCTTCTTGCGGCGTGACGGCATATTTGATCGCGTTTTCGACCAGCGGCTGGAGCAGCAGCGAAGGCAGCAGCCCCGGCTCGCTCGCCGGATCGATGGCGAATGTGGTGCGCAGCCGGTCTTCGAAGCGCATGCGCTCGATATCGAGATAGAGCTTCAGCGTTTCCACTTCCTGCGCCACCGTCACCCGGCCGGTCGGCTCGTTCGACAGCGAATAGCGCAGGAATGACGATAGCCGGGTGAGCATGGCATTGGCCGGCTCGGTCTGTTTGAGCAGCACCAGCGTCGAGATCGAGTTGAGCGTGTTGAACAGGAAATGCGGGTTGAGCTGGTAGCGCAGCATGGCCAGCTGGGCGCTGGTCGCCTGGTTCTCCAGCTGGATAAGCTGATCGTTCTGCTCCTCGACCTGGAGGAAAAAATTGATCGCGTAATAGAGCGCCGACCACGAGACCAGCAGCGTCGCGTCGAGATAGAACACGCCCAGGAACAGCTGCGTGAAACTTGCCTCGCTGTCCGGCCGGTAGAGCCCGATCACCCAGGCATCGATGAAGGCATAGAGGCCCACCGCAAAGGGCAGAACCAGCCCGGTCACCCCCCAGGTGATGATCGGGCGCCGGGCGATCAGCTGGCGGAACAGCACCGCGAGGATCAGCGAGATCGAAAAGCCGGTTATCGTCGCGATCAGCACCAGCACCAGAAACGAGAGCGGCTGTTCGTTGGCAATGCTCGACATCACCCGCAGCAGCAGCGCCCCGCCCCAGCCCACGGCCTGCAGCCGCCAGAAAGCCTGGTTCTTGTTGGCGAAAAACGGCGTGGGGCGGAAGGGCAAGACAGCCATAGCGCGATACTTAGAGGGGATTTTCGCAAATGGAAATGAAAGGGGCATCAGTCGGTCTGGATGGCAGGCAGGCGGATGCGCCAGTCGAGCGGCTGCCCTGGGCGGGCGGCGCGCGCCGCGAGGACTGCGCTGACTTCCTGCGTCAGCGCGGCTGCGCGGGTCTGCCAGCTATCATGGGATTGCGAACGGGTTATCCCGCCACTGTGGCGCGGGCCCCATGCGGCGATGAAGCGCGGTGCTGCGGCGGGGTCATAGCCGGCATTGGCCATCAGCCAGGGGGCGAGCCGGTCGGCCTCGCGCTCGTTGCGCCGCACGGTCAGGTAATTGCGGCCCTTGGCATTGTTCTCGGCGACATGGCCGAAGATGTTGTGCGCCAGCTCGTGCGCCAGCATGGTGGCCGCCTCGTTGTCATCGCCGTGTTCGGCCATCAGCTGGACGGCGATGCGGATGACATAACCCTCGCTCATCGCCGCCGTGCCGCTGGAGATCAGCGCGAACCGTCCGCGGCAAACCTTCTGGCTGGCCACCGTGACCTCGCGGGGGCCTTGGCCGGGCCGTGCGAGGCGCAATGTCACGCTTCCGGCACTGGCCAGATCGGCATCGATACGGTCATGCAGAAGATCGTGAAAAAACTTGCCCTTGGGCAGGCGCGCGGGCGGGGCGCCGATGGCTGCGCCGCTTATGCCAAGCAGGGTATCGCCGGCGCGCAGTCCCGCAGCCTCGGCGGGCGAGCCGGAGGCCACTGCCTCGATGGCCACGCCGCTGGAGACCCCCGCAGCCGCGCTGGCCCGGGTAGGCTCCTTGAAGCGATGAAAATCGGTCAGCATCAGGCCAATGCTGCTCTGGGTGTCGCGGCAGAAGGCGGCATTGGCCCGGGCCAGCCGCCAGCTTAACGACAGCAACCGGGCATCATGCGCCTGCCAGGCGCGGACATCGGCGGAAAGGTCAACCGACTGGGCACGAGCGAGCGGCAGAGCAGCGGCCATCCCTGCCGCTGCCAGCCCAGCGGCGAGCAGAAACCGGTGCATCGCTGCGGCTCAGCCGCGCGCCCTGGCGATGGCCTCGGCCAGCACATCGCGCCCCACCGCGCCGGCATGGACTTCTTCGCCGATCACCCAGCTGGGCGTGCCATTGAAGCCAAGCTGGCGGGCGAATTCGAGATTGCCCTGGATTTCGCGCTCGAGCGCCGGGTCGGCAATGTCGCGCTTTGCCCGCGCCAGGTCGAGCCCGGCAGCCTGGGCGGCGGCATCGATTGTCGCGGCATCGGGCCGTCCGGCGGCATACATCGCATGGTGGAAAGCACCATAGAGCCCCTGCCGCGCGGCAGCGAGACCCATGCGAGCCGCATCCGCGCTCGCCTCGGAAAGGATCGGTAGCTGGCGCACGACGACCTTGAGATCGGGATTGGCCGCGATCAGCGCGGCAACGTCGGCCTCGCTCTGCTTGCAGTAGCCGCAGGCGAAATCGCTGAACTCGACCAGCGTGACCTTGCCTTGCGGATTGCCCAGCACCGCGCCGGGGAACGGCACCTCGATATCATCCTGCACGCCGGCGAGCTGCTTGGCGGTCTCGCGCTTTTGCAGGTTTTCCATCGCCTTGGGCAGGATTTCAGGATTCGCGAGGATATAGTCGCGCACCACTTTCTCGATTGCGGCCTTGTCGGCTGCCGCAGGCGCCGCCGCGCCGCCGCCTTGCCAGTACCACAGACCCGCCCCTGCCAGCAGGGCGCCGATCAAGGCCGCGCAGGCCAGGCGCCAGGCGCCGCTCACTCTTTCGGAAATTCCGTTCATTGCAGCCGCCTACCTGCGTTTGCGGCTGCGTTCAATCGCAGTGCGCGCCTGCATGGCAATATCCTGCGCGCGCAGCCAGTCTGCCGTGCCCTTGGGCAGCGCGGCCTCTGCGGCCTGCGCGCTGGCCATGGCTTCGGGCATGCGCAGCTGCATGATCTGCTGCTCGGCGCTGGCGAGGCGCGCGCGCGCCATGTCGCCATTGGCGGCATAGACCACGCCGAGCTGATACCAGGCGAAGGGATTATCCCGGTCGCGCGCCACCGCCACTTTCAGCACGCGCTCGGCCTCGGCCATGTTCTTCGGGTCCTCGCTGGCGATCAGCGCGTGACCCAGCGTGGTCGCGATCAGCGGCTGGCCGCCAGACAGGTCCACCGCCCGGCGCAGCGGCGCCAGCGCCTCGGCAGGCTTGCCCGCCTCGAGCAGGATCTGGCCCTTCAGCTCGAGAAAATAGGGGTCGGTCGGCGCTTTGCCGAGCAGCGCCTCGGTTTCCGCCAGGGCCTTCTCGAGATGGGCATCCTTGTGCCAGCCATAGGCTCGGGCATAGCGCGCCGCATCGCCGGTCAGATATTCGGGATAAGCAGCGAAAGTCGCTTTGGGTTCGGCCAGATAGCCATAGAGCTTGGCCTTGGCCCGCTGGAAGCGGGCTTCGATGGCCGCATCGTCAGGTTTGCTCCAGGCCGGATCGCGCTCGTAGCTATCTTGCAATGTGGCGATGCGGTCGCCGGTCATCGGGTGGCTGGAATAGTAGACGTCGTCGTCCTTGGGCACATAGCCATAGCGGAACTCCAGGTTCTGCAGCTTCTTGAAAAAGCCGATCGAACCCCTTCCAGACATGCCCGCGCGCGAAAGATACTGCATGCCTGCGGCGTCCGCGCTGGCCTCTTGTGCGCGGCTGAAGGCCAGGTATTTGCCCATCGCGGCCTGCTGTCCGGCCATGATCACCGCCATCGCCGCTTCGCCGCCGCCGGCCGCCGCTGCCGCCGCGCCGAGCAGCAGCGAGAGGATGCTGATCCCGGTTGCCGCCTTGCCGCCGCCATCGTTGATCGTGTGGCCGCCGGTGATGTGGCCCAGCTCGTGGGCGATCACGCCTTGCACTTCGGCGGCACTGTCTGCCGCGTTGATCAGCCCGCTGTTGACATAGATTGCCTGTCCGCCTGCAACGAACGCGTTCACAGACGGATCGTTCAGCAGGACGATATCGACATTGCGCGGATTGAGCCCGGCGGCGGCAACCAGCGGCGCGGCCATGTCTTGCAGCAAGGACTCGGTCTCGGCATCGCGCAGCACCGACTGCGCCGCGGCCGGCTGGCTGGCCACCAAGGCAGCGGAAACAAGCGCCAGCAGGCGGACACGGAGAGGGCTAGGCATGGTCCAGCCTAACGCCAGACGCGGTGAACCCTGGATGAAGCGCAGCGGCCATGGGCGGTATGTAGGAGCACCGACAGCAAAGCGCCACCGCCCCAGCGAAGGAACAGTGGCGCTCTCCTGGTGGAGCTGAAATTCCGGTTCAGGCGAGCAGGCGCCGCGCCGCACGTTCGAGCAGTGCGGTATCGTCTCCCACTTCGCCCAGCAGCACGACTTCGCCGCTGGTCAGCCGGCGCGCGACGAGCAGGGTAAACTCGCTGCCCTGCGTGGCGACTTGGTCCAGAGCGGATGTATCGAGCTTGCGCAGCTTGCGCGCGAGCCGTTCGCCAGGGCAGCGCGGCACCGCAGTGACGCCGGCTTCCTCGCGGCGCAGCTGGCGCTCGGTCTGGACCACGCCCTTGAGGCCGCCGGGGGCGAAGAGCAGATAGTCTTCCAGCGCACCGCGCTCGAGCCCGATGCGGCCGGCATGGCCCAGCGCGGCGGCATATTCGGTGAGCCGGGTCTTGTCGTAATTCGCGCCGAATACCAGCTTGACCAGCGGCGTCATCGGCGCACGGTCCTGGACAGCGAGGCCGGCATCTTCAACCAGTTCGGCAAAGCCGGCGGGGTCTGCGGCGGCGGCGAGCGAGAAATCGTAAGCCCGCCCGATCGCGGCATAGAGCGACTGGCGCGAACGGTCTTCCGAGTTTAGCGCGGCATGAGCCAGATCGCGCGCGGCGGCCAGCCAGTCGGCCAGGGCCATATCGTCAGGCTCTGCGGCGAAGGGCGCGACCGGCTCTGCCCCAAACGTGTCTTCGATTTCCAGGAAGCCATCATCGACTTCTGCGAATCCGGCAAGATCGAGAGTGCCTTCGTCTTGGCCCGCATCGCTCTCGTCCGGTTGGGCGGCTTCAAACGCACCGGGCATGACAATCTGGCTGAGGCTGGCCACAGGCTCGGGCTCGATTGCGGCTTCCGGCTCGGCGACGGCTGACCAGTCGTCGTCGGCAACCAGACCGCGCCGGCGGCGGCCAAAGGTCGGTGCGGGCAGGTCATCTTCGGTCGGTTCAAGGCCGGCCTCCTCGACAAGTTCAAGCACTTCTGGCCAGGTGTCTTGGGGTTCCCAGGTGTCCTGGGGTGCATCGTCGCCGTCCGGCACGCTCACGGCCGCGTCGGCATTGTCGAGCGGGCCATCGGCCCATTCGGTCAGCGGCGCGCCAGGCAGGCCCGGCTGGGGCCGCAAGCTCTCGGGAGCCGCCTGCAGCGCCTGGTCGATCTCGAGCAGCAAGTCGTCGGTGGTCTGCTGGTCGGCGATTTCTTTCCAGTTGATCACGCCGAAGATGAAATCGATGGTGTCATCGTCGCTGGAAAACGGCAACAGGATACCGCGATACATGATCGGCACGCCGGTCTGGTTGACGAATTCCGCCTCGAAGCCGATCGGCGCCTGGTTGGCGATGATCTGCATATGATGGTCGGTTATCCGCGAAAGCAGCGAGCGCGAAGGCACGTCTGACAGCTTGCCGATCGGGCCGGTCGTGCCGCATTCAGCGGCCAATTTGTCGCCGAGGAAGACAATTGCAGGATCATCAATCCCGGACGAAAAATCGAGCAGGACGCTGTTCGGTCCGAAATCAGGCAGATCTTGCGGGTCGAGATCCTCGATCGACGGCAGGTTGCGGTCGGTCAGCAGGCTCGCCCAGAAATTGTAGGCGCGCACCTGCATGCGCCGCTCATCCTGGCCGATCGCGGCAGGCGGCAGTTCGCGGTAGTTTTCTTCTTCACCGCGATCATAATTCGTGCCGTGGTCTTCGGGTGAAGTGTAACCCGATAGATTGCCGCGCAACGTGTCCATGTGGCTTCCCCAGTGGCCCTGATGGAGCCGTTCTGGCGCAACGTGGTAAACATCCGGTTAAGTTGCGCCGGACTTGGTTAAGCCTGCTACATCGGGGCGATTTCGCCGGTATCGGCATCGACGCGGCCCTCGTCGCGGCCGGGCATCGGGGCGAACAGGCGCAGCAGCAGCAAGGTGCTCGCGAGAAACACTGCGGCGGCCTGGAGCGCGAACGGCAGGCCGCGCCAATCGGCCACCAGCCCCCACAGATACGAGCCGATTGCCATGCCGCCGAAGGTGATCGTCTGGTAGATCGACAGGCAGCGCCCGAGGATGGCATTGGGCGAGCGCAGCTGCATCGCGACATTGACCGTGGTCAGGCAGGCGACCCAGGCGCCGCCCGCGATAAATGTCGCCGGCAGGGCCGTGGCCACGCTTGTCGCGTGGGCGAGCACCAGCTGTGCAACAACGAAGCCGGCGGTTGCCAGCATCAGCACGCGCTCGGTCCCCCAGCGCCGCCGCGCCGGACCGATGACCAGCGCAGCCAGAATCGAGCCCAGGCCGAACACCGCCAGCAGCGCACCGAATTGCGTCTCGCTGCCTTTCAGCTGGTAGCGCACGACCGCCGGCAGCAGCGCGTGATAGCCGGCAATGCCAAAGCCGAGCACCAGCCCGCGCAGCAGGATGCGGCGCACCGGCGATGAGCCGGCGCAAAAGCGGATGCCGGTGGCGATGGCCGGCAACATCGGGTTTTTCTCGGGCGGCGGTGCTGTTGAGCGCCAGCGATATACCGCGAGGATCAGCGGCGGGCGGCAAATGGCATTGATGGCAAAGGCGCCTGCAACCGACCACAGCGAAAGCACCAGCCCGCCCAGCGCCGGCCCTGCGGTGCGCGCGAGATTGAAGGCAATGGTGTTGAGCGAGACCGCTTGCGGCAGATCGCGCAGGCCAACTTGCTCGCGCACCGAGGCCTGCCAGGCCGGCGAATTGAGCGCGATGCCGATCCCCAGCATCAGGGTGAGAACCAGCAGCGGCCAGGGGGTGATCAGGTCCAGCCAGGTGAGCAAGGCCAGCACTGCCGAAATCACCAGCATGGCCACCTGCGAGGTCAGCATGACCATGCGCCGGTTGTAGTTGTCGGCAATGGCACCGGCGAAGACGCCGAACAACATGATCGGAATCGTTGCCGAGGACTGGATCAGCCCGAGCATCTGGTGCGACGGCGTCAGGCTGGTCATCAGCCAGGCCGCGCCGATGCCCTGCAACGAAGCGCCGAGATTGGCGGAAAGATTGGCGAACCAGATCGAACGGAAGCCGGGATAGGCGAACGGCGCCAGCATCCCGCCGCTGTGAAAATGCCGGTTTGTCGATCTTTCCCCGTCGCCCATGGTTTAAGCGGTTAGGCAAGCTCTTGTCTGGCCGCAAGCCTGGCGCTTGCATCGCGGCGAGAGAAATCGCCATAAGGGACGCCATGCGTGAACCAGCCAGCCCTTGCGATTCCACTTGCCGCATCGACCCCGCCACCGGCTGGTGCCTGGGCTGCAAACGCACACTTCGCGAAATCGCCGACTGGCCGATGCTGGCGGCGCGCGAAAAGCGCAGCTTGCTCGATGCCTTGCGCCGCCGTCAATAAACCCCGCCGAGCTTGCCATGATCCCAGCTCACCACCCGCAGCGGTGTGAAACGCAGCGCCACGCGCTTGGCCATTGAGGCGCGCACCTGCTCGTTCATCGGCGCGGATAGGCTGGCCTGCATCGCATCGCTGGCCCGCACGCGGCCCATGGCGGAGGCGATTACTTCGGGACCGGTCAGGATTTCGGCCTGGCAATAGAGCACTGCTGACCGGAGCTCGCGGTAGGCCGTGCCGCTTTCGACCAGCAAAGTCGCACGCGGGTCACGCAGCAGGTTCTTCACTTTCTGGCTCTTGGCGAAAGTGACGATGACTACCCTGTCCGCTTCGTCCAGACCGTAATTCATCGGCATGGGATGCGGCATGCCATCGGGGCCGATGGTGACCAGGATGATGCGGCGCTGCTCCGCCAGATAGGCGGCCAATTCCTCGTCGGTCATGCGGACAGTGTCGCGGCGCGATGGCATTTTATCTTCCCCCCGATGGTCCCCACGGCCCGGCTTGCGGATCGCCGCCGGTCACCAGCCGGCGCAAAGCGGCGCGGGCCAGCCGCTCCACTTCGACCTTGCGGCGCGCGGGCGCAAGGCTGCGCGTCGGCGCGGGCCGGATGATCTCGCCGTCATAGCCATCGGCGACGATCACGCCGCATTGATCGGGCAGGAACGCCTCGCGTTCGAGCGGCGAACGATCAAGCGCGGGCGGCAGCCCCCAGTAGAAACGATCGCAATATTCGAGATATTCGGTCCACTTGGCATCGCCCAGCAGGTCGGCTCGGCTCACCTTGATCTCGACGATGATCACCTGCCCCTTGGCGTCGATCCCCATCAGGTCGGCGCGGCGATTGTTGCGCAGCGGCATTTCCGCGCAGCACCAGATATCGTTGCGGGCGAAGAGCCGCGCAATACCCCGCGCAACGCCCAGTGCGGCGCGCAGTTCGGCGGAATCGGGGAGGTGCGAATCAGTTTCGGCCATTCCCCCTTATTGAGAACATAGGGCGAACTTTCAAGCGTGCGGTATTTGGTCAGAAATTCGCGCGGGGCGAATTCGAGATTATCAGGCGCAGCGCTTGGGCCCCAGTGCCCCGCCCGGCGGCAGCAGCGCCAGCATGGCCTCGCGCGCGGCGCAGAATTCCTGCCACAGCGCCATGGCCGGCGCGGCGGGATCAACGCCGCGAGCATGGACAGCCAGCAGGGCGGTGATCCCCGGCTCCATCACTGCGCTAAGGTCTGCGAGGGCCTGTTCAGCCAGATCACGCCGCCAGCCGGTGCAGTCGCGGATCGAGGCAGGGAAAGCGCGCATACGCGCATCCATCGCTTCAGGCTGGAACCCTGCGAGCGCGGCAACAACTGTGGCCGCATCATGCAGCGCCGACCACTTCATGCTGAAGGCGCTGGCCGAGGCCTGGCCAAACCGAGCGCGCCCGGCCCCGGGCAGCAAGCTGCCGGCGGCGGGCGCAGGACTGAAATCTGAGGACTGCACGTTCATGGTGCAGACCTATAACCCCGCCCTGCTTGCCAAATCGCTAACCCGCGCGCTCGCCTGAGCGGTTTTGGCAATAAATTCATCACCCAATCCAAATCCCGCTCGTCCTGAGCTTGTCGAAGGACTGCACTTTCTTCAGGCAGTTATGCATGCGGCGCAAAGCCAAGGACGATGCTTCGACAAGCTCAGCACAAACGGGTGTGGATCAGGTTCTGTGCAACCAGTTCTAACCCGCGCGCTTCGGCCCCTTGGGAATGTCGCGATAGGCCAGGCCTTTGTCGCCCGAGGTCTCGCGCGGCATGCCCAGCACGCGCTCGGCGACGACATTGCGCGAAATCTCGGTGGTGCCGCCGCCGATCGCAGCGGCCTGCCGGAGCAGGAAGTTCATCCCCACCGATTCGGTCGCGCCTTCCTCGTCCTCGTCCCACACGCTGGCACCCGCGCCCGCCAGCTCAAAGGCGATGGTCGAGCGGCGGATGCCGGCGACGGCGCGGAACACGCGGTCGACCGAGGACAGGTCGGTATTGCCCTTGCCCGTTGCCGCCGCGCTGGCGATGCGCTTCTGCAGCTGCTGGGTGACCAGCCCGAGCGCACGGTGCTCGCCGATCAGCTCGTGCGCCGCCGGATCTCCCAGCCGCCCCGCCTTGCGCGCGATGCCAACCGTGGAAGGCTCATGTGCGGCGGCCTTCTGGTTGCCGATCGGATGGGTGACATAGGGCGAATTGTGCCCCAGCCGCTCGTGATACATCCAGCGCTGGCCGATGGTCCAACCGGCATCGACCTCGCCCATGCGGTCGCTCTCGGGCACCTTCACGTCGGTGAAGAATTCCTGGCAGGCCTCGCTCTCGCCGTTGAGCCGCTCGATGCGGTGGATCTCGATGCCCGGCTGGTGCAGCGGCAGGATGAACACCGACATGCCCTGATGCTTGGGCACGTCCCAGTTGGTGCGTACCAGCATCAGCCCCCAGTCCGCCCACCAGGCGCGCGAGGTCCACACTTTCGAGCCGTTGACGATCCAGTCGCCGTCCTGCCCAGAATCTTTGGCGCGCACCGCACCGGTTGAAATCCCGGCCACGTCCGATCCGCCGCCGGGCTCGGACAGAAGCTGCACCCAGACCTCATCGCCCTTGAGGATCGCGGGCAGGTGCGCCGCTTTCTGTTCGGCCGTGGCAAACTCAAGCAAGGTCGAGGCGCAGGGGCTGAAGGTCGGCACCGAAAGCCGCGACGGATATTCGTGGCCGGCCAGTTCCTCGTTGAACACGCGGTTGTGATCGGGGGTCAGGCCTTGCCCGCCGTATTCCCTGGGGAAGCAGATCCCGGCAAAACCGCCGTCGAACAGCTTGCGCTGCAAGGCGCGGTCACGCGCGACGGCCTTCAGCTCCTCCTCGTCGCTCTCGCAATGCTGGCTCATGTCCCAGCCCTGCATCGGGCCGAGATTGGCCTTGATCCAGGCGCGGGCGCGCATCCGGAAGTCCTCGACGCTTTCGAGTGTGTCGCTCATGCTGTTAAGTCTCCGCTTTGCATTTTGGGGTCCGCTGCATTCCCGCCCGGCCGCAGGATCTTGTGATCGACCGAAACCGCATCGCTGCGGAATGCACTGCTCGGCGTGGTGAGTGGCAATTCGCGAAAGTTCGTCAGGCCGGGCGGTGCCGCGCAGACATAGGGGATGGCGTTGACGATTCTGGAGACAGTCATCAGATAGCCATCGTAGCCCAGCTCCTCGGGTTTGTTGCGGTCACCGATGTTGCATTCAAGCGCGATGTTGGGGTCGCCTTCAATCTCGATCCGCATCGAGCCATGGCTATCCGCCTTTTTCCATTCGGGCGCGATGTCGTCGCACATCCGGTTGACGTGCTCGACGACTATCGCTTCGCGTCCCTCAACCCATGCGCTGGAGCGCAGGCGGACGGCAGCGACCTTGCCCTTGGCGATGGTGCCGAAGCCGACCTTGATGTCGCGTGTGGCGACGCGCTTCTCGTAAAGTTCCTCGAAGCGTTCGATCTTGTAGCCAAGCTTATCCGCGACGTTGCTCAACGGGCCGCCCCAGACATAAAGCTGGGCGCCGGGCTGCTCGAGGATCGCCGTCTTTTCAGGCGGCTCGTCGAAACCGAAAATGTCCGCCATCTCAGCCCGGGCCTGAACCATCGAATAGTTGAACAACTCGTAGGATGTGATGCGCTTTATGGTGTTGCTGAGCGTGGCAGCAAGCAACGCCATGTGATCGACGAAGCCGGGCTCCTGGCCGTTGGCATAAAACGTGACCCCGCCCCCGAGCGCCGCCGCTTTCAGCCGGGCGACATAGGACTGGTCCATGTGCGAAGGCGGGAAGACCAGCGAGCCGTCGCTGGCCGTGACCACATTGATGCCGCGCTCGAGCAGCTTCAGATGCCAGACCTCGTTGACCTTCTGCGCTTCCATCGGATCGCGGATGTTGAGCGCCATCACTGCGCAATCCGGTTTGAGCGCGAAGATATCCTCCTCGCTGGAGGTTACGATTACGCCACAAGGCTCATCGGTATCGAGCAGCCCTGCGTCGGCCCCGACGTTTTGTGACCGGCCCCAGACGCCGACAAGCTCGACATCTTCCCGGCCCCGCATGCATCGCACTGCTATGCCGCCGATGTTGCCGGTGCCGATTACGACCACACGCAACTTGCTCATGCTGCTTTCTCCTGACCGATCTGAAGCGCCGCAAGCATCCGGCGGTGTTCCGCAGGCGTGCCATAGAGCAGCGCGTTGAGCGTCACCCGGCGGAGGTAAAAGTGCAGGTCGTGCTCGTAAGTCACGCCGATGCCGCCGTGGAGCTGCACGCCTTCCTGGCACAGTTCCGGCCCCTGCACGCCGATATAGCTCTTGGCCGCACTCGCCATTTCAGCTGCGTTTTCCGCGCCGTCGGCGACGGCTTCAGCGGCCGCGTCGCTGATCGCGTGGCTGGCTTCGAGCCATGACTTCATGTCGGCCATGCGGTGCTTGAGCGCCTGATAGGAGGCGAGCGCGCGGCCGAAGGTGTAGCGGTTGAAGGTCCAGTCGAGAGTCATGTCAAAAGCTGCGTCCATCGCGCCGACTGCTTCAGCCGCGAGGATCACGGCCGCATGATGCACTTGCCTGGCTACTGCCGCATCGGCGCTGGCGAAAGTGCCCAAAAGTGCAGTGTCCGGAACCCGCGTGGCCGCGAAAGTCGCTTTGGCAAACCGCCGCGACACGTCGATGCCCTTGAGCGGCTTGATCGTCACCCCCGGCGCGCTGGCCGGCACCAGCACTTGGCTCATGCCGCCTTCGCTCGCGCCCGTGACCAGCAGATAGCCGGCATGAGCGCCCGATTCGACTGGCTTGACCATGCCGTCGATCACCAGATCGCCGCCATCCTGCCGGATGCTCAGACTGGCCTCGCCCGGCGATTGCCACGGCGCAGCGCCCATGCACGATGAGACGATGGTCTGTCCGGTGAGCAGTTCGCCCAGCACCTGTTGCTGCAGCGCGCCCGCCTGGCCGCCCAGCGCCAGCACCGCCACGTTGCAATCGACCAGCGGCCCCGGTGCGGCGTTCTTGCCGAATTCATAGGCGAGCATGGCGAGATCGACGAGACCGCGCCCCGAAACGCTGCCGCCGCCGTCTTCTTCGCTCGCCAGCAGCATGGTCCAGCCGAGCTCCGCCCCGCCGGTCCAGTAGTCAGGCGCGAAGCCCATCGGATCGTCGCGCATCTTGCGCTGTTTTGCGAGCGAGGCCTTGTCGGCCAGATAGCGCGAGGTGGTGTCGCGCAGCAGTTCCTGCTCGGATGTAAGATCGTGCCACATGGCTTCCAGATGTCCTCTCGTCTATTTCTTGGCGTCTATTTCTTGCCGAAACTCTATTTCTTGCCGAACTGGGCGACGCGCTCCTGATAATCGGGCGCGAAGCCGGGGTAGTGGTATTGCTCGTGCGCCAGCGCCTCTGCCAGCGCCATGCCGTCGGTGGCAAGCATCAGCCGCTTGGTTTCCATATTGGTATGCCATGAGTTGGCAAGGACTTGCCCGGCAAAATCCGCCACGGCGGTGTCAAGCCCGCCCGCTGGGCAAAGCATGTCGACCAGCCCCAGGGCTTTCGCCTCGTCGGCCTCGACCGTGCGTGCGGTGAACATCATGGTCTTTGCCGCTGCCGCGCCGATCCGGCGCGGCAACCGCTGCGACATGCCCCAGGCGCCGACCAGGCCCCATTTGCCGTGGGTATCGGCAAACCGCGTTGTGGCATCGGCAATGATGAAATCGCAGGCCAGCGCCAGCTCCAGAGCGCCGGTGAAGCAGACGCCATGCACCGCCGCGATCACCGGCTGCGGCAGGCGCGAGAGTCGCTCGATGATCTTGGGCTTGAGCGGGCCCAGCGTGGTATCGACCGCGCCAAGATCGGCCCCGGCGCAAAACGCCCGCCCCGCGCCGCGCAACACGACGCAGCCGATTTTAGCGGTTTCGCCTTCGAGATCAGCCAGATGCGCAGCGAGTTCGCAAAACAGCTCGGTATCGAGCGCATTGAGCTTGTCGGGGCGATTGAGCGTCAGGGTGCACAAGCCGCCTGCGTCGTTGCGAAGCACTTTTGCGCTCATTGTCCTGCCTCCAGCGCGGCTCGTGCCGCCGCTGCCATGTCGGGTGCTGCACAAGCGGCGACATACTCCACCTGCAACTGCCGGACGAGCTCGGCAACGGTCGGAATGTCATGGATCATGCCGATGCCCTGCCCGGCGCTCCAGATATCGCGCCACGGGGTTTTGCCCGCGGGCAGATGATCAGTGCCGCGCGCTGCCGGGATGAACAGATTTTCCGGATCGAGGCCAATGCTCCGCAAGCTCGCCTTGAGCCAGCTGGCCGGCATACCGTTGACACCCTTGGTGTAGGTCACCTCGGTGACCCCGCCTTCGACCAGCATTGCCTTGTATGCTTCTGGTGCGGCGCTCTCTTTCGTGGCAATCATGCGGGTGCCCAGATACGCCAGATCCGCCCCCAGCGCCTCGGCAGCATGAATTGCCCCGCCGGTCGAGATTGCACCTGCCATCACCACGGTCCCAGCGAACATCGCTCGCACCTGGGGCACGAAAGCCAGGTGGCTGATCGTCCCGGCATGGCCGCCGCCGCCCGCGCCAATGCAGACGATCCCGTCCACGCCTGCCAGGACCGCCTTTTCGGCAAAACGGATGGTGGTCGCATCGTGGAAATGGCGCATCCCATGCTCGCGCACCAGCGGCGCGTTCTGCGTCGGATCGCCGACCGAGGTGACGATGATCGCCACGCCATATTGCCGGCAGGCGGCAAGCTGGGCGCGGAAGTCTTCAGGGCTTGAAGTGGGCGAGATGTTCATTGCCAGCGGGCCAACCTTCCGCCCCGGATTGGCGTCGGCAAAGCGGTCCAGCGCCTCGCGCACTGCCTTCAGCTGGGCAATCATCTCTTCGTCGTCGCGGCAATGGTTGCGGGTCAGCGAGCCGATGATCCCGGCCTGGCAGCAGGCAATCGCGAGGTCTGTGCCGCTCACCAGAAACATCGGCGCGGCGAAGGCGGGCAAAGTCAGACTATCGCGGATTTCCTGCGCAAGCGCCATCGCACGCCTATCCTTTCGTGATGCATCCTCCGGGCCGCCGACCTGCTCCGGCGGCCTTGCGGCAATCCTGCCCTGTCTGCATGATGCCGGCAAGCCAGACTGGAGAGGATCACGACCCCATGTTCAAGCAGATCTGCTTTTTTCGCAAACGCCCCGACAGGACCATGGCGGAATTCATGGACTATTACGAGAACCAGCACTCGCAGCTATCGCAGAAAATGGGGCTCAAGCCCGCGATTCCGGGTGCGACGCGCTATGTGCGCCGCTATCTCAAGCCCGAAATGAACCCGGTGACCGGCGAAGTGCACGATTCAGGCTTCGATTGCCTGATGGAAATCTGGTGGAACAGCCGCGAGGACTTCGAGGCCTCGCAAGCCCTCATCGCCAACCCCGAGCGGCTGCCGCACACCATGGCGGACGAGAAGAATCTGTTCGCCAGCCATGCCAACCCGATCGTCTCGATCATCGAGGAATACGATTCGCCGATGGGACCGAATGGTGAGGCAACGCGGGTGGAACTGAAATACGGGGATTGAAACTCTTGAGCACAATGCGATCAAACATGATCGCATCGTGCTCTAAGTATCTTTGTTTTCGCGTGATTTATTGCGATTAACCGGTACCCACTTAATCGCATCCCGCTTTAGAACGCCGTCTTCCAGCTGACCGCCGCGCCGGCATCGGCGGGCATGGCGGCGATGTGGCCGGGGCTGCGGCGCCAGAACAGGCTGGCCGAAGCCGCCCCGCCCCACAGCGATCCGCGCCAGGCGAGCTCGGCATCGAGCTCGCGCCCCGATGGGCGGAGCGACAGGGTCGAAATCGCATTGGTCGCGCTGAGCGTGGCATAGTCCCAGGCCACCGGCAGATCGAGCGCGAGCCCGCCGCTCTGCACGCGCAACGGCTGCGACAAGCGCAGGGCCAGGCTATCATCCGCCGCGAAAAGCGAACTGCGCTCGATGTCGAGCGACCAGGCGTTGGTCGCCAGACGCGAACCCGCGGCGATCTGGCCGCCACGGCGCGCGCGGGTGAAACCCTGGCGCCAGGCTGCGCCGAGCCGCCAGGACGGCGATGGGCTCCAGGCTGCGCGCGCATCGACAAACAGACTGTCCGCGCCGCGCAGGCCGAATGCGTCATGCAGCCGCGCGCCGAGCATGGTGCGGTCCTCGGCCAGCCATGTTGCCGTCAGCGCAGTCCCAAGACTGCCGAAACGGCGGTCTGCGGAAACGGAAAAGCGGGTCACTCCCTGGCCATTGCGTGGCTCGAAGCCATTGCCGGCATAGGGCGTCCGCCCGGTGCCCGCTGCCCTGCCTCGCGCGCCGCTGACGCTCAGCCCCAGGCGGCCGAACTGGTGGCGCAGTGCCACGGAGTTCTCGTTTGCGCGGGTGAACCCGAAATCATCGGCCGGCGAGCGGACGACGTAGAACGCAGGTTCGCTGTGACCCTGGACCTGAGCGATAAGTCCGTCGGCGCCCTGGGCAAAGCCGAAAGCGATGTTGGTCTCGGGTGCCAGGCGGGCGGCGAGCCGGCCAGCCAGCACGCGCGAAACCGCTGCATCGGCCCGGCCGAGCCGCAGCTTGCCCTGCCAGGGAGAGCCGGCAAGGTGCCCTCGCCGGTCGACCAAAAAGCCGAGCGATAGAATGCCCGCTCCGCCAGTCACTGACTCGATGGGGTTGAGCAGCGACTGGCCAAGGCGCGGATCGGCTCGCGCCGCTTGCAGGCCGCCACCGAGCTGGACCCGGTAGGCACGGCTGTAGCTGTCAAGCATCACGGCGCTGAGACGCGAGAACCGGCCCGCATCGCCCATTGCGGCCGAGGTGGTTCCGGTCGTCGCCCCCTGCTGAATCGGCGATGAGGTGCCGGCAACGCTGAGCGTGCCCTGCGGCGCAAAGGCATTGGTGATGTCCATGATACCGCGGCCGTAGATCGCGTCGACGCCGACAGCGCCGGCGTCGCGCGCCGTTGTCAGCAGCAGGTTGACAGTCTGGGTCGCTGTCAGGTTGGGGAAGGCCTGACGCAGCAGCGCCACTGCACCGGCAATCTGCGGCGCGGAAAAGCTCGTGCCGGAAAAGGTCGAAGTTGTCGGCGAGCCATTGCTATAACTGCAGCACACGCTTTGTCCCACTGCGGCGAGATACCAGTTTGCCTCGGTCCCTGCCCGGTTGCTGAAACTGGAGATCGCCCCCGTAGAGCTGACCGATCCGGCGATGATGACATTGCCATTGCCGGCCGCGCGCAGGCCCGCACCGAATGGATCGGCCTGAGCTGTCCCGTCGTTGCCCGCCGCGACCACCACGACAATCCCGGCATTGGCCGCATTGACTACCGCGGTCCGCTCACTGTTCGATGGCGCGCTACCGCCCAACGACAGGTTGATCACTTTTGCACCGTTGGCGATCGCCCGGTTGAAGCCGGCGACGACGGCGGTGCTGGTGAACCCGCAACCACCCGAGGCGCAGCTGCCGGGCGCATCGGCCCGCAGCGCCAGGATGGTTGCCTCATAGGCGATGCCCATGACGCCGATGTCGTTGCGCGCGGCGGCCGCAACCAGCGCCACATTGGTGCCGTGGGGGTTCTCCGGAATGATCGTGCGGCTCCCGGCGACATCGGCAGACGCTGGGGAAATCCGCCCAGCGAACTCCGGATTGTTGCTGTCGAGACCGGTGTCGATGATGGCGATCGTGACATTCCTGCCCGTCGCGCCGAGCTGCCAGGCACCGATGGCACGGTGGAGCACTGGGCCTTTCGAGCGATTGTATTCAGCCGTCTGGAAGCTCGATGTGGGTGTTGGCGTCGGGGTGGGCGACGGAGTTGGTGTGGGCGACGGCGAAGGAGTGGGGGTGGGGGTCGGTGTCGGTGTCGGTGTCGGGATTGGCGTTGGAGTCGGAGTCGGGGTAGGCCTCGGAGGCCCATTGTTATCGCCATTGTCTCCCGCTCCCGGCGGGGTCGGGGTCGGGGTCGGCGACGGCGTTGGAGCCGGAGTGGGACTCGGTGTCGGAGTTGGCGACGGACTGGGTGACGGACTGGGCGACGGGCTTGGTGTCGGAGTTGGCGACGGACTTGGTGACGGACTGGGCGACGGACTGGGCGACGGGCTCGGCCTGGGCGGCGCCGAATTGTCGTCGTCGATCGGTGCGGCACCCACCGATATCCCGCTGGCCATCGCCAAAACGGCAATCGACGAAGTGAAAGCTGCCAATCGCAGGCGCGGGCTGCGCTTTCCAGCCAATCTCATGCCGTGACCCCTTGTCTGAACTTGTCAGTGCAGGAAAATAGCAAGGCCATAGTAACCATTCCGTGAATGATCCTATCCGAAAAGTCATCAAATGTCCCATGCCTATTGCCGGAATGTTTGGCGAAGAGACCGCCAATGCAACAAGGGAGCTTGTCCTTCAGCCAAGCAGCCGATAGGCGCGCGGACCTGACCAAGTGGCAAGGGAGCCTAACGCATGTCCAGCCTTGAACAGGCCATCGAAAACGCCTGGGAAGCGCGCGATTCCGTCACTCCGGCAAGCGCGGATGTCCGCGCTGTGGTCGACCAGGCGCTGGATCTGCTCGATTCGGGCGCAGCGCGGGTTGCCGAGCCGGACGGAAATGGCGGCTGGAAGGTCAACCAGTGGCTCAAGAAGGCCGTGCTGCTCTCGTTCCGGCTTAATGATAATGGCGTGATGGAATTCGGCTCGGCCGGTGCGCCCGCATTCGACAAGGTTCCGCTCAAGTTTGCCGGCTGGGGCGAAAACCGCTTCCGCGAGGCCGGCATCCGCGTGGTGCCCGGCGCAGTCGTGCGGCGCAGCGCGTTCATCGCCAAAGGCGCGGTGCTGATGCCAAGCTTCGTCAACCTTGGGGCATACGTGGGCGAAGGCTCGATGATCGACACCTGGGCCACGGTCGGCTCATGCGCGCAGATCGGCAAGGGCGTGCATATCTCGGGCGGCGCCGGGATCGGCGGCGTGCTCGAGCCGCTGCAGGCGAACCCGGTGGTGATCGAAGATGGCGCCTTCATCGGCGCGCGTTCGGAGGTCGCCGAGGGCGTGATTGTCGGCACCGGCGCGGTGCTGTCGATGGGCGTGTTCATCGGCGCCTCAACCAAGATCGTCGACCGTGCAACCGGCGAAGTCTACATCGGCCGCGTGCCGCCTTACAGCGTTGTCGTCCCTGGCGCGCTGCCCGGCAAGCCGCTGGCCGATGGCTCGCCCGGCCCCTCGCTCTATGCCGCGGTCATCGTCAAGACGGTCGACGCGCAGACCCGCAGCAAGACTGGGATCAACGAGCTGCTGCGGGACTGATTTCGCGGACAATGCCCCACACGCTCCTGGTCCAGTTCGCGGTTGCCTCGGTGATGCTGATCGCCTGCGTGGTGTTTCACGGGCTTGGCCTCGCCAGTCTCAACAAGGCGATGCGCAGCGAGGCTTCGATTGAGCGGCTGCGCCACATCAGGCCGTTATCCCCTCGCGGTGCTGCCTTCACGCTGTTGATCGTACTGGCGATCATCGTCCTTCACGGGATCGAGATCTGGGGCTTCGCGCTGCTTTATCTGGCGCTCGGTGCGATTCAGCCGCTGGAAGAAGCGCTCTATTTCTCGACCATTTCCTATTCGACCGTGGGCTATAACGACACCCATATCGGCGACGACTGGCGGCTGCTCGGCGCCTTCGAATCGATCCTCGGCATGATCCTGCTCGGCTGGTCGACTGCCTTCTTCTTCCGCATGCTGGATCGCATCGACGCAGATTGAGCGGAACAAGCCTGCAGCCTGGCCGTTATCCTCGCCAGAAGGAGAACAGCCATGTTCCGCAAAGGCGACGAAGTGCATGTCACGACCGAAGAAGCGCGCGCGGGGACGACCAACGTCGGGATGCGCTATGTGCTGGCGATCAGTCTCGCACTGGTGATTGTTGCCCTGTCGGGCATCTGGATCTTTGGTGCCATGACCGGCGATCAGCATCGCCCCGAAAGCGCGGTATCGAACGATCAGGCCAAGAGCGACGCGGTTCGCTGAGGTTTTCAGAACGTCGTCGGATTCTCGATTGGTGGATCGCCGCGCCGGCTGGCTGCATAAGCCTCCGCCGCACGCAGCACGCGAAGCATGTTGCGGCTCGAAATCTTTTCCAGATCGACCTGGGAATAGCCGCGCCGGGCGAGTTCAAGGAATAGCGCAGGATAGCCCGAAACGTCCGGCATCTCCTGCACGGTGGTGGCGATGCCGTCATAATCGCCGCCGATGCCGATGTGATCGACGCCGATGCGCTTGGCAATGTGGTCGATATGGTCAGCAAGCTGGCCCACGCTCGCCTGCGGCACCGGATTGTCGGCGAGCCATTTGGCCAGCGCGTCCTGCGCCGCATCGGGATTTCCGGTGTAATAGGCATCGAGCCGCGCCTGCTCGGCCTCGCGCGCATTGCCCCACACGCGCACTTCATCGCTGACATAAGCCGGCAAGGTCACCACCATGACGATGCCGCCGTTGGTCTTGACCGCATCAAGCACCCGGTCGGGCACATTGCGCGGATGGCTGGCGACGGCGCGCGCGCCCGAATGGCTGAAGATCACTGGAGCGCGCGCGACTTCCAGCGCATCGAGCATGGTCTTTTCGCTCACATGGCTGAGATCGACGAGCATGCCGAGCCGCTGCATCTCGCGCACCACGTCCTTGCCGAACGGGGTGAGGCCACCGTGCTTCGGTGCATCGGTGGCGCTATCGGCCCAGGCGGTGTTGCGGAAATGGGCGAGCGTCATGTAGCGCGCGCCAAGCTCGTGCATCTGGCGCAGCACCGCAAGGCTGCCACCGATCGAATGACCGCCTTCCATGCCGATCAGCGAGGCGATCTTGCCGCTGCGCATCGCCCGCTCGACATCGGCGGCGCTGGTGGCAAGCTGCATGTCGGCCGGATAGCGCGCGATCAACCGCTTGGTCACGTCGATCTGTTCAAGCGTTGCCTGGACCGCCTGCGGCTCGGGCAACGTGGCCGAGACATAGACCGACCAGAACTGCGCGCCGACGCGGCCCTTGCGCAGGCGCGCAAGGTCGGTCTGCATCGCGCCCTTGCCCTTGGCCGGATCGGCCGTGGCAGTGGTGTCGCGGAAATCGAACCCTGCGATCATGTTGTCCCGGCGGTCGCGCAATTGCTCCGGCATATCATTGTGCCCGTCCCACACCGGCGCGGCTTGCAGCGCGGCATCGGCGACCTGTTCGGGAGTGCGGGCGAGCGCAGGCGCTGTCAGGGCAAGGACCGCGCTGGCCAGCAACAGTCCGCCAATTCCAAACTTCCGCATCGTCATTATCCTCGCTCGGGCCGGGCCGTCAGGAGAAGGCGATTTCCCCCGCATCGGCAAGCAGTTTCAGCATCACCGCCGCGCCGCATTGCTGCGAGCGGGCACGCGGATCGAAGCGGCCATCGGCGACGAACTTGCCGCGTTCATAGTGGCTGGAAAAGCTCCACAGATAGGGCGAGGCGCGGCCGAGGCGGCGGTAGCCGAAGCCGTTGTAGGCCTCGAGCCGGTAGAGCGTGCGCGGCAGGCTCCAGTCGGTGGCGCCGGTGAAGCCGAGGAGGCGCAGCGCGTCCAGCGTGCTGGCTTCCCAGTCGCTCGGCGGCAGCCATACCGGCGGCCGGTTCGCCGGCACCTGGCGGGTGCGGCTCGAGAGAGGAAAGTCGCCGTTGTGATAGTGGGCGCGGAAGTTGAAGCTCGCCTCAAGGCCGTGAATCGCGGCAATGACATGCCAGGGCACACCGGCGCGCTGGCCGACGCGGTCATACCGGCCGCGCGACTGGCGCATCATCGCCAGGTGCCATGCGGCCGATTCGCTGTGCTGCGCGCGCAAGCTGGCGCTGGCGAACCAGGCGGAATATTCCTCGGCCAGATCGGCAAATTTGAACGCGCGCCGGATCGCGGGCAGCGGCGCGGCAGGCGGTGTGGCAGGTTCCGGGGCCGGGAGGTTCAGCACCGGCAAGTCCAGCACTGGCAAGTCCAGCACTGGCAAGTCTCCGGCGCGGTGCAGTTCGAGGCCCGCTGCCTCATCCGATCCGGGATCAATGCGCAGCGGCTCGGCCTCAGCGTTCATGGGCAGGCGCGCAGTGTCCAGCCAGCGCGGCACTTCATGCTGGGTCGCGTGGAGCTTGGCCAGCAAGGCCCCGCCCTTGTCTGCCAGCGCTGGATTTGCCTGCTCGGCCCGGTCGATCAGCGCGACCAGACGCGGCAGCGCGAGTTCATAGAGCCGGTCGAGACTGGCAGGCAGCGGCGCTTCGCCCACCGACAGCTTCGATGGCGGCAAGCGGGCGACTTTCGCCTCGGCCTCGAGCGTCATCAGCGCGCTGACGAATTCCGCCGCCTGGAAGGCATCGACAGGCAGGATTGCGCGCAATTGCCCGGGCAGCACCTGCCCGAGCAATTGCCGCAAGGGATCGGCAGAAACCGCCGCCTGCGCGCGCGCCAGCCCGCCAATCAGAATTTGCCGCCGCGACCCACGCATCGACTCGACTCCAGATGGCCGAGCCTAAAGGATGTCGCGCACGAGCGGAAGCGATCAGCCTTCGGCTTCGCGCTCGAAGGCCGCATTGCCGCCAAGCCGCGCCGCCGCCTTGCCCAGAAGAATGAGCACCACCACCGCGATCACCGTGGCAATCACCGCGTAGAGGAACAGCCCCGAAAGGCTGTCGCCGAGATTGAGCTCGGCCAGCAGGGCCTTGATCGCCTCGTTCCAGGCGAGCGCGGCGACCAGGCCGAGCGAGGCCGAAGCGAGGCTGATCATCGTCTGCACCATGGCGCGGGGATCGGTCATCTGTGTATTCCTTCCGGTTTGCGAATTGACGTTTTTGCGCATTGACGGGGACGAAACTATCGTCTTGGCCACGCGAGGCAAGATGAACACGTTCGATTATATCATCGCCGGCGGCGGCAGCGCGGGCTGCGTGCTCGCCAACCGGCTGAGCGCCGACCCGCGCAACCGCGTGCTGCTGCTCGAAGCCGGCGGGCGCGACAACTACCTGTGGATCAAGGTGCCGGTCGGCTATCTCTATTGCATTGGCAATCCGCGCACCGACTGGATGTATCAGACCGAGGCCGAGCCGGGGCTGAACGGCCGCGCGCTGAAATATCCGCGCGGACGCGTCATCGGCGGCAGCTCGTCGATCAACGGCATGATCTACATGCGCGGCCAGGCGGCGGACTATGACGGCTGGCGGCAGGCGGGCAATCCGGGCTGGGGCTGGGACGATGTGCTGCCCTATTTCACCCGCGCCGAAGACCATTACGGCGGGGCGAGCGCGTTTCACGGCGCGCGCGGCGAAATCCGCGTGGAGAAGCAACGGCTGCGTTGGCAAATTCTCGAAGCCTTCCAGAACGCAGCGGCGGAATATGGCGTCGCCCCGGTGGCCGATTTCAACCGGGGCGACAACGCGGGCTCAGGCCTGTTCGACGTCACCCAGCGCGGCGGCTGGCGCTGGAGCGCGGCGGATGCGTTCCTGAAGCCGGTGCGTTCCCGCGCGAACCTGAAAGTCGTCACTGGCGCGCTGGTCGACCGGGTGCTGTTCGTGGGGGCCCGCGCGGTGGGGGTCGCCTACCGGCTGGGCGGCGTGGCACACGAGGCGCGCGCATCGGGCGAAGTGGTGCTCGCCGCCGGTGCAATCGGCTCGCCTGCGGTGCTTGAACGCTCCGGCATCGGCGATGCGGCGCGGCTCTCGGCGCTGGGCATCGCGCCGCTGACCAACCAGCCTGAAGTTGGCGGCAATTTGCAGGACCATTTGCAGTTGCGCTGTGCCTGGCAGGTTTCGGGCGTTTCGACGCTCAACCACCGCGCTGGCAGCCTGCTGGGCAAGGCCATGATCGGGCTGGAGTACCTTGCCCGCCGCACCGGGCCGATGGCGATGGCGCCCAGCCAGCTCGGCATGTTCGTGAAAAGCGATCCGCGCATGGCCAGTGCCGACCTCGAATACCACGTCCAGCCGCTGAGCCTCGCGGCATTCGGCGGTGATCTTGACCCGTTTCCCGCTTTCACCGCCAGCGTCTGCAACTTGCGCCCGGAAAGCCGGGGGCGCACGGCGATCCGCAGCATGGACCCCGCCGATCCGCCGGCGATAGCGCCCAATTACCTCGCCGCTGAGGCTGACCGGCAAACCGCCGCCCGCGCCATTCGCATCACCCGCGAAATCGTCGCCCAGCCTGCGCTCGCCCGCTTTTGCCCCACAGAAGTGCGTCCGGGCGCTGACTACCAGAGCGATGAAGACCTCGAGCGCGCGGCGGGCGAAATTGGCACGACCATCTTCCACCCCGTCGGCACCGCCGCGATGGGAAGCGTGGTCGATACGCGCCTCAGGGTCACCGGCATCGCAGGCTTGCGCGTGATCGATGCCTCGGTCATGCCAAGCATAACCTCGGGCAACACCAATGCCCCGACCATGATGATCGCCGAAAAGGGCGCGGAAATGCTGCTGGAGGACGCGAGATGACCGATAGTTCCGGGAAAATGCCGCGCTCGTTGCTGCTGTTTTCCGCGCTCTATGGCGGCATGGTGACGATTGCGGGGGTGCTCGGCGCCAAGCAGGTCGCGCTGGGACCACTGGCAGTCGAGGCGGGGATCTTCCCGTTCCTCACGCTGATCGCCATTTCGAGCGCGATCGCCGAACTGCATGGCAAACCCGTCGCCGACCGGCTGGCGCGCTACGGCTTCGTGCCATTGATCACCGCGATCGTGCTGTCGTTCTTCGTGCTGCAACTGCCCACCGATCCGGGCATGTATGAGCCAGCCAAACAGGCCTTCCCGATCATCCTGGGGCAAAGCTGGCGGATGATGGCGGCGGGGATCGTCGCCTATGGCGTCTCGCTGACGCTCAACATCTGGCTGTTCGAGCGGCTGCGAGCCGCCACCGGGCGGTTTGCGCCGCTGCGCGGCTTCATCGCCGCCGCGCTCTCGCAGATCGTCGATACGCTGATCTTCATCACCATCTCGTTCTACGGCGTGCGCCCCATCGGCGAACTGATGGCCGGGCAAATGCTGGCCAAGCTGGTGCTTTCGGCCGTGATGGTGCCGCTGGTGATCGCAGCTGTGGTGCGGATCGGGCGACATCTGGACCGGCAGGGCTGAAAAGGGGGTTCAATTCCCCGGCCAGCGGGCTAAAGCCCGCGCATGTCCGACGCACACGACCCCATCATGCTGGCCAAGGCCGAAACCCTCGTCGAGGCGCTGCCCTATCTGCAGCGCTATGCCGGGCGCACTTTCGTGGTCAAATACGGCGGCCACGCGATGGGCGATCCCGAGCTGGCGCGCGACTTCGCCGAGGACGTGGTGCTGCTCAAGGCGGTCGGCATCAACCCGGTGGTGGTCCACGGCGGCGGCCCGCAGATCGGCAACATGCTCAAGAAGCTGGGCGTCGAATCGCGCTTCGTCGATGGCCTGCGGGTGACCGACAAGGCAACTGCCGACATCGCCGAGATGGTGCTTTCGGGCGCGATCAACAAGGAACTGGTCGGCTGGATCGCCGGCGCGGGCGGTAAGGCTATCGGCATTTCGGGCAAGGACGGCGGGCTGGTGACAGCCAGCAAAGTCACGCGCACCACCCGCGACCCCGGCAGCCAGATCGAGCAAGTGATCGATCTCGGCTTTGTCGGCGAGCCCGAAGCGATCGACACCAGCGTGATCGAAACCATCTGCGCTGCCGGGATGATCCCGGTGATCGCGCCGATTGCGCCGGGCAAGGACGGCGAGACCTATAACATCAACGCCGACACCATGGCAGGCGCGCTTGCGGCTGCGCTTGGTGCGTCGCGGCTGTTCCTGCTGACTGACGTGGCCGGCGTGCTCGGCAAGGACGGCAACCTGCTGACCGACCTCACGCCCGCCGACATTGTGCGATTGCAGGCCGACGGCACGATTTCGGGCGGCATGATCCCCAAGCTGGAAACCTGCATCCACGCAGTCGAGGCGGGCTGCGAGGCCGCCGTGGTGCTCGATGGCCGGGTGCCGCACGCCATGCTGATCGAGGTGTTTACCTCGCAAGGCGCAGGCACACTTATTCGCGCGGGGTGAATTTGTTTCGCGCAGAGACCGCAGCGGGCGCTACGCAACCCCTTAGCGCCCGCTGCGGCCTCTGCGCGAAAAATCACTTGCCTTGCCTGCTCCCAGCTTCCCCAAGCGTCTCCGCTCGGCTATCAGCGCGCAGCCTCAGGCCAATAAGGAGCCCGCCTTGATCGCCGTCACCCTGTTCCAGATCGTTGGCTATCTGATTTCGATAGTTGTCACGATTGTGATCGTTCAATTCGTGCTGAGCCTTTTGATCAGCTTCAATGTGGTCAACCTGCACAACGATTTCGTCGCGGCAGTGTGGAAGGCGGTCAATGCTTTGCTCGAACCCATCCTCGCGCCGATCCGCAAGATCATGCCTGACACCGGATCGATCGACTTCTCGCCGATGGTGCTGATTATCGGCCTGCAAGTGCTCCAGATGATTCTCCGCAATCTTGCTTACTCCGCGCTATGAGTGGAGCTGCGATCATCGATGGCAAGCTGTTTGCCGAGGGCCTGCGTGATCGTGTGACAGTGCTTGCCGCCAGCTTCGAGACCAAGGCAGGGCGCAAGGCCGGTCTCGCGGTGGTGCTGCTCGGCGAGGATCCGGCGAGTCAGGTCTATGTCCGCAGCAAGGACAAGCAGACGCTGGCTTGCGGCATGGCGAGCTTCGAACACAAGCTGCCTGGCGAAACCAGCGAGGCCGATCTGCTGGCGCTCGTCGCCTCACTCAATGCCGATCGACAAGTCGATGGCATTCTCGTCCAGCTGCCGCTGCCCGCCCACATCGACGAGCAGAAGGTCATCGCCGCGATTGATCCTGACAAGGACGTCGATGGCTTCCACACCACGTCGGTCGGACGGCTTTGGACCGGTATGCAGGGCTTCGTTTCCTGCACGCCGCTGGGCTGCCTGATGTTGCTCAAGGATCGGCTTGGCTCGCTTTCCGGGCTCGATGCCGTGGTGATCGGCCGCTCGAACATTGTCGGCAAGCCGATGGCGGCGCTGCTGATCGCCGAGAGCTGCACGGTCACCGTCGCGCACAGCCGGACGAAAAATCTGCCGGACGTCGTGCGCCGCGCCGATATCGTCGTCGCTGCCGTGGGCCGCGCGGAAATGGTCAAGGCCGACTGGATCAAGCCCGGCGCGACTGTCATCGATGTGGGCATCAATCGCCTGCCGCCGGCTGCGGGCGAAACCAAGGGACGCCTGGTGGGCGACGTCGATTTCACTGGCGTCAGCACAGTTGCAGGCGCAATCACCCCGGTGCCCGGCGGCGTCGGTCCGATGACCATCGCGGTGCTGCTGCGCAACACGCTGGTCGCTGCGCACCACAATGCCGGTATAGCCTTGGCGGAGAACGTGATTTGACCACCAACACCCCAGCTCCGCGCACCCTGATCTATTAGAAGGGGTGCACTTTTATTATTGCTTCGCGCCCAGCCTCAAGAATCAGAACAGCCCTTCGACAAGCTCAGGGTGAGCGGGTTTGGATTTTGGGTTGCCTCCTGTTTGCAACCGCTTGCGCCTCGGGGCCGGGCGGCGGCGCGGACAACGGCCCGCGCCTGCGCCCCGCCGCCAATCCCAGCGCGGTCATCGCTGCTGAAATCGGCTTCAACCGGCTGGCGCAGGACAAGGGCCAATGGACCGCGTTCCGCGAAACCGCAGCGAAAGGCGCGGAAATGTTCGTGCCCGAGCGGATGCTGGCAGCAGACTGGCTGAAAGGCCGCGCCGATCCGTCGGTGCCGGTCAGGTGGCAGCCGAGCGAAGTCTGGTCGAGCTGCGACGGCTCCTATGCCGTCACCCGGGGCGCCTGGCAGCGTCCGGGCTCGGTGGGCAGTTTCGTCACTGTCTGGCAACGCCAGAGCAGCGGGGCCTTCAAGTGGCTGCTCGACATGAGCCTGGCCGACGAGGCCGCGCCTGCATCTGCGGACACGGTCAATGCCCAGGTCGCCGATTGCCCGCGCGGCAAGCGCGAGGGCCCGCTGCCGGCGGTGGTGACCACGCCAAGCACGCCGGAAACGCGCTCAGGCAAAAGCGACGATGGCACGCTCGGCTGGGCAGCGCACAGCGGCGTCGGCACGCGCACCTTCACCCTGTGGATGGTCAAGGACGGGGCCCCGCGCGAAGTGCTCACCGCACGGTTGCCGGCAACGGGCATCCGCTGAACGCAGAACTTTACTGCCCAGTACCTGCTGGCCAGTACCTGCTGGCCAGTCCCTATTGCCCAGTCCCCTCTGCGCAAGCCCCTACTGCAACGTCACCCGGTCGTCGTCGCCGTCGCGTCGGCCGAAAAACTGCATCAGCTGCACCAGCAACTCGCAGCGCGCGCCCAGGCTGTCGGCCTCGAGCAGGGCCTGCTTGGCTGCCGCATCGAACGGCGCGATCTGGCTCACCCCGTTGATCAGCGAGAGATCGTCGAGCTGGGCAACGGAGTTCCAGTCCACCCGGTAGCCCTGCGCATCGGCAAAGCGGCGCGCCTCGCGCTCGAAGGAGGCGCGCTCAACGGGCGCGAGAAACTGGTCGGCCGGCTCTTCCAGCAACTCCGCCTCGACCTGGCGGAACGGCGTTGTCACGTCGAGCTCGCGCGCCACGCGAAACCGCGCCTCGCCCGCCAGCACCAGATTGTAGCGCCCGTCGTCCATCGCCTCGACCTGATCGATCCGCCCGAGGCAGCCGACCGTGAACAGCGGCGCGCCTTCATTGGCGCGCTGCGGCTGGATCATGCCGATCCGGCGGTCGCGGGCCAGCGCATCGCTGACCAGGGCGCGGTAGCGCGGCTCGAAAATGTGCAGCGGCAATTGCAGCCCGGGATAGAGCATTGCGCCGCTGAGCGGAAATATCGAGATGCGGGTCCGGGCCTCGACCATTACTGTTGCTAGCCGAACAGCACGGTCGAAAGCTTGCGGCGCGTCGCGGCCACCCAAGGGTCTTCCAGCCCGATCGCCTCGAACATCTGGAGCAGCTTGGCGCGCGCGGCACCCTCGTTCCATTCGCGGTCGGCGGCGATCATTCCGAGCAGGCTCGCGGCTGCCTCATCGCGCTCGCCGGCGGCAAAGGCGGCGGTGGCAAAAGCCAGCTGCGCGTCCATGTTGGCGGGGTCCGCCACAGCGGCGGCGCGCAAGCCGGCAAGCTCGCCGTCCTCGGGCTTGGCTTTGGCCAGCTCCAGCGCGGCGCGGGCGCGCTCGATCGCGGCGTCCTTAGCCAGCTCGGGATTGAGCGCGGCGAGCACGGCATCGGCCTCTGCGGCCTGCCCGGCCATCGCCAGCGCGCGGATCAGCCCGGCATTGGCCGCCGCGCTGTCAGGCGCGATTTCGACGATCTGCGAGAATATCCCGGCTGCGCGTTCGCCATCGCCTTCGGTAAGCACTTCCTCGCCCATCGCCAGCAGCGGCGCCAGATCCTGCGCCGGCTCGCCGCCAGCGCCGATCGGCAGCTTGGCGAGCAGCTGATCGAGAATTGTCTTCAACTGCGATTCGCTGCGGGCATTGGTCAGGTCGGCGACCGGCTGGCCCTGGAACACGGCATAGACCGTGGGGATCGACTTGACCTGGAACTGCGAGGCAATGAAGCCCTCCTCGTCGACATTGACCTTGGCGAGCAGCACGCCCTTGTCGGCATAGTCGGCCGCGACCTTTTCCAGCACCGGCGACAGCGCCTTGCAGGGCCCGCACCATTCGGCCCAGAAGTCGAGGATCACGAGCGAGGTCATTGATGGTTCGGCGACTGCCTTGCGAAAGCGGTCGACGGCTTTTTGTTCTTCAAGATTGAGACCGAGGCTGGCCAAGGGGAGTGCTCCCGTGAACGCTGGATGGAACCGGCCTCCTATGTGGCGATTTTCTGTAAATTGTGAAGGGACAATCCAGCACTGTCCCCGATGGCGCAGCCTTTCGCCCGCAATTTCGGGCTCTGGCAGAATTCCCTTGCCGGAGAGCCAATTTTCCCTTGCCGGGGGCCGGGCCCGATGCTAACCGCGCGCCTCTCCCCGGCCCACCGGCACCAGCACGGCAGGCAAAGAACGTTCGAGCGGGCGTAGCTCAGGGGTAGAGCACAACCTTGCCAAGGTTGGGGTCGAGGGTTCGAATCCCTTCGCCCGCTCCATTTTGCTGACCGCCGACGTTCATATGCGTCTGGACAAACCCCGAAAATCCACGGTATTTGGCGGTTATCAGGCCGCAAGCGTTCACCCGCGTGCGCATTCAGTCGCCCGCTCGTGGGGGGTAGCCGTAATTCCTTGCGCACCTGCGGTTGAAGCTTGGGAATCCACAAGCCGCTGTTCCCGGCCGCGTAAATCAGTCCGCGCGCCGCGTCGTAGTGGCCAACGCCGCCGTGGATCATGAACCCATGGTTGACGTAAGCCACTTCGGTTGGCTCCTCTGGATTGCGGATGTCAAAAATGCGAAGCCCCGCACTGACGAAGTTCACCGCAGCAAACTTCGCGTTCATCGGGTTGTCGATCAGGTGATAGGCGATCCAATAAGCTGAGCGGCGCCAGCTATTGGCTGTGACTTCAATTTGACCGGTCGAGCGATGTGCCATCTTTGATGAGGCCTGTTTGCGCGCTGGCATAGGGCGCTCCACCGGATAGCTGTGACCTGCCATTGTCCGGATGACCCTGAATTATCCGGCTAACGAGAATACCGGTAAGGACGCATGTGCGAATTGGGCGGTACGGCTAAGTCTGGAAATGATGCCAGCCATTTCCAACGGTACTGAATGCCATGACGCAATTCGTTTCAGGGGACGGCGCTCCGATGCCGTGCCGTGGCTCATTTTGCGGTGCTATCTTTGGCCGGCAAAGCGGTTTCGTCGCCGAATTGAATGCGCTCCTGATTCCAGCGACCGGGTCAGAAATTTCCACATGGAGTTTGTCGATGCCTAGTGTTCCAATATCCGCCACGGTCCAATCATTTCTTGATGCACAGCAGCAGGTGTTGATCGGCGGTGACTGGAGCAAAGCATCTGGCAATGCGATGATCGAGGTGTTCAACCCGGCCGACGGCCAGACGATATCTGCCATAGGCGATAGCGCGCCCGACGATGTGGACCGTGCGGTGCGCGCTGCGCGAGTGGCCTTCGAAGAAGGGCCCTGGGCGACAATGAAACCAAACGAACGGGCGCGGATCATCTACCGGATTGCCGACCTGATGGAATCGCGGGCGGAAGATCTGGCGCAGATCGAAACGCTCGATAACGGCAAGCCGATCAACTATGCGCGCGGCGATGTCGCGGCATCGATCGGCGCTTTCCGCTACTATGCCGGCTGGGCTGACAAGATCCACGGCAGCACGCATAGCGTCAGCATGTACGGCGATTTCCACACCTATACGATCAAGGAACCGGTCGGCGTGGTCGCACTGGTGGTGCCGTGGAACTATCCACTGGTGATGGCGGCGATGAAGCTCGGGCCGGCGCTGGCATCGAGTTGCACTGCCATTCTCAAGCCGGCTGAGGATACCTCGCTGTCGGTGCTGCTGCTCGGCCAGATGATGCTGGACGCGGGCCTGCCCGAGGGCGTGATCAACATTCTTACCGGCTATGGTCACACCGTCGGCTCGGCTCTGATCAACCACGCCGGTATCGACAAGATCGCCTTCACCGGATCGACCGCGACAGGCAAGATTATCGCCCACGCAGCCGCCGAGGGGCTGAAGAAGGTCAGTCTCGAGCTGGGCGGCAAGTCGCCCAATATCATCATGCGCGATGCCGATCTCGCCAAGGCCATTCCGGCGTCGGCGATGGGCATCTTTTACAACAGCGGGCAGACCTGCACCGCGCCGTCGCGCCTCTATGTCCACCGCGATGTGGCGGAAGAAGTGATTGCCGGTATCGCCGAAGCGGGCAGAGCCATGAAGATCGCCCCTGGAATGGACGATGCAAGCGAACTCGGTCCGCTGGTTTCCGCCAAGCAATTCGAGCGGGTCAGCGCGTTCATTGCGGCGGGCGAAGCGGAAGGCGCAGAAATCCGCTCTGGCGGCAAGCGTCACGGCAACAGCGGATACTTCCTCGAGCCGACCGTGATCGTCAACACCACCAACGCCATGAAAGTGGTGCGCGAAGAGATTTTCGGTCCGGTTCTGGTAACGCAGACCTTCGATACCGAAGAAGAGGCACTCCGCCTTGCCAATGACAGCGACTATGGCCTGGCGGGGTGCATCTGGACCGAGAACCTGGGCACCGCCCACCGCATGGCGCGCAAGGTCAAGGCTGGCATTCTGGGGATCAACACGCCGATGGGTGCCGATTGGGATGTGCCGCTGGGCGGTTACAAGCAATCGGGCATCGGGCGCGAAAACGGTCGCGACGGGCTGGAGCTATACCTCCAGAGCAAGTCGGTTTTCGCTGCGCTATGACTGCGCCGCAAACCGAAATCCGCCGGGTGGATGTCGGCGATGCAGAAATCCATGTCGAGATTTCCGGCAGCGGGCCTGACCTGTTCCTGGTCGCCGGACTGGGCGGACGGGGCGCATTCTGGAGCAATCAAGTCGATGAATTTGCGCAGCATTTCCGCGTGATCACCCATGATCACCGTGGCTGCGGCAACAGTTCGCCAGCCAAAGTGATCTATGGCGCGGAACATATGGCGCAAGACCTGGTGGCGCTGATGGATTCGCTTGGGATCGAACAGGCGCATATGGTCGGCCATTCGACCGGCGGGGCGATCTGCCAGCATATTGCGCTCGATTATCCGGGGCGCCTGGGGCGGCTGGTGCTCAGTTGCAGCTGGGCGGGGCCTGACACCTATTTCACCCAATTGTTCCGCACCCGGAAGGAAATCCTGATCAATTGCGGACCACTCGCCTATCTCACCATGGGCACCTATCTGGCCATGCCGAGCAGCCATTTGCAGCCGCAGATGTCATCGGCGCGGGCCTTCATGGAAGAGCGCATGGCGGCTTTCCCCGGACTCGAGGTCGAATTGTCGCGGCTTGCGGCGGTAATGGCGCACGATTTGCGCAGCCGGGTCGGCAAGATTGCCAAGCCCACCTTGTGCATCGGCGCCAAGGACGACCAGATCACCCCGCCGGGCTTCACTGAGGAGTTGGCCCGCCTGATTGCCGGCGCCGAATTGCAATTGCTAGAGCGCGGCGGGCATTTTTGCCCCATCGCAGCCTCCGAAGCCTATAATGCAAGGGTTCTGGACTTTCTCACCCGAGATGGAGACCGGCATGGCGGATAGCGAAATCACCAAACAGAGATCGGTCATCGTCAAGCCTGGCGAAGGGCAATCGCTGTGGCAACCGATGCCCTCGCGCGGCTATGTCGATGTCAATCTGACCCCGGACACCATGCCCTATGATACGTTTTCCAGCGGCATCCAGGTAATGCCGCCGGGCGGGGAAGTGCGCGAACACGGGCACAAACAGAACCACGAACTGGTATTCATTTACGAGGGCACCGGCGAAGTGGATATCGACGGCGAAGTGACCGCCATCGTACCCGGCACAACCGTGCTGTTTGCACGCAATTGCACCCACCTGATCCGCAATACCGGCAATAGTGACATGAAGATGTTCTGGGTATTTTTCCCGCCGGGGCTGGAAGACTGGTTCAACGCCATCGGCAAGCCGCGCATCCCCGGCGAACCGATGCCCGAACCGTTTGCGCGGCCGGACAATGTCCAGGATGTGATGGACAGGATGCGGTTCCTTCCGCCCAAAGCGCGCGACTGATGCGGATCATTTCCCGGTCCGATGTCGAGCGGCTGTTGCCGGTCAAGGAATGCATCGAAGTGATGGCGCGGGCGATGCGGGCCACCTCGCGCGGCGATGTTACCTTGCCGATCCGGCAGTTCATGCCGGTGCCTGGAACAACGGGCAAGCTGGCGATCATGCCCGGCACATTGGGCGATCCGGACTGCTTCGGGATCAAACTGGTATGCAAATATGATCGCCCGCATGACGACCCGCTGGGCACGCATGTCGGCATGGTCCTGTTGTTCGACAGCGCTAGGGGAATCCCGCTGGCGATGATCGAAGGCTCATCGCTTACCGCCATCCGCACCTCTGCGGCGAGCGCGCTGGCAACGCGTCATCTCGCGCGCGAGGACGCGGTCAGGCTGGCGATTATTGGCACCGGCGAGCAGGCGATGCGGCATGTGGCGGCGATGCTGGCAGTTCGCCCGATCGAACATATCGCAATCTGGGGGCGCGACGCGGCGCGCAGCAGAAGCTTCGCCGATGCAGTCGCCACAAGCTCGGGATTGCCAGTATCGGTGCACGGCGATGTTGTCGAAGCGGTGGAACGCGCCGACATCATCTGCACCACCACATCGGCCAAGACCCCGGTGTTGCTGGGGGCCGACCTTCGCGCGGGCCAGCATATCAACCTGGTCGGCTCGGCCATCGCGACAACGGCCGAAGTCGATGATGAAGCCGTTGTCCGGTCGCGCTTTTATGTTGATTACCGGCCGGCCGCGCTGGCTGCAGCAGGTGAACTGCTCAGCGCGATTGGCAGCGGGCGGGTGGGCCCGGGTCACATCGTCGGCGAGATCGGCGAAGTCGTAGGTGGAACGATTGCCGGTCGGCGCAGCAATGAGGAGATCACGATCTACAAAAGCCTTGGGGTCGCTTCGCAGGACCTCGCCGCAGCTCATGCGGTGTGGGAACTGGCGGTCGCGGACAAGGCGGGCATTGAAGCGGATCTTCTTCGATGACCCGGGCTATCCGTTCGGCGCAGCTCGCGATCATTGTGCTTGCCGGCGGCGCCTGCGTTGCGGTGACTTCGCCCGCGCCCATCAATCAGG
Source organism: Novosphingobium sp. (assembly GCA_031428115.1). Classification (GTDB taxonomy): domain Bacteria; phylum Pseudomonadota; class Alphaproteobacteria; order Sphingomonadales; family Sphingomonadaceae; genus Novosphingobium. Next base: position 11,348 of record JANPOS010000001.1, on the reverse strand, counting down.
CAGCGGTCTAGCTGCGGCGCGATCAGGGCAGCGATGGCCGACCGAAGAGGTGTCCGCACTCATGCGCGGTCACCAGCACCTTGTGAACGAAGGTGTGAAACGGCGAATAAAACAATTTCATGGCGTCTGCCCTCAATTTTTGTAGTTTGTTGTGAAGAACAGCAATAAATTTACGCGCGAAGACCATCTCGCAAAATTTCGATTCACCCTGTGCTAAGCGTATCAGTGTGCGGGAGTCGTGTCTTTCCGCGACAAACTTCCAGAATCCTGCTTTATCTTCATTTCCTTGAATTTGTCATATTCATTGATCGTGCCCATTGGCCGTTTCGGCCAACGGGTGGAAAATCCGCGCGGATATTGGCTGTCGTCATCGGCGCGGTCGTCTTCGGACCAGAGCAGCGGGAAGTGGCTGCCCTCGGGCTTTTCACCGTCGAGCATTTCATCCAGGCTGACGCCAGCCAGATTGACGCAGTCAGGGCGGGGCGCCCAGCGGATATCATCGCCGAACACCCGCTCCGAAATCGCGACCCGCCAATCATCGGTCGGGTTGCCGCCAGAGTAGTGCAGCACCCAGGGGTGGACGATCAGCATATCGCCCGGATCCATATCCCAGGTCAGAAAGCGCAGCCCGGCTTCACCTCTTCGGCTTTCGATGTCAGGATGCGAGACCCGGTCGTCGGGCTTGATCAGCTTGCGCGCATTGGGCGAAAACAACCAGTAAGGCACATCATCATGCTGCGTTCCGGCCAGGACTTCGAGGCTATTGGCCTTGACGATCGGCGTTAGCGGAATCCACAGCGATGGCACCATGGTGCCAGTCACTGGCCACCCCATCCGGTCGCAATGCCAAAGAGTCTTGGCGTCCGACTGCGGCGGCTTGGCAAAGAATTCGTCAAAGAAAAAACGGATTTCCTTTGATTGCATGACCGCGCCTGCGGCTTCTGCAATCGGTGATTCGAAAATGAACCGGCGATATTGCTCAATGCAGCGCGCCATATAGCGGCCAGGAATCGTCGGGAGAAGACCAACGTCCTTGTGATCAATGATCACCTCGCGGGCGATCGGTTCAAGCAATTCGATCCAGGCCGGGTCAAGCACCCGGCGCAGACATACAACGCCATCGCGGGCGTAATCGTCGATATCCTGCTGTGTGATCTCGCGGAGCGGGTGCCGGTTCAAAGCCATCAACCAATCCTCATTCGTGAATCCAATCTCTGGCCGTAAATAGATGATTGTCAGCGGTTGGCGCAGACGTTTGCAAAAAATCCGCGCGGCGAACAGTTTTGCGCTCCGGCATGGCAAGCGCGCACGCTGAAATGAGATAAGCCAGCCAGCAGCCTATGTCTGTGCGCGGTCACTCGCATGAGCGGCAAGCGGAGAATCGTGAACTTTGCGCACCCTCGGAAAAATAGCGTTTTTGAGGAATACTGCCATCGATAGAGGCGACACCTTGCCTGTGACGTGGCCAACACGGCTGATCCCCATACCCTTCACGAAAATCCGCCGCAAAATGAAGGTTCACTCGGCATGTTCCCAGTATGATTCCGTCACCACGCCGCTGGAACCGGCGTCAGGCGAGCGGCTTGGTGGCTATCAGCGATTGCAGAAATTCGTTGCTGACCGGTGGCCCCGCTTCGACAGCGAAACCTGCTGCTTCCAAAGTTCCCCGGAAATCGCACTGCACGAAGCCTGGGGAGTAGGGCTCACAATTGTTCTTCGAATCATAGTCGATCATGAACCGATAGGACGGTGCCACCTGGCCCTTGTCGTTGTTCGGGAATTCGAAGATCGAGAATGTGCCACCGGGCCGCAGGATCCGGAACGTCTCGGCGACTATTGCCATCATCTTCTTCACCGGCACTTCGTGAAACAGGATGTAGGAGTGAACCATGTCGAACTGCCCATCGGCAAAGCCCGTATCTTCCGCCAGAGCCTGTTTGAAATGGACACTTTTGCCGCGCTGAACAGCCCGCATATGGGCATATCGGATCATCGGCTGACCAACATCCAGCCCCCAGACTTCGGCTGACTGGTGCAAGTCCTTCAGGACCGTCGTCGCCTGCCCGATACTGCAACCGATATCGAGAATCCGCTCCACTTTGCCGTCTGCGGGCAAGGTCGTTTTTTGCGCCAGTTCGACATGCAACTCGTCCTGATCGTTGGCGCCTTCGTAAAAAATCTTGGTGCCGTAATGGAAAACCAGTCCGCCCAGCGGATCATCGGTATAGCCGCCCGGCTGGCAGTGGATTTCGCAGCGCGTGTATTCTGGAGGCACGAAATCGGGATCAATATGGATCCGTTCGGGGTGTCTGGCTTCTGCGGCAGCCATGTCACGCATGGTCCGATCGGCATTGAGCATGAAGCTTTCACGCGTGCGCCGCCACATCATTTCCTGTTGGGACCGGACGAAGCGCTGCCAGGTCGGCACCAGCGGGATCCTGGAGAAAACCCGCTTGATGTCGGCAAGCGGGATTTCCTTACCCTGGTCCGGGCGGCCCACTTCACCCTTGTCCAATGCTTTGGCCAGCGCCGCTTCGCCGGTTGCGGCCACTGCCGGGAAGCCCTGCTGGATGGCAAATTTGCGAAAGCTTGTGACGAATTCCAGATAGCTCTCGTCAGCGAGACTGGTCGGCCTTGGCAAGATGCCGATTTGTCCGCGGTCCATCTCAGTCAACTCCTTCGGTTTCGATTTGGCGGCCCGGCTGGTCGCCGTCAGGCCTGCGAATGAAACTGCCGAATATGCGCTGGACGTATGCTTCGCGTTCCGCCGCCCGAGCCGCGATTTCGCTATCGTCAGGCAAATGCATCTCGATTTCGGTGCTTACATCGATGCCTTTCGCAGCCAGTACCTTTTCCAGCACCAGCACCCGGTCGTGATGGGTCCAGACTGCTGCGGACAGTTCCAGAAGGGCATCGATCAGATTGTCGATTACGACATTTTCAAAATAGACGCGCCCGCTGCCGCCGATCTCGTTGCCCAGCGACTGTGGCACAGCGAAAGTTTTGTTGGTTTCGTTCATCACAGCGTTCCTGAATGCCCTGTTTTCCCGGTATGCAGCAGTTAAGCAGGAAGCGGAGCAACGTGACTGCGGAATATCCACATGCCGGATATGGTCAGCCGCTTGTCGGTCGTCAAAACATTCGGCGCAACTCGCGGCGTGAATCAAGAGCTTGGAACCGGCCAGCTTGGCCAGACGGAAGATCCCCTTCTCGTCAGCCTGCTTGCATGGTGCGTCTTTTGGACAAACCCGTTGGTTTTTAATGCTTCTAGAGACATTTTTCGGTGCCCCCGCAGGGGAAATGGTGCCAGAAGAGGACTCGATTTTACCAGATAAGATATTGTAATCACGATGGTATCTTGATGTGAACTTTGGTGAGGCCCCAGTTGAGGCCCCAGGACCATGGTTGATAGGAAGGTTCGAGTCCTGCGGCACCAAAAAATGGCGATTTTGCGTGGGTGAGCTGGTGCCACAGGGGCGATTCGCGCGCGATTCGGGTTTTGTCCGTGGGGGCCTCACCAGTTTAGCGTTGGGGGCCTCATCGTGGGTCCGTTGTGGAGCAAATTCGTTAGTGAACTCCACTCACGTTTGCGATCAACTTGGCAAGTTTGGCCATGAAAAATCGTTCGCCCCATAGGCTAAGCGATTCTGCTTCGGCACTCCGCAAGAACGGTCTGACATCGACTTGCGCGCGCTCCCAATCCACCGAACCGATCTTGTCGGCCAGAGCCGCATCGAGCCATTCGGGCGTGACCGATAATCCCGGATCATCCGACCATGGGCCAAATTGCCGCAGGGCCGCTTCGAGATGGGGCAGGTTCGGAAAGATGCCCTGCGCGACATACCACGAGAAATCGAACCAATCGCGGCCCTTCAGATAATCGCGGCACAGCAGGGCATGCACTTTGAGGGCGAAGTTGGACGTCATGTCCTGATGGCGCACCTCGTAATCGACCGGGAAGTCGAGGAAGGAGTGTTCATCGCCCGAGTGCGCTGGCGGTTCGACATCGATTTCCAGCTTGATCCGAAGCTTGCGGCGCGGATCGCTGCCCGCAAATGACAGGTCGAGCTGATTGGCAATCGAATTGCTCTTGATCACCGCGCGGCGAATCCGCGTATCCATTTTTTCCTTGGCGACAGCTTCAGGCTTCAAGCCATATTCTTCCAACGTGGAGGTCAAGGCCTTGAGGTAAGGCCCCCAATCGAATCCGGGGTCCGGCTGCAAGAGCATGAAATCGAGGTCTTCGGAAAACCGGGGCAGCTTGTGAAGGATACGCAGGCTGGTGCCCCCCTGGAAGACAGCGACATCGAAGAATTTGGCGCGCCAGAGCGCGTAGAGCGCAATATCCTGAATGATTTCCTTGGTCGCGTGTTCCTGCTCGACTTCGCTGGCAGGGTTGTAACGCGCGAGTCGGGCCTTGATGATGTCATTCATCTCTGGACACCCTCCCATGTGCGACTTTCCGCTGCGCCTTCAAATCGGCAGCTTCCGCTTCGAGCTGCGCCAGAAACGCCAGAACAGCCTTGTGTTTGTATACCCGCCGCATGGCAATGAATTCCCGCTTGGGAATTGCGACAAGCAGGTCTGAATCGATCCGGAGGCCTGAGACGATCCAGTCCATGCCCCGCCATGCGAGCTTCCGGAATGCGACAAGGTCCATCAAGGCGCGCAGCGGCTTGGCGATCAGCATGACTTGATCGCCAATGGTGCGCCGTTCGACGCCTTCCAGAAATGCGAGCCTGTTGACGGCGAGAGGGTGAAAGGAAAGGTGCCCAAATTGCGGGTGATCGAGCGCGGTGGACTTGCGCCCCGGCGTAATGTTCTGAGCCGTGAATACGGCTTCGGGAATCCAGCCATGATAGGCAAGCGCGCTCTCCATCGAGACATAGCTTCCGGCAACCAGCGCCTGCGACAGGTGAAAGGGATGAACCGGCTGCTTGCGGAATTTGTCGGCCAGAACATAGGTTCCGCGCTTGACCTTCACCAGCGCCCCGGCGTTCACGGCGCGCTTCACCAGGGCATGGCGACTGTCATCGCTGCCCCCCAGAATGCGCGCCATTTGCCGCTCGGTCAAAACCCGCTCGGCATATCCAGCATCAATCACATGTTCAGCCAAGCGATCCATAAAATTCTTAATACTGTCATATGGTGACAGTTATGGGAATTTTATGAAAAATTCAAGGCTGGTAATTTCGCCGACAATGCCTGACCGTTGCTCGGAAATCTGCATTGGCTGGTTCGGATTGCCGAATGAGGTTATCAGCGGATTGAACGGGTTACCGGAAAAGGAAAGGCTCTCCCCAATGGCCGACAAGCGCGACTGGCTCATTGAGGAGGCCTTTGCCTACTATTGCGGGGCGGACACCAACACCCCGCCAGCCTCGCTGATCGGTCAGCGCGCCGCCGATTTGATCGTTGAAGCGGCGAAGGGATCGAAGCGGAAGTTTCAAACATCGGTTGTGCTTGGCACGGTGTCGGCATCCCTTGTCGGAACAACCTTTCTGGATTTGTTCGGCGGACTCTACAATGGTTTAATCGCCGTATCGGTGGTCGGAATGTTTGCGACCATTGGCCATCTCTATTCCAGGCCCCATGAACCGAGCCACCAAGACCTTCTGGGCCTTGACCTAACGCCCGAGCAGACGAGAGCTATTGAGGCGCTGAAGGAATTCCGGCGACTGCTGGCTGATGGCACGATTGCGGCGCACCCGTCATCTTCGACAGGTCCAGAGGACCAAGTGTCACCGGCGTTGTTCGCTGCTGCTGGCGGCAGGCTCCTGATCCTTGGAATCGGCGACCGAAGCGCGATCAGGCCGTGGGCGAAGAAGCCGGTCGGGGGCATTCGGATCGAGTGGGTGCCGCAGCGCTATGCGCCGATTGGCGATGACAGTGCGATTGATGCCTCGACCAAAACGACGATTCCGGAACCGCATTGTGTGGACGTTCTGGAGAACGTTCTGTCCGATGACTTCACGGTGTGGCGCGATGAACTTGTTTGCAAGGCCAGGGGGAACACCGCCGAACGCCTTGCCGGCGTTCTCGATGCCATGCATGCCGTCGCAAACGACAAGGAGCGGAACCGCTCCGCCAATGTCATCGATCAGATTCTGAAGCGGCTTGACGGCAGCGCCGATCACTACAGCCGCGAGGCCATCGACAAAATCCTGCATGGCACCAGGTCTTCCGGCGATTACGCCTATATTCTGCGCTATCTGATCGCTCGCAAGAATGGCGATTCCGTGCAGATCGAAGTCGCCAAGCGCGGCCATCCCGAAGTGCGTTTCGGCGGAGATGAAGTTACTCCGTAAATACGCCGCGAAACGCTTTCGTAGGCACTGGAACGTCCCGATCCTGATCGCTTCATGTCAAAGCGAAAGGAAGCATCGTGGAACAGCAGCCCCTATCGGGCCTCATTACCGGCAAGCAGATTGGCGCGCTTTTCGGACTGAGCCGCACGTCAATTTTCCGCATGTCACGCGACGGAAGATTTCCGGTCCCATGCTACATCGGCAATGGCAAAATCCGCTGGCGCGAGGATGAAGTCCGCGACTGGCTGAGCAATCTGCCAAGCCGCCAATATCCAGCACAGCCCCATTCCGCTAAACGCGGCAATGCGCCGAAGCACAATGGCGGCGGCCATGCGTGAAATGCCCTTCAACCGACTGGCCGACGTGATCACGGCCCACTCCGCCGACAGGATCGATGTCGAATGCCTGCACGGGCATTTCTTCAAGCTCGACCTGTTCTCGATTGACGCCGGTTTCGCCGAACCGAGCCTGATCGGCGGCGCGCTGCAATTCGGAAAAGACCGCATCACGCTCGATCCCGAACAGGCCCGCCAGCTTGCCGACCGGGTTCGCGCCGCCATCGACAACAGTGTCGCCGGGTCGATCATCCATCGCCCGGCCTGCCCCGACGGAGGGCATTGAAATGCCCAACCTGGCAAGCGCCCGGAGCGCTCGGATCGGCTTCAACAAGTCCGGACCAAAGTGCAGGTGGAATAACGGCGAAGGAAGCGAAAGGAGGGGGACACCTAATCCATTGGTGAATGGAGCCCAAGAACCGCTGATTTCTGCCACTCTCGGCGGCATCATCATCGCGGCCAAACAGCGCCGCCACACTGGATTCCACAACCGCACAGTGCGTCGGTCGTGCACTCTTCTGCGTCAAATGCGCGGAAGCGGCGTCTGCACAGTGCCGCGCAGTGGAATTGCAGATATGCCTGTTCATCGGCCCATCTTGCCCGGTGCGCGGTGATGGCGAGATTGCCGCTCACGGTTTACTTGCCGCGCGCCGAGCTGGCCAGGCTCGACACCCTTGCGCGCCGCGCCGGCATCGCGCGCAGTGCATTCGCTGCTGATGCTATCCGGGCCAGGCTGATCGAAGCACCCGACGAAATCGGCAGCCTTGAAGACCAGATCAACCGTCTCCGCGCGGCAGTCGAAGAACTCATTTCCATCCACCCCGACGCCGAAGCGATCCGCACCCGGCTGGCGCATCGCTTCGCCATTCCGAACCAGCCGATACCCGAAAGGAACTCCCCATGTCAGAACTTGTGACCATGCGCGTCACCGTCGATCCGGTCTTGAAGGAGCAGCTCAAACTCAGGGCCATCGAACGCGGCATGACGCATGCCGAACTGCTGCCCAAATTGCTTGAACAAGGCCTTCAATCGGAACCGGGCCAATCTGAATCAGCGACGCCTATGTGCGGCAAAGTGCCGAAGGAGCCGGTCGCCAAGATCAAGGAAGCGCCGCCACCCGAGCCCTCGGTTCAGGAGACGGTCACGGAACTCTTGTCCGATCACGGTGCCCGCGTGTTAAAGGCGTTTGATCTGATCGCCGCGCGCGAGCAGCGCATTGAGCAGCTTTGCAATGGGCAGCAGGGGCGATTTGACAGGGCGGTTGAAGCCATCGGCCAGCGCGCCGAAGCGGCCGTGAAAAAGAGCAATCGTGAGTGGCAGGGCGTTTTGCGTGTGGGCCGCCAGAACCGCTACTGGCTTGGCGGTGCGGCAGCCGCCACCTTTGTCGTTGCCTGGATTTTGCTCGCCCTGATTTCCGGGACAGCGCTTGGCCGAAAAATTGCTGTCTGGCAGGCTGGCGCTGACACCGAATGGCAAGCTGCCCAATCACTCGTCAGCCATGGGAGCTACCTCCACGGCGAGATGATGGCCGAAACCAAGGCGCTGCTCGACAATCCGCTCTTCCGATCCCCTTATGCCAAATGTGTTGACCGGGCCAAAGCCGCGAAGACTTCGGTGCGATGCAATCTGGTATTCCCTGCGCTTTCGGCAAGGCCCTGATCGTGGTTGTCAGTGTTTCGTCGGTTGGCTCTGCCGCCGGAGCGGCGGAATATTATGCCAAGGACAATTACTATCTTGCGGACCAGTCAGCGGAGCAACGCGAATGGGGCGGAGAGGGCGCGGCGCGCCTCGGCCTGGGAGGCCCGGTTGAAGCCAGCCAGTTCGAGGCGATCCTCTCCGGGAACCTGCCGAACGGTGTGACGATCAGCGGACGCGGCGGGGGTCGGCACGTCGCGGGGATCGACCTTACCTTTTCCGCGCCCAAGTCGGTTTCGCTCGTCGGCCTTGTCGGCAAGGATGAACGGGTTGTCTCTGCCCATCTCCAGGCGGTTCGCACTACCATGGAATGGGCGCAAAAGAATCTGGCGCTGGCGAGGCAGGGAGCCAATGGCCGCGAAACGGTTCGAACCGACAATCTCGTTTACGCTCTCTTTTCGCACAAGGTCTCACGCTCGCTCGATCCGGGAATTCACGTCCACGCCGTTGTCGCGGGAGCCACGCAGCGCGCGGATGGGGAATGGCGGGCGCTTCGCAATGTCGCGCTTTACAAGGAAAACACCCTGCTTGGCGCGATCTATCATTCCGAACTCAGGGCATCGCTCGAAAAGCTGGGATATGCGGTCCAGCTAACCGGTAAGCATGGCAGCTTTGAAATCGCGGGCATCGATCGCGCAACCATCGAGCAGTGGAGCACCCGCCGAGCCGAAATCCTCCAGATCGCCGAGCGGCTCAATATCAGCTCCCCCGAAGGGATGCAGGCGATTGCCGAGCGGTCGCGCGATGCCAAGGTCCAGATCACCCCGGCGGAGCTTGACAGGCATTGGGAGGCGCTGGCGCGCGAGCGTGGTTTCGATTTGAGCCATATGGTCGAAGCTGCCCGCGACGCCGCCCCGCAGGGCAATGTGTTCGAGCGCGTTCGCGATTGGGGGCATGCCCTGCTGGACCGCGTTACACTTGCATTCGGACCCAAGCCTGAACCGTTGTTGCGCGAGGCCGAACCCGCCAATCGCGGCGCGGAGCTGGCCGCCGCCTTCGCGGTTTCTGCCGGGGTCCGGCACCTGACCGAACGGCAGGCGACGTTTGAACCGGGCCAGCTACTGCGCGCTGCCCTCAACTTCGCCGAGCATGGCGCGCGCGTTGCCCAGATCGAAACCCGGATTGCGGCGCTTGCGGCTAAGGGCGCGCTGATCACCAAGGTGCTGGACGGCACCGAACATATGACGACGCGCGATGTGCTGCGCACTGAAAATGAATTGGTGGACCGGACGAACTATGGCCGAGGCCAGGTTGCCCCGCTGATCGCACATGACATCGCCCTGGCTGGACTTGCCCAAGCTGCTCAGTCGAGCGGCATCGGGCTATCGGACGAGCAATCGCACGCCGCCATGGCAGTCCTGTCCGGCCAGCGTCGCTGTCAGCTAATCCAGGGTGACGCAGGATCGGGGAAAACGACGCTGTTCGCCATCATCCGCGACGTCGCCCAAAAACACGGGGCCGAGATTGTCGCGCTGACCCCGCAACACCGGCTCGCCAACGATCTTCGCCAGTCCACCGGCATATCCGTCGAAACCGTCGCTGGCTTTCTTGCCCGTCACCAGCGCGCCACGGGTAAGGCAGAGCCCGATGCAATCTCGAAGGCAGGGAAGGAGATTGGCGGCAAGATTCTCCTGATCGACGAGGCGAGCATGCTGTCGAGCAGGCAGATGCTTGGCATCATGCAGATCGCGGACAATGCCAATGCGGCGCGACTGGTTCTGGTGGGGGATGCCCAGCAAATTGCCTCGCCGGAGGCAGGAAGGCCCTTTGCCCTGTTGCAGCAGGAAGGTGCGCCTTCGGTTCGGCTGTCTGAAAACCGACGCCAGCTCGATCCCGTCATGCGCGACGCCGTCGCCGCCGCCAGGATCGGCAATGCCGAGCGCTCGCTCACCTTGCTTGGCGACAAGGTGCAGGAGTCGCCAAACCCGGCCAAGTCAGGCGCGGATGCCTGGTTGTCGCTTTCGCCGGAAGACCGGTCGCGAACCGCGATTTTCACATCTGGCCATGTTCTGCGCACCGAAGTGCTGGATCGGGTCCGCACCGGTTTGATCGCCGAGGGCAGCCTGGGCAAGGATGCCATCACGCTGAAGGTGTATGAAGGTCTGAATTTGACCAACGAACAGATGCGCCAGCCTTCAAGCTATTCCCCCGGCATGCGGTTGGAGGTGTTCCAGCGTCAATCGGGCGCGGGGCTTGATCGGGGCAAATATGACGTGACCGGCGTTGATCGCAAATCGGGGCAGGTCAGTCTGTTGCGCGATGGCCAACAGCTCGACTTCAAACCGGCAGGCCTGTTGATCGGAAGGAAGGGCACCGCACTATCCGTGCCGGGCGAGATCGAAGTCCGAGCCGGAGATCGCCTGATCTGGGCCACCAACAATCGCGAACTCGGCATCGCCAATGGCAACGCCGTAGAGGTATTGGCCATCGGCAGAAACGGCATAACCCTGCGCGACGACACCGCGACCCGAACGATTGCCCATGACAATCCGCTGCGCGAGAATCTCGCTCACGGCCTTGTCCTCAACATGCACCGCGCCCAGGGCCTCACCGTGGACCGCGCGATCACGGTGATGGACAGCCACGACCGCCAGCTCAACAGCACGAGCCTGTTCTATGTCCTCTCATCGCGCGCACGGGAGCATCTGGGGCTGCATGTGGATGACAAGCAGGCGCTGGCCGATGCCATCGGCAGGCATCGTGGTGACGTGCCGCATGCGAGGGATTTGGTGCGCGATGTGCCGGATAAGGGCCGGGATGCCAGTCTCGCTCCCGGCAAAAATCTTGATACCGAGCGGGACAGCTCGCGGGACATTTCGATGGAAATAGAGACAAAGCGAGAGCTGCAAAAGGTCTACGAGATTGGCCTTTAGGGTCCGGACTCATTACAGCCACCAGATGACGGCTGCGGCGAGTGCGATTGCTGCCATGAAGTTTTTGATGTTTCGGTCGAAGCGGGTGACGATGCGCCTCCAGTCCTTGATGCGGCAAAAGAGGCGTTCGACGACAT